>NZ_NSDZ01000010.1:0-676616 GCF_002300155.1 Rhodococcus sp. ACS1
AGTAGGACACCGCCGAACATCCGTTACCGAAAGCCCCCCAACCATGTTGGGGGGCTTTCGGCATTTCACAACACTTTTTCCGACGGCAGCCGTTGCCGCGCACACCTTTTCACCCCGGCGCACCGCCGGCCAGGACCTGCAGCGCCCTCGACGCCAGATGGAGATTCAGGCGTGTGTCGACACTGCGGAGATCACGCCCGGTCAGTTCGTGGATGCGGGACATCCGGTACCGGAGTGTGCTGCGGTGGATCCTGAGGGCCTGCGCGGTCTCGTCGTACTTGCCGCCGCATTCGAGGTATTGGGCGAGGGTGGCCGTCATCGTGCTGCGGTGCTGTCGGTCGTAGTCGAGCAGCGGGCCCAGCCATTCCTGCACGAACGCCTCGACATCTCCGGTGCTGCTGTGCGAGTCGAGAATGCGGTAGACGCCGAGTTCGTCGAACTGAGCCACACCGCGAGGCGAGTTCGACTGCTTTCGTATTTCGAGGGCGCGCAAAGCGTGGGTGTACGAGTCGGGGAGTGTGCTGGGAGAGGTGCATTCGGATCCGACCCCGATCACACCGACGGCGGGACCGAGCGACTTCTCCAACGCTGAGAAGACAGTGTTCACGTCCGTCTTGGCGTCCATGACTGCGGCGAGGACGCCGGTTCGCTGCTCGTTGCCGTGAACGAGGAGGGCGGACGAGTCGGTGGCCGTCAGGTGACGACGGAACGCCTCGGTGACGGACTCGACGGATGTGTCCGGACCCCAGTGGACGACCAGGACGCGTTGCGGTGTGTGCAGGTCGTAGCCGAGTGCGTCGGCCCGCGAGTAGGCGCTGTCGTCGTCGGTGCCGGCCAGTAGGTCGGCACCCAGGTCGCGGCTCAGCCGTGCCTCCGTCTCGGCGAGCGATCTGCGGTGTGCCATCTCGACGGCGAGCATCGTCCCGGCATGCTCGAGTGCGAAGGTGTCGAGATCGGTGGCGCGGTGATCCGGGTCGGACAGATACAGGACACCGAGAAGTGTCCGGCCGGGCCGGACCACCTGCACGATCCGGTTGTCGTCCCGCAGCGGCCGCCCCTCCATCGCGGCCCGGCGCAGGACGTCGACCCGGTTCCCGCCACCGACCTTGCGGTACCGGGGTGTCGGCCCGGACGCGTCCGGGCCGGACCACACACGAAGATTGCCGAACGCGTCCTCGATACCGACGGCGAGTCCGGTCACCTCGTGGAGGGTCTCGGCGATGGCGGTCTCCTCGGCGCCGGTCGCGGCGAGTCGCCCGAACGTGCGGTGGATCTTCGCTTCCTCCTCGAGCCGCGCGGCCCTCGTGCCGATCGCGGTGATCTCGTCCGTGGCCTCGCGCAGTTGGCGTTCCTGGGTGGCGGCCCGGGAGCGGAGCGTCGCGACGCGCAGGGCCGACCCGGTGTGCTGAATCAACAACTCGAGGAGCGTCGCCTGCACCGGCGTCGGCGGGTAGTCGGCCCGCAGTGTCAACGACACCGGCCGGGACCACGAATCGTCGAGCAACACGCGGTGCCGCCAGACGTCGTCGTCGGGGACTTCGCCCGTCAGCACGGCCACGGGTTCGACCGAGAAGGGGCCGAGTTCGGGGAGGGCTTCGGCGAGCAGGGACAGGATCTCGTCCCGATTCCCGCAATCGTGCATGTGTGCGGTTACGGCCAGCACCGCCGACAGGTTCGTGGCCCGCGGGGTGTGATCCACCCTCGGGTCTGGGGCTGCATCCAGATCCATGGCATGGAACTACCCCGTTTTGCGCCGTCGAAACCGGGACGCTGTCCAGTGGGGCCGGATTTCGGGGGATTCTTTCGTTCCGCGGTGACCATGTGGCGAGACGGATCAGCCGCCAACCTTGGTAACTGAGGGGTGGCACTTATGACCCAATCCAATAATTGGCACGATCCCGATCTGAACATGATTCGCGATGTCGTCGCGCACACGTCGGACGGGTGCGAGGGCTGTCTCGCACTCGGTACCCGCTGGGAGCACCTGATGTTGTGCCTGACGTGCGGCTATGTCGGATGCAGTGACGGATCACCGATGCGGCACGCGCGACATCACGCGGAACGCAGTGGTCATCCGATCGTCCAGTCGCTCCATGCGGGGGACAACTGGCGCTGGTGCTTCGTGCACGACGTCCAGATCTGCACGCCGTATCCGGCGACCGGGGCCCGGGTGGTCGCACCCAGCCTGGTGCCCGGGCCGGCGGACGACCTCAGACATGGTCTCCGTATCGCGAAATCGCAGTGACGATCGCAGACCAGACGGCGTCGGCCCGAACTTCGGGGGGAGCGCCGTCCAGCCAGCATGGCCGCACCGGGCTTCCGCCGGGGCGCGGCGGCGCCGGAAGCGGTCCGGGCACTGCGGCGTAGGCATCCGTTGCGGGCACCGGGACGCATGCATCGTCGAAGGACGACCGGGACGTCTCCGGGTGCGTGCCGTGCCTGCGTTGCAGAATCTCCTGTCCCTCGCGTCCGCGCAGCAGGAAGAACAGCAGCGGGTCGTCGTCGAGGACCCACGCGGCCTGATACAGCACCGCAGCGGCGTGGCGGCACGGCACGTCCCACTCCTCGCAGGTGCAGGTCGCATCGGCGTCGAACATCGACGGAATCAGTGACACGTCGACGGCTGCGAGATCCTCGTCGAGTTCGCGGGGGAGCGTCCCACTCGACAACTGGGCGACGTGACCGCTCCGCGACGCGAGAGTCGCGAGCACCTCGCCCCACTGTCGCTCGTCCAGCGGGTCCACCCGGATCCGCACGTGCAGGCTCTCGTCGTCGGTGTGCACGTCCGCGGAGACGAGCCCGGGCGCGAACGTGAGCGGACCGACCAGTCCGCCACGGGCATAGGCGCGTCCGCGCTTCAGTGTGTTCGAGTCGAGCGCGGCCCGCTCGACGTCGTCAACCCAGCGCTGCGCCCACCAGGTCCTGCCGCGCGTGCGGCGGCCCTTCTGCGCAGGGAAGCGGGGATGCGTGACGGCGTCGGTCACAGGTCACCTCCGAAGTCGTAGTCGGGGCTCAGGGCCACCAGCCGGGCGAGTTCGCCGTCGGTCAGCTCGGTGAAGGCGGCGGCGCCGTGCGACAGAACCGAGTCGGCGAGTTGCCGCTTGGACGCGAGCATGGCGGCTATGCGTTCCTCGATGGTTCCCGCGGTGACGAGCCGGTGCACGACAACCGGGTGGGTCTGACCGATGCGGTACGCACGATCGGTGGCCTGGTCCTCGACCGCCGGGTTCCACCAGCGGTCGAAGTGGACGACGTGATCGGCCCGGGTGAGGTTCAGCCCGGTGCCTGCGGCCTTGAGGGACAGGATCAGGACGGGGACGTCGCCGTTCTGGAAGCGTTCGACGAGGTCCTCCCGGGCCCCGACGGACGTGCCTCCGTGCAGGAACTCGCACGTCACCCCGCGCGTCGTCAGGTGCCGTCGCAGCAGTCGTCCCATCGTGGTGAAGTGGGTGAACACGAGGGAACGGCCGCCCTCCGACAGGTTCGTGTCGATCAGCTCGTCGAGCAGACCGATCTTGTGGGAACGGCCGGTGAGCGTGGCGTGCTCCTGGCCGAGGTACTGGGCGGGGTGATTGCAGATCTGCTTCAGACCGGTGAGCAGCGACACGATGCTGCCGCGCCGCCCGATGCCCTCGCTCGTCTCGATCCGCTCCATGGCGTCGCGGACGAGCGCCTCGTACATGCCGGCCTGCTCCGGGGTGAGCGTGACGTCGAGGTCGACCTCCGTCTTCGGTGGAAGCTCGGGGGCGATCCCCGGATCCGACTTCCTGCGCCGGAGCACGAACGGTGAGATCAATGCCGCCAACTCCGCCGCGCCGTCGGGCCCGTCCATCTCGGACGAGCCGTCGTAGCGGCGCCGGAACTGCGCGTAGGGGCCGAGGAGACCGGGGGTGACGCCGTCGAGGATCGACCAGAGGTCGCTGAGCCGGTTCTCCACCGGCGTGCCGGTGAGGGCGACGCGCGCCTGTCCCTGAATGGTCCGCAGCGCCCGCGTCACGGCTGCGGACCGGTTCTTCAGATGCTGGGCCTCGTCCGCGACGACCAGACCCCACGTCGTCCCGGCGAGAACTTCGCAATCGAGCCGCATCGTCGCGTACGTGGTGAGGACGACGGTGTCGCTGCCGTCCGCGACCGTCTCACCGGGAGGCCGGCGGCTCGGACCGTGGTGGACGAGGACACCGGTGCCCGGTGCGAAACGCTCGATCTCCCGCCGCCAGTTCCCCAGCAGGGACGCGGGACAGACCACGAGTGTGGGTCCCGCCGTGTCCGGGTCCTGCTGCCGGTGCAGGTGAAGCGCGATGAGGGTCAACGTCTTTCCCAGGCCCATGTCGTCGGCGAGGCAGGCGCCCAGGCCCCGTGACGTGAGCCCGGCGAGCCAGCGGAAGCCGGTCAGCTGGTAGTCCCGCAGTTGCGCGCGCAGGGCTGCGGGGACCGGCACGGGCTCCGGATCCCCGTCCGACAGCTCCCGCGCCACCGCCGCGGCCGCCCCGTAGGAGTCGACGCGGACGTCGTCCTCGCCGCGCCTGGCCCGGCCGGTCAGCGCGGCCCGAAGGGCCTCGACGGCCGTCATGGTTCCGGTCCGCCGCAGGAGGGTCTTTCGTATCGTCTCCGCGTCCGCGACGACGTACCGGTTGCGGAGTTTCACGACTGCCCGCTTCGCCGACACCAGCTCTTCCATCTCCTCCCGCGTGAGTGCGTCTTCGCCCACCGCGACGCGCCAGTCGAAGTCGAAGGCGCGGTCGCCGCCGAAAGCGGCTGCGCCCTCCCGGGATCCGGGGTCGCCGAGGATGATGCGGGTCGACGTCTGGGCGACCAGTGCGCGCGGCCAATGGATCTGGACGCCCCGCTCGCGCAGCCGACGGCCGGCGTCCCCGGCGAGGGAGCCCAGGTCGTCGTCCTCGAGCCGGATGCGGTGCGGCGCCTCCGCCCGCAACAGATCTTCGAGCGGAGCCCAGTCCTGGGCCGCGCGGCGGAGGGCACCGAGAACCTCGATCCGCGGGTCGGAAGCGAACGCGGATTCGGCGAGCGTCGGATGCCGCCACAGGTCCACGGCGTCGCACACCACTCCGGGCCGCGCGACGCCGTGCACCTGGACCGTGGCGTCGAATTCGCTGTCCGAGAGATCCACCGCGCCGGGATCGACGGGGTCGATCCGCAACGACAGCGCGATCGCCTCGGGTGTGAGGGCGTCCGCCCACGCCTGCAGTTCCGGGGAGGGTTCGGCATCCCAGGCCAGGTAGGGGCCGGCGTCGGCGGGCGAACCGAGTCGCGGGACGGTGTCGACGACCGCGGTGAGGAAGTCGCGCAGGACGTCCGCGGCGGCGGGGAGGCGAACTCCGTCGGCGCGCGGATCCCCGAGCGGGATGGCGCGAGCTTCGGGCGGGAGCGCGGCGGCCAGCAGACGCAGGTGCGATGCGTCCTCGTCGTCGAGGGTGCCGAGCCGCCAGACGTCGCGGCCGTGCGGTGTGACCGAGGGCAGGACCTTGCCCGCCTCGAGGTATCCGACGGCGGTGCGGGCGGAGGCGGCCCAGAACGCGACCGATCGATGCGCCGTGTCGCCGGGTGCCGGCGACAGCAGCATCGGCAGCGCGTCAGCGAGGGAAACATTCTGCGTCGGAACGCTGTTCACCTCTCTGCCGGTGAAGATCCGGGTGCGGGAATCGGCACTCGGTGGCTGCTGCCCGTCCGGTGAATCGCTCCAGAACACCAGGCGCGAGTCGCGCGGAGGATCGGCGGGGACGAAGGTGGCCGCGCAGCCGGCGAGGGTGGGCTCTGCTGTCACTACTGCGCCTTTCGCCGGGTTTATGGTACGCCGTACGTCAACGAGGCGGCGTGCGGAATTGTTCCCGGGCGCCGTGGGAAGATCTCGGCATGGGAAGAAGCGCGGCACCGGAGGGCGACCCCGCCCGCACCATGGAGTTGCTGTGGGGTGGCGGCAGCACGCCGATCTCGCGTCCCCGCAACGGCAAACCCGGCTTGACACTCGACCGGATCGTCGAGGCCGCCGTCTCCGTCGCGGATGCGGAGGGGCTGGACGCCGTCTCGATGCGCCGGCTCGCGGCCGAACTCGGCGTCGGGGCGATGTCGCTGTACACGCACGTTCCCGGAAAGACGGAACTGGTCGAGGTGATGCTCGACCGGGCGCTGTCCACGCTCGAACCGGGTGACGACACCGACGCGGGGTGGCGGGAGCGTCTCACGGCCGCCGCGCACGACTATTTCCAACTGCTGTGCGCACACCCGTGGATGCTCGGAGTCGTCGCGCTGAGCCGGCCGGTCCTCGGGCCCGGCGGGATGGCCAAGTACGAGCGGGAACTGCGCGCGGTCGAGGGACTGGGACTGCCGGACCTCGACATGGACTCCGTCGTCACACTCCTCGACAGTTTCGTCGCCGGCGCGGCGCGGGCGGCGGTGGACGCGGCCGCGCTCGCCGACCAGGGCGAGGCGGACAGCGAGTGGTGGCAGAGCGTCGCGCCGCACTTCGAGAAGGTCTTCGACCCCGAGCGGTTTCCGCTCGCCACCCGGGTCGGGGCCACGGCGGGGGAGCACCACAACGCCGCGTTCTCGCCCGCCCACGCCTTCGAATTCGGGCTCGCCCGGCTACTCGACGGAGTCGGCGCCCTCATCGTCGGCGGCGGAACCGGCGGGGATTAGTTCGGCGGGAACGGCCAGCGTGGTCGGTTCGAGACGCCCGCGCAGGGTGACGGTGTCGGTACATTGCCACCGCGTGCCTTCGTCCTCGGACGCCGCGGCGATCGCCCGCTCGGACGCGACGACGTGCCCGGGAACATTCTTGGCGAGCTCGGACAACCGCGCCGCCTCGTTGACCGGATCGCCGATCACCGTGTACTCGAAACGTTCGTGGGCGCCGATGTTTCCGGCCACCGCGCGACCGGCCGCCACCCCGATTCCCGCATCGCATTCCGGTACCTCGGCGGTGAGCCGTTCGCGCAGGACCCGAGCAGCGGACAGGGCCGCACCGGTGTGGTCGTCGAGCGCCATCGGTGCCCCGAAGATGGCCAGCGCGGCGTCGCCTTCGAACTTGTTGACGAACCCGCCCCGCCGGTCGACCTCGTCGACGACCACGTTGAAGAACCGGTTGAGCAGATCCACGACCTCCGCCGGAGACCGGGTGGCCGCGATCGTGGTGGACCCGATGATGTCGACGAACAGCACCGCCACGTCGCGTTCCTCCCCGCCGAGTTCGGGGTTGTGACGAAGCGCCTGCGACGCCACGTCCTGCCCGACGTGCCGCCCGAAGAGGTCGCGGATCCGCTCACGTTCGCGCAGTCCCTCGACCATCCGGTTGAACCCGGTCTGCAGCGCGCCGAGTTCGGTGCCGTCGTACACGACGACCTCGGCATCGAGATCGCCGTCGGCCACCTTCGCCATGCCCTGCGCCACCGAGCGGATGGGCGCCTCGGTGGCGCGCACACTGATCACCACCAGCAGCAGACCGAACAGCAGAATCACACCACCGAGCGCGAGGATCGACACCGCGAGGCTGGTCGGGCTCGCCGGACGGATGAAGCTGAAGATCGCGATGAGCATCAGGCCAAGCACGGGAACGCCCGTCCCGAGGATCCACGCCAGCGCCGTGCGGCCGGTGATGCCGAGCGTGCGGCGGGGTTGCGGTCCGTCCGATCCGAGTGCGCGGGCGGCGATGGGACGGAGCGCGAACTCCGTCAGCAGGTAGCAGAACGCACACACCGTGATGCCGGCCATCGCGATCGTGAACGCGACCTTCGGGATGGTCTGGGGATCGATGAGGCCGTACAGCGTCGTGAAGAAGACCAACCCGATGCCCCACAGCGCCGCCTGGACCCGGGTCAGGCGCCACGGGGCGCGGAACGCCGCCGACCGGTCGTGGTCGGTGGGCATGTCGTCCTCCGTTGCCCATCGCAGATCCGACACCAGTCGCTTGGTGCCCCAGGTCACGCCGATCAGCACCGCGCACAGCACGAACACCGGCACTGCGACGAAGTTGGCGATCGCGAACTCGCTCGCCCACACACTCGGCCCGGGGACGACGACGCTGATGAGCAGGCAGGTGATCACCGCACCGACGAGATTCGTGAACACCAGCGGCGCGGTCAGCAGCAACTGGACACGGATGCGGCGCCGGCGGGGACTCTCGTCCGGCGATCCCAGCAACCACGACCCCAGCGGGGCGACGGATCGGCGAGGGCTGAGCATAGTCATTCGAGACTAGTCGGCATGATCCCTTAGGGTGGGCGGGTGCGCCTAGTGATTGCCAGATGCCGAGTCGACTACGTAGGCCGTTTGACGGCACATCTGCCCACCGCTCGTCGCCTGTTGTTGATCAAGGCCGACGGTTCCGTGAGCATCCACGCCGACGACCGCGCCTACAAGCCCCTGAACTGGATGAGCCCGCCCTGCTGGCTCGTCGAGGACTCCGTCGAGGACGCCGAAGCCCTGTGGGTCGTGACCAACAAGGCCGGTGAGGAACTGCGGATCACCATCGAGGAGATCGAGCACGACTCCCGTCACGAACTCGGAGTCGATCCCGGGCTCGTCAAGGACGGTGTCGAAGCGCACCTGCAGGAGTTGCTCGCCGAACACGTGGAAACGCTCGGCAACGGCTACACATTGGTCCGGCGTGAATACATGACGGCGATCGGTCCCGTCGACCTGCTGTGCCGGAACGCCGACGGCGCGTCCGTCGCTGTGGAGATCAAGCGCCGCGGCGACATCGACGGTGTCGAGCAACTCACGCGGTACCTCGAACTGCTCAACCGCGATCCGCTGCTGGCACCGGTGAGCGGCGTCTTCGCCGCCCAGCAGATCAAGCCGCAGGCCAAAACCCTTGCCACCGACCGCGGAATCCGGTGCCTGGTGCTCGACTACGAAGCGCTGCGCGGCACCGAGAGCACCGAGTTCCGGCTCTTCTGAGGCCTAGGCTGAACCCGTGCCCCGTCGTAAACCGCAGCGGAAGAACACGCGCCGCAGTGCGCCCCCGGACAATTCCGAGGGCTCGCTGTTCGGTAGTGCGCTGATGCGTCAGGAATCCGGTCCCGCGGGCGACGCGGACGAGAGCTACATCGTCCGCACCATCCCCGGGGCCCGGGCGACCAAGTCGTACCGGTGCCCGGGCTGCGATCACGACATCCGGCCGGGTGTCGCCCACCTCGTCACCTGGCCCGCCGAATACGGCGGAGCCGAGGACCGGCGGCACTGGCACACCGGGTGCTGGTCGGGACGCAGCACCCGGGGCCTCACCCGCAGGTGGTCCTAGCTTCCGGTCTTCACCGTTCGCTGACCCGCAGGCCGGTTCGCCTGGGTCTTCTCGACGGTGGAGAGCACCGCGGTGTCCTCGTCCGAGTTGTCCGTCTCGTCCCCGGACTTCTTCCCTGACGCGTTCGACCCGGACTCGCCCGACTCGGTCTTGCGGTCCGCTGCGCCGTTCGGTGCCGACTGGCTGTTCGGGTTCTCGTTCGGACGCTTCTCGGACTTCGACGCCGCGGTGTCGGGCTGCGCGTCCAGGAGTTCACTCTCCCGGTTGACCGACGCCAACATGGCGGGAACCGAATCGAGCTGCCCTCGAATGCCCAAGAGCTGCGCCAGGATCCGGCCGCGGAGCACGCGAAGCTCTTCCGCGAGTTCCTTGGCGTGGGCGATCTTGCGCTCCGACTGGTCGGTGGCAGCCTGCAGCCTGCGCTCCGCCTCGTGCGTGGCGTCCGCGAGACGACGCTGCGCCTCGGCCTTGCTGGTGGACTCGAGCTCGTTCACCGCCGTGATCGTCTTCTGGCGGCGCTCGGACATCGAGAGGTCGAAGTCCTCCTGAACCTGCGAGCGACGCAGTTCGGCCTCGGCGGCGAGGCGGTCGCGCTCGGACTGCGCGGCCTCGACGATCTTCGCCGCCTCCGTGCGGGCCTTCGCCATGGTCTGCTCGTGCTGAATCTCGAGCGCGCTGCGGCGGTCTTCGAGTTCCGCGACCAGCGACTCGTACTGGCCGCGGAGCTGCGCGCCCTCCTGCTCGGCGACGGAGATCGTCTCGGCGGCGTCGGCCTCGGCCTTCGCGCGCACCTCGGACGCCTCGTCCGACGCGAGCCGGAGCATGCGCGAGATGCGGTCGCTCATTCCCTCCGCGGTGGTCGGCGGAACCGACAGGCGGTCGACGTCCTTGCGGAGATCGTCGATCTCGTCCCGCGCGTCGTCGAGTTGCTTGGCGAGATCCCGCGCCTGCGCCGCCGCGGCGTCGCGGTCGGCGGCAGTGACGCGCAGCTCGGCGTCGAATCGCTCGAAGTAGTTGCGTACCTCGTCCCGGTCGAATCCCTTACGCACGGTGGAGAAGGGAAGGGGGATCGAACCACGGTCCTGCTCGTTTACCATGGCCGCCAATCTACCTGGGCAAAGTAGAACTTGTCTCTGCGCCTGGCACCCGGCGGCCGGTCACAGCTCTAGTGGGTCGCCGACGGCTCGACCAGCTCGACGAGAACTCCGCCCGCGTCCTTCGGGTGGACGAAGTTGATGCGCGAGTCGGCGGTTCCGCGGCGGGGTGCGTCGTACAGCAGCCGGACGCCGCGCTCGCGCAACTGGGCGGAGATGGCGTCGATGTCGGTGACGCGGTACGCCAGCTGCTGGAGACCGGGACCGCTGCGATCGATGAACTTGGCGATGGTCGAGTTCTCGTTCAGCGGCGCGAGAAGCTGCAGCGCGGTGCTGCCCGCGGGAGCGCCGACGACGCTCAGCATCGCTTCGCGCACGCCCTGCTCCTCGTTCACCTCTTCGTGTGTCGACACCATGCCGAGGTGCTCGGAGTACCACGCGATGGCGGCGTCGAGGTCGGGAACGGCGATGCCGACGTGGTCGATGGCGGTCACCAGATCCGAGGACAGCGGCGACGTGGACTGGGTGGGGGAGGACTGTGTCATGGTCCCGACGTTAGCGCTACCGTTTCGGTAGTTCTCGTCGGGATGTGACTTCCGTCGCCCGGCACCCGCCCATTCGTCTCACGCGGAGGAAATCGTGACCAGTTCTGTGATCGTCGCCGGAGCCCGGACCCCGATGGGCCGGTTGCTGGGTTCGTTGAAGGATGTGTCGGGTTCCGATCTGGGTGGGGTGGCGATTCGCGGTGCACTGGAGAAGGCGGGCGTCGCCCCCGAACAGGTCGAGTACGTGATCATGGGCCAGGTGCTCACGGCGGGGGCCGGTCAGATCCCGGCGCGGCAGGCCGCCGTGGCCGCCGGGATCGGGATGGACGTGCCTGCGCTGACGATCAACAAGGTGTGCCTGTCGGGGATCGACGCGATCGCGTTGGCGGATCAGCTGATCCGGGCCGGCGAGTTCGACGTCGTCGTCGCCGGCGGCCAGGAGTCGATGTCGCGTGCCCCGCACCTGCTGGAGAAGTCGCGGGAGGGGTTCAAGTACGGCGACGTCACGATGCGCGACCACATGGCGTTCGACGGGTTGTACGACATCTTCACCGATCAGGCGATGGGCAGCCTGACGGAGGCGAAGAACGCGGAGGACGGGCAGCGGATCAGCCGTGAGGAGCAGGATGCGTTCGCGGCAGCGTCGCACCAGAAGGCGGCGCGCGCCTGGAAGGACGGTGTCTTCGACGACGAGGTCGTGCCGGTTCCGGTGCCGCAGCGCAAGGGCGATCCCGTGCTCGTCGGCTCCGACGAGGGCGTGCGGGGCGATACGACCGCCGAGTCGCTGGCCAGGTTGCGGCCGGCGTTCAGCAAGGACGGCACCGTCACCGCCGGGTCGGCGTCGCAGATCTCGGACGGCGCGGCCGCCGTCGTCGTGATGAGCAAGGCGAAGGCTCAGGAACTGGGGCTGTCCTGGATTGCGGAGATCGGCGCGCACGGGGTGGTGGCGGGCCCGGATTCGACGTTGCAGTCCCAGCCGGCGCGGGCCATCGCGAAGGCGTGCGCCAAGGAAGGGATCGACCCGAAGGACCTGGACCTGGTGGAGATCAACGAGGCCTTCGCTGCGGTCGGGATCGCGTCAGCGCGGGAGCTGGGCCTGGATCCGGAAATCGTGAACGTCAACGGCGGCGCGATCGCGATGGGGCATCCGCTGGGGATGTCGGGTGCGCGGATCGCACTGCATCTGGCACTCGAGTTGCGCCGTCGCGGCGGCGGCGTTGGCGCGGCGGCACTGTGCGGTGGAGGCGGTCAGGGTGACGCCCTGATCGTCCGCGTCCCCAAGTCTTGACAGACGATGGTCCGTGGTGGTGTGCCTCACACCACTACGGACTGTCGTAGATGGTCGGGCACAATGGTCGGCATGGCGAACGTCTTCGATCTCAGCACCACGGCCAAGCGCTTCCGATTTGTCGCAATTCTGGAGGCATTCACCTGGCTCGGCCTCCTCATCGGCATGGCCTTCAAGTACCTGCCCGCCGACGGCAACGAGATCGGCGTGAAGATCTTCGGCCCGATCCACGGCGGCGTCTTCGTGCTGTACCTGCTCGTCTCGCTGTGGACCGCGCGCAAGCTGAGCTGGAACCTGGTCACCGTCTTCTGGGCGCTCGTCGCCAGCGTCCCGCCGTTCGGCACCGTCGTGTTCGAGGTCTGGGCGGCCCGCACCGGCCGCATGGCCGAACTGTCCCGGACCAGCGAGGCGAAGAGCGAACCGTCGCTCGTCTGACCGAGTCCGCGGTAGGCACGGCCCGCATTCCGGCGCACGCTCGAATCGTGACAAACTGGTGGACGTGACTCGACCAGGTTCTCGTCCGTCAGCGCGTTCCTCAGCAGTGGCCGCAGCCATGAGCGGAGCAGTCGATCTCTCCGCCCTCAAGGAGCGTGCGGCCGCTCCGCCCCCGCCTGCGCCCGCACCCTCCGGGGACGGCGCCGCCC
This sequence comes from Rhodococcus sp. ACS1, assembly GCF_002300155.1. Taxonomy (NCBI): domain Bacteria; kingdom Bacillati; phylum Actinomycetota; class Actinomycetes; order Mycobacteriales; family Nocardiaceae; genus Rhodococcus; species Rhodococcus sp. ACS1. The sequence continues at coordinate 12,828 of NZ_NSDZ01000010.1, forward strand.
CGGCCGCCCCGGCCGCCCCCGGCGGCACCGGCCTCGCACCCGTCATCGACGTCACCGAGGCGACGTTCGAGGCGGAGGTCCTCGTCCGGTCCCAGCAGGTCCCGGTCGTCGTGGACCTGTGGGCCACCTGGTGCGAGCCGTGTAAACAACTCTCACCCCTGCTCGAGAAGCTGGCACACGAGGCCGGTGGCACCTGGGTGCTCGCCAAGGTCGACGTCGATGCCAACCCGCGCATCGCGCAGGCTTTCGGCGTCCAGTCCGTCCCGACCGTCGTCGCCATCGCCGGCGGTCAACCGCTCGCCGACTTCCAGGGCGCGCAGCCCGAACCGCAACTGCGTCAGTGGCTCGCCGCCGTCCAGCAGGCGACCGCCGGAAAACTGTCCGGGCCGCCTGCCGGCAACGGCGACGCGGACGAGCCCGAGCCGGAGGACCCGCGTTTCGTCGCGGCCGAGGCGGCGCTCGACGAGGGCGACCTGGCCGCAGCCGAAGCCGAGTTCCAGAAGATCCTCGACGCGGAACCGGACAACGCGGAGGCGCAGGGCGCGATCCGCCAGGTACGTTTCCTCGCCCGCGTGCAGTCCGTCGATCCCGGTGCCGTCGCCGCGGCGGACGCCGCCCCCGCCGACATCGACGCCCAATTGCAGGCGGCGGACGTGGAGCTCTACTCCCAGGCGCCCGACGCGGCGTTCGCCCGCCTCATCGGTGTCGTCGCCCGCAGCGCCGGCGACGACAAGACCCGGGTTCGGACCCGTCTGCTGGAGTTGTTCGAACTGTTCGACCCGGCCGAGCCGGTCGTCATGACCGCGCGCCGGAAACTCGCCGCGGCACTGTACTGACGAGGAACCGGGGTGAGTGCTTTCGGCGCTCACCCCGGTCACCCCCGACGGCGATCAGCTGCGAACGCGCTCCACCCGTCCGACCAGAAGGACGTAGGACGCGATTCCGATCGCGGTCACCACGGTCATGTAGACGAATCCCGGAGCGAAACTGTCCTCGGTGACGAGCAACCCGATGACGATGGGCGTGGCGATCGACGACAGGTTGCCGATGAAGTTGAACATTCCGCCCGTGAGCCCGAGCAGCCGTTCCGGTGCGAGTGCCGACACCAGCGACCACGTGATCGACGCGAGTCCGTTGCCGAAGAAGGCGATGGACAGGAACACGATCACCATCGCGGTCGAGTCGGTGAAGTTCGCGCCGATCATCGCGACGGTCAAGAGCAGTCCGACGATGATCGGACCCTTCCGGGCGACTCCGAGAGAGACCCCCTTGCGCAGCAGGAAGTCCGAGAACACCCCGGAGAACAGCACACCGACGAGCGCCGCGACGAACGGCAGCGAGGCGAGGAATCCGGACTTGTTCCGCGAGTCTCTCGGCGCAAACCCGGGTCCTTCAGGTCCGGGATGGCCGATCTGGTTTGTCGGACCGTGGGGCTAGTGTCTTCGGTCATGGCGGGGAGGGTGGTGAAGCGGGCGTTCAAGTACCGTTTCTATCCGACTGCGGTGCAGGCGGAACAGCTTGCTCGGACGTTCGGGTGCACCCGGTATGTCTACAACCGGGCGTTGGCCGAGCGGTCGCGTGCCTGGTCGCAGGAGCAGCGACGGGTCACCTACGCGGACACCTCGAAGATGCTCACCGGATGGAAACGGGATGTCGAGACGGAGTGGTTGGCGGAGCCGTCGAAGGGGCCGTTGCAGGAGGCGCTGCGGCAGTTGCAGGGTGCGTTCGAGAGGTTCTGGCGCAAGCAGACCCGATACCCGCAATTCAAGAAGAAGGGGCAGTCGAAGGATTCGGCGACCTACTACTCGAACTGCTTCACCTACCGCGGCGGGCAGGTCCGGTTGGCCAAGCAGACCGAACCCCTGGACGTTCGGTGGTCGAGGCCGCTGCCGGAGGGGACAGTACCGTCGCAGGTGACGGTGTCGCGTAATGCTCGTGGTCAGTACCACATCTCGATCCTCGTCGAGGACACGATCACCGAACTCGAGCCGGCCGATCGGGTGGTCGGGCTCGACGCCGGGATCACGAGCCTCTACACACTCTCGACGGGGGAGAAGATCACCAACCCGCGCCACGAGCGCACGGACCGTGAGCGGTTGGCGAAGGCGCAACGGATGCTGGCCAAGAAGCAGAAAGGGTCCCGGAACCGGGCCAAGGCCCGACTGAAGGTCGCGAAGATTCATGGCCGGATCGCTGATCGGCGCCGCGATTATCTGCACAAACTGTCCACTCGGCTGGTGCGCGAAAATCAAGTGATCGCCGTCGAGGATCTGAGTGTGCGGAACATGGTGAAGAATCGGTCCCTGTCTCGGGCGATCTCGGATGCGGGGTGGTCCGAGTTCCGGTCGATGCTCGAGTACAAGGCCGACTGGTACGGGCGGCGGGTGGTGGCGATCGACCGGTTTCATCCGTCGTCGAAGACCTGCTCGGTGTGCGGGGAGGTCGCGTCGACGATGCCGCTGAACGTGCGGGAGTGGGCGTGCCGGTGCGGCGTCGTCCATGATCGGGATGTGAATGCGGCGAGGAATATTTTGGCCGTCGGACTGGCGGTGGCAGCCTGCGGAGATGGTGTGAGACCACCTCGCACATAACGTGTGGGGTGGCGACTGTCTGTGAAACAGGAACCTCGGGACGCGAGTCTCGGGGGAATCTCGGTCGTTCACGGCCGAGAGGAAGTCAAGTAATCCATGCCCCGGTAAATCAACGAGGTAGGTGGGAACCAGGTGACGAAGAACCACCGCGTCGACGTGAGCCAGAACTGCCCCAGGTATATTCCCCACAGCTTGTGCCGGCCGAGGACGGTGGCGACATCGTTCCGGATCACCTCCGGACGCTCGCGTTCCTCCTCCACGAGGTCGACGTGCCAGGACAAGCACGGACTGCAACCATGAGAGAAGGAAGGGAGCAGGGCCAGTTCGATGAACTGTCCGGAGGTGTAGAAACCGATCACGATCGTACGTTCATGCTCGGGTACCAGGCCGTCGCGACCCGGCTGTTGATCGGGATACGCGGGCGCCCCCGAACACGCCGACCAGCAGTCGCAACGCGATGAGCGCCACGAGGCCGCCGATGACCCCATGCACGCGGTCGCGATCGAGCAGAGGATGAGGGCAGGCGGGGCAGAGCAGTCTCGGGGGAATCCGGTCGACGAGCCATCCACCGGGAATCTGCAGCGCTGCATACGTCCAGCCGAAGGCCGACAGCAGAAGTCCCCAGTCCGTACATGCCCGACGAGCGGATGCGCGGCCTCGTGCCGGGTCGTGTGCCGGGCCGCCGGACGGATCTCCGCGGCGCTCGGCTATCGAGAGATCTGAGCCGGCGACCGGTCAGCGGTACCGGCCCTCGCAGGCCTGCTCGCCTCCGAGCACTCCGGTGCGGAAGGCGTCGACCCGGGAGAACCCGCTCGGCACGGTCTCGCCGTTCACGTCACTGGCGGCGAGTCCGTCGGTGAGCAGCCCCGAGACCGCCTCGTCGAGGTCGCCGGGGGACAACCACACGCTGCCCTCCGCCAGGGTGGCCGGACTGGCCGGGCTCAGCGCGCTGGTGATGACACCGGACAGGCAGGCGGCCCGCAGCGCGGTCTGCGGTGAGTGCAGATCGTCGCCCCGGTCCCGCTGCAACGCCAGGGTGTACCGCGAGGCGAGCAGGACGTACGCGTTGTAGTCGCCGGTGAGCTTGGTCTGGAACAGTTCACGACGCCCCGGGCGCCCCGGTGTGCCGCGTTCGGCGAGGGCGTCGACACTGACCCCGATCGTGTTGGTTGCCGGGCAATACGACACCGGTTCCGTCACGTCGGCGTCCGCGCAGTCGAGGTCGGCGCCGTCGAGTTGCAGCGTGGGCGGATCGCTGAGATCGAAGATCTGCTGGAACGACGTGAAGAACGCCTCGACGGACTCGTCGGTGACGGGGAGTTCGCCGTCGTCGGTGTCGTCGGCGAAGCGCTGCGGCAGATCCGCGCGCCGCGAGTCGATCTCCTTCTCGTCGATGCGCGTGCACGCTGCCGGGCCGTCCGTGAACCCGATCTGGGTGGCGGTGACTCGTTCGAACGCCGAGCCGTGCACGTTGTCCGGATCGTTCGGGTCGGTATCGCCGATCGCCACCGCCGACGCCAGTACCTTGTTGAGGCCGTCCGACGTGTTCAGCGTGAAATGGGGCGCCTTGTCTTCCGCGATGTGCCGCATGAATGCCCCCGCGAAACAGTCGGCCTGCTGTTCCCGCACGATGCCGCCGCCCACGTTCTCGTCGGCGATTCCCGCCTTCGTCTGGACGGCGTGCCCGTACTCGTGGGCCAGCACGAAGACGGCGGCGACGATGCCGAACTTCTCCACGACCTCCGGCAGCAGCAGCCCCCGGTCCCAGCCGATGGTGTGGTCGGTGCTGCAGTAGCCGGCGTTGAGGAGTTCCTTGGTGCTGTCTCCGCAGAACCGGGGGCCGTCGGAATCCCGCGGATCCCAGGAGATCAGCTCCTCCACCGGCTCGAACGTGCGCTGGAACAGTGCCGGGAACTCGGTGCGCCAGTAACTCTCGATGTCGCTCACCGCGTTGGCCGCCATCGTGTCGATCTCACCGCCGTCGGTGCCGGTGACGGGGAGGTCGGCGGCGGGCGCGCCCTTGCGGGCACCGCTCGGACCCGACGTGGCGTCGAGGCCCGCCACCTTGAACGGATCGTCGTAGATGGACGCGGCCTCACCGTCCACCGAACGCGTGCACCCCGACAGCACGACCGCAGTCGCGGCCAGAACGCTCACGCTCGCAGCCCACAGCCGACGTCGGGTCAGCAAGGCCGTGCCTTCATCAACGCTCCAGACTCATCCAGATCGCTCCGTTCGCGGGCAGTGCCACCTCCGCGGAGGCGGGACGGCCGTGCCACGGCTGCGAAGTTGCCGTCACCGCACCGAGATTTCCCCAACCCGATCCTGCGTAGACCTCGGCGTCGGTGTTGAGAATTTCACGCCATTCGCCCCGTTCTGGCAAGCCCACACGATAATTCGCGTGCGCGGAACCCGAGAAATTGAACAGGCACGCCAGAATCGACCCGTCGGTGCCGTAACGCAGGAAGCTCAGGACGTTGTTCGCCGTGTCGTTGGCGTCGATCCAGGAGAACCCACCCGGTGACGTGTCGAGCGTCCACAACGCCGGGTGCTCGCGGTACGTGGCGTTGAGGTCGTGGACGAGCCGGAGCAGACCGCGGTGGAAGCCGCCCGTATACGGGTCGTCGAGCTGATACCAGTCGAGTCCGCGTTCCTCGGACCACTCCGCGGTCTGCCCGAACTCCTGACCCATGAACAGCAGTTGCTTGCCGGGGTGCGACCACATGTACGCCAGCAGGGCCCGCACGCCGGCGGCCTTCGACCAGTCGTCGCCGGGCATCCGCGTCCACAGCGTGCCCTTCCCGTGCACCACCTCGTCGTGGCTGATGGGGAGCAGATAGTTCTCGCTCCACGCGTACATCAGGGAGAACGTGATCTCGTGATGGTGATAGCTGCGGTGGACGGGATCGTGCGCCAGGAACCCGAGGGTGTCGTGCATCCACCCCATGTTCCATTTCATGTTGAACCCGAGTCCGCCGACGTTGGTCGCGCGGGTGACACCCGGCCACGCCGTCGATTCCTCGGCGATGGTGACGACCCCGCGGTGCTGCTTGTGGACCGTAGCGTTGGTCTCCTGCAGAAACGCGACCGCCTCCAGGTTCTCCCGGCCGCCGTGGATGTTCGGTGTCCAGCCGCCCTCCGGCCGCGAATAGTCGAGGTACAGCATCGACGCGACCGCGTCGACGCGCAGACCGTCCACATGGAACTCGTCGAGCCAGTACAGCGCATTGGCGACGAGGAAGTTGCGGACCTCGCGACGCCCGAAATCGAACACGTACGTTCCCCAGTCGAGTTGCTCGCCGCGCTGGGGATCGCTGTGCTCGTAGAGCGGTGTGCCGTCGAACCGGGCCAGCGCCCACTCGTCCTTGGGGAAGTGGGCAGGCACCCAGTCGACGATGACGCCGATGCCGGCGGCGTGCAGGTGGTCGACGAACCACCGGAAGTCGTCGGGCGAGCCGAACCGTGAGGTGGGCGCGTAGTACGACGTCACCTGGTATCCCCAGGACCCGCCGAACGGGTGCTCGGCGACCGGCAGCAGTTCGACGTGCGTGAACCCCGTCTCCGTGACGTGGGCGGCGAGTTGCTCGGCCATCTCGCGGTAGTTCAGCCCGGGACGCCACGAACCGAGGTGCACCTCGTACACGCTCATCGGGGACTGCGCGGGCTCGGTGGCCGCCCGCTGCGCCAGCCACTCGGCGTCGTTCCATTCGTACGTGCTCACCGACACCCGGGACGCGGTCGCGGGAGGGACCTCCGTCGCGAAGGCCATGGGGTCGGCCTTGTCGCGCACACTGCCGTCGGGGCCGTGGACCCGGAACTTGTACAGGTCGCCGACCTCGATACCGGGGACGAACAACTCCCACACCCCCGTCGACCCGAGCACCCGCATCGGGAAGTTCCGGCCGCTCCACCCGTCGAAATCGCCGATCACGCTCACCCCGCGGGCATTGGGCGCCCACACGGCGAACGACGTGCCGGTGACGGTGCCGTCGGGGGTGTCGTAGCGGCGGCGGTGCGCGCCGAGGATCTCCCACAGCCGCTCGTGCCTGCCCTCACCGAACAGGTGCAGGTCGAGTTCGCCGAGCGTCGGCAGGAACCGGTAGCCGTCGGCGGAGACGTCGTTGTGACCACCCGGCCACGTCGTGGACAGCCGGTAGTCCATCAGGTCCCGGTACGGCACCAGCGCGCCCCACACACCGTGCGCGAGGTGTTCCAGCGAGAAACTCGTCCCACCGATGACGGCGTCGACGGCCTCGGCGTAGGGGCGCAGCGCGCGGATCACCGTGCCCTCGGGATGTGGGTGCGCGCCCAGGATCGAGTGCGGGTTGTGGTGCTCGCCCCGGGCCAGCAGGTCGAGGTCGGCGGCGTCGGGTGCGATGGCGACAGGCGGTTCGACGGTCACTATGTACCTCCGCGGTAGGCCAGCTTCGTTCTGGCCGGATAGGGAATCGACGGTAATGCCAGGATATGGGCCACGGCCCGCCACGGTTCGAGGCGCACGAAGTTGGTCTGCCCCCAGTGATACTGCTCCCCGGTGACCTCGTCGAGCACGGTCAGGTGGTCGTGCCAGTCGCGGCCGAGCGCCGGCATGTCCAGCCACACGTTGCCCTGCTCGGCGCCGTACGGGTTGAGATTTATCACCGTCAGCACGGCGTCGCCGGTGGTGGCGTCGAACTTGGAGTACGCGATCAGGGCGTCGTTGTCGACGTGGTGGAAATGGATGTTGCGCAACTGCTGCAGCGCCGGATGCTGCCTGCGGATCCGGTTGAGCGCGGTGATCCACGGTTCCAGGGACTCGCCGCGGGCGGCCGCTCCCTCGAAGTCACGGGGACGCAGCTGGTACTTCTCCGAGTCGAGGTACTCCTCACTGCCCGGACGCACCGGAACATGTTCGTACAGTTCGTAACCCGAGTACACGCCCCACGTGGGCGACAGGGTCGCCGCCAGCGCGGCGCGCAGCGCGAACATTCCCGGACCGCCGGTCTGCAGGCTCTCGTGCAGGATGTCCGGGGTGTTGACGAAGAGGTTGGGGCGCGCCTCGTCGGCCTTGGCGGCGATCTCCTTGCCGAACTCCGTCAACTCCCATTTGGCCGTCCGCCACGTGAAATACGTGTAGGACTGCGTGAACCCGCGGCGGGCGAGACCGTACAGTCGTGCCGGACGGGTGAACGCCTCGGACAGGAACAGGACGTCCGGATCCGACTTCTTGACCTCGGCGATCAGCCACTCCCAGAAGTCCGCCGGTTTGGTGTGCGGGTTGTCGACCCGGAAGATCTTGACGCCCGCCGCAACCCAGTGCCGCACGACCCGCAGGACCTCCGCGTAGATGCCGTCGCGGTCGTCGTCGAAGTTGACCGGGTAGATGTCCTGATACTTCTTCGGTGGGTTCTCGGCGTAGGCGATGGTGCCGTCGGGAAGGACGGTGAACCATTCCGGGTGCTTCTTCGCCCAGGGATGGTCCGGTGCGGCCTGCAGGGCCAGGTCGATCGCCACCTCCAGGTTCAGCTTCCGGGCGGCGGCGATGAACGCCTTGAAATCGCGCAGCGTCCCGAGCTCGGGATGGATCGCGTCGTGGCCGCCCTCGTCCGAGCCGATCGCCCACGGCGAACCGACGTCCTCGGGGCCCGGGGTCAGCGTGTTGTTGGGGCCCTTCCGGTTGATCTTTCCCACCGGGTGGATGGGTGGCAGGTACACCACGTCGAAACCCATCGACGCGATCCGGGGAAGCGCCGCCGCGGACGTCGCGAACGTGCCGTGCCGGGGCCTGCCGTTCTCGTCCCGGCCGCCGGTGGATCGCGGGAAGAACTCGTACCACGACCCGAACAGCGCCCGCGTGCGATCGACGAGCACGGTGTGCGCCTCGCTCTTCGTGACCAGTTCGCGCAGCGGATGCGCGCGCAGCAGTTCGGTCACGTCCGATCCGAACGCCGGAGCCACCCGCTCGGAGAGGTGACGGTCGGAACGCAGCGACGCCGCGACCCCGGTCAGTCGTGAACGGTCCCCGCGGGGGACGCCCTTCGCGGCACGCTCGAACAACCGTGCACCGATCTCGAGGTCGTTGGCCAGTTCGGCCGAACCCTGTCCCACCGCGAGCTTCGCCTCGACCGCGTGCTTCCACGTGGTGACCGGATCGCTCCAGGCCTCGATCCGGAACGTCCAGAGACCCTCGCCGGTCGGGGTGAAGGAACCGTCGACCGTGTCGGGCACCGGACCGCTGGTCATGGGAATCCGGAACGTCGCCGAGCCGCCCGACGAAGCACTGCGCGGCCCCCGCACCGCCAGTGTGGCGGCCACGGCATCGTGACCTTCGCGCCACACGGTTGCCCGGACGGGAAACACCTCACCCACAACGGCCTTGGCGGGAAAGCGGCCGCACCCGACGTTCGGTTCCACGTCGTCGATTCCGAGTCGACCTGTCACACTGGGCTCCGTTCCATAGCCGGAAGTTGCCGGCGGCTCGTGGGCTGGGCCGCCCGTTCAACCGTAGTGGAGTCGACCGGTTCCTGTCCGTATTGGAGATCTGACGCGCACCCGGCCCGACACGGCGCGACGACGCCCGCAGTGCGTTATCGTTCGCGAGGTGAAAGCCTTGCGTCGGTTCACTGTCCGAGCCCACCTTCCGGAGCGGCTCGCTGCCCTCGGTCCGCTGTCCACCAATCTTCGCTGGTCGTGGCATCCGGCCACGCAGGAACTGTTCGGATTGCTGGACGAGGACCTGTGGCGGCAGGTGCAGTTCGACCCGGTCCGGATGCTCGGTGAGGTCGATCCCGCCCGCCTGGACGAACTGGCCGAGGACGTCGCGTTCCTGGCCCGGCTCGACGCCGCGGCCGCCGACCTCGACGACTACCTGTCCCGGCCCCGCTGGTACCAGAACCAGCAGGCCAAGGGAGTGTCGCTGGACGGCGGGATCGCATATTTCTCAATGGAGTTCGGGGTCAGCGAAGTGCTGCCCAACTACTCCGGCGGCCTCGGAATTCTCGCAGGCGACCACCTGAAGGCGGCATCCGATCTGGGACTGCCGCTGATCGGTGTCGGGTTGTTGTACCGCTCGGGATACTTCCGGCAGTCGCTGACCGCGGACGGCTGGCAGGCCGAGCACTACCCGCCGCACGACCCGCAGGGCCTGCCGCTGCGCCTGCTCACCGAGTCCGGGCCGCAGTCGTCCGACGGGGCGCCCGTCCTCGTGCACGTCGCGGTACCCGGCGGGCGGGTGCTGCGCGCCCGCGTGTGGATCGCCCAGGTGGGGCGCGTCCCGCTGCTGCTGCTCGACTCCGACATCGCGGAGAACGACGCCGAGATGCGGGGCGTCACCGACCGCCTGTACGGCGGCGACCAGGACCACCGCATCAAACAGGAGATCCTCGCCGGCATCGGCGGCGTCCGCGCGGTGCGCGCCTACACCCACGCCTACGGCCTGCCCGATCCCGCCGTCTTCCACATGAACGAAGGTCATGCCGGTTTCCTCGGCATCGAGCGGATCCGCGAACTGGTCACCACCGGCGGGCTCGACTTCGACGAGGCGCTGGCCACGGTCCGCGCCGGCACCGTCTTCACGACCCACACCCCCGTTCCCGCGGGAATCGACCGGTTCCCGGCCGACCTCGTGCGGCACTACTTCGGCGGCGACAACGGGGCGAACGAATCGTCCCTGCTGCCGGGGCTGACGATCGACCGGATCCTCGGACTCGGCCGCGAATCGGATCCGTCCGTGTTCAACATGGCCCACATGGGCCTGCGTCTCGGGCAGCGAGCGAACGGTGTGTCCAAGCTGCACGGCATCGTCAGCCGGGAGATGTTCCAGCCGCTGTGGCAGGGCTTCGACGCCGGAGAGGTGCCGATCGGCTCGGTCACCAACGGTGTCCACGCGCCCACCTGGGCCGCACCCGAATGGATCGATCTCGCCACCCGCATCCTCGGCCCCGAACTGGTCGAGGAGGCCCGCGGCTGGGAGCGGCTGCAGGATCTGTCCGCCGAGGAACTGTGGGCGACCCGCAACGCGCTGCGCGGAAAACTCGTCGAGGAGGTGCGCCGGCGGGTCCGGGCGTCCTGGATCGAACGCGGCGCGACGTCCGCCGAACTCGGCTGGACGAACGAGGTGTTCGACCCGAACGTGCTCACCGTCGGCTTCGCCCGGCGCGTGCCCACCTACAAGCGTCTGACGCTGATGCTGCGCGACCCCGAACGGCTGCGGGCACTGCTCCTCGACGAGGAGCGTCCGGTACAGCTCGTGGTCGCCGGGAAGAGTCACCCCGCCGACGACGGCGGCAAAGCCCTCATCCAGCAGGTCGTGCGGTTCGCCGACGCCGCCGACGTCCGGCACCGCATCACCTTCCTCCCCGACTACGACATGTCGATGGCGCGGTACCTCTACTGGGGTTGCGACGTGTGGCTCAACAACCCGCTGCGCCCGCTCGAAGCGTGCGGCACGTCGGGGATGAAGTCGGCGCTCAACGGCGGACTGAACCTGTCGATCCGCGACGGCTGGTGGGACGAGATGTTCGACGGCGAGAACGGCTGGGCCATCCCGACCGCGGACGGCGTCGTCGACGAGACCCGGCGCGACGACCTCGAGGCCAGCGCGCTGTACGAACTGCTCGAGCGCGCCGTCCTGCCGAGGTTCTACGACCGCGCGGACGGACTGCCGGTGCGCTGGGTGGAGATGGTGCGTCACACGCTGCAGAATCTGGGCCCCAAGGTGCTCGCGTCGCGGATGGTGCGCGACTACGCCGTCCAGTACTACGCGCCCGCGGCCGCATCGGCTCGGACGGTGGCGGCGGAGAACTTTGCCGGCGCCCGCGAACTCGCCGCGTTCCGTCGACGCGTCGAGGCGGCATGGCCTGCGGTGACGGTCCTGCAGGTCGACGGCGCGGGGCTGCCCGACACCCCCGAGATCGGAGCGAATCTGGTGCTCCGCGCCCGTATCCGCCTCGGTGAACTGTCCGTCGACGACGTCACCGTGCAGGCCGTGATCGGCAAGGCCGGACCGGACGAGGAGCTCACCGACATCGTCACGGTCCCGATGACGCACTCGGCGTCGGACGAGTCGGGGGAGTTGTTCGTCGCCGACCTGGCGCTGCCGCTGTCCGGCTCGGTCGGGTACACGGTGCGGGTGCTTCCGCACCACGATCTGCTCGTCGATCCGTCGGAACTGGGCCTGGTGACGGTGCCGAACCCCTGACCGGCTCCACTGCGCCGGCCTGGGTTCGTCCCGGCACGGTTTACGGGCCGACGTCCCGGCGCCGGAAGCCGGCGACGCCGGCGAGGAACAGGGCCGCCGCCAGAATCAGCAGAACGGCGAGGGGGGCGGCCGCGAAGCTTTCGGCAGGCAGCGCCGGCGTGTAGTGGAAGGGGGAGAGAATCCCGAACCAGTCCGGGAGGACCTCCCCGAACATTCCGGCGACGAGAACGTAGCCCACGAACGCCCAAAGAGCCGGCAGCGCGCGAGGGATCAGCCCGTAGACGGCCGCGCACGATCCGACGATCACGAGCACTGCCGGCACCGTGTTCAGGGCCGCGCCGGTCAACCGGCCGAGCGCGCCCGCATCGGACAGCGTGAACGCCGCGGTGATCCCCATGCCGACCCCGGCCATCACTGCGATCGCGACGGCCGCGGCCGCGATGACGACCAGCTGGCCACCGAGCCACCGCGCCCGCGACACGGGGGTGGCCAGTGCCTCCTCGGCGCGACCGGACGATTCCTCCGAGCGGATCGACACGACGGCACCGACGGCGTACATCGCGGCCATCACCACCAGGAACACCAGATACAGGGCGAACGCGCCGTCGGCGGCCGCCGCGGCGCCACCCGGCAGCAGCTGTGCGAGATCGGGATCCTGTCCGATGAAATCGCTGATCTGCCTGCCGAGGGAACCGATGGGCAGCGACAGAGCGAACACGCCGACACCCCAGGCGAGGATCTGGCCGCGCTGCTGGCGCGCCGCGAGCGCAGTGACTCCGGTGAGGCGGGGGGACGCCTCGGCGCGCCCGCCCCGCGGCGGGAGGAGTCCCGCCCCGACGTCCCGGCGACCGATGGCGCCATACGCGCAGATGACGGTCAGCGCCGCCGCGACGACGCCGATCAGCAACGGCCACCATCGTTCGTCGACGTACGCGCGGGTGGCCTGCGACCAGCCGATCGGCGACACCCACGTCAGCAGGCTCCCGCTGTGTCCCTGCTGCACGTCGCCCACCGCCCGAAGCAGGTACGCGACGACGACCGCGCAGATTCCGGCACCGCTTGCCGCGCGGGCGTGTTCGGTGAGCTGCGACGCCAGCGCCGACAGCGCAGTGAACACCAGACCCACGACCAGCACACCCGCCGACATGTTCAGCGAACCCACCGGAGGCAGACCCACGGCGAGCAACCCGACGACCAGCAGCAGCGTGACGAACACATTGGCGAGGGCCGCCGAGATCAGTCCCGCCGTGATTCCCGCGTACCGCCCGACGACGCCGGCGCGCACCAGTTCCGCGCGCCCGGTCTCCTCCTCCGTCCGCAGATGCCGCGTCACCAGCAGCACCGACATGATCGCCACGGCCACCATCGTCATGCCGGCGATCTCGTTGGCGACCATCGCACCCAGCGTGTAGTCGTCCAGGCCGTAGCCCGGCCCGGCAAGGGCGGTGGCGGCCGGGGACGAGATGAGTTCGGCACGGGCCTGCCGGGATTCGGCGGTCGGGTAGATGGTGGAGTAACTCGACGCGAGCAGGACGGTGAGACCGGCCACCGCGACCGTCCACACCGGAATCCGGACCCGGTCGGTGCGCACCGCCAGTTCGGCGAGCACACCCGTCCCGCTCAGCTGACTCACTGCGACCGTCCGATCCCGAGCGCCTCGACCTCGTCGCGGTACTCGCGGAGGAACAGGTCCTCCAACGTCGGCGGGTTGGCGGTGATCGAGACGATGCCCAGCCCCGTCAACGTGGTCATGACCGGGTCGATCTGATCGGAATCGACGTCGAACGTCACCGTGTTCGCGTCCTCACCCTTCTGCAGGTTGTGCACACCGGGGACGTTCCCGATCGGATTGGGCTTGATCCGGGTGGTCGCCGTCACCGTCGTCCGGGTGAGATGCCGCAGCTCGGACAATGTTCCCGCCTGCACCGTCCTCCCCGCCCGGATGATGGTCACGGCGTGGCACAGCGCATCCACCTCGGCGAGGATGTGGCTGGACAGCAGCACCGTGCGTCCGCCGCGCGCGAATTCGGTGATGCACTCCTGAAACACCGCCTCCATCAACGGGTCCAGGCCCGACGTCGGCTCGTCGAGGATGAGGAGTTCGGTGTCGGCGGCGAGCGCGGCCACGAGGGCGACCTTCTGCCGGTTGCCCTTCGAATAGGTGCGGCCCTTCCGGGTGGGGTCGAGTTCGAACCGCTCGATCAGCGACGCGCGCCGCGCCGGATCGAGTCCGCCGCGCAGTCGCCCGAGAAGGTCGATCGCCTCGCCGCCGGACAGGTTGGGCCACAGGTTCACTTCGCCCGGCACATAGGCGAGCCGCCGATGCACGGGTACGGAATCACGCCACGGATCGGAACCGAGAACGGACGCCGAACCCCCGTCGGCGCGCAGCAGACCGAGGAGCACCCGGATGGTCGTGGACTTGCCCGCGCCGTTGGGTCCGAGGAATCCGTGCACCTCGCCCGGCTTCACCTCCAGGTCGAGGCCGTCGAGGGCGAGCACTTCACCGAACTTCTTGGTGAGTCCGCGGACTGAGATCGCAAGGTCCATCGGTCGAGCATAGGTGCGCACCGATCCGCTGTCCGACTCAGTGCGGAGCAGCGTTTCAGGGGCGTGAGTCGCGGATCCGTCCCAGCGCCTTGCGCACGACCTCCGGATCCGACGTCTCCCAGAACGGTGGCAGCGATGCCCGCAGATACCCGGCGTACCGGGCGGTGGCGAGCCGCGGATCGAGGACCGCCACCACACCCTTGTCGTCGACGCTGCGCAGCAGACGTCCCACACCCTGCGCGAGCAGCAGCGCCGCGTGATTGGCTGCGACGGAAAGGAACCCGTTGCCGCCGCGCGACTCGACCGCCTTCTGCCGGGCGACCAGCAACGGGTCGTCGGGGCGGGGGAACGGGATGCGGTCGAGGATCACCAGGCTCAGGGACGGACCCGGCACGTCGACACCCTGCCACAGCGACAACGTGCCGAACAGCGACGTCGGCTCGTCGCCGGCGAACGCCCGGACGAGGGCACCCGTCGAGTCGTCGCCCTGGCAGAGGATCGGGGTGTCGAGCCGGTCGCGCATCGCCTCCGACGCAGCCTTCGCGGCCCGCATCGACGAGAACAATCCCAGCGTCCGCCCGCCCGCCGCCTCGACGAGTTCGGCGATCTCGTCGAGATACGTGGGGGACAGGCCGTCCCGCCCCGGCGGCGGCAGTTGCTTCGCGATGTAGATGATGCCGGCGCGGGCGTGGTCGAACGGCGACCCGACGTCGAGGGCGTTCCACTTGAGCGTGCCCGTGTCGGACGGCGCCTCGGACCCGGTGGCCATCGCCGGATCGATCACGACGGACGACTCCGCGGGAAGTCCCCAGTTGACCGCGAGGCCGTCGAAGGACCCGCCGACGGTCAGCGTGGCGGACGTGAGGACCACGGTCGATTCCGCGAACAGCCGGGAACGTAGCAGCCCGCCGACCGACAGCGGCGCCATCCGCACCACCCGGCGGATCGAACCGCGGTTGTCGTCGGCGGCCAGCCACACCACGTCGTGGCGCTTCGCCGGATCTGGCTCGTCGAACGCGCTGAGAACCCGGACGGCGCTGTCGTGAACCTCCTCGACCGACGCGAGCGCGGTGTTGCGGGCGGCGGCCGCCTCCGGGTCGCTCAACGCCATGCCCGGACGGGACGGGCCGATGGCCGTGCGCAGCGCCCAGGCGGCGTCGCGGACAGCGGCGAGCGCGGGTGCCGCACCGGGCGGCAATGCCTCCCACCGCTCGGGCCGCAACTCCTCGAGCAGCGCCGCCCAGCCCTCGCCCGCCGCCTCGAGACGATCGGCGTCCTGCTCCTCGACGAGCTTCGCGCAGCGCCGCGCCGCGGCGCTGATCGTCGACGCAGCCAACTCCGCGGTGGCGACGTTGGTGACGCGGTCGACCAGTTCGTGTGCCTCGTCGATGACCACGACGTCGTGTTCGGGGAGGATCGCGATTCCGGTGATGGCGTCGATGGCGAGCAGAGCGTGGTTGGTGACCACGACGTCGACCTGCGACGCCTCCGCGCGGGCCCGCTCCGCGAAGCAGTCCTCGCCGACCGGGCAGCGGGACTTGCCGAGGCACTCCCGGGCCGTGACGCTGACCTGGCGCCACGCCTTGTCGCTGACTCCGGGGGCCAGGTCGTCGCGGTCGCCGGTCTCGGTGTCCGAGGACCACTCGGTGAGGCGCTGGACCTCACGGCCGAGCCGGGACACCGCGAACGGGTCGAACAGCTCGTCGGCCGGCGGCTCCTCCGCAGTCCCGGTGTGGATCTTGTTCATGCACAGATAGTTGTTGCGGCCCTTGAGGATCGCGAAATGCGGCCTGCGGCCGAGTGAACCCTGCAGCGCGTCCGCGAGCCGCGGCATGTCGCGGTCGATCAGCTGACGCTGCAGCGCGATGGTGGCCGTAGAGACGATGACCGTCTTGCCGCTCTGCACGGCGTGCCGGACGCTCGGCACGAGGTAGGCGAGCGACTTGCCGGTACCCGTACCGGCCTGGACGGCCAGATGCTCCCCGGTGTCGATCGAATGCGCGACGGCGGAAGCCATGGTCAGCTGGTTGGACCGCTCGGCACCGCCCAGCGACCGCACCGCCGTGCGCAACAGCTCGGGGACGTTGGGGAGGTTTTCAGGCACCCGAGCAGGTTACTCGGGACCTACGTCAGAAATCGTCACGCGGTCCGAGGGGACGTCCGCGTCGCGCCCCACGAGGCGCACCCCGGCGGCCCGCATCGCGGTGATCGCGGCCTCGACGGTCGCGGGCGCCACGCCCGCGGTGAGGGGGAGCAGCACGCGCGTCGGGAAGCCGGCGGCCACGGCGTCGAGTGCCGTCGCGACCACGCAGTGATCGGTGGCGATCCCCACGATGTCGACCTCGGTGACCCCGGCCGCACGCAGCCATTTCTCCAGGGTCTGGCCGTCGGAGTTCGTGCCCTCGAAGCCCGAGTACGCCGCCGAGAACTCACCCTTGGAGAACACCGACTCGATGTCGCTCCGATCGAGGTCCGGGTGGAACTCCGCGCCGTGGGTTCCCGATTTGCAGTGCACCGGCCAGGTGTCGACGTAGTCCGGTTCTTCGGAGAAGTGGTGGCCCGGGTCGATGTGGTGGTCGATGGTGGCCGCGATCGCGTCGTAGACGGCTCCGGCCAGGAAGCGGCTGATCGCCGCCGCGACCGCGGAACCGCCCTCGACGGCGAGGGAGCCGCCCTCGCAGAAGTCGTTCTGGACGTCGACCACGAGCAGCGCCCGCCGGGCGTCGGTGCTCTCGATGTCGCTCATGGTGCCCTCCTGGATTCGGGTTCGGCGAAGCGCACGGGGATCGCGGGCTCGCCGTGGGAGAGCTTCAAACCCTCCCACGGGAGACTGACGAGGCCCGCCGCCAGGAGGGATCTGCTGTCCTCCAGAGTAGTCGCCTCGCAGGCGGTCTCACCGCCCCGCACCAGCGGGACCAGCAGTTCTGTCACCTCGAGGCCTGCCGCGCCGGGCGCGTCGGAGTGGGCCGGGTACACCACCTCCTCCACCAGGGTTCCGGTGTCGCGGGCGAACCGCACCGCCTTCTTGACGCCGCCCCGCGACGCCTTGTTGCTGCTCCGCTTCTCGACGGGGATGCCGTCCACCTCGACGAGTTTGTAGACCATTCCCGCGGTCGGCGCACCCGACCCGACGACGACGGACGTGCCGACCCCGTAGACGTCGACCGGTTCGGCCCGCAACGCGGCTACGGCGTACTCGTCGAGGTCGCCGGACACCACGATCTTCGTGCCGGTCGCCCCGAGGCCGTCGAGTTGCCCGCGCACCTGCCGGGCGAGAACACCCAGATCGCCGGAGTCGATCCGGACACCCCCGAGACCGGGGCCCGCGACCTCGACGGCCGTCTCGACGCCCGCGGTGATGTCGTACGTGTCGACGAGGAGCGTGGTTCCGACTCCGAGTGCCGCGACCTGCGCGCGGAACGCCGCCGCCTCGTCCGGCCCGTCCGGGGTGGTGTGCAACAGGGTGAACGCGTGCGCACTGGTGCCCGCACCGGGAACGCCGTGCCTGCGGACCGCCTCCAGGTTCGACGTGGCCGTGAAACCCGCCAGGTACGCGGCGCGCGAGGCCGCGACCGCCGATTCCTCGTGGGTGCGCCGCGAACCCATCTCGATCATCGGGCGTCCGTCGGCGGCGCTGACCATCCGTGCGGCGGCGGACGCGATCGCGCTGTCGTGGTTGAGGATCGACAGGATCAGCGTCTCGAGCAGCACGCATTCGGCGAACGTTCCGCGGACGGACAGGATCGGGGAACCGGGAAAGTAGAAGTCGCCCTCGCGGTAGCCGTCGATGTCGCCGCCGAACCGATAGTCACGCAGCCATTCGACGGTTGCGTCGTCGAGGAAGCGGGAGACGATCTCGAGTTCCGGATCGCCGAAGCGGAAGTTCGACAGCGCCGCGACCAGGCGGGCGGTGCCGGCGACGATTCCGTAGCGGCGACCGTCCGGAAGGCGGCGGGCGAACACCTCGAAGCTGCAGTGACGGTGGGCGGAACCGTCGGCGAGGGCCGCCGACAGCATCGTCAACTCGTACTGGTCGGTGAACAAGGCGGTGCTGTCTCTGGACACCCGGCCACTGTAAGCCGCGGTGTCGCCGGGCGGTGGAGCGTCGTACCCTTGTGTCATGGCTCATTGCTCGACGACAGCTCCATTCGTGGATGCCATGCCGGCATCGCCGCAGGTCACCCCTGCAGAGTCGGAGGTCGTCGAGGTCGATGAAGCCAATGATCGTCCCTGGGTCACCGTGGTGTGGGACGATCCGGTGAATTTGATGCATTACGTCACCTACATTTTCCAGAAGCTCTTCGGGTACAGCAAAGCGAAGGCGACGGAACTGATGATGCAGGTGCATTCCGAGGGGAAGGCCGTGGTGTCGAGCGGCTCCCGCGACAAGGTCGAAAACGATGTACGCAAGCTGCACGCGGCGGGCCTGTGGGCCACGATGCAGCGGGACAGCAGCTAACTTTCCGTTCGGACAGTAAGGAACTCGGTACACGACGTGCGGATGTGGAGCAGGAAGAACTCGCTCGGGGGCATGAAGCTGCGCTCGGAGATGGACGCGCACGAGGCGACGGTGCTGCGATCGCTGGTCGCCTCCGTCCTCGGCCTCCTCGAGGAGCGGGCGGCGTCGGCCCCGGCCGACGAACTCGCCGCGCTCACCGGGATGCGGACGGGCAACACGACGGCACCCGACGAGGAGGTCCTCGCCCGGCTGCTGCCCGACTTCCACCGCCCCGACGTGGACGCGCCGGACGACGACGAGATCCGCGCCGAATCGAAGGCGGACGTCAACGGTGCGCTGCGCGGACTCCACGAACCGGAGATCATCGACGCCAAGCTGGCCGCGGGCTCGGTCATCCTGCACACCGTCCCGGAGAACGGCGGCAAGGTTCTGCTCACGCCGGAGCAGGCCGACGCCTGGCTCAGCGGTCTCAACGACGTCCGGCTGGCGCTGGGGACCAACCTCGGCATCGACGCCGACACGCCCGACGAACTCGATCCGGGTGATCCCCGTGCACCGCACCTCGACATCTACCACTGGCTGACCTGGATGCAGGACTCGCTCGTTCAGGCACTGGCGCCGTGACGGGCACGACGCCGGGCCGCACCGATTCGCTCGTCGATGTGGTCGGCCTGAGCGTCGGGCACCACCACCAACTCGATCCGGACGCCGCACTCGGCAGCGGTGCCGCCACCGGGTGCACGGTCGTCCTCGCCCCGCACGGCGCGACCGGAGCGGTCGACGTCCGCGGCGGCGGGCCGGGCACCCGGGAAACCGACCTTCTCGACCCCAGCCACAGCGTCCGGAACGTGCACGCGATCGTCCTCACCGGCGGCAGCGCGTACGGACTCGCCGCCGCGGACGGCGTCATGCGTTGGCTGGAGGAGCGCGGGCACGGAATCGCCATGGGGGAGCCCGATCAGGTGGTCCCGATCGTCCCCGCCGCCGTCATCTTCGATCTGCCGGTCGGCGACTGGCGCACCCGTCCCACCGCCGAATTCGGGTACCGGGCAGCGGATTCTGCGTCGCACACCGTGCTCTCCGGTTCGGTGGGTGCCGGGGTCGGGGCGCGTGCGGGCGCGATCAAGGGCGGGGTCGGAACGGCGAGCGTCGTCATCACGGACGGTCCGGCGAAGGGCATCACCGTGTCCGCGCTGATGGTGGCCAATCCCGTCGGTACCGTGTTCGATCCGGCGACGGGGCTGCCGTGGGGTGTCGCCACCGTGGGCGCAGCCGCGTTCGGGCTCCGGGCGCCGGTCGCGGCCGAGGTGTCGGCGGCACGCGAACTGATGGCCAAGGCCACCGTTCTCAACACGACCATCGGGGTCGTCGCGACCGACGCCGCCCTGGGTAAGGCGGCGCTGCGCCGCGTCGCCGTGGCCGGACACGACGGGCTCGCCCGCGCGATCCGGCCCGCGCATTCGCCGCTCGACGGCGACACGATCTTCGCGCTCGCCACCGGCATCCACCCGGTGCACCACCCGGCCGGGGTGCCCGACGCGTTCCCGCCCGATCTGCCCGTCGTCGACGCCGTCTGCACGGCTGCCGCCGAAGTGGTCGAGAAGGCCGTCGTCGATGCCGTCCTCAGCGCCACCCCCGTCGCGGGAATTCCCACGTACCGCGAACTGTTCCCCTCGGCACTGCGTTCCTGACGCGGTCCCGGCCGATCGGTGGCCGAGTCGCCGGTCCGCACCTAGGATGGCGCTCACGGAGGTGGTTGACGTGCTGGTGATTCGATCGGACTTCGTCGAGGCGATGGTCGCGCACGCGCGCGCCGACCACCCGGACGAAGCGTGCGGGGTCATCGCCGGGCCGGAGGGCTCCGACCGCCCCGAACGGCACATCCCGATGATCAACGCCGAACGGTCGCCGACGTTCTACCGATTCGACTCCGGTGAGCAACTGAAGGTGTGGCGGGCGATGGACGACGCCGACGAGGTGCCCGTCGTGATCTACCACTCGCACACCGCCACCGAGGCGTACCCCAGCCGGACCGACATCTCCTTCGCATCCGAACCGGACGCCCACTACGTGCTGATCTCCACCCGCGACCCCGACGCCCACGAACTGCGCAGCTACCGCATCGTCGACGGCGTCGTCACCGAGGAACCCGTCGACGTGGTGCAGAGCTACAAGTTCGCCCACACATCGGTCGCGGACGTCCCCGACAAGTGACGACTCCGTCCCTCGCGACGGTCCCGCGGCAGAAAGACACCCACATCCCGAGGAGCCGACCATGGCTGTCACAGTTTCGATCCCCACCATCCTGCGTTCCCACACCGGCGGCGAAAAGCGGGTGGAGGCAACAGGTCCCACACTTTCCGCCGTCATCGACGACCTCGACGGCAACTACGGTGGCATCAAGGACCGCCTGATCGACGGCGGCCGACTGCACCGGTTCGTCAACGTGTACGTCAACGACGAGGACGTCCGATTCTCGGGCGGACTCGACACCGAGGTGGCCGACGGGGATTCCGTGACCATCCTGCCCGCCGTCGCCGGAGGCTGAGCGCGGCCGTGGCGCGGTTCGATTCGCTCATCGACACCCTCGGCAACACGCCCCTCGTCGGGCTGCCGCGCCTGTCACCGAGCTGGAACGGCACCTCACCGGTCCGCCTGTGGGCGAAACTCGAGGACCGCAATCCGACCGGTTCGGTGAAGGACCGGCCGGCCCTCCGCATGATCGAACAGGCCGAGAACGACGGCACCCTGACACCCGGCGCCACGATCCTCGAACCGACCAGCGGAAACACTGGAATCTCCCTGGCTATGGCCGCGAAACTCAAGGGCTACCACCTCATCTGCGTGATGCCCGAGAACACGTCCGTCGAACGCAGGCAACTGCTCACGATGTTCGGCGCCGAGATCATCGACTCACCGGCGCGCGGCGGCTCGAATCAGGCTGTGGCCGTGGCCAAGGAACTGTCCGCGGAACATCCCGACTGGGTGATGCTGTACCAGTACGGCAATCCCGCGAACGCGCTCGCGCACTACGAGACGACGGGGCCGGAGATCCTACGGGACCTGCCCGAGATCACCCACTTCGTGGCCGGCCTCGGCACCACCGGAACCCTGATGGGCGTCGGTCGCTATCTCCGCGAACACGTCGACGGCATCGAGATCGTCGCGGCGGAACCCCGCTACGGGGAACTCGTGTACGGCCTCCGCAACATCGACGAGGGCTTCGTTCCCGAACTGTACGACGAATCCGTCCTCACCTCGCGGTTCTCCGTCGGTCCCGCCGACGCAGTCCGCCGCACCCGGCAACTGATCGACAACGAAGGCATCTTCGCCGGCATCTCCACCGGCGCGATCCTCCACGCCGCGCTGGGGGTCGCGCGCAAAGCGGTCAAGGCCGAGCGCGCCGCCGACATCGCGTTCATCGTCGCCGACGGCGGATGGAAATATCTGTCGACCGGCGCATACGGCGGTACGGTCGAAGAAGCGGAAGAAGCACTGGAAGGGCAGTTGTGGGCATGACGACAAGGGTGTGCGGATCATGACTTCGCCGTTCGACTCCTCGCGATTCGGCTCGCCGGCGCCGAGGGGTGGCGCGTCGCCGGCGCCCGCGCGCAAGTCGAAGCCGCTGTGGTTGCAGTCCGCGATCGTCGTCGGCGCGTTCACGATGTTGCTGTACGTCATCGAGATCGCCGACGTGGCGTCCGACGAGCGACTCGAAGACAACGGCGTACAGCCGCGCACGATCGACGGACTGTGGGGAATTCTGTTCGCCCCGGTCCTCCACGACGACTGGGCGCATCTGTTCGCGAACACCGTCCCACTGCTGGTCCTCGGGTTCCTCGTGCTGCTGTCGGGCATCGCCCGCGGCCTCGCCGCCACCGGGATCGTCTGGGTGGTCGGAGGTCTGGGCACCTGGTTGACCGGCGGATCCTATTCCAACCACATCGGCGCCTCCGTCCTGATCTTCGGCTGGCTGGCCTACCTGCTGGTCCGGGGAGTCTTCGCCCGCAACCTCGGCCAGATCCTCGTCGGCGTGGTGGTGTTCGTCGTGTACGGCAGTCTGCTGTGGGGTGTGCTGCCGAGCGCGCCCGGTGTGTCCTGGCAGGGGCATCTGTTCGGCGCCGTCGGCGGTGTCCTCGCCGCGTGGCTGCTCTCCGCCGACGCCAGGAAGCAGCGGGCCCGGAAAGCGGTAGGGCCGCAATCGTTCGGATGAGGCCCGCCGCGGCGAACAGGTGGTCTACCGGCGTGTACGCCGCTTCCGGCGGCTGAGCGTATGCCCCGGACCTGCCCGAGATCACCCATTTCGTGGCGGGGCTCGGCACCACCGGAACCCTGATGGGGACGGGCCGGTTCCTCCGCGAACACGTCGACGGTGTCGAGATCGTGGCCGCGGAACCGCGCTTCGGGGAGATGGTCTGCGGTCTCCGCAACATCGAAGAGGGATTCGTCCCGGAGTTGTACGACGAGTCGGTGCTCACCCGCCGATTCCGGGTGCGTCACGCCGAGGCGATCCAGCGCACCCGCGAGCTGATCGACGTCGAGGGAATCTTCGCAGGCACGTCCACCGGCGCCAATCTCCATGCCGCACTCGACGTGGCGTGGTCCGCCGTCGAGTCGGGGCAGCGCGCCGACATCGCCTTCGTGGTCGCCGACGGCGGATGGAAATACCTCTCGACCGGAACCTACGACCCACAGGTCCCGGTCCTCGAAGAGGCGTGGGAACGGTAACGGGGCCGGATCCACGGTAGATCAGCATGGTCAGGTCACATTTCCCCATCGGTTGTGAGGTCGACGCGCCAATTCCGTCGGAAGCTTTTTCCGAAACGGGTCGTCGTGGCAGCATGGCGGGTATGCGCATTACCGTCCTGGGATGTTCAGGGAGCGTCTCCGGACCAGACTCACCTGCATCGGGTTATCTGTTGACCGCGCCGGACACACCGCCGCTCGTACTCGACTTCGGACCCGGTGTCCTCGGTGCGCTCCAGCGGTTCGCCGATCCCGGCGAGGTGTCCGTCCTCCTCAGTCATCTGCACGCGGACCACTGCCTGGACCTCCCCGGACTCCTCGTCTGGCGTCGCTATCATCCGAACCCGCCGAAGGGACGCGCCCTCGTCTACGGCCCGTCCGACACCGCCCGCCGGATCGGCGTCGCGTCCGCCGAGTGCGGCGGCGACATCGACGACATCTCCGACACGATCGATCTGCACCACTGGGCCGACGGCGAACCGGTCACGGTCGGCGATCTCACCATCACGGCCCGGCGGGTCAACCACCCGCCCGAGGCCTACGGGTTCCGCCTGACCAACGGCGCCGGACGGACCCTCGTCTACACCGGCGACACCGGCATGTGCGAAGAAGTGATCGAACTTGCCCGCGACGCCGACGTGCTGCTCGCCGAGGCGTCGTGGACACACGGCCCGGATCGGCCCGAAGGAATCCACCTCTCGGGCACCGAGGCCGGCCAGGTCGCGCACCGCGCGGGTGTCGCCGAACTGCTGCTCACCCACATCCCGCCGTGGACGTCCCGCGAAGACGTCATCGCCGAGGCCAAGGCCGAATTCTCCGGTCCCGTGCACGCAGTGTCCGCGGGCGGCGTCTACACCGTCTGACGCCGTGTCCGCGCCCCACCCGGGGACGACTAGGCTCTCCGCTGTGACCACACGAGAAGACGGCAGGGCGGACGACGAACTCCGCGAGGTCAAGATCACCCGAGGCTTCACCACTCATCCCGCGGGATCGGTGCTGGTGGAATTCGGAAACACCCGGGTGATGTGCACCGCCAGCGTCGAGGATGGCGTTCCCCGCTGGCGTCAGGGCTCCGGGCTCGGCTGGCTGACCGCCGAATACGCCATGCTGCCCGCCGCCACCCACACCCGCAGCGGCCGAGAGTCCGTCAAGGGCAAGGTCGGGGGACGCACCCAGGAGATCAGCCGTCTCGTCGGACGCTCCCTCCGCGCCTGCATCGATCTCGCGGCCATCGGTGAGAACACCATCGCCCTCGACTGCGACGTCCTGCAGGCCGACGGCGGAACCCGCACCGCCGCCATCACCGGCGCCTACGTGGCTCTCGTCGACGCGGTGACCTATCTCCGTGCCGCAGGCCGCCTCGCCGACCCTCAGCCCATCTCCTGCGGCATCGCCGCGGTCAGCGTGGGCGTCGTCGACGGCCGTGTGCGCCTCGACCTGCCATACGAGGAGGATTCGCGCGCCGAGGTCGACATGAACGTGGTCGCCACCGACACCGGCACCCTCGTCGAAATCCAGGGCACCGGCGAAGGCGCGACCTTCCCGCGGAGCACGCTCGACAAACTGCTGGACTCCGCACTCGCAGGCTGCGAGCAGCTGTTCGAGATCCAGAAGGCGGCACTCGAACTGCCCTATCCCGGTGAGCTTCCCGAGCCGAAGGTCCCGGAGACGTCGAAGAAGAAGTTCGGGAGCTAGGGCGTTGCCGGAAACCACACGGGTGCTGGTGGCCAGCCGCAACGCGAAGAAACTCCGGGAACTGCATCGCGTGCTCGCGGCGGCCGGTGTCGACGGGATCGAACTGGTCGGGCTCGACGCCGTGCCCGAATACCCCGAGGCCCCCGAAACCGGTGCGACGTTCGAGGAGAACGCCCTCGCGAAAGCGCGCGACGGTGCCGCCGCCACCGGATTGCCCTGCGTCGCAGACGATTCCGGAATCGAAGTGGATGCACTGAACGGTATGCCCGGAATCCTGTCCGCCCGGTGGTCGGGCACGCACGGGAACGATCCCGCGAACACCGCGCTGGTCCTGGCGCAGCTCGCGGACGTGCCCGAAGACCGCAGGGGAGCGGCGTTCGTCTCGGCGTGCGCGCTCGTCGTACCCGGCGGCGACGAAACGGTGGTCCGGGGCGAATGGCGGGGCAGCGTCGCCGGTGAGCCGGTCGGCGACGGTGGATTCGGCTACGACCCGGTGTTCGTGCCCGAAGGGGACACTCGATCGGCCGCCCAGCTCTCACCCGAGGAGAAGGACGCCTCCTCGCACCGAGGGCGGGCGCTCGTCCAACTCGTCCCCGCCCTGGCGGCGCTCACCGGACGCTGACACTCGCTACCCTGCAGGGGCACACATTCCGCTGCAGGGCAGGAGGGTCGTATGTTGCCGATGATGGTGCCGCAGACACCGCTCGGCTGGCTGACCTACGTGATCGCGATGATCACCGGTCAGCCGGTCGTCATGTGACGGAGCTCAGCGGCTCGATCAGAGATCGAAGTCGCGGCGGACCTGCTTGGTCCGCTGATGCTCCACGTAGAACGACAGGAACGGGATGGTGCCCGCGAGGAGCGTTCCGACCGTCCGGCCCGCGGGCCAGCGCACCTTGACCGCCAGGTCGAGCGTCACCAGCAGGTAGACGAAGTACACCCAGCCGTGGACCACGGCGATCCAGGTGGGCAGGTTGTCGACCTTGAAGATGTACTTGGCCACCATCTCTGCGGTGAGGACCAGCAGCCACACACCGGTGGCGTAGGCGAGGACGCGGTAGCGCAGGAGCGCGGGGGCGATCTTCTTCTGCTTCGCGGTATCTGCGACCGAACCGGCAGTCGTCTCGTCTTGGCCCGTGCTCACGTGGTGCTCCTATCGGTCTCGCGAGCGGACAGCTCGGCGAGGTACTGGTTGTACTGCGAAATCTGCCGGCTCTCGAGGTCGTCCGGGTCGTCGTCCTCGGCCGCCGCGGGGCGCGGGGGCAGGACGTCCGCAGGGATTTCCCTCAGTTCGGCGGGCGCGGCCGGGACCTCGGTGGTGTCTGCCGGCTCGGCGTCCTCGAGCTGCACGAAGCGCCGATAGGCGTAGACGAGGAACGCCGCGAACAGCGGCCACTGGAATGCGTACCCGAGATTCTGGCCCGTTCCGCCCACCGCTTCGAAACGTGTCCACTGCCACCAGCCGAGTGCGAGGCACCCGACAGCCCCGACGACCACCAACAGGATCAGCGCGGGGCGGCGTTGCTTACGGTTACCGGACACGTAACGACGGTACCTGAATCGCCGAATGCGCTGCTAGGAGAGGTTGCCGCTATGGCGGCGGTCACAGGCGTCACCCTGCGCGTTGCGGCGCTCGGGTTGCACGGCTACCGAATCGGCAAGAGCCGAAAAGTGCGCGAGGGGGGACTCGAACCCCCACGTCCTTTCGGACACCAGGACCTAAACCTGACGCGGCTGCCAAATTACGCCACTCGCGCGCGAAGCACAGACTACGCCATAGGTGCGACACTCCGGCGCACGCACGTCAGCCGGTGCTTTCGCCATCGTTCCCTCTCTTCCGTCCCACCCATGTTGCGGTCTGACTGTGGCAGTTGGGGCACAGAAATCGAACTTCCTCCAAGCGGGAATCGGACGGGTCTCCCTGCACGTGGTCCACGTGCAGGATCAATGGGAGTCCGCACCAGTCGTCACCGAGTCCGCACAGGACGCATGTGTATTCGACCCCAGCCTCGATCACGGCGCGGCGCAGTAGGTGAGGTGCAACGCGCCTGCTGTCGGCCGGGCGCCGGATCAAGACCTCCTGCCACGTCATTCGGTTTCGGGCGGGCTTGCCCTTGGTGTGCGCTTGTCCCGTGAAGTGCGAGGTGTCGATTGCGAGTGCTCTGATCCGACGCCGCAGGTGAGCGTGCGTCCCACCCGCGGGTTTCAGTCCGAGGTAGCGCACGACGCCGGCATAGCTCGTCGATTCCGCGACCGCCTGTCGAGGGCTTCACGCGTGTACTTCATTTCGCACCTGCGGCCCGTCGCTGCCGGCGCTGGTATCGCCAAACGGCATGGGTGAAGGTGGCGGGCGTGATCTCGAGCCGCGCTGCCGTGGCGGCGATGAGGTCGTCCGCCTGTGTTGCGGTTGCGGGTGATTCGAGGTCGAGTGCCTCGCCGAGAAAGTCGCACACCACT
The DNA here is from genome assembly GCF_002300155.1 of Rhodococcus sp. ACS1. Lineage (NCBI taxonomy): Bacteria > Bacillati > Actinomycetota > Actinomycetes > Mycobacteriales > Nocardiaceae > Rhodococcus > Rhodococcus sp. ACS1. The sequence goes on from NZ_NSDZ01000010.1 coordinate 40,504, forward strand.
GCGCGAGATGCGGGTGTGGGCACGCCGAGTTGCATGGCGAAGCATTCCCAGGTGGCCGCTCCGAACCCGGGCACGGCGACGACGGCGCTCCGCTGCGCGTCGTCGTCGCGGAGATCCGCGGAGGTGGTGCAGCCCAGTTCGGCGAGCGCGCGTGCCGCCGATGCGACGGCCTCGGCCTTGGTGGTGTAGTTCCCCGGCACCCGCTGCCGGTTGTTCAGGACCGCCAGGAGGCCCTCGGGTTCGTCGGCGTGCGCAGCGAGTGCGGTGAGGTCGTCGAGGGGCGCGGCGCGGTGATCGCGCCAGCGGGTGATGACGGCGCGGACCCCGGAGGTGGGCGTGCCGTACGTCGCGCGGGCGGAGAAGGCGGCGTCGAGGAGGGCGGCTTCGATCTCCTGCGGCCAGCCCTCCGTCCAGTGCGGCCACGACTCTCGCGGCAGTTCGGCGGTGACGTGATCGAGTAGGGCGCGGACGTGGGCTGTGCTCATTTCTTCCCCCCGGAGAATGGCTGTCGGCTGTTCCTGGAATCGAACATTAGTGCGAGGGTCCGACAGGTCCGCTTTCGTCGCGCTCCGGACCCGGTTTCGAGGGCGCATACGTGCATGAACCTGGGACTTCGTCAAGGTGGTAACGAATTGATAACGATTAATGTGAGGCTTTCCTCAGGTTCTTGGACGTCCTTGCACCGCCTACGTCCAGCGGGGACGCGATCTACCCGCCGGTCACTTCGCGGTAGGTCTGTGAGGGACATCACGCGATATTTCTCCGATGCACGGCTGTGACACCGCTGCGGCTCGTGAACGTGAGGAAATCCTCATGATTCTGTGTCAACCTTGAGCAGCCCGGAAGAGCTGATCAGAGCCGATACAGCTGGCACACGATGCCGAGGGCGGCAGACACTATCCCCACCTCCCCCCAGAGGGGACCAGGAGAGGACATACGCGTGACGATTGACGACACGACACCCGCAGGAAACGGAAGCAACTCGAAGGGTTCGCGGCGCATCGGCGTAGACCGGGACGACACTCGGTCGTCGAGCAAGGGCACCCTGGTGGATCGTCTGCTCGGAGGTGAGCCGTACGCGCTCGCCTTCGGCGGTCAGGGCGCACCCTGGCTGAGCTCGCTCGAGGAACTGAGCCGCGACAACGGACTCGAGCCGGCACTCACCACCCTCGTCAACGACGCGGCCGACTTCCTCGCCCCCGTGGCGCAGGAGCTGCTCGTCGTGCGCCCGGTCGGATTCGACCCCATCGCATGGATCCTCGAGCAGGAACTCGCCGACGAAGAGGACGACGCCCAGGCGTCCGGACCTTCCGCGGCAGCGCTCACCTCGGCGGCGGTGTCCCTCCCCGGCGTCTTCCTCACCCAGATCGCAGCGCTGCGTGCGCTGGCAGCTCAGGGCCTCGATCCCGCGGTTACGGCTCCCGTGTCGGTGATCGGCCACTCCCAGGGACTCCTCGCCGCTGAGGCCGTCGCCTCCTCCGGTCAGAAGGACGGCGAACTCCTCGCCCTCGCTCAGCTCATCGGTGCTGCCGCCGGTCTCGTCGGCCGTCGTCGTGGAGTCATCTCCGCCGCCGACGCCACCCCGATGCTGGCCGTCTCCAACGTCGATCCGGAACGGCTCCGTCAGATCGTCGAGGAGCTCGCCGAGGGCCTCGAGCCCGAGCGTGCAGCGGTTCTCGGCATCCGCAACGCCCGTCGCCGCGTCGTCCTGTCCGGCCCGCCCGCCCAGCTGGCGCGCGTCCAGCAGCGGTGCGAGCAGATCGAGGCCGACGAGGCCCGTGAGCGCGACGCCAAGAAGCGCGGCGGCTCCATCTTCGCGCCCGTCTTCGAGCCCCTCGCGGTCGAGATCGGCTTCCACCACCCCGCACTCGCGGAGACGATCGACATCGTCGGCCAGTGGGCCGTGCGCTGCGGTCTCGACGAGGAGAAGGCCCGTGCCCTCACGAGCGCCTGCCTCGTCGATCCCGTCGACTGGGTCGAGGCCGTCGACGGCACCATCGAAGCCGGTGCCGGATGGATCCTGGACCTCGGACCCGGTGACCTCCTCACCCGCATGACGTCGGCCAGTGTTCGCGGCCAGGGCGTCGGGATCGTCGCCGCCGCGACCCGTGGCGGTCACCGCAACCTGCTGACCCCGGGCGCAACCCCCGAGGTTCCCGCCGCATGGACCGAGTTCCTCCCGAAGCCGGTGTCGCTGCCGGGCGGACGCATCGGCGTCGAGACCGCCTTCACGAAGCTGACCGGTCGTTCGCCGATCCTGCTCGCGGGCATGACCCCGACCACGGTCGACCCGAAGATCGTCGCCGCTGCCGCCAACGCAGGCCACTGGGCCGAGCTCGCCGGCGGTGGCCAGGTCACCGAGCAGATCTTCGCCGACAACGTCGAGAAGCTCACCGGGCTGCTCGAGCCGGGCCGCGCCGTGCAGTTCAACTCGATGTTCCTCGACCCCTACCTGTGGAAGCTCCACGTCGGTGGCAAGCGCCTCGTCCCGAAGGCCCGCGCAGCCGGTGCACCGTTCGACGGTGTCGTCGTCACCGCAGGCATCCCCGAGCTCGAGGACGCCGTCTCGATCATCGACGACCTCGTCGAGGGTGGATTCAGCTACGTCGCATTCAAGCCGGGCACGGTCGCGCAGATCCGCTCCGTCATCCGCATCGCCAACGAGGTTCCCTCGTTCCCCGTCATCGCCCACATCGAGGGCGGCCGCGCCGGTGGCCACCACTCGTGGGAGGACCTGGACGACCTGCTCCTCGACACCTACGCCGAGCTGCGTACCCGGCCGAACCTGGTCCTGTGCGTCGGTGGCGGCATCGGCACGCCCGAGCAGGCTGCGGACTACCTGACCGGACGCTGGTCCGTCGCGCACGGCTTCCCGGCGATGCCGCTGGACGGCATCCTGGTCGGCACCGCCGCCATGGCCACCCTCGAGGCGACCACGTCTCCCGAGGTCAAGCAGCTCCTCGTCGACACCCCCGGTACCCCGGACTGGGTCGGTGCGGGCACCGCCGAGGGCGGCATGGCCTCCGGCCGTAGCCAGCTCGGCGCCGACATCCACGAGATCGACAACGCCGCGTCCCGCACCGGGCGCCTGCTCGACGAGGTCGCCGGCGACGCCGACGCCGTCGCCGAGCGTCGCGACGAGATCATCGAGGCCCTGAACGTCACGGCGAAGCCGTTCTTCGGCGACGTCGCGACGATGACGTACGAGCAGTGGCTGCGCCGCTACCTCGAGCTGGCCGTCGGCATCGACGCGGCGAAGGCATTCGACTGCGGCACCGACCTCCAGGACGCCATCATCGAGGCCACCGAGAGCCCGTGGATCGACATCACCTGGCGTGCGCGCTTCGGTGAGATGCTGCAGCGCACCGAGTCGCGTCTGCACCCGGTCGACCGCGGACCCATCCCCACCCTGTTCGCCGACGATGCGATCCTCGAGCGTCCCGAGGCGGCAATCTGCGCCCTGCAGGCTCAGTACCCCGACTACGCGACCACGGTTCTGCACCCCGCGGATGTGTCGTTCTTCGTCTCGCTGTGCAAGACCCCCGGCAAGCCGGTCAACTTCGTGCCCGTCGTGGACGGTGACGTCCGCCGCTGGTGGCGTTCCGACTCGCTGTGGCAGGCGCACGATCCCCGCTACACGGCGGACCAGGTCTGCGTCATCCCCGGCACCGTCGCCGTTGCAGGCATCACGCGCGCCGATGAGCCCGTCGGCGAGCTGCTGGACCGCTTCGAGAAGGCCACCTACGACGAGCTGGTCACCGCCGGTGCCGAGCCGCAGTCGCTGCTTGCACGTCGTCACGCGGACATCGCCCGCGGCCTCCTCGACACCGTTCTCTCGGCTCCCGACATCCAGTGGGCCTCGCGCCTGACGCTGAACCCGGTTCGCCGGCTCGGTGACCTCGACAAGTGGTCGGTCGAGTCCGACACCCGCGCGGTCCACGAGACCACCGGTGCCGAGCTGTCCGTGATCGAGGACCGTCAGGTGCTCCTCACCGTCCCGCTGGTCGCAGGCAAGTCGGTCGAGATCACCATCACCGTTCCCGCGTCCGTCGCCGACGGTGGCGCCCCCGTGGTCACCGAGGCCGACGCCGAGAAGTCCATGACGGCTCTCCTCGCGGTCGCGGCCGGCCAGGAACTGCCCGCCGTCAAGAACGGTGTCGCACGGCTCAACCTGGCGTGGACGCCCGACCTGATCGCGGACCACGCCGGTGTCACCGGTTCGGGTCTGCCCACGACGCTGAGCGTGAGCGGTAAGGCCGTTCCGGACGTCGTCGTCGGCGCCTGCTGGCCGGCCGTGTTCGCCGTCCTCGGTGCCGCCAAGACCGAAGACTCGCTCTCCGTCATCGAGGGCATGCTCGACCTGGTCCACCTGGACCACGGCGTCGACTTCGTCGGCGAACTGCCGTCGGAAACCAGCATTCTCGTCGTCAAGGCCGAGGTCGCCTCGGTTCTCGACACCGACCTGGGCCGCGTCGTCGAGGTCAAGGTCGAGGTCGGCGCCATGCTCGGCGAGGGCCTGGACGCGCCTGCCGTCGTCACCCTGTCGGAGCGCTTCGCGATCCGCGGCCGCACCGGCAAGGGCGAACTGTCCGACCCGGCCCGCGCCGGTGGCTCGCTCAGTGACGCTGCTGTCGACACCCCGCGTCGTCGTCGCCGCGACACCAAGATCGTCGCTCCCCGCAACATGGGCTCCTTCGCCCAGGTGTCGGGTGACCACAACCCGATCCACACCTCCGACAACGCGGCACTGCTCGCCGGCCTCGGCAGCCCGATCGTGCACGGCATGTGGCTCTCCGCCGCCGCCCAGCAGGTCGTCACCGCCGTGGACCCCGCCGAGACCAAGACGCCGCCGCGTCGCCTGACCGCGTGGACCGCGCGCTTCCTCGGCATGGTCCGCCCCGGCGCCGAGATCGACGTCCGCGTCGACCGCATCGCCACGGACCGTGGTGCGGAGATCGTCGAGGTCGGCTGCCGCATCGACGGTGACCTCGTGATGGTCGCCACGGGTCGCACCGCCGCCCCGAAGACCGTCTACGCGTTCCCCGGACAGGGCATCCAGCGTCCGGGCATGGGCCTCGACGCCCGCGCCCGCTCCAAGGCCGCCCGCGAGATCTGGGACCGCGCCGACAAGCACACCCGCAAGGCCCTCGGCTTCTCGATCCTCGCCGTGGTCCGCGACAACCCGACGGTCGTCAAGGCGCGTGGCATCGAGCACAAGCACCCGGACGGTGTCCTGCACCTGACCCAGTTCACCCAGGTCGCGATGGCGACTCTCGGTGTGGCTCAGGTCGCCGAGCTCCGTGAGTCCGGCGCATTCGTCGAGGGTGCCCTGCTCGCAGGCCACTCGGTCGGTGAGTACAACGCTCTCGCCGCCGTCGCCGGTGTGCTGCCTCTGGAAGCCGTTCTCGAGGTGGTCTTCCAGCGTGGCTCCGCGATGCACGCACTCGTTCCCCGCGACGAGGCCGGCCGCTCCGACTACCGGATGGCCGCCATCCGCCCGTCGCAGATCGGTCTGGCCGACGACGACGTCGAGGCGTTCGTCGCCGGTGTCGCCGAGGAGACCGGTGAGTTCATGCAGATCGTGAACCTGAACCTGCGTGGCTCGCAGTACGCCATCGCGGGCACGGTCGCCGGGCTCAACGCGCTGGAGACGCAGATCGACATCCGCCGCGAAGCCTTCGGTGGCAAGCGCGCGTACATCATGGTCCCGGGCATCGACGTCCCGTTCCACTCGACGGTGCTGCGTGGCGGCGTCGACGACTTCCGTGGACGTCTCGAGGAACTGCTGCCGCAGGACATCGACCCGGCCATCCTGATCGGGCGCTACATCCCGAACCTGGTCCCGAAGCCGTTCTCCCTGGAGAAGGAGTTCGTGCAGGAGATCGCCGACCTGGTGCCGTCGAAGCCCCTCGACAAGGTGCTGAAGGACTTCGCCTCCTGGGCGAAGAAGCCGGTTGAGCTCACCCGCGTGGTCCTCACCGAGCTCCTGGCCTGGCAGTTCGCCAGCCCGGTGCGCTGGATCGAGACGCAGGACCTGCTGTTCGCCGACGAGTCCGAGGGTGGACTGGGTGTCGAGCGGTTCGTCGAGATCGGTCTGGGCTCCGTCCCGACCGTCGCGAACCTCGCGTCGCAGACCCTCAAGCTGCCGGGCCGCTTCGGCTACCCGGTCGAGGTCCTCAACATCGAGCGTGAAGCAGCGATCGTGTACTCCACCGACGTCGATCCGGCGCCGGTCGAGGACGACGAGCCGGCAGCACCCGCAGCTGCTGCTCCCGCCGCATCGGCTGCACCCGCCGCGGCTCCGGCCCCGGCAGCAGCACCGTCCGGTGGACCGCGTCCCGACGACATCGCGTTCAAGGCCGCCGACGCCACCAAGGTTCTGATCAGCCTGTGGACGAAGCTCCGCCCCGACCAGGTCGGCCCTGTCGACACGATCGAGGCGCTGTGCGACGGCGTGTCCTCGCGGCGTAACCAGCTGCTCGTCGACCTCGGCTCCGAGCTCTCGCTCGGCGCGATCGACGGTGCCGCAGACGCCGACATGGGCTCGCTCGCCGGCACGGTCGACTCCCTGGCCCGCACGTACAAGCCGTTCGGCCCGGTGCTGTCCGACTCGATCAACGACCACCTCCGCAAGGTCTTCGGCCCCTCGGGTCGTCGTCCCGCGGCCATCGCGGACCGTGTGAAGAAGGTCTGGGAACTCGGCGACGGCTGGGCGTACCACGTCACCGCCGAGGTGGCGCTCGGAACCCGCGACGGTTCCAGCATCCGTGGTGGTGACCTCGGCGGCCTGGCCGGCGGCGGTCTCGCCGACGGCGCCGCAGTGGACGCCGTCATCGACAGCGCAGTGGCCGCAGTCGCCTCGCGCCGCGGAATCAGCGTCTCCCTCCCGTCCTCGGGCGGCGGAGCCGGTGGCACCGTCGACGCAGCGGCGCTGGGTGAGTTCACCGAGCACATCACGGGCCGCGACGGCGTGCTGGCCTCGGCTGCCCGCCTCGTGCTCGAGCAGCTCGGCTTCGCCGGCGACACGGCGGCTGCAGCGCAGCCGACCGACACCGAACTCGTCGACCTCGTGTCGGCGGAACTCGGTTCCGACTGGCCGCGACTCGTCGCTCCCGCGTTCGACGCCAAGCGGGCGGTGCTCCTCGACGACCGCTGGGCCAGCGCACGTGAGGACCTGGCTCGTCTGTGGATCGACGCGGCAGGCTCCGAGTCCCTCGAGATCGAAGGCTTCGCCGGTGCAGGCAAGTCCGTTGCGGCACAGGCCGCATGGTGGCAGGCCCGCGCAACCGACGAGGGTCGCACGGCTCTGGCCGAGAAGTACGGACGCATCGCGGAGGCGGCAGTCGTCGTCACCGACGAGACCCCGGAATGGGCAGACCAGGTCGCCGTCGTCACCGGCGCCAGCAAGGGCTCCATCGCGGCCTCGGTCGCAGGGAAGCTCCTCGCCGGCGGCGCGACGGTCTTCGTGACCACCTCGCGTCTCGACGACAAGCGTCTCGGCTTCTACCGCGACCTGTACCGCCGCACTGCCCGCGCCGGTGCCGCCCTGTGGGTGGTTCCCGCGAACATGGCGTCCTACACGGACATCGACGCACTCATCGAGTGGATCGGTGAAGCCCAGTACGAGACGGCCGGTGGATCGAAGAAGCTGGTCAAGGAAGCGGTCACCCCGACGCTGCTGTTCCCGTTCGCCGCGCCCCGCGTGGCAGGCGACCTCGCCGACGCCGGCGCCCGCGCCGAAATGGAGATGCGTGTACTCCTGTGGTCGGTGGAGCGCCTCATCGGCGGACTGTCGAAGATCGGTTACGACCGTGACGTCGACACCCACCTGCACGTCGTGCTGCCCGGTTCCCCGAACCGCGGTCTGTTCGGTGGCGACGGCGCGTACGGCGAGGCCAAGGCCGCGCTGGACGCAGTGGTCGGCCGCTGGAAGGCCGAGCGCAACTGGGCCGAGCGCGTCACCCTGGTGCACGCACTCATCGGCTGGGTCCGCGGAACCGGCCTGATGGGCGGCAACGACCCGCTGGTCGAGGCCGTCGAAGGCGCCGGAGTCCGTACCTGGTCCACCCAGGAAATGGCCACCGAACTGCTGCAGTGGTGCGAGCCCGAGGCCCGTCGCCTCGCCTCCACCGAGCCGCTCGCGGCCGATCTGACCGGTGGGCTCGCCCAGGCGAACCTGGATCTGCCCGCTCTGGCGAAGCAGGCTCAGGACGCTGCGGCTGCCGCCGCCGAGGCCGACGAGATTGCGGACGCTCTCGACACCATCGCGGCCCTGCCCGCCCCGCCGCGGGTCTCCGCGTCAGTGGCTCCGGCCTGGTCCGGCGTCACTGCGGCTCCGGAGGACCTCGTCGTCATCGTCGGCGCCGGTGAGCTCGGACCGTTCGGCTCCTCGCGTACCCGCTTCGAGATGGAGGTCGACGAAGAGCTTTCGGCGGCAGGCGTTCTCGAACTCGCCTGGAACACCGGACTCGTCGTGTGGGAGACCACACCGTCCGCAGGCTGGTACGACGCCGAGACCGGGGAACTGGTTCCGGAGGCCGAGATCGCAGACCGGTACCACGACACGGTCGTCGAAAACTGCGGCATCCGTCGCTACGTCGACGACGGCGCCATGATCGAGAACACCGCACCGCTGCTCACGTCGGTCTTCCTCGACAAGGACCTGAGCTTCGTGGTCAGCACCGAAGCGGAGGCACTCGCCTTCGTCGAGGCCGACCCGGAGAACACGGTCGCCGCCCCGGTTCCGGACAGCGGTGACTGGCAGGTCACCCGCCGTGCGGGCACCGAGATCCGCGTCCCCCGCAAGATGAAGCTCACGCGCAGCGTGGGTGGCCAGATCCCGACCGGCTTCGACGTCACCAAGTGGGGTATCCCCGCCGACATGGCCGACTCCGTCGACCGGGTGGGCCTGTGGAACATCGTCGCCACGGTGGACGCGTTCCTCACCGGTGGGTTCACGCCCAGCGAACTGCTGCGGTGGGTGCACCCCTCGCTGGTCGCCAACACCCAGGGCACCGGCATGGGCGGCATGACCTCCATGAGGTCGCTGTACATCGACACGCTGCTCGGCGAGAACCGGCCGAACGACATCCTGCAGGAAGCCCTGCCGAATGTGATTGCGGCGCACGTGGTCCAGTCCTACGTCGGCGGTTACGGCGCCATGGTCCACCCGGTTGCGGCGTGCGCCACGGCCGCGGTGTCCGTCGAGGAGGGCGTCGACAAGATCAAGCTCGGCAAGGCACAGCTCGTGGTCGCCGGCGGGTTCGACGACCTCAGCGCGGAGGGCATCATCGGATTCGGTGACATGTCCGCCACGGCCAAGACCGACGACATGCGGGCCAAGGGGATCGACGACCGTCGATTCTCGCGGGCCAACGACCGTCGTCGCGGCGGGTTCGTCGAGTCGCAGGGTGGTGGCACCATCCTGCTGGCCCGCGGTGACCTGGCACTCGAGATGGGCCTGCCCGTCCTCGGTGTGGTCGCCTACGCCGGATCGTTCGCGGACGGTGTCCACACGTCGATCCCGGCTCCCGGAATCGGTGCGCTCGGCGCGGGTCGTGGGGGAGCGGATTCGCAGCTCGCCCAGTCCCTCGGCAAGCTCGGTGTCAGTGCCGACGACATCTCGGTGATCTCCAAGCACGACACGTCCACCGCGGCCAACGATCCCAACGAGGCGGAGCTGCACGAGCGCCTCGCCGGGGCACTCGGCCGCAGCGAAGGTGCACCGCTGTTCGTGGTCTCGCAGAAGAGCCTCACCGGACACGCCAAGGGTGGTGCCGCAGCATTCCAGCTGATCGGTCTCTGCCAGGTGCTGGACCAGGGCATCGTGCCGCCGAACCGCAGCCTCGACTGCGTCGACGAGAAGATGGCCGAGTTCGAACACCTCGTGTGGGCCCGGGAGGCGCTCCGCTTCGGCGAGCAGTTCCCGCTGAAGGCCGGTCTGCTGACCAGCCTCGGCTTCGGGCACGTGTCGGGCATGGTCGCGGTCGTCCACTCGCAGGCGTTCGTCGAGGCCGTCCCGGCCGACCGGCGTGAGGCGTACCTCGAGCAGGCACGCAAGCGCACCGTCGAGGGTCAGCGTCGTCTGGCGAAGGCCATGGTCGGCGGCGGCAGCCTGTACGAGCGTCCGGCGGATCGTCGCTTCGGCGGCGACAGTGTCCCGGCCGCCGCGTCCCGTCAGCTCGAGGCGGACGTCCTGCTCACCGAGGCCGCGCGCCTCGGAGCGGACGACGTGTACAGCTCGGGTCTGCCCGGCTGCAAGTAGGAACGACGGATGGGAGTTCTGGGGATCGGCTTCGATCTCGTGACGGTGTCGGAGTTCGCCGAGCAGCTGGACCGGCCAGGGACGGCCATGCTCGACAACTTCACACCGGGCGAGCGTCGGGACGCCGTGACCCGGAGCTCCGATCCGGCTAGACATTTCGCCGCCCGGTGGGCTGCGAAGGAGGCAGTGATCAAGGCCTGGTCCACGTCTCTCTTCGCCAGCCCGCCGGTGCTGCCCGAGATGATCCACCACCTGATCGAGGTGGTGACGGATGCGTGGGGGCGACCGAGTATCCGCTTACGCGGGGACGTCGCCAAGCATCTGACCGATGTGAAGATTCACATCTCGCTCACCCACGACGGAGACATGGCCGGCGCGTTCGCCGTCATCGAATCCGTGTAGGCGCCTCCGGCGCTCGTGCGCCTTTCTGGTAGCCCCGGCAACCGGAAGGGCGCACGAGTGCGTAGCGCCTACGTGGTGCGCGATTCCTTTTCGGCGACCAGCAGGTACGCCACCATCAGCCGTTTCAGTTCGGCGACGGCGTCCGCGTGGCTCTGATTGTCCTGCACCGAGAAGTTGAGCATCGAGTACACGACGTGGACGAGCACCTCGGCCATCATCGTGCGCCGCTCCCGCGACGTCTGCGGGGTGAGAGGCGCCAGCATCCGCGAGACCTGCTCCGCGAACGCCTTCTCGTGGATGGCGCCGGTGGCGCGCGTCGAGGGCGTCGACTGCATCGCCAGCCACACCTCGCGCCTCGACGGATCAGACGTCCACAGCCCGGCCATGTGGTCGACGAACGAATTGAGGAACCGCAGCCAGTCGAGCGACGGGACCTCGCCGTTGAACTGGGCGATCTCGTGCTGCACGCCGACGAGGTCCTGCCGGTTGAGCTCGCAGACGATCACGTATTTGTTCGCGAAGAACTGGTAGAGCGTGCCGATCGGGACGTCCGCGCGGGCGGCGACCTCCTCGCACGTGAACGATTCGAATCCCACGTCCACCAGCAACTCCCGCGATGCCGTGAGCAGTGCGTCGAACTTGCGGCGGCTACGTTCCTGGGTCGGACGTCTGCGCGGCAGGAGTTCCTGCGGGTCCGACTGCAGCTCCAACGCCGGATCCACACGGCGCGGCGCTTGCTTGCTGACTGAAGACTCCACCGCCCCAGGCTATCCGTCTTTCGTCCGGATTCCGAAGATCCCTCCCGGTGACGCGTCGGGTTTCACCTGGGCGGGAGAGACTCAGCGGGCCGTCTTGCGGGTGAACGATGTGATCGCCCACACAGCGCCGACGGCGGCGATTCCGGCGCACCACGACACCGCGGGTAACGCCGTGTCGCCGACGGGTGTGCCCAGCAGCAGGCCACGGACCGTTTCGATCACCGGCGTGACGGGCTGGTTCTCGGCGAAACCGTGCAACCAGCTCGGCATGGTGTCGGTGGGAACGAATGCGCTGCTGACGTATGGCAGGAACAGGAGGAGGAACGTGAATCCGTTGGCGGCTTCCTCGCTGTCGGCGACGAGTCCGAGCGCGGCGGCGAGCCAGGAGATCGCGAGGATGAACAGCGCGATGAGCGCGAGCGCGCCGAGCCACTGCATCGGTCCCGCCGTGGGGCGGAATCCCATGATCACGGCGACGCCGATCACGACGAGCGACGTGACGAGGTTCCGTGCGGCGCTCGACACAACATGACCGAAGAGGAAGGCCGAGCGCGCGACCGGCATGGACCGGAAACGGTCGACGATGCCGTGCACCATGTCTCCGGTGACGCTCACCGCGGTCTGCGAGGAACCGAAACCGGCGCAGAGCAGGATTATTCCGGGCACCACGTAGTCGAGGTACCCGGTCCGGGTCTGCATGGCCCCGCCGAAGACGTACACGAACAACAGCAGCAGCATCACCGGAAGAGCGACGCCCATGATCATCGTCTCGGGAGTGCGGAGCATGCGGGTGAGGCTGCGACCGGTCATGGCCGCGGCGTCGTCCACGGCGGACCGTATGCCGGTGATCATCGGGCTGTCGCCTCGTTCCGGATCGGGGACGCGTTCGACGTGTCGGTGAGCGCGAAGAAGACGTCGTCGAGATCGGGGGCGTGGAGCGAGAGCGTGTCGACGGTGACACTCTGGTCGTCGATCCGTCCGAGAAGAGACTTCAATTGGCCGATGCTCCCGTCGGTGGGCACCTGGATCGCCAGACGCTCGGTGTCGAGGACGGCGTCGCCGAAGGCGCGCGCGACGTGGTGCAGTTCGGACGGCTGCGTGAGCGTCAGCTCGAGGTGGCCGCCGGGAACGAGGCGTTTCAGTTCGGCGGGGGTCCCCTCGGCGACGACCCCGCCTCCGTGGAGGACGGCGACCCGGTCTGCCAGGCGGTCGGCTTCCTCGAGGTACTGGGTGGTGAGAAAGACGGTGACGCCGTCGTCGACGAGGCGCCGGACCATCTCCCACATGCTCTGACGGCTGCGCGGGTCGAGTCCGGTGGTCGGTTCGTCCAGGAAGATGATGTCGGGGCCGGAGATCAGGCTCATCGCCAGTTCGAGGCGCCTGGTCATGCCGCCCGAGTACGTTCCCGCGCGGCGGGCTCCCGCGTCCACCAGGTCGAACCGTTCGAGCAGTTCGCGCGTGCGTGTCCGGCCGTCCGCCCGGCCGAGGTGGCTCAGCCGGGCCATGAGCCGGAGATTCTCCTCGCCGGTCAGGAGGTCGTCGACCGCCGCGTACTGCCCGGTGAGGCTGATCTTTCGCCGGACTCCCTGCGGGTCGCGACGGAGGTCGTGGCCGGCGACGGTCACCGTGCCCGCATCCGGCGGTGTCAGCGTGGACAGGATGCGGACCATCGTCGTCTTACCCGCCCCGTTGGCGCCGAGGAGAACGAACACGCTGCCGCGTGGCACGTCGAGGTCGATGCCGTTCAGGACGGCGACGTTTCCGTAGTTCTGGCGCAATCCCCGGACAGAGATGGCCGACTCCAAAAACTGTGTATCTCGTATACTCATGGTGTGCAGCGTACGCAGTTCTAGGATGAGCGCAAGACCCCGACGAAGTGGACCCGTGCATGCCCCCATCGAACGACCTTCCGGACGACCGCTCCACCGCCACTCTGCCCAAGGCGGTCCGGCTGGCATGGGGGATCGAGGAACCGGGGACTCGCGGACCGCGGAAAGGGCTCAGCCTCGAACGGGTCGTCGATGCGGCCATCGAGGTGGCGGACGCCGAAGGTCTCGCGGGCCTGTCCATGAGCCGGGTCGCGAAGCAGCTCGGGTTCACCACGATGTCGCTGTACCGGTACGTCGACAGCAAGGACGATCTGGTGGAGCTGATGGCCGATCGGGCCATCGGTCAGCCCAGCGGGCTCGTCGTATCGGGTGGATGGCGGGACCGGCTCGAATCCTGGGCGCTGGGCGAGTACCGGGCGGTCCGGGCGCACGCGTGGTGGCCGGAGGTGACCATCTCCGCTCCTCCGACGGGCCCCAACAATCTCGCGTGGCTGGAAGCCGGTCTGCAGTCGCTGGCCGACACCGGCCTGAGCGAGGACCGGAAGCTGCAAGTGGTGCTGAACGTTTCGCTGTTCGTGATCGGGCGGGCGCGGTTCGCGCTGGACCTGGAACGGTCGGCGAAGGCGGAGCAGGTCGACTACGCCCGGCTGCTCCCGCTACTGCTCGACGAGAAGCGGTTTCCCGCACTGCGGGCGGCGATCGAGGGGGGTGCGTTCGATGCCGGTGACGAAGATGACGCGCACTGGCTCGAACACGACTTCCGGTTCGGCCTCGACCGGATGCTCGACGGCATCGAACGGCTCACGGGCGGCTGACGAGACACAGCCGCCCGTCGCGCCGATCAGACGGACAGGTCCCGCCGCAGTTTCGCGACGTGGCCGGTGGCCCGGACGTTGTACTGGGCCACCTCGATCTTCCCGTCCTCGTCGACGAGGAACGTGGAGCGGATGACGCCCTGCACCGTCTTGCCGTACATCTTCTTCTCGCCGAACGCGCCCCACGCCTCGAGGGTGGTCTTCTCGGGGTCGGACAGGAGCGGGAACGTCAGTTCCTCGTTGTCGCGGAACTTGGCGAGCTTGGCCGGCTTGTCGGGGGAGATGCCGATCACGTCCAGTCCTGCGCCGTTGAGGTCGGCGAGATTGTCGCGGAAGTCGCAGGCCTGTTTGGTGCAGCCCGGCGTGCTCGCCGCCGGGTAGAAGTACACGACGACCTTGCGGCCGCGGAAGTCGGCGAGCGACACGTCGTTGCCGTCGGCGTCGGGCAGCGTGAAGGCGGGGGCGGTGTCTCCAGGGGCGAGTCTGCTGTTGTCGGTCACGAGAAGTCAGGCTACCGGGCAGGGGCGACAGTGGGCCGAAGGGCGATTGGGGGAGACGGCGACTGGGAAGACGGGGTCGCAGGCCGGGAGTTCTCGTCTACGGTTGACGCAAGTGTGGGAACGCCGCGGTAGCGTCGCTCTCGCTGATCGAACCAGTCGAACAAGTTGGAGGACACGTGCCCAGGGACACCGAGAGCATCGAGCGTGAGATCGAGAACGCGCGTAATCAGCTCGCGAGCACTCTCGACGAATTGACGGTCCGCACCAACCCGAAGCGGCTCGTGGAGAACACGAAGCGGACGCTGATCGCGAAGCTGAACGAGCCGGCGGTCAAGTACGGACTGATCGCCGTGGGTGCGGTGGCAGGGCTCCTGGTGCTCCGCAAAGCGTTGCGCTGAACGACCCCCCGTGACAACGGGCCGTCGGAGGTGAAGTTCGCAGTGACTTCACGTTCCGGCGGCCCGTTCGTCATCTGACCGCCCGCACCGTCCGGTGGGATGGTGACAACGAAAAAGGCCCCCATCCTCGTGAGAGGATGGGGGCCTTCGTGCAAGTGCGCCCACAGGGACTCGAACCCCGGACCCAGTGATTAAGAGTCATACGGAATGCTATAATTTAGGGGTCGCATGCTGCATAAATCTTACATCTGGCCTGGTAGAAGGCGTGGAGTGACATCATGAAGCACACAGAGATATACCCACGTTTTTCAAGATTGTTTTTCAAGGTTTTTCAAGGCCCGGAGGTCCCAGATGGGGAATACAGGAACAGCAGCTGACCGGAAGTCGGCAAACCCAAAGCTCGGTAGACAGAAGCGCGACAACGGCGAAGGCGGACTCTCGTGGTCCGAGTACGACAAGCGCTGGATCGCCACGGTGAAGACGGGCATCGACCCCATCACCAAGAAGCCGAAGTACAAGCGGATCACCGACAGGGACAAGACGGCCTGCCTCGCGAAGCTCCGACAGTTCAAGATCGACCTCGCAAACGGCAACGCCACGGTCGCCGACAAGACCACCGTTGAGGGTTGGCTCGACCACTGGCTGGAGAACATCCACGGCCGGGAGCTTCGCCCCAACACCATGAAGAACTACCGCAACATGATCAGGCGGAACATCAACCCGTCCATCGGCCACATCAAGCTGTCGAAGCTGACGGCCGAAGACGTGATCGCGATGCAGAACTTCGCCATCGACCGCTCCAAGACTCGCAGCACGCGCCAGGCGCAGCTGTCGCACGTGATCCTCACGAAGGCCCTATCCGACGCGAAGAAGCACAAGAAGGTAGGAGAGAACGTGGCTAAGGACGCGAACAAGGTCAAGACCCTCACGAAGGACCGCGGTGCCCTCACGTACGAGCAGAGCCTGCATTTGCTGAGGGATTGCTTGGAGCACGAGGATCGCAACACGACCCGGTTCGCCCTGGGCCTCATGACCGGCGCTCGGCAGGGTGAAGCGCTGGGTCTCACGTGGGATCGCGTCAACCTCGTCGCGGGCAGCATCGACCTCTCGTATCAACTACAGCGGGTGCCGAAGAAGCACGGCTGCGGCCCTGGTGATCGGAAGAAGGGGTGGGAGTGCGGCAAGGAGTACGCCACGTACTGCCCGCAGGCGAAGTGGGATACCCCGCCCGCGTTCGAGTTCCACCCCATCTACAAGCAGCTGTGCCTGACGCGGCCGAAGACGGTCAACTCCGCGCGTGAGATCCCGCTGCCACCCGAACTGCTCGAGGTGATGAAGGCTCACTACATCCAGACGCAGTACGACCCCAATCCCTACAACCTGGTGTTCACGCAGCCGAACGGAAACCCGATCAGCCCCGAGGCGGACGCACGGGCGTGGGCGAAGGCTCTGAAGCGCGCTGAGCTGCCGCCGTTGCCGCTGCACTCGGCTCGGCACACGACCGCGACCCTGCTCCTCGAGTCCGGCATCGACACGCACATCATCATGCAGATCCTGGGCCACTCAGTGATGCTCACCACGAAGCGGTACGCCCACGTCGACAAGGCTCTGGCGAAGAAGTCGATGGCCACCCTCGGCGGCTTGCTCTCGCGTCCGCAAGGAGAACTCGTGTAGGCGTAAGTCGTCGTGTAGCATCGCTCTCGGACAAACGAAAACCCCCCGGAGTTCTGAACCAACTCCGAGGGGCGTAACCAGGAAAGGACCCTGGCAATGACCATTATTGCATCTCCCGCGCCCATGACGGCACCGAAGTCCGGCTTCATGGACAAGATGGCCACCGTCTTCCAGCGGGACCGCTACGACGCTCTCACCGTCGCGACCGGCACGTCCATCGTCATGTCGGCGCTGGCGTTCTCGATCTCGTTCACCTCGCTGACCGACCTGGCTATGGACAAGGGCCTGTACGGCTGGCAGGCCTGGATGTGGCCGGTGATCGTGGATGGACTCACGATCGTCTCGACACTCGCCACGTCCGCGCTGAAGGGCAAGAAGGTCGCGTTCTCGTGGTTCCTGCTCCTGCTGGGAACCGTCATCTCGGTCGCGGCCAACTCGGTTCACGCTGACATCAACGGGCATGGACCAATCGGAATCGCGATCGGTGCCTCCGTGCCGATCCTGCTCCTGCTGATCCTGCACCAGACGATCCTCATGCGCCGTCAGAAGCGCGCCAACGAGGCTGCGGAGGTCGCGCCGGCCGAAGTTCCCGAGGTTGCCGCACCCGCGCCGGTCGTCGCTCCTCAGCCGCAGGTCGAAGCTCAGACCATCATGGTTGCTCCGATCCACGCTGTTACCGAGCAGCAGATCCCCGTCAACGCTTGACTGCGCCCGGCCGGTAACCCCTGCGAACCGGCTAAGCCCCTGTGCCATTGCGGCACAGGGGCTAGGGGTGTTTCTCAATCAGGGAGCGGGGGCGATGGCGAACGTGAGCGTTCCGTACGCACGATTGGTAGCGGAGGTGGCAACAGCAGTGCCCTGAGACCCGACAGTGGTCAGCGTTCGCATGGCGACACCCAGAGCCGCGTTCGTGGAGTCGCCGGACGTGGACGCCACGAAGTCAACGATCTCAGTCATGTTGTCGGCGGACCAGGTGTAGTTGGTTCCAGGTCCAATGCCGTCGATGTACGTCGTTGCCGCACGAATCAGGATGGCCTCGTTGGCTGTTGCCGCCGATGTGGTCGTTACAGACGGTGTGGTGTGCGTGGTCGAAGAGATCGTGACGCCACCATTATCCGACGCATTGATCGGAGTAGTCGCATGCTGATTCCTAAACAGCAGAGCGCTCACTGCAATGGAATCGGCGCTGCCGCCGAACGTGATGGATACAGTACTGCCCTCACCGCCCGTGCAGACCCTGTAGATCGCACCCACTCGCTGTCGCGTGCCCGTGCTCTGGTCGATCAACGTCCAGCCGCTGGGCACAGTTATGGAGCCGTTGTAGTTCGATCCGATGATGACCATCAGGTCCCCAATGGCCCTATTCGGCGGCAACTGAGCCGAGATCGAAGTGCTGACCCCAGCCGTATTCGAGGTTTGGATGGTCTCCACGAGCATCAATCCGGCTCGCCATACTTCGGAGTATGCAGAGCCGGTCCATCGCCATGCCTTCTGCGGCCTGACGTTTGTGCCGTACAGATCGAAGTCGGCGTCGGTGTATGCGGTGCCGTTCCAGCGCTTCAGTGCCATGCCCAGACCTCAGTACGTCACGTACAGGACACCAGTGGTGCCTGTGCCGGGAAGGCTGCCGACGGGGCCGATCCAAAGGCCTGCCGCGCCAGAGACGTTGGTGACGGTCGTGGTGTCGACGTAGTTCTTCGTCGCCGCATGCGTGCTCACAGTCGGCTCGCCCACCGATGTCACACCACCAGTGGTCCGGTACATGATGGTCGAGGCTGTGGTGGCCGAGCTGTAGGAAATGAGCGCGTCTGCGCTGGAGCCGTTCTTGACGTAGACGGAGTTCGCGCCAGCCTGCGACTGGAGTGCGCCGATTGCCGTGCGCGCAGCCGCAGCGTCTGTCGCCTGGACGACCGAGCGGCCGGTGGCCGTGGAGTCGGTGAGGTCGGACGAGGTGAGTGTGATTGCGCCCGTGCGCCCCGCGACCGTGGAGATCGGCGATGCCGGGTAGGTCATCTGTCGCCAGCTCGCGAGCGTGGACGACGGCTCCGCGATCAGCTGGAAGTCGGTGCCGAGGTCGGTGCGCGTGCACCAGTCTCCGCGCTGGCCGGTCAGCGCCAGCATCGCCGCCTGCGACGCGACAGTGCCGAGGAATTCAGTCATGGCGATTGCTGGGATCTGGGACTGCGGGATCTTGCCGCCGACCAGATCAGCCTTGCCATTCAGGCCAGAGTCTTCGATGATTCGTTCAGATAGTGCTCGAGCAACAAGCGAATTGCGGTCTCGGAGTAGAGCCTCAACATTCACGTCTGTTGCGAACAGTGGGAAATTGACACCACTCGTCATTAATGGACCGCCTTGAAATTGACAAAAAGAAACCCTTGACTTCCATTATCTAATGGAGTATCAAGGGTTTCCAGATGATCAGGCGGTCTTGAATTACATCTTCAGAACCTCATCGATCAACTTGTTCTTCTCTTCGTAATGGCTGAGCCGACTTGCTGCTTCCCCAAGCAACTCGGACATCTTCAGCATTTCCTCAACCAGCTTTGAGGTGGACATGCTCGCGTACTTCGCGCGGCGCTTAGCGATCTCATCGGCCTCAATGACCTCAATCTCAGTAGAGATCGACTCGACGGCCTGCTCTTCCACTGCCGGCTCAGGCTCAGGCTCAGGTTCCGGCTCAGGCGGCGGGTTGAGGATGTCGCGGTGCGTCTTCAGATGCTGGCCGTACGCGGAGGGCGTGCTGAGCTTCCTCTTACAGACTGGGCAGACGCGAGGCTCCGAGTGCCTACTGGTCGTGTGGCCCAGCATGGACATGCGGTTGTCTGTCTCATGCCCGCAGAGGCCGCAGATGAACTTGCCATCCTCTTCCTTGACCTCAACGGAGTTCTTGGACCGCCAGGCCTCAATGGGCGCTGCTGCCTGGTCGTACAGGCGCGCTGCCTCTAGGTTGGGCTGCACGGTTGCCATGGTCTTGCCGTCTGGCGCTTGGAGCACCATGTGGCTCTTCTTGCCCCGTTTGGCAACCCACCCCATCTTCAGGGTGTCCTTGACTAGCTTGGTCGCCTTCTTGTCGAACCCATTCAGGTTCGGGTTGGTTGTGTACGTCATATTGAGCTTGGGTCGTGCCCTTGTCGCTGTCGCCATGTGGCAGAGGCTACATCAGGCTTGCCTCCACTTAAACGAACATCCCCTGCACGTTCGTTGCAGTCCGACCTTCTTCGGCTGCATCCAGTGGACCTCAACCTTGCCGCACGCTGGGCATTCACATTCAGCTGTGACCTTCAGGAACATACGAAAAATGGCCCACCTCACTTCGTCCGGACTTAGACCGGATTCGTGGAGATAGGCCATTCTCTGCATGACGTGTGGGGTTCCTATGTCCCACTTCGCCATGTCAATGAACTCTTCGTTTGAGCTCCGACATCAGCTGGTTCGTGCTGAAGTCACTGAGGTCCGTCTTCTGGACCAGCTTCGGATTCACCTCATCCTCGGTCAGCTGCTCCGTCTTGATCAGCAGCGTGATCATCGGGACAGTCAGAAGCTCAGAGACCCTGCGCAGCATCTCGTTCGATGGTACGGACGTACCAGTCCGCCAGCGGTGGATGGAGGTCTGAGTCGTGCCGATGTGGCGAGCCAGGCTGGCGTCCGTGAACTCCTCGCCTGTCTCTTCGGCCAGCTTCTTCTTCATCCATTCAACGAAGTCGGCACTGGCTGGATATTTCCTTACGTCCTCGTGTCTGTCTAATGCGTTCATGAACGGGATGGTACATGAAGAATGACAGAAATACGAGAAGGCGTGCTACAGCCAGTCGCGTCCATACCAGCTTTCAATCGAAGCCGAGTAGCCGTACAGGAGAGTGTTATCCAGACCCCAGCCGACATATCGACACTGCGTGCCAGTCGGGACAATTCCACCCGAGTCTGTCCAGGAGAAATTGCCACCGGGGTAATAGGCCGTGAACACGTTGCCGTCGACCTCGAGGACGTACTCTTCGCCGGATGTCGGAATGCCGGGGTTCTGAATGGACGCCCGGACGGTTTCGTTGCCGAAGCCTGCGCCTGACCGAATCGAGAGCGTGTCTGGATGGACGCGGAAGCAGGCGTAGGTGGAGTAGTCCGATCGCGCCCGGAGGATGGCGCGCACGCCGGTCTGCGAGTCCGCAACGCGGTAGTCGCCGAGGGTGATACCCACTCGCTGCTTGTCTGTGTTCGTCGGGCTGATACGTAGCGAACCGGCTTGGCCGTAGCTCAGGACTGCCGTGGAAGTCGCCTCGCCTGAACGGATGCCCTGCGCGGTGCCACGGGTGATGTACGAAGCGCCGTAGTTCGTGCTGTCCGGCCGCTCGAAGGTCTCAGTGTAGGAGAACTGGGCTGCCGGGTCGTACGCCTCAGTGGGCTGGCCGAGGCAGGTCCACACCTGGTATCCGAGGTTCGACTGGACGGATGAGCCGCTAATTGTCGATGGGAGCGAGGACTGCCCGTCGATGTATAGCGTCTGCGCCTTCGGATGGAGGCTGTCGGCGCGCGTAGCAACCACAGACGGGATTGCACCCAGCTGCGGCTGAGTGCCGCCAATCGAGAGCAAGCCCACGTAGTAGCAGTCACCCTTCAGCGCACCGAGGTCGTAGGACGTGATCATGCGCTGGTGGAAGATGCCGCTGCCGGTGAGGAGGTTGCCCTTGACGTTGCCGAAGCTGTAGACCAGGTTCGCGTTGCCGGTCGTTCGGTCGAATTGATAGATGCCCGTATGGAAGCTGGTCATCGCGGCTGTGCCGTTCGTGACGAAGCCGAGCGTCGAGTACATCCGGTCCTGCGCCGTCTGGATTGGGACCAGGTAGAGACGGCCGGTGGCAGCCGTCATCAGCGGCTGCTGCGTCACCGTGCCGATGGTGTGCGAGTGGTTACCGCTGGACGGGATCGATCCGTCGCCGTCGCCACCGTTGGAGACGCCCGTGTTCGCAGCCGGGACGGTGACCGGCTTCAGGTCGTTGACCGGGAACGAAACGTCTTCGAATGGGTTCGGCGAGACCCAAAACGGTTGTGCTGACATGGAATTGATCGCATCGACCACGGTGACGACGGACTTCTCCACCGTCGACACGTTGGCCTGCGTCGACTCCACATCCAGCTTGCTCGCCAGCGTGCCGAAGATCAGCTGCGCTGCGGCCTGGTTGACGGGCGAACTCACGGAGTGTTCCCTCCGGGGGGCTGGTAAACATCAGGCTCGGGAGTTGGAATGCCCTTGTCCGCAAGGATGCCTCGCAGCATCGCGATGTACAGACGGGCTTCGATCAGCTCGCGCTGGAGCGTCGCGATCACGCCGTCCAGGAAGCTGGAGCGCTGGTTCATCGACGCGACTTCCTGAGCGTGTCGCTCGTTCTGCTCGTCCATGTCCTTGCGCAGCTGGGCGATGTCCTCCCGGAGCTGCTTCATCTTCTCCGCGTCGCCCTTGCGCAGGTAGTAGAGGATCAGGCCGATGCCCGTGAAGAGGGAGGCTGCGTAGGGCAGCATGGTGTCTAGTGATCCTGCGAATTCAGTGATCATGCTGGGAACCTGCGAATCGTCAGGTTGGCCTCAGCGTTGTCGCAGCTCCAGCTACCGAGGCCGCTGACGCGGACGGCAGAGACGTAGACGGTGCCCTGAGTGCCAGTGTGGTTGGCGGGGATCTGAATCGTGGTGGGGCTGTTCGGCGCGACGTTGCTCGAGTACCAGTTGCCGATGCGAACAACGTGGTCGCCGCCATCGGTCGTGTTCAGGCCCTTGCCGATGATGACGCCGGTCTCTTCGTTGCCCAGACGAACCTCAACGCCAACAGATGCACCGAGCACCTTGTTATCGACCCGGAGCATTCCATCCAGGTCCAGGTAGGTTGCGTATGGCAGGACCGGAAGCGCAATGGACGAGATGAGCCTGCGTGCATCGAACGTGGTTGAAACAGCGGTGAACTGGCCGGGACCATTGGAGTACGGACCAACCGGCCCGCGCATCTTACCCGGACCCCACTTGCCGTCCGACCGCTTGATCAGCGAGTCGCCGGTAACAGCGGGAGTGCCGCCGTCCGCGTAGTCGGGTGCGACCTCAATCGCACCGGGGGTGCCGGTGGGACCGATTGGGCCAGGAGTGGCCGGGATCTTCACGTGCATCGACTGGCTACCGGGACCACCGGAGAGGATCGCCTCGGGGTCATCCTCGGGGTCGACCATCTCGATCGTCACTTCTGCCAGAGCGCCGAACGGACCCTGCGGGCCTGCGACACCGAATGCGTTGGCGTGGACGATCCAGCCGTAGCCGGTCCAGTAGTGCAGGGCGTTCGTGGCCAGGTTGCGCCAGGCCTTGCCCTCATCGTCCAGGCTGAGTTCGAGAAGGTCGATCGCAGCCTGGTTGGCAATATCGCCCTGGTCCTTGTAAGGACGGGCCGGATCACCCTTTTCGCCCTGCTCGCCGGGAAGGCCGCGGGCGATCTCCATAGCCCCCTCGGTGGGGGTTAGAACGCACGACAGCTGCCGAACCGGCACCTGACCGTCATCATCGACGGCATAGATGTACACGGTTGGGTGAATCACCTGTACGGGATCGCCGAACAGATCACCATATGTAGTAGCCATGAGTTGTAACCCCTTCGAGGGAACTATCTAGGGTCAGAGATCCTTGGGACCTTCGGACACATTGGAAAGCGCGACACCAGTTGCCGGGACGCCGAGGACCGCAGCTGCGAGAGCGAAGTACACGTCGATGTCACCGGGAAGAGCGACACCCAGAATGACGAGGACCGGAATCAGAGTCAGGACGATCTTGTAGAGATATGCACGCTGTGCGACGGTTGGCTGAAATGCCATATGAACCATTCCTTTTCAGTTGCTGCGAGCGATAGCAGCGTTCGACCAGAACATGACTTGTTCTAGGTTCGTCAGGGCCGTGGCCTTCTCGCGGCCAGGCGGCAGTTGCTCGTCAAGGAGGTGGGCCAGAACGCCGCACGCAGAGCGGATTCCCTCATGGATTACGACCTTCTCCGGGGTTGGCCGGTGATAATCGAATCGGTTGTCGATGTCCTCGGTCGAGAGACCCCATGTTCGGCTCACTTGGAGACCGCCGCGAGGATCGCCTTGACGTCGTTCTCGAGACCGGCGACCTTGGTTGCCAGTGCGCGAACCTCGACCAGCGCCTCGTGGGATCGGCCGTCTGCGTTGATCGCGAAACCAGGTGCGGTGTCCACTGGATCGGAGGTGTTGCGGTACAGGCTGCGCGATGGGTGGAGCTGGGTCAGCTCGCGGTGAATCCGGACAAGCATGTCGTGCTGCTGCGGGGTCAAATCGTCCTCCTCGGACTGGCCACCATTGATGGCATTTGCTTTGGCCAGAACCACGTCGAGCGGGAAGTTGTGGCCGGGATCGGTGTGGTCGGTCTCGCCCCACGCCAGCGAGGTGTCCGCGTGACCGCAGACGCCCTTCCGGCCGGCGCGGATGTCACTCGACGTGACGCGGACCAACGGGATGTCGTATTCCCTTGCGTTGTAGGCAAGGATGCGGGCGATCGAATTGAGCTGGGCGTCGTAGGACAGCCACTCATCACGAGGCTGATCGGACCAGCCGAGCGCGCACAGGTGTAGGCCGCGCTGGTTCGCGGTGTAGCCGCCAGCCCACGGTGCGTAGACGTCGTCATTGCTGCGGCCGGTGCGTCCGTCGCGGCCGACGATCGTGTGGTAGCTGCCGCCGTTCTTACGGTCGGCCAGGTACGCCAGGAGGCCGGGAACGGTGCCAGGCGATGCGCCCCAGCCCTTGTAGGGACCAGGTTCGTTGGTATGGATCACCTGGAGCTGAGTCCGGGCCATACGTACGCCGTCGTCGGCCGAGCTGAGGTTGGTTTCGTCGGTGACGAACTGGCCCATCGTGGTTCCTCCAGGATCTGTTGCGTTGCTCAGCCATGGAGCGGGATCGATCTGAGACCCCTGACGCCACACTGTGGGATGCACTTCGAAGTGCAGATGCGGTCCACTGGACTCGCCGTTCGAGCCGACGTACGCGATGAGCTGTCCGGCTTCCACGCGGGCACCCAGCCGTACTCCAGGCACGGCAAAGGCGTTCCACATGTGGCCATAGACGGTCGTGCCAGATCCATCCTCGGTGGGATGGTCGATGACGATCCATTGGCCGAATCCGCTGGCTGCCCCGATGTAGGCGATGGTCCCGCCTTGTGAGGCGTAGATCGGGGTGCCGTCAGCGGCGGCGAAGTCCAGGCCGCGATGCTGGGTGCCCCAGCGTGCGCCGAATCCTGAACTGACTGTGTAAGTGCCCTTTTTTACGGGCAGGCATCGGATAGCCATTTACACCCTTACATTCTCTCAATAGACAGTGGGGATTTCTAGATGAATCCGAGGCCGAGGTCAGCGCCGGTATCCAGCGCGATGTCCTTCGCGATCCCGAACAGCGACGAGATCTTGCGGGCCGAACGTGCGGCTTCACCCTCTTCGTCCGAGCCGTCGCCGATGGTGATCGTCCAGGTGGCCCTCGTGTCCCGAGAGTCCTTGAACGTCGCCTTCGTCACGTAGTCGGTGTAGATCGTCTTGTTCAGTTCGAAGCCGACGAGGTGTCCGATGGAGAAGTGACCGCCGCGCTCGGGAGTACCAAAAATGAACGGACTTCCGTCATGGACGGTGATGGAATGGCTCACGTAGCCACGCGTGTCCCAGACAGCCGAGCGGCCAGCCACCATGGCGTCGATGGTGTATGCGGAGCCGCCCGTTGTGTCGACGTACTCCTGGTACATGTACGGCCCGCCCTGGCGCGCACGTTCGGCGTCAGTGAAGCGCTGGAAGGCAAGGAACACGTCCGACAGCTGCCCCTGGTACAGGGCGTCGAGACCCGGAACAGCAAGGGCGAGACCAAGAGCCGACAGCAATGAGCGGATGCCAACCTCTATGCCAGCATTGACCCAGCCGGGACTCTTCCCCCCAACAATCACGTCGCGAGCAATAGGCTTGTGGATCGTCACCTCAGACTCACCGACACTCGAGTACTGACCCTCGTGCCAGATGATGTGGGGCTGTTCGTGCTTGATCCCCACGAAGTCGTCAATGATCGAATTGCCATCGCCGTCTGGGTCCAGGATCGGGTGGAAGATCTGCGTCACACCGTCTTCGGCCAGCTCTACGAACCAGTCCAGGAGGCCGTCGATGACGGTGCCGGTCGGGCCGGTCACGCCAGAGTGATCCTCAACGTCCAGGACGATGGTGGTGCGATCCAGGATGAACCATTCGGGGCAAGGCTGTTCCGACTCGCCGTGGATGTACAGCTTCGCCGTCAGGACCAGACCGGCATCCTTCAGGGACTGAGCAAACAGCTCGTTGCCCATCTGCATGCGCGCGGACATGGCGGTCCACTTCGTCGTATCCAGGAGAGGATTGACCGGAACAACCGCGATCGGGAACATCGCATTGCCGAGGTCGAACCAGGCTGACGGATCGAACAGGTTCGCCATATCTGGCACTCGCCAGAGGGGTAGCTGCAACCTGAGTAGGTTACAAGCCAGGAATGTCTTGATCACAGTTTCTGTCGGGCCTACCAGGACCATTCGCCGGGGAAACTGTGCCTGGAGAGGCGCAAATGGGCTCGGCCACATGGCAATTCGAGAAACGTGCTCCCAGTCATGGAGCGCGGTGATCTCGATAGTTTCCACACCATCGGCGTCACGAATGATCGAAGCAGTGTCGATCTTGCCTGGCCACTGCATGCCCTTCGTGTCAACAGTGATCGGGATCGTCGCATTCGCGCCGTCCGGGTTTTCGAAGATGTGCTCACGGATCGCGGTGTCGCCCGGAAGTAGCATCGACAGACCACCGGCACCGTTGCGGATGAAAGAGAACTCCAGGTCGATGTAGTCCTGAGCGAAGTCCACGAAGTCGTAGAACTTGTCCCAGATCCGAACCTCCACGGACACGTCCAGGAACCGCTCGCGCTCTTCGTCGGCGAGCGAGTCCATGTACGCGGCAGCATTGGCCGGATTCCAAACACCCGAAGGGTTGAATGGAGCAGTGGTCACCATGGGGAATCAAACCTCGGGCTAGAAACGGAATAGACCTGCGAGACATCGGAACCGCCAGTGACGGACACCTTCAGCTCGGTGGAGGTCCAGGGCTGCATTGGGTTGCGGAACCGCTTGCCGCGCATCTTCTTCTGGACGCTCGTGAAGTCAGAGCCGCCCTCGGTTGAGAAGACGCGGGCCGTGGGCCGCTGCGGGTGCGTATCGATCGCCAGGGTCTCGCCGTCCGCCAGCTCAGGCAGCTCGACCATTGGGCCGTTTGCGCCGTCCTGGATGGAGTACTTGCCCGGACCTGGCATGTAGAACTTCGGATGAGCTTCATACTCAGAGGCGTTGCGGATCTTGATGACGCCTTGCCCGGTCTGTGCAGCATTGGTCCACAGGAACTTTTCCTGGAACGTGTGCCACAGCGGGTCGTCCGCAACGATCGACATGTCGAAGTAGGCAGCCCGGATCAGTGACGGGTCCTTGCCCCAGTTGGGGGAGGCCTGTCCCTGGTTGCGGACGCCCAGCCAGCGCCAGCCGTTGTAGCGGGTGAAGCAGGCCAGGTGGCCGGTCGCGCGCGGCGACCAGGCCTTGAACCACTGCTCACGCCGCTGGCGGAACTCCCGCATGGTGTCGCCGAAGACCTGAGCTTCGATGTCTACCTCGCGGCGGGAGATCACCGTGTCGCGGTATGTGGCACCGATCTGCCGTGCCGACTCCGACCAAAGTGATTCGATCGGAGGGAATTCCAGCCCGTCAGGATCGGTGCCCAACAGAACACCCTGCTTGCCCATGCCGTAGCCGGCCAGGTGGAAGACTGGCCGCTTGCCGGTGTACGGATCGGGAATTCCGAAGTACACCAGCCGAGTTCGGTCATCTGTCAGAAAAGGGTTCATCGTCCACCACTTCGGGAATGTGCTCGTGTCTTGCGGCGCACCCCTCGCTCGAGTCCGCGCTGTGCGCTTTCCCAGCTGTTGGTCTGGATGCTGCCGATCTGGAAGGTCGTGCTGCCCGCAGTGCCGATGACCGACCCGAGCATGTCCTGCCAGTTCTCACGGAAGTACTGCTCGAAGCTCTGGTTCGTAGCGAGCTGCCAGTTGGCGAACTGCTCCTGCTGGCTGCCCATGGTCGCGAGCTGTGCCTGCATGCCTGGCTCGTAGCCCATCTCGGCTGGCAGCTCGGAGAGCTGGTCGCCAAGGGCCTTGTTGCCAGCCGCGTAGGCCGCGTCCGACTCGGCGGTGCGCTTCTTCGCGAACTGCTCCAGCTCGTCGGCGTAGCCAGGCTGCGTCAGACGCTTGAACATGTCCGGCCGTGCGAACGCCTTGCCGAGGCTGTTGAGAGCCTTGATCTGAGGCGTCTCTTCGAGGAACGGCTTCGGAGGCTCCGGAGGAGTGTTCAGAGCGTCCTCAGTGACCTGCTGGGCCGATGGAATCGAGCCGTCGTCGGTCGGAGGCAGACCCTGATCGCCTTCCAGCTTCTTCAGCTGGTCCTGGATGGAGTCGACGTTCGCCTGCGCCTTGCGGAAGGCCTCCACATCAGGAGCGGTCTTTGCCGACTCCTGCGCAGCCAGCAGCTCCTTGTTGAGCCGGTCCATCTCCTGCGCCTTGGCGTCCAGCTGCTCGGTGGTCTGAGCCATCGTGTCCGTGGACTGGCTGAGATCATCGGTCGCGCCGGTCAGCTCGTCCACAACAGGAGCGGCCGGATCGGTCGACGCTGGAGCGGTCGGGCTGCTCACGAAGCTGTTGCCGGTCAGCTTGTCGTAGATGTCCGGACGGGTCAGAGCCTCAATGAGACGGTCGATCTTGTCCCACTGATCATTGGTGAAGACGGCTTCAGGCTTGCCGGACGTGTTCCAGCCGACAGTGCCGTTCTCGAAGACGCCACCCTGGTCGTAGCCGTGACCCTGGCCCCAGTAGCCGGACAGGTTGTCGCCGTACAGCGGGGACCACTTGTGCTTGAACCAGCGCAGACCGGCCGAAATCGAAGCGTCCGGATTGGTACGGTCGTTCGGAAGTTCGGGGTTGCGCATCGATGCGAAGGTCTCAGGGATGACCTGCATCAGGCCGACGCCCTCATTGCCGCCGCTGTTCTGATCCTTGACCTGCTGGATGATGTTGGGGTTACCACCCGATTCGGTCTGGATCTGACGCAGCGTCGCCATGATGTTGGCTTCGGTGACCGGGAAGCCCTCACGCTTCAGCGCCGCAATGACATTCGGACGCCACTGCTCGACACCAGCCGAGATGTTCCACGGCGTGCTGCCAGCATCCAGCGAGCCGAACCGGCCAGCGGTTCCGCTGATGGACGCGAGCGCACGAGCGGTGATCGTGTCGAAGATCTGCGTCGGCAGCTTGCCGAACAGCGAAGCACCGAAGTCAGGCATCTTCGACTTGATGTCAGCCATTGGCTTGCTGAACAGGCTCTGGATTGCCCCGCCAGCACGTGCGCCGAGATCGACGGACGAACCGATGCCAGGTAGGTTCGCCGGACGGCCATCAAGGGCCTCGCGGATTCCCCAGTGGACGTGATTCCTGTGCTCGGACATCGTGCCTGGCGTGTAGAAGCCCATGCCGTCGCCGACGAACTGACCATCGCCGATGTTCGCGTTGAACGGGCTGTGGATCAGCTGGAGCGTCTTGTCCTTCCAGTTGCCCGCGATCCAGGCTGCGAGCTGCTTCATCTCAGGCGTACCGGCGTCTCCACCGTTCGAGAAGTCAGCTGCCTGACCCTTCGAGTGAAGACCGTTATCCGTGAAGCGAAGACCCGAAGTCAGTTCCATCATCGGGAACTTCTCTGCGACAACATCACGCATCGAATCGACAATGCCGCCGTTGTTGTAGTAGCCAGCGATCCGGCGAACCTCGCCGACGCCGCCACGGCGAGCCGCAGCGTTCATCGTGTTGACGTAGTTCGAGCCCATCGCCTTCGTCCACTCGGGACGCATGATGGCCTCGCCGCCGCCGACCGCGATGGTGTGCGTGTCACGGCCAGGCGTGTAGCCCGGACGGACGCCGTGGATACCACCAGTGGAGTAGCCCGAGATCTCAGGCGCAGTGACGGTCCACTCGGGAAGGTCAGGGATGGTGGTGCGCAGGCTGTTCCAGGAATTCTTCAGCCCGGTATTGATGACCTCGCGGATGACCCAGTTCACCGGGTTTGCGATAGCGGCCTGGATTCCCTTCCAGCTCTTCTCCGCAGCCTTAACGACCTCATCGAACTTGCCTGGCATGGAATCGAGCCCAGTGAACAGGGCAGGAATCAGCTTGCCCGTGATCTCATTGACTCCGAAGTCAACGGATGGAAGCAGCCGTTCCCAAGTCGGGAGGACGCCAGCGCCCATCTGATCATCGAAAATGCCACGCAGGGTCGTGATGGCCACGCCCAGCTTCTCAATGGCGGGCAGCATTCCGGTGTTGCCGTCAACGACGAGCTGGTTCAGTCGAGTGAACTTGTCCAGCATCGAATCGAGCGAAGGCTGGATCTTCTCGTCCGAGATCTTCTTGATCGCATCGCCGTACGTCGTGAAGGCACCCAGCGCAGGCTGGTAGTCCACGTACGGAACCTCGGTAACAGCACCAGGAACGTCGATCGCCGGATCAGACAGCGCGGGATCGGTGACGATCGGAGCGTTCAGGTCCGGAGCGGCTGCGCCGTTGTCGGGCGCGGGAGGGGTCGGCGCGGCAGGCTTGTTAACCGGGACCATGGTCTCGTCAACGGGCTGGCCACTGCGAGCACCAGTTTCGGGGGTGCGACCACTGTTCGGATCGGCGGGAGTTCCCCCGGCCGGCGCGGACGGCGGTGGCGGCGTCTGGACAGGCGTCAGCGACTCATCGACAGGCTTGCCATTGCGGCCGATCGGCAGCGCGTTGCCGTTATCGTCCGCCAGGGCGGAACCGAGGTGCGGCAGCTTAGCGCCGGTCTGCTGGTGAGTGCCGCGACCGCTGATGGACCAGTTGTTGTTGGCCAGCTGCTTGACGAAGTATCCGTCAGCCTCGAGACCTTCCTTCATCGGCTCGGTCATGACGCCGCTGACAATGATCTCGTCGTCGCCGACAGCCTTGACCAGGCTCAGGCCGCTACCGCGCATGCGCTCGTCAGCCCACTCAGTGGCTGCGAACTTGCCGTGCGCGATGTCGTGGCGCTCCTGGACCTCGCCACCCTGTTCGCCGACCTGGATCTGCTGCCAGTTCGACTCGCCAGCGACGGCTACCGCGTCCTGACCGCGCTGGTCGAACGTCGAACGGAGCGAGCCGAGGTCGCGGAACTTGGCATTGATGCCGCCAGGTCGAGTCAGCTGAGCCTCGGTGTTGAACCGCTTCTCGGCCTCCTTGAACTTCGCCAGCGCGTCCGCCTCGCCCGCAAGGGCGCGGACAACATCGTCCTCAGTCAGGCCGTACTTGTCGTAGTCCTCGTTCGCGAAACCGTTTGTGCTGCTGAGCGACGAACGGATCTGACCGAGTGTGGCAGCGTCGACCGCGGCCTTGTCGTTGGCGTTGCCGAGACCGCCATTGATCAGCTGCTCCTTGGACAGGCCGAACTGCTCGACCTTGCCCAGAACGCCGTTGTCCTGAACTCGCTTGATGTAGGAGTTCTTGGTCTCCATCGTTGCCATACCGGAGTTTTCGTCCAGCGTGTACTGAAGATCCTCCTGAGACTGGCGCAGACGGTCCGACTCCTCACGAGCCTTCCGGTTGCTGTCGGCGAACTTCCACATCAGCACGGTGGCCGCGATGAGCACACCGCCCCATGCGCCGCCGATGTACGTCATCAGGCTGCCAGCGACAGTCTTCAGTCCGTTCATTGCGGTGGAGCCGATTGTGTTCAGCGCGGTGAACTTGCCGCCAGTGTTTCGCAGGTCATTGCCGAGGGTGCCCAGCTGCGAGCTGAGGGTACGGAGAGGACCCTGCACGCCCGAGTTCTGCTGACGTAGGGCGTAGAGCTTGTCCGAGATGCCCTGCACGCCAGTGCGAACGCCCGAGAAGATGGGGTTCAGGAGCTTGTACGCCAGGATCGCGGTGAAGAACGTGGTCGCGGCTGGGCCGAGGAACTGGATCAGGCTCAGCAGACCGCTGATGATCGGATACGTGACGGTGGAGATCAGCTGGAACGCAGGAAGAACCTGGTTGACGATGATGCTGCCCAGCTGGCCCAGAAGCGGAAGTACCTGATCCAGCTTCTCCCGTGCCGAGGAGAAGAACTCCTGGACCGACTTCTGTCCGTCGACCGACTTCAGGAAGATCTCCATGCGGCGGGTACCGCGCTCGAGCGACTGGACCATGCCGTCGCCGTCGCCGCGCGTCGCCGAGAAGATGGCCCGAATCGATGCGAACGTGTTGGAGATGATCCGACCGAACTGCTTGGTCTTCTCGATTCCACGCTGGATCGATGCCTCGAGTGCGCCGCTGTCGCGCGAGTCGGACAGCCACGTCGCCAGCTTGCTGGCAGCCTCACCAAGCCCGGTAGCGAGCTGTGGGAGGAACTTCGAGCCAACCGTGGCGATGTCAATGAAGGCCTGCGAGAGCGGACCCATTGCGTTAGAGAGGATTCCGGTCGCTTCGGTAGTGTTCGAAAGAGTTTCGGCGAAGTC
The DNA here is from genome assembly GCF_002300155.1 of Rhodococcus sp. ACS1. Lineage (NCBI taxonomy): Bacteria > Bacillati > Actinomycetota > Actinomycetes > Mycobacteriales > Nocardiaceae > Rhodococcus > Rhodococcus sp. ACS1. The sequence goes on from NZ_NSDZ01000010.1 coordinate 72,754, forward strand.
GGACTTGGCGGCAGCCGACGAGAAGACGTTCAGCGAGTCACGGAAACCGCCGTTCAGCTCCTTCGCGATACCAACCAGACCGTCCTTCAGGGTCGGCAGCTGCGTGTTCGCCAGATCCTTGATCGCCACGTCGGAGCCCTGAAAGAGGGCTTCCTGCGTGTCGAGACGTAGATCCTTCCAAGCGTCCTTCATGCCACGCGTGGTCTCCACGAGGGCGCGAGCGGACGGCGAAAGGTTCTTCAGGGCCTCTTCGTACTTCTTCGTAGAGTTGCCGCTGTCGTTCATGGCCTCAACGACGGACTGCTGCGCCTCAGCAACGCGCTCGGCGGCGTCGGCGTTCGCGTCGGCAGCGTTCTGCCGCGCCTCGGCTACGCCCTCTTCGGCCTCGCGGATGCGCTCATTGGCCTCAACGAGGTTGTCCTTGGCGTCCTTGACCTGCTGAGATCCTTCGATCCCTTCACGGTTGGCCTTGGATGCGCTCTGACGAATCTCCTCGTTCTGCTCCTTGACCTTCTGTGCATTGCTAATCGCCTGTCGGACAGCAAGGTTCGCTTCCTTGCGATCATGAGCATTTGCATTCGGATCACGAAGGGTCTCAGCCATCCGCATGCGGGCAGCCTCAACCGACAGAGCGGCGTCCTCTTCATCGAGAACGGTGTCCCTCAGCGCCCGGTTGACTTCCTTGATGTTGTCGGCGGCGTCCTCGCGGGCATCGTTCAGCGACCGCTGAGCGCGCTCCGCGCCCTTGTACGCGGTGCCGACCTGCTTCTCGGCATTGACGATCGACTTCTCGCCCTGAACAGCGGTGCGAGCCTGAGCCTTCTGTGCGTTGCCCAGCTGCTTGCGAGCGCTCGCCTGAGCCTTCGCAGCCTGCTCCGACTCCTTCCGCGAGTTCTCGGTCTCAGCCGACGCAGCCTTGAACGCCTTGCTGATACCGCTGGCACCGATCGCGATGGCAGCGATAGCTGCGGCACCCGCGACGGCGGCAGCCGGAAGCACCATCAGAGCCGACGACATCTGAGCGAGCGAGGCAATGACGGGAACGAGGTTGACAGCACCGATTGCAGCGATACCCATTGCAGCGGCACGGCTGATGGAGGTGATAGCGGTCAGGTAACGACCCAGCGAGACGATCTTCTCGTTGATGCCGTTGAACATGGCACCCTGGAGCCGGTCCATGAACTCGGTGCCGCGACGGATGCCGGAATCCTTGCCGCGACGGTCAACTTCCTTGCCAGCCGCCTCGTGCAGCTTGCGCTTCTCTACGACCTCCACAGCGGCCCTACGGCGGCGCTTTACGGCCTCGGTGACCATATCCTCGGCGGCAGCCTCAGCGCGGCGTGCCTGTGCGATACGGATGGCGTTACGCGACGGATCGCCCTCGGCCTGCGTCGTCGCCATGCGGGCGATACGGAGCCCTTCAAGGGAGGACGTGACCTTCCGGTTCGCGGAAACCAGGTCTTCGCTGGCCTTGTCCCACTTCCGACCCAGATCGATGTAGTCGGTGACGACCTTCTTGTCGATGCCGTTCAGCCGGTCAAGCGACTGATCCCGGCCGCGACCGAGAACGTTCTTCGAGTGGGCGATGGACAGGCTCTGCTTGCTGCCGTTGCCAAGTCCGCTGAGTGCCTTACGAAGAGCCTTCAGGCCCTTGACGGAATCAGCCTGCGTGACCTCGACGCCGGCCGGGAGGCCGAAGGTGTCAGCAAGCTCGTCCTTGCGTGCCGTCAGCTTCTTACGGCCACGGGTCAGGTCAAGCTCTGCCTGGCGGTTCTTGCCGACAGATGTGTTGTAGTTGCGTCGCGCGGTCTCGACGGAATCCTCGTGAGACTTCAGGGTGTCGCGATCCGGCGCGTCCATGGCGCGGGTACGCGAAAGTCGGCGTTCAGCCCTGTCGAGCGCCGCCTTGTTGTTCAGTTCTGCGCGTGCAGCTTCGCGCTGCGCCTTGTCCAGCTTGTCGACGGCCTGAGCCTGGGAGTCGATATTCTTCGCGGCTACCTTCGAAGCCTTCGTGGTCAGCTGGCCGTACTGGGCGACATGCTTCTTCGCATCGTCGTACGCCTTGGTGAGCGGCGAGTCGTCAACGTCGAACTCAGTCTTGATCTGAGTCAGGTTCTTGTTGCGGTCGCGGTGGTTCTGGAACTTCCGCTCCATGTCCGCGAAGTCGCGCTCACGGTTCCGGGAGACCTGCTGGAACTTCTTGTCCAGGTCGTTGAGCTGCTTGATGGCAGCCTTGTGAGACTTCAGGTCGTAACCGACAGAGATGATCTGCGTAGTGGGGCCGAGCTTTTCGCGTAGATCCTTCTCGATGTCGGCGGCAGCCCGCGTCTGATCGGAGGTGCGCTTGATCTCCCGCTGGCGAGTCTTCAGGTTCTTGATGGCCTGACGAGTCGTCTTGATGTCGTTGCCGCGCTCAATGTCGGCAGCGCGACCGCCGAGCTTGCGCCGAAGGTCCGCCTCTTCCTTGGCGAACTCCTTGTGCTGCTCGTGAAGTCGCTTCTGGCGCTTCTCGATAGCCTCCAGCTGGCCCAGGGCCTTACGGCTGGAGGTCTTGTCGAACCCAATCGGAACATCCTTGCCAGCCTTGCCAAGCCGGTCCCGGATCTCCTTTTCCTTCTTCTTAATCTCAGAGTCGAACTTCTTCGTGTCCGGCTTCACCTCAAGGGTGTATTCCTTGAGGTGAGACCGGACCTGCTCTTTCAGGTCCCGCTTAAAGTGCTTTAGGTCAGGACGAATCGTGATCTTGGCAACGCCAGCTGTACGCCCACCGGCCATGTCAATACCTCAATCTGACCTAGAAATTAATTGGGAAGAAGAATGGAGAGAAGATTGTCAACCTCGTCCTTTTCGTGACGAGCACGAACGAGATCGAATGCGGAAACAGGCCGTGGCATCGGACGCACCTTCGGTGGCTTTTTCCCCTTGGGGAGATTCACGGCAATAAGAGTTGAATTAAGCTGCTGAATGAGATCCGCGATGGCCATAAGGACCTGGATCTGCATGGAATATCCAGATGAGGATCGGAGCTGAGGCTTCTTGTCTTCGCCATCTTTGCCCTGATCCGGACCCTGAGTAGCCGCCCAGACGGCGTAATACTCTTCAGCGAGTTCGGTATCCAGAGCCTGGTCTGCCCGATATTCAGAACCTTCGGGCAGCCGGCTCAGGATGCGATATAGCTTCGGCCAGGGATAAACGCCACGAAAGAAGTCCAGCAAGTCCATTTCGAAATACTGATGGAGATCGTATTCAATGGACTCGGCGTGCTTCTGGATTAGCGCGACGAGCCCTACTCTCCCCCCGGAAGGGAACCTGCCGAATCGTCTGCGCCCTCGTTGAAGTGGTCGTTGATGTCCTCGACCAGAGCGAGGGTGACCTCGACCGGCTCGTCGGCGATCTCAGCCCAGACGAACGGGAACGCGTCCGCGCCGACCAGGGCCTCAATCATCGGCTTCATGTCCTTCACGGCGACCTGACCGCGCAGGTCAGTGAGGGTAGCCAGGGCAAGAGAGCGCTCGAGGGAGTCAGGTGCCGAGATTTCAATCGGCGGATCGTATGCGTCGAACAGGTACGGCTTCGGTGGCTCGTACTCCTTCTTCGCTTCCGCCTTCAGCTGTGCCCACTTGGACACAGGCTTTTCGACAGTGACAGCCTTCTTTACAGCCATTTATAACTCCCCGTAGAAAGGTTTACTTGGTTGCCCGTGGACGGCGAGAATTCGCGTCGGGCTTTTCTGGCTCGGATGCGTCAGAAGCATCAGGAGCAATTGCGGCAGGTTCGGTGTCGTTTGCGACAATTTCCGGCTTTTCCTGCGCTACTTGTACGTTTCCATTCTTCCTGGTATATCCGGCGCACACAAGATTATTGAGAGTCACTGGAGAGACGGCCAGGTACTCAGCGCCATTAGGGTCAACCAGCAGGACAGGCTCGAATTCAGCCATTGGAATTCCTCCGTAATAAGATTCCCCGAATAAGAAAAGACCGCCCCGCCACCGGCCGGGGAAACCAGTGGCGGGGCGGCAGTCATGCACGATCCATCAGGATCAGAAGCCGTGCGAAGCCGACAGAGCCTTCCAGCCTGGGCCACCGAACACGGTGCGGACGGCGTAGCCGAGCACGTCGTCGGTCTTGGCAACGCCCGTGATCGGGTACTCGAGAGCGCCCTCTTCGGACCACTGCTGCTCGCCGATCTCGGTGACGGTGAACTTCGGCATCACCTTGATGATGAAGATGGCGTTGGTACCAGCACCATCGACGGAGACGAAGATCGCGCGCCGGTAGACGGTCGAAGGCGTGGTCGGGTCCGTGAACGAAACCTCACCCGTGGTAGCGTCAGGAGTCGCCGAGATCGTGGTGTTGTGGAAAAGTTCCAGGTTGGTCTTGTGGGTCTCCAGACCAGTCCACGAAACCGACGTGCTACGCGAGATGATGTCGGTACGAGCAGCTTCCGGCAGACCCCACGCCTCGATATCGTTGGTCTCAGTCTCGACCGAGAACGTCGGGCTACCCTCCTTGGAGATGTGGCCCAGCGACGTAAAGCCGGTCAGGGACTGGAGATCGGCGGTCGTGGCCGCAGTGAACGCGGTGGGGATCGCGGTGGCGTACGGAGCCATCAGCACTGCACCCGCGAGGGGCTTGCGGATGAGGCCCTGCTTGAGGTTACGCATTGTGGCAATGTCGGTATTAGGCATAGTGCCTCTCCTTCGTGTGAGGGACTAGAGACCCGCGCAGCCCTGAAGGAGAGCGGGAGTTGAAAACGTCAGGCGGCTTTGTGCAGCTCGACGTAGGCGGAGGCCTTGGTGATGACGAACGGGTCGTCTTTCAGGAGGCCGATTGCGGCGTTGCAGGGAGAGCAGAGAAGCCCTCGCACCTGCTGGTCCCCGTCGTGGCAGTGATCCACGACTAGGGGCTGGTTTCCGGCTGGAGGCTGTTCGCAGATGGCACACAGGCCGCTCTGGGCTTCCAGTAGTTCGTCGTACTGAGATCGGCTAATGCCGTAGCGCCTCAGTAGCTTTCGTTCTGCTGCGCATGCCCTACACTGGGAATCGAGTCCGGATGCCCGTGAGGCGTTCCGGTGGAACTCGGTCTCGTCCTTGTCTAGGCCGCATCGCGAGCAAGAGATCAAGATCGCATCTCGCGGAAGCTCAGGTAGAAGGTGGAATCGACCATCCGGTTCTCGGGGTTGATATCCATGACTTCCTGGTTTCCAACGACCTCAGACGTTGTGTCAATGAGGATTCCGTCGACCTCGGTGCATCCAGCCTTGAGAATCCGCTGCCGGACTTGGGCGGTGACCTGCCAGGCGAGCGGCCGGGTGTCGTGGATCACGAGAATCGCGCAGAGTGCGTTGTCCGTAATGCCAAGGCCATCAACGCCGCCGCCGATTCGGTTGCAGACGATGATCGGCATCTGAGCGTCGAACTGATCCGGATCAGGTAGTGCCGTGCAGGTGTAGCCCAGATCGTCCAGGAGGGACAGGAGGACTAGCTCTGCGTCAGGGAAAGCCATCAGAACTTCTTCTTTTCAATGGTTTCGACAATGCTCTTCTGTGCTCGTCGGTAACCACCGAGTACGCGTTCAGCCTCTTCGCGCCGACTGACTGGCTTCTCCTTGCGGGATGGACGCCAACGTTCTGGCGCTTCCTCGTCGTGCGCGATCTTGCGGCCGAACTCACGGGCGAGAGCATGTCGGGCATACGCCTCGAGGTCGACCATGTAGCGGTCCTTGGCACCTAGATCAGTACTGAATGTGCTCTCGACGCCAGCTCGGTACGCCCTCAGGCGGGTGGACTCGAAGTTGCGCTGGTGTGGGCGCTTGTCCTCGCCCTTGACAACGCGTTTCGCATACAGGGCCTGTCCCAGAAGGCCGTACTCCATCATCAGTCGCTTCATTTCCTGGCTCTTCAGGATGTGAAGGATGGCCGGGTTACGCGGGTTGTTGAACGTCCCGGTGCCTCGGTAGTAGATGAACTTGCCATCGTTGGGGAAGCTCGGCATTGATCAGCCCTTGATCTGCTTCAGGTGGGCGATCTTCCCTGGATTCCAACCCGACAGTGGGGACTTGGATGGGAGGATCTTGCCGTGGACCTTGTAGACCTCACCGTCAGGGAGTTCGACGTAATCCGTTGGTAGAAGGTCATCTCCGACGCTTAGGTACAGATCCACATCGGTTTCGATGGTCTGCCTGTTGTCCACCTGAGATGGTGAAGTCGTCGGCTTGATCTCTTCGGTCTCGACGTAGTGGATACCGACGTTGTGCAGCTCGTGGCTGACATCCCTGGCCTTGTCGCCGAACTTGTCCCGACCCTGTGGGGATCGGAGGACGACGACAGAATCTCCGTATGCGAACATCAGCTGGTTTCCGCCCATCGGGCAGGAGCGACGCCGATCATTCCGACGCGCTTCTTGCGTGTCCTGCGGAACACTGCGAGCTGTTCCTTGGTGAAGGACAGCTGGCCTGGTGTGCCATCAGGGAATCGGGTTGCGGTCCAAGGGCCGGTCGACTCCGACTGGAAGCCGCCAGGGTTCCGTAGAACCTTCAGAACCGACTCGCAGATCACGCGCTTCGCGTTCGCCTGGTCAGCCGCCGAGGCGGTGAAAGGATCAGCGAGGCGTGGGATCTGAGAGGACAGCAGCGCTTCGGCGTCGAGAATCATCACGCCGACCCACGTCAGCTGCTCAGAGCTGAGTGAGCCCTCGAAACGGTCCTCGACATCCGTCGCTGATGCATATGCGCCCACTTAGTCAGCCGTCTTCCTTGCGGTGCGGCGAGTGCGCTTCGGCGCGGCTGGCTCATCGGCCGGCGCGTCATCTTCGTCCTGGTCAGGCTCGTCATCAAGCTCTGGTAGATCCTCAACCTGAGGAGCCGCTTCCCATGCACGTGGATTGACGATCTTCTTTGCCGCCCAGTCAGGTACGTCCGATTCGGGACCAAACTGGAACATGTAGCCTTCGTCGTCCGCGACGTGGACGTAACCGGCTAGCTTTGCCATTCAATTGCCTATCGAGTTTGCATCCACCCCCGGATGCTGCGAGAACCGAAATTCTTACAGCATCCGGAGGTAAATGAAGGTGGAAAGAGGATCAGAAAACGTCTGCGACGAACAGAGCCTTCGGGTTCTCGAGGATCGGCATGACGAGCGAGTCGACCATGGTCCGCTCACGGAAAGGCGGGCCGTCCTTGATCACGACACCGGCAAGGCCGGGAGCGTCGGTGAAGGACAGATCCGACTGAGCAGCGCCCAGAAGTTCCTGCGCGGTCGCGGTGATGCCGTACGCCACGTAACCGAGGTCAGAAGCGTTAGGCGGCACGAAGATCACCTTGTCTTCGGGGATGACGCGGGTGTCCACGCCCTCCACGTTGATCACGGTGTCGTAGATCTCCACGATCGGAGGCAGGTTGTAGTCCGCGAGGACTGCATCGACTGCCGAGCGGCCGACAACACCGGGCGCACCCTGGATGACGGACAGCAGGAGGCGGAACTCAGCATTACGCTGGAGGTAGCCCATGGTCTTGCGCGAGATGATCATGCCACCAGGCGCGAAACCGTTGTCCTGCGTGTACTTCTCGACCCAGGTCGTCAGATCCTGCACAACCGGAGCCGTGGCCACGGTGGACCAAGGAGTTGCGGCAGTGACGAAGTGGTCGCCGGGGACCTGGAAGTCAGCGGTAAGGAAGATGCCGTTCTCGCCAGCAAGGGTGAGCTTGCCGGTGGAGAGCACCTGACCACGCGCAACTTCGAGACGGTTACGGATGGACCGCACGCCGATCTCGAGGTCGTTGTAGATCGCCTCGGTGATCGCGGTCAGCGAACCACCGGCCTGGCGCTGCTGCTCGAGCTTCAGGCGCTCGTACTCGCCCTTGCCGCCCATGATGCTCAGGGGCAGGAGGTCGATCTGACGCGTCTCAACCGAGTCGCGTTCCAGGTAAGGAATATTGCCGTCGAACGCTCGGAAGGAGGCCGTCCGGTTCACTCGCGCGGCCGAGGCGAAGTCGACACGAATGTCGTTGATCGTCTTGTCCGGCAGGAACGTAGACAGCTTGTGGTCCGCTGGGCTTGGCACATTGCGGACGAAAACAGTTGCGGCGTCGGGGTGAACCGGGCCATCGTAAATCAGAGACATAATCTCTCCTGTGAAAGGTAGCTAGTGGATGGACCGGATCAGAAGAACTTGAACCAACCGGCGAGGTCGACCTTGGCCGCGGAATCGAGACCGTGAGCCGCAGGCAGCTTGGACTCCTTGATGAAGCCGAAGAGCCAGATCGGCGCGGCTTCCTTGTCGCTGGTAGGCGTAACCGAGTCCCAAAGGAAGCCCACTGCAACCTCACGGCCATCGCTGGCGGTGTTGTCGTACGGGCCGTAGAGACCAGTGGCGGTGACCTTGCCGAGGACGGTGCCCGACTTGATGTAGCCAGCCGGGTAGTGCGTACCCGCAACGAACTTGGTGATGTCGAGGGTCACAGAGCCTCGAGTCCAGACGCCCGGGTCCTGGTAGATGTAGGAGCGGTTCTCGACGGTGTACGTACCGGTGTTCCGCACGGCAATGTTGGCCATTGGTTACCCCTTCAGGTAATTGGTGAAATTAAGCGGCCTTGTTGAACCGCTTATTGACTTCCGCAAGGCCCGCGTCACGATGGGACGGCCTTGCGGAGCCGCCAGCGGGGGCACCCTGGCCGAAGTTGGGATGTGTCTGTACGACAGGTGGGGTCGTCGGAGCTGGCGTCTGCTCGCCGAAGAGAGCGGTGACGTGCTGCACGACGAGGTTGCCGTCGACCTGGCCGTCCTCACCGATGAAGATCGATGAATTGACTGCCTGGACCCATGCGTCAAGACGCGGGCCGGTGACGACAGTGCCTGCATAACCACGAATCTGGGATTCCTGGATGACCGGAAGAAGCTCGTTGCGAGCCTCCTGACGCGCGGCGTTCTTCGCGTCCTCGAGCTGCTGGTTGAAATCGCGCTGCTCGGCAGTGAGCTGAGCGTTCTCCAGCTCGGCGATCTTGTCCTGTAGAGCCTTTGCCTGCTCAGCAGTGAGGCCGTCCTTGTAAACCTTGGCGGCGTCCTCGTGCTTGCGAGACTTGTGCTTCCAGTACTTGGCCTGCTGCTCGACGGTCATCTCCGCGAGTGGAGTGCCATCGGGGTAGCCGAACTCGTTCAGGCCGGATTCGTTTGGCTCAGTTACCGTTTCCGGTGTCACCTCTGTGACGACTGGAGGCGCTGTGGTGGGATTTTCCGTTGCGGAACCACCGGCAGCTGGTGTAACCTGAACCGGAGCGTTTGGAGCGGTCATGCAGTTGTTCCCCTGTCGGGTAGGTAAGAAATCAGCGATCGTCCATGTCGGACTCCGCAATGCCGTCAAAGACGGAAATCAAGGAAGCTAGACCCCAACGGGAACTAGCGCATCAAGGTCCACCGGCTCAGATTCGTTCGGTTGCACGATGTCTTGAATCGTGAAGTGCGGCACCGTGTACTTCTTGCGCGGTGGGACGAGAACAGGCCCAAGTTCGCCATGCTCGTCAATCTTGTAATGGACCTCGCCCAGATGCTTTGCGGCAGTGCCGCCAGCGAGGTCGTAAAGGTTTGCCAGATCCTGCTGGTTCAGCTCGTCACCCGGATCGTTGTCCTGAGTGACCGGCAGCACTTCACAGCAGCAATGGTCATGGATGGGCTTCAGCTTGTCGCGCGAGTAGATCCGATCCGACGCGGCAAGACATAGGCCGCACACGCCCGTGGTGGACGCTTCAGGATGGATGACTCGACGCCAGCCGAGAAAGTCAGGAGTCTGACGACTACCTTCATCCAGAATCTGGAACGTTGTCTCGCGTTCAGCAAGCGCAACATTTGTTCCCACGTATATCTTCGCACGATTTACGGAGATTTCAAGAGCTTTAGCCGGGTCCATACCTGCGGCAACCTTGGCGCGATATTCCCGCGCCGGCCGATTGAAGATCTCGCTGGTAGGAAGCCGATCTGATGGCTTTCCATTTACAGAAATAGTCTTAGGTGAGACGTAATCTGATTCGCGAGTTCCGAATAGTCGGACATCATCCGGGACGTTTGGAACAAAGTCGAAAGAAACTCCGACCTCATCCCAATAACGCAGCTGAGTCGCAGTTGTTAGCGACACCACCTGCTGCTGCGCGGAGATCATCACCTCGGCCGCGCGCTCCGAGAACTCCTGCACGGCGTTGCCGTCGTAGGGGTCCGTGTCGCGCCACAGCCGCTCGATACGCTGCTCGGCGTACAGGAGGATGCGGGCGCGACGGGTCATGCGGCCCGTCAGCGTCCGCATCAACGTGCGAGTGATCACGCCGCAGCCGCCTGCTCATCCTGCGCTGGCGCGGAGGCGGTCTGGGAGGCCTGGCCGGACGTGGAGCCGGTAGAGGCAGGCTGGCCCGTGGTGGTCGCAGTCTGCGCCTGGTCCTCGAGGAGGATCATCTCCTGGACCAGCTCGGTCTCGTTGAGCTTCGCCGTCACCGGGTCCATCTCGAAGATCTCGATCAGCTGGCGCTTGCGGGACATGATCCCGGCCGTCTTCGCCATAGCGTCAGCCTTCATCTGGAGGCTGTTGCGTTCGATCTTGGACCAGATCAGGCGCATACCCTTGCCGCGAGTCTCCTGACCGGCGAGAGAGAACGCCAGCTGGTACACCAGGAGCCATCCGGGGATCTGCCGAGCCTGTCGGTCGGTGATCTTGTCCACCAGGGCCTCACGCATCAGCGACGCGCCCTCAGCGCTGCCGTTGGCGGCGTCCGGGGTGATGATGTGCAGCGGGGTCCGGGTTGCAGCCGCGAACTCCTTCACATCGTCGCGGATCGCCATGATGAGCGGCGTCAGGTCGGCCTGCTCCGACTCCCAGAAGTCCACGCCCTCAGGAACGAGCCAGAGTGCGCCAGGGTCTGCCTGGAAGAGGTCAGAGATGGACGTGTCGCCGACCGACCGGATCAGGTTGTCGGTCTCGTCGTCGTCGGAGAGGTCTTCGCCGCCATCCAGGTCGCCCTTCACGGCACGCTGCCGGAAGCTCTGGTACCACTGGATTACGATGCGCTGAAGAACGCCATCCATGATCCGGTCCAGCAGATCCAGGTGGGCTTCGAACTCGCCGAGACCCATCTTGTTGTCGAAGCGCACAACGGGGACGCCGCCGAGAACTTCGATGCCGGGGATGTTGAACGAGCCGTCCATGGTCCACTGGTCGACGTTGAAAGACGTTGAGTACTGGCCCACTTCACGTCGGAACGTGTACTGGTTGTTATTGACGAACAGGAGCGCAACCTGCTGGTCCGCGATCTCATCGTCGTAGACCTTCACGGCTGCAATGAGACGGGTTGGGTTCAGCGGGTCCTTCTGGCCGACCATCCGACGAGGGTCCTCAGCGAGAAGCATCGGCAGTGCGTCCGGCACGCCCTGGAGCGGCGGCACCACGGTCACGTAGGCCTCACCGAGCGCGAAAAGATACGTTTGCACGTCACGCTGGACGGCTGCGAAGCCGGTGGTGTCCTGGATCTGACGCGCGATGTCGTCACCGTCCACGTCCGGGTCCGCTTCAGTCGAAACGCCCTGGAGGATGGAGCGATCCGTCATCACGTCGACCGCCATGGTCGCGTAGTTCGCGCGAGCCTTGCGCATGACTTCGGAGAAGGTGTCCTGGTACTTCTGCTGGATAAACGGCAGCGGCGGGTCGCCGATGTAGTAATCCCACAGCAGATCCATCCGCTCGCGGCGGGTGCCAGGCGTGTTTGTGGAGCTAGCTCGAGGAGTCCGAGGCAGCTTGGCATCGAACTTGTTCATCAAAAATTCGAACCACCATTCAGGTGGCTGATTAATCGGTTCTACGTCAGCCATGATGGCTCCCTATCGAATTCGTTGTGCATAGCGCTTCTTCTTCCGCTGCGCGAGGCCCTTCGCCACCGCGTCCACGCGGGCAGTCCAGGCGAGCATCGCCGCCACGGCACCGTCGATCTTGTGAGGAGAGTCGGGGTTCTCCTTCGCGATCTGGATGCCCGAGGTGGTGACCTTTCGGCGGGCATTGATCACGTGGTTCCACAGGATCGGGGACTCTTCGCCGTTGTGCTTGATCTCCCGGTCCAGGACCGCATCCTGGAACTCGCGAAGCGCCTCAACGACCTTCAGGTTCCGCTGGCCGGTCATCCACCACTCGATGGGGTGAGCCTGCGTGGCCTTGACCTTCAGCTTCTCGGCGAACTTCGCCTCCCATGCCGCCACGAAGGTTTCCCACTTGGCGGGGTCTGCATAGAAGCCGACCACTTTGTACTTGTTGAACGTGGCCTTGACGGTTCGGTCGATCTCGGCGACGGGCATCTTGTAGCCCTCGTCGCCCTTCCAGTCGACCGGCTGCTCCCAGATCTTGATCTCGAAGATCATTCCGTCCGAGACGCGGCAGCCAACCAGGGCCGTGGCGTCGGTGGTTCCCTTGCGCCGCTGGCGCGAACCGTCGAAGCCGAGGGTGATGACATCGCCCTCGCGGATCGGGCGGTACTCCTCGCCCTCCTGCGGTGCGCAGCGAGCCCATTCGTACTCAGCGATCCAGGCATTCTCGGCGCTCGTCGGAGAGTTGAACCAATACCTAAAGGAAGCGGTGATGTCGTTACGAGGGTTGCTGATCTCTTCGATCAGGCCTTCGATGTCGTTCCACCAGCAGTCGCCGTACGATTCGATCAGGGCAGCGCGGAGCTTGTCCTCATCCTCCAGCTCGGCCGGTGTGATCTCGCCGTAGCGGTGATCGAACAGCTGACGAGGCTGGCGCTTGTACTTGCCCGCCCGGATGTCCTTGATCATCTGGTACGTCTGCTCGGCGATCGATTCCTCACCGGGCTGGAACATCGTGGTGGTCTCGACGGCGAACGTCTGTGCCGACTTGCGGCGCTTCACCAGGTTTCGCGTCAGGGTCTTGTACGTCTGACGGAGCTGCGGAGTGTTGTAGAGGTGGGTCTCATCGAACAGGACCAGGGTGTCCTTACCGCCATCCTTCGACGCGGCCGAGGCGGTCGACGGGACGATCTCACCGCCACCGGGGATCGCGATCTTCGTCAGACCGGCGCTGGTCTTGGACGCCATCGCGCCCGCCAGCTTCCCCTCGGTGAGGTTCAGGTGGATCGTGTCGTAGATCAGACCAGCCTGGCCCTCTTCGGTTGCGACACAGCGAATGAAGGGGTTCTTCAGGCGCTTGCCCATCGGCTCGCCAGGAGCGTACGTATACTCGAAGCCCAGACCCCACTCGTCGCGGAACACCTCGCCGCCCTCAGCCCAGCCGTCGAACCGGCAAGGCCCAAGGCCCTCAAAGATTCCGATGAGCGCGGCGATCTCAGACTTCGCACAGCCCTTCGGCCGGCTCAGGAACACGTGGTCGTAGAGCCGCCGTCCGTCCAGTTTCGGGTCCTCGGACTGCTGGAGCGCGTACGTGTCCAGAAGGAATCCGCAGTACTCGTCAATGATCGGCGCGACAGGATCTCCTGCAACGTCGCCGGGACCATGGATCGCGAAGTACTCCAGCCAGGCAATGGCGAGCCAGCCCAGCGAGCACTCGCGATCATGCTCAGGGAGAGTGACAATATCGTGAGGCATTACGCCCCCTCAGCAAGCCCGCGATTGGCGTTCTGCTTGCCCAGCAACCGATCACGACGATTCTTCATGTCGATGACCTTCGGGTCCTTCTTCGCGTCCTCCAGCTCGTCCGGATCGATCTCCTTCTTGAACCGGATGCGGGCACGCTGAAGGTCGTCCTCGGTGAGCCGCAGGCCTGCGCCCCATGCGCTCACGATGGTCTTGAAACCGTCGCTGCCAGGCTTCTCCAGGTACTTGTCCAGTAGGGGGAGAGCGAGATGGATCTCGAAGTACGTACCAGGACCCCAAAGGCGTGCCTGTGGCAGCTTGGTGATCTCCTCGTAAATCATTCGAGCCTGTTCGCTGCATTCAACCCAAACGGGAATAGGCGGCACGTCGTTTTCATTCGGCGTCCGCTCGAGTTCAATCCAGCCGTTCGCGTCCGCGATGGGATCAGCGTTGCGCCGGATTCGATCTTCAGGATTCTTCGGTGCCGGTCCTCGTGCGCCCATGTCAGGCCACCGGCAGGGGTAGTCGGCTACGAATGAAGCTGCCCCGGATCACACGAAGTCGGCTCCAGAAGTCTGGAATCTCGTAGATCGCCTTGGGGGTCGCATACACGTGGCGTCGTGGCACCATTCCGTCCGGAACCTTGTCGGCTTCGTAGAAGATGCGTAGTGGGATCTTGGTCAGGCCCTGAAACTGCTTGAAGTACTCTTCGGCATCCAGTTCGTCAACGGCCAGCAAAATCGATTCGTTGTTCATTATTGTCATACCTCCCATGACGGGATAAGATCGCAACATCCATGTCGGAATACGTTGCGTAAGAAGAAGTCCGGGAGGGTGGAATCGAACCACCGATGCCCAAAGGCGAGGGATTTACAGTCCCCGTCCGCGCCATGCGGCACCCGGTCGGACTAGCAGGATGCTCCGTCCGAGGGAGCGCGATCTTGAGCCCGGTGAGTCCTAGTCACTGCCGTAACGCAAAACCCTGCTAATGCGGAGAGAGGGCGGATCGAACACCTGTCGCTGTTACACGACCGAGCCGTTTTCGAGACGGTCCCACAACCAATTGCGGATCACTCTCCAGGGCGGACACATGAGATGTCAGCTAGTCCGTTGTTCGCTCGCGCCAAGCACCTAAGGCGCGCTAAATCTCGGACATCTCAGTCGTGCTCTCGGAGGGATTCGAACCCGCACTGACAGGTACCTAAAACCTGTGCCTCTTCCAATTGGGCTACGAGAGCGTATGTGCCACTTGGTTTCACCTAGTTATCTACTTGCTAGGCACGCAGCGACACTCCTGCGTAGGTTTGGGTAATCACAGCCTGCCGTGGCTACCAGCTGTGATCCGGGCAACTGTCGACCGTTCAGTATTTGTCTCTGTTCGGCTTTACTGAAAACCGTCAGAAACTGAACAGCGGAGGGTTGCTCCGTTTGCAAGGACTGACAGAATCGAACTGCCGACACGCGGGTTTGGAATCCGCTGCTCTACCACTGAGCTAAGTCCCTATGCCTATCAGGCCCCGAGGCCCTTGATCAGGACATATCCGGGGGTGACAGTCGCGCCGACCGTGGAGACTCGCGCGCGAACGAACTTCGGCATCACGTCCTTGACGTACATCAGCGCCGTGGAGCTGGCGACACCAGTGAGGGTCGCACCGCCGAGCTGGTAGAAGTTCGTACCATCCTCGGAACCTTCCAGCGTGAGCACGGGCGGCGTGGTCGCTGCGCCGAGGTTGATCATCAGCGCCAGCGAGGTGCAGCCGTCCATGTTGTACACGGGCGTAGCGGAGTTCAGTGTGGTGAGGGAGATCGACCGATCGAAGAACTCGCGAACCAGTGGACCGCTCGAGGAGAACATGCAGCGGTTGACGGCGCGAGTGAACGATGGGGTCGTGCCAGCCACCGTCTGCACGTACCGATACCGGGTGCCGTACTGTGCGCGGATCATCGGCGAGGTGTACGCGCCGGTCGCCGTGATTCGGGGGAAGTCGTAGATCCTGACCCAGTTCGTGCCGTTGTCGATCGACTCTTCGACACCAACATCCAGCGTCGGGGTAGTTCCGGATACTGCCGTGACCACAACGTTGAACGAGTGCGCGTACGTACCCATGTTGCTGGAGAGGCCGGGAACGGTAGCGGAGGTGGTCGCCGTGCTGGTGATTGCAGCCGAGGCGACATCGTTGACTAGGAAGCCACCAGGACCGGCCGCACTCCACGTCACCGTGGACGACGCCGAGGACTGGCTCACGGGAACGGTCGCAGCTGCGGTCATCGAGACCGGGACCGCATTGTTGCCGTCCGAGGTGCCACCGCGACCGCCGTTGACCTCCACGACGTGGCGTGTGTAGTCAATGACGCGGGTGAAGTGGAGGCGGATGTCAGTGCGACGAAGAACCGCGCCACCAGTAGTGATCGTTCCGAAGTCCGCGCCCGTGGACTCGAGTTCCAGAGCGGTGCCGTTGATCCGGAGAACCTTGTACGCGCCCTCGTAGGTAGCAGCTCCACCCGTCATGCCGTGGACCTGGACGTACTCACCAGCAAGGACCGAGGTCCAGGTGGTGTTGCCGACGAGGGTCAGGACGTTGTTCGTGCGCGAGATGCTGTTGACGACCTGGCCGACAGCACCAGGAGCGAGGACCGAGCCCTCGTTCTTGATGACCGTGCCGCCCGAGCTGGAGGCGGTGGCCGACGAGCCGATCACGAGCGTGAAGGAGGTCGAGTTCGGGACCGATGCGATGACGGTCTGGGCCGCAGTGTTCGCGAAGTTGGTCTGATCAGCGACGCCGTAGATCTGGACGTAATCGCCAACGACGAGGCCGTGTGCAACATCGGTCGTGACCGTCGCGGTCGCGCTGGCCGACTTGGAGATTCCGGTGATGCGCGCAATCGGCCGGCTCATGCCAGACAGGTTGCGGGCGCGGATGTGGAGCTTGTAGTCCTTGTCCTCGTCAGGGATGCCCTGCGACCACTTCGCGCTGCCCGACAGGCCGCTGTTGGAGTCGGACGGGAACGAGCGGAAGTACGCCTCGTCCATCGTCGCGTAGAACTCCTGCGTCGATGCTGCGTTGAAAGCATCGGTGTACGGCGACGTGCTGGCCTGAACCGCGGTCGTGGTGGCCGTGGTGGTGTTCACCTGACGGTACTTCTCACCGTTGCGCCGGGAGACAAAGGTGCCGTTGGTGGTCGTGGCGTTCTCAAAGACGAGGCCCACGCCGTTCTTGGCGTACCGGAACGGATCGGCGTGACGGATCATGCCGCCCGTGCAGGAGTAGGTGCCGTTACCGATCGTCAGCGGGACCGTGAAGTTGTTCTTGTCAACCGGGGTCACCAGGACCGGGCCGACGTTCATGCGACGCTCAGCGCTGCCGTAGATCGAGATCCGGTCTCCACCGACGAAGCCGTGGTTGGTCAGGGTGATCGTGGCAACGTTCGACGTGACGGAGATCGTGGAGCCGGTGATGGCCTTGTCCGCGTCCGGAGTGAGCGTGTCGATTCCAACGCCGTTGTCACCGGACTCGACCAGGCCGATGAAGCACTCCTGGCCGATGATGCGCTGCGACATGGACAGGCCGTAGCCTACCCGGATCGGCATCTGGAAGGTTTCCTTGGAGGTCAGCGTGACCTCGGTGTCATCCACGAACGGGCTGAGCGAGATGCGCAGGTAGGAGCTACCCTGGCTGTTGCCGCCATAGTTGAGGATGTGGTCGCTGTTCTGGTTTACCGTGTCCCAGATCTCGGTCTTCGGAACGCCGGAAACGTCCGTGCTCGAGAAGCCGTCGCGGAACTTCGACCGAGTGTTGCCGACAACCTCAGGCTTGCCATAGAAGGTGTCGCCAAACTGGGAGTCGTAGCGGATCGCCAGCTTGTCGGTGTCGGCGAACCACTCGCTGGTCGTGTCAGCCTCGAGAGTGATGACATTGCCGGAAACCGTTGCGCCCAGAAGGGGATCGGTGAAGCTGAAGAGATTGACGCCGTTCGTAACGTCGGTGATCAGGATGATCCGCGCGAGTTCAACCTTGTCGAAATCGGGAAGCGTGATCGTCTTCGCCGAAGCGTCGAAGATGTAGTTCGAAATGAGCTGCTTCATGTAAGTCTGGCTCCTATGAGGAAAGTGCGACGGAGTATGCGATTGCTTGCCTGATCGTCACGGAGTCGAGTAGCGACCCGAGAGGTACGGCCGGGTAGTCCGTTCCGGAGTCGTCAGAGAAGACGACGGTGTTCCCGACCAGGCGCACACTGTCGACACCACGCCCGCGAGGGCCGACTGTGACTGGAGAAGGCTTCGTGCCCGGAACCCGTGCCACGCTCGTCAGATTGATCGTGGCGTCGGGAACCGCGTCGAAGTTGAAACCTTCGATGGTGACCGGAGTTGTGCCGTACTTCAGTCCAGTGAATCGGACGTTGTAGGCAGCAGAAGTAGGGTTGGTGTGCGCGTCGGGCGTGAACAGCTTCACGCTCTTCAGGCCCTGCCAGGAAATGTCACCGTCGACATCAATGTTCGCGATGATCGGCGCGACGTACTTGATCGTCGGCCCGCCTGTGGCATCAGGACATAGCACGTAGTCGTCCGACGTGATCAGTCGGAACTCGACCTTGCCGGTGATCGGCATGGCGTCGGGAACGTCGCCCACGTCAGCGCCATCGGCGACGAGCGCGGACAGGTTGCCCACAACCGTCATGTAGCGCAGCGGGTACGGCATCTAGTCTCCCGGATTGTTAAGGTGGGACGCTTCGCAGTGAAGGTCTCCCACTGCCAGGCAGACGCATGACAGTCCATCGCGAGGGCACATATACAGGCCCTCGTCTGGTCGGTTCTCGTACTCGTCCAACCACTTCTGCGTGACACGCTTCTCTCGGTGCCGTGCGACGCCATTGCGACGAAGCTGTGCGGGGCAGTGACGCCTGCAACGACAGCCAATCGCGGTGGCGATACCGAGCATGCGTGCCATGAGACTCCTATGGACGAACGGTGTCCCCGGATGGACTCGAACCATCGACCCGCCGCTTAAGAGGCGGCTGCTCTACCAACTGAGCTACGGAGACGTAACAGGCTGCCCCCCAAGGATTCGAACCTCGGTTGACCGGCTCAGAACCGGTAGTCCTGCCGCTAGACGAGAGGGCATTGGAGCCTTCCCTGGCGTTAGACAACACCAGCAGCTCGACCGGCAGAGCACGTGGTGGCCGGTCTCACCTGCGACGCCATTAGTCGCGGAGGCGCTGACCTGGCAGGAGTCGAACCTACAACCACCGGATTAACAGTCCAGGGCTTTACCAATTAAGCTACAGGCCAATGTAAATCAGCCCCAAAGTGCGGGGTCGAACCGCAATCACCGGCACCACAAGCCGGGGCTCTGCCATTGAGCTACATCAGGAACGTCAGTCGCGCCCGAGTTCTCATTCGTCTCACGGACCACTGCTCAAACTACGCAGGAAACTAACCTTGCGCAGAAATGATCACCTGGCAGGAATCGAACCTGCGACACACCCACCGATTGGGCTGCTCTACCGCTGAGCTACAAGAGATCCGAGCCTTTTTGCGTGTGTTGCTCGGCACACAGTCGGGACGGGAGGATTTGAACCTCCGACCTCCTGTACCCAAAACAGGAGCGCTACCAAGCTGCGCCACGTCCCGATTGACCGTGCGTTTTACGTGCCACGGCTCAGCACGTGCAAGGTATTCGGCCCCTTGCAATGGCACTCGTGGCTAGAGGTCAGATTCGAACTGACGATCTCGAGGTTATGAGCCTCGCGGGCTGGACCGAGCTGCCCTACTCCGCCTAATGTCCGGCTGGGAGGGGAGGACTCCCAATTCACCTTGCTCGTAGCCGCAAGGACCGGACGGCGTGGCCGGGGAGTGTATGCCCCGCTTACCCCCCTCAACTCTCTGTCGAGGGGACCGGATGCCGAGGGTCAGGAGCGTGGGGATTCGAACCCCTCCTCCTGCGCGCGGTGGCGTGCTGCCCTTACACCAAGCGCTCCCGAGCCTCAGCCGGGACGTGCATGCAACATCTCAACGATGTCCTGCACGTACTGTACATCTTACACCATTAAATGGTAGATGGAAATCCAGCGGAATCAAGATGATTACTTCAGGCCCGGATGCTTCCGACGAGCATCAGGATGGATCGCATCACGCTTCAGCTTCGCCCTGGCTCGCGCCGACTCGGCCTGCGTCTTCTTCCGGTGGCACGTTGCACAGACGGCCTGGAGATTCGCCAGGTCATGCGACCCGCCCGACTTGAAGTTTCGCTTGTGGTCGACCTCGGTCGCCGTGCCCTCGCAGCCCGAGCCGGCGATCTGACAGCGGTTGCCGTCGCGCGCCAGAACCTTCGGCCGGTTCGCTCGAAACTCGGGGTCGTTCGTGTGCTCGCCCCGCTGGTCAGACCAACTCACGAGCCAGTGCCTTGGTGATGTTGACCGTGCGCGCGTACACCGTCATGGTCACGGCGACGCACTGGCCGTCCATGTTGGGCATCAGGTTGTCGACGCTCACGGCGGCACCCCGAGGGACCATGACGCGCTGTCCGTTCACGAACAGGGCATTGGTCTTCATAAGTCCGTGCGCGCCCATGTTGAAGGCCAGGTTGTCGGCGTACTCGTCCGGGACCAGCTCCACGATGTCGATGTCCACGGGCTGAGGCTCGGGCCAGTTGCCCGTGTCGGGCATGATCAGGTCGCCCGCTTCGTCGTACCGCATCAGTCGATTTCCTTGATCTTCAGCTCGTACGTCTTCCGAACCGATCCGCCCGCCACGGTGATCCGTACACCAGGCCCGCCGTCTACGAATGCGCCCGCGCCCCATGTGAGGTCCGAGGTCTTGTCTCGCACACCGTCCAGGAGTTCAGCGAGGCCGTTCGCGATGTAGTCCGGATTGACGCCTGGTTCGTGGTCGACCGCAACCCGAGCCGCCAGTGGACCCTGATCTTCGAACTGGTCAGGATCGTCCGAAATGAATGCGGTCCTGACGACGAGGTTCAATCCACTGACAACGATGCCTTCTTCGTACGGGATGATCTTGAACTCGTCGGCACGGAGATGGGGAATCAGATGTCCATTGATGACAGATGCCGCGAAGTCGTACGAATCGAGTTCTTCCAGCGGAGGTGTCTCAAGGATGAGAGATCCGATGGGAGCGAGGGTTCCTTTGATAGTCACACCCACATCGTTTCATGTGCGTGGAGGGTTTCCCAGATGATCTCAGTGGGGTGGGTAACAGGTCTAAAGACTCCAGACGGAGTAAACCCAGAAGTCCTGTAGCCCACCAGGACCGCCCACCAGATTTGCCGCCCACCGCTTGCTACCCCAACGCCTCTGGCCTCGTGTCTACTGAGACACAAGGCTTTTGGTATTACCACCCCAACGTTGATCAGACGAAGAGACGGTCCAGTCCTGCCGGTTCAGGCCTGCTTAGTAAGTGGACAATTACCCGGTCACGGTCGGTTTACGTCGGACTCGTGGAGATAGCGACGAGGTGCGCCCTGCACCCGTGATGTGAATCCCTTCCTAACTCGACAGGCTACCAGAATTACGCGGGCGAAAGCTGCAACTGGAGCGGGACATGCTGCGGACACGAAAAGGCCCGCCTGGACGCGAAAGATCCAGACGGGCCGGTCGTTAGCTCAGGAGAGCGTCGAGCTTCTTAGCACCGAAATGCTGATCAAGAGCGGCCAGAACCTCAGGAGAGGCCTGCCAGTAGATCTTGTCGAGCAGAGCGATCGGGATCGTCACCGAAGGGTTCTCCTCGCGGTTCAGTCGACGCCTCTCGGCGTTGTAGGCGTTGTGCGCCATCCGGCACGCGACGCAGACCTCGGTCTTGTGCTTCTTGTGCTGCTGATAGCCGTTGTTCGTCCCGTGCGCGATCGGCTTGCGCATCAGGCCAATCGGAGGAGCCATTAGCGGGACTGAGCCCACGGCAGGCCCATCGAGTGGCGCTGCCAGTCGTTCACGATCAGATCGGCGGCAACGTCGGGGCGATACACGCCGATGTCGACGCCGCACGAGCACATCACGATCGATTCACAATCGCCCTCGCCGATGACCAGGAGGTGCCGGCCGGTCTGGAGAATGCTCTCCAGCTCCTGAGCGAACTTCTCCACCTCGGGGGAGATGAGCTTGTTAGGCAAGGTCGAAGCCCTCCATCTCAGGACCGAGCGTGGTCGGATCGATCGCCATCAGGCTGTGGACGTTCACGTTGCTCGTGAGGTCCAGCTCGCGCGCGACCGGCGTGCGTGCGTAGCTCTGGACTTCGGCGATCCACCTGACCGAGACCGCGCCCTTGTCCTTCAGGGCCTTGACGCGGCCGATGCGGTACGACGAGTGATCGCCATCGCGGGAGCCGCGACCGATGAAGGTGCCCTCCTGGATGTCCTGCCCGAGCCAGTTCTTCATGCGGCGCACGTCAGTTCTACGGCCTCTTCGGCGTCCTCGGCCTTCTCGATGAAGTCGATGGCCCAGTCAAGGGCGGCGAACTCCGCTTCGTCCCACGACGATCCGCGCCAGTTCGGGTTGGTCGCGTGATCGGTTATGCGGTCCTGAAGATGCGTGCGCCGCCGCTTCAGGTTGTTGAGCTTCTTGCGTTCTTTCGAGGTCAGTGTTGCCACGCTGTTCCGTCACTCCTTCTGTGTATGCGCGAAATGCTGCATATGACGTACAGCTTACAGCATTTGTGCAGGTGGTCAATGCTTTCTCTTACGTCACAGTGACAGA
The DNA here is from genome assembly GCF_002300155.1 of Rhodococcus sp. ACS1. Lineage (NCBI taxonomy): Bacteria > Bacillati > Actinomycetota > Actinomycetes > Mycobacteriales > Nocardiaceae > Rhodococcus > Rhodococcus sp. ACS1. The sequence continues at coordinate 95,027 of NZ_NSDZ01000010.1, forward strand.
ACGTGACGTTATAGGAAGACCCCAGAACTGCGTCGCTCCCGGCCCTGGTAATGAAAATGATTGTCAGAAACGACCTGGAAACCCGTACACCCAGCGAGCCACTGAGTGCTGCGCAGCGGGCTGGACCCTGGGGAGGGGGGTGCGGCCCCCACCCGTTTCCATTGGCATTCCGTCACTGTGACGTAAGGCGCGCGCTTGCCTGCCGCTGCCTGCCAGTGGAGGCCTGGCAGCGCTGTGCTGTGCCCTATTCCGTTGTGTTCCAACATGTTTCGTGACGTGTTGTGAGTGTCGTTGTGTTCCAACATGTTTCGATCGTTTGGCCATTGTTTCGACGTGTTTCGACTGCCGTTTGAGAGTGTCCACGTGTTGGGACGTGTTCCCACGTGTTGAGATAGTGCGCCCGATATGTCTGTTTTACCGTCTATTTCGTGTGACGTCGGTCACATTCGGCTTGACGTGTTCTCCATATAAGACTTTTCTGAGACGGCACCACAGTTCTATCCGCGTTAGTTCGCCTCACTCACTCGCAAGGATGTGTTGACCATGTTGCTTCTCGACTTCCTCACCTCAGGTCCCGTAGTCGCTGCCGCCCTTATCCTCGGGTCGCTTGTGCTCACGTCCACGTTGCTCGAGCACAGCGCAGAGAAGGCACAGCGCGTGTCCGTTGCTGCCGACTACGTGGAGGCCGACGCTGCCGCTGCCTACCGTCACGCTGTGCGGGTATGGCGCGCCGCTACGGCTAGTGACCCGTTCGGTTTGTCTGCCGATACGGCAGCCGCTGAGGCTGGCATGCGTAGGGCACATGTTGCGCACGTTGCCGCTAGCGCTGCCGCTGCCGCTGCCGCTGAGACTGCCGAGCACTACGGGCGTAAGGCACAGCGCGCGTTCTCGGGACGCTAGGCGCTCCACGTGGAGGCAGCCATACCGCTGCCTCCACGGCTCCACCTCCACCGGCTCCACCTCCACCTCAGAAAGTAGGGATGAAAATGTCTTCCACCTCCACCTCCACCTCCACCTCCACCAACGTCACGGTTGGCAGCGGTAAGGCAGTCCACGCCGTCTATGCGAACGCTGCCCTTACGCGCTGCCAGCGCTCCACCTCCACCTCCACCACCGTGGACGCTGCCGTTACGTGCAAGTCCTGCCTTAAGGCGCTCGAGCGGGCCGAACTTGACGCGCGCCTCCACCGTTTCGACGCGTCCCTGTTCCCCGCCAGCGCAACGGCTGCCGTGGAGGCAGCGCCTGCCGTGGAGGCACCCGTGGAGGCAGCGCCTGCCGTGGAGGCACCCGTGGAGGCACCCGTGGAGGCAGCGCCTGCCGTGGAGGCACCCGTGGAGGCAGCGCCTGCCGTGGAGGCACCCGTGGAGGCAGCGCCTGCCGTGGAGGCACCCGTGGAGGCAGCGCCTGCCGTGGAGGCACCCGTGGAGGCAGCGCCTGCCGATACGGCACAGCGCGCTATCGGCAGCGGCAGCGCGCGCGGTAAGCGACGCGTGACGGTTATCCACGGTTGCAACGTGGAACAGGAAACTATGGGATTCCGACGTGTTTGGTTTGGCGCGGAATTCATTGGAACGCTTATGCGCAACGAAACGGGTTACCTGTGCCAGCCGGTGGCCAACGTCGAAACGCGCGCGTTCGCCACTATCGGCGATTCCGTTTGGAACTTGCGCGAAACGGCAGCCGCTGAGAAGGCGCGCGGTAAGCGCGTCTACGGCTCCACCTCCACCGGCTCCACGGTTGACCCGATAGCGGCAGCACTCGAGGCTATTGAGAAGGCAGCGCGTAAGGCAGGCGCTGCCGAGCGGCAGGCGCTGGCACGCCGTAAGACTGCCGAGAACGCCGTAACCCGTTTGGGTAAGCGCGCTACGGCTGCCGAGAAGGCAGCGGCAGCATGCGAAAAGACTGATACTGAGGCGCGTCGCGACGCGCTGGCAGTCGCGACTGTGGAATACAAAAAGGCTGAGGCAGACGCGCAAATTGCTACGGCAGTCGCTGTGGAATTTGAAACGCGCGCTGAGGGCATGGCAGCGCGTTTGGTCGCTGTGATTCGCGAGAACGCAACGGCAGGCCTTACGGCCGACATGGTTGCCGCTGCCGTGGAGCGTGGACGCGCGCCGCGCGTCTACGTCAAGCGCTCTAAGTCTGCCGATACGGCACCCGTGGAAACCTCCACGGCGTTGGTTCGCCAGTAGTTGACTGCCTGCCGCTGGCATCACAGTTCGCCAGCGGCAGGCGCTCCACCCGCTCCACGCTCCACGTTCCACCCGCTCCACGGCGTCAAATGGCGTAAGAATTATGTTTGTGGCATCATCCGTAAGGCTCCACGCTCCACCGGCTCCACCGGCTCCACCGGCTCCACGCTCCACCCGCTCCACGCTCCACCGGCTCCACCGGCTCCACCGGCTCCACGCTCCACCCGCTCCACGCTCCACCGGCTCCACCGGCTCCACCGGCTCCACGCTCCACCCGCTCCACGCTCCACCGGCTCCACCGGCTCCACGCTCCACCCGCTCCACGCTCCACCCGCTCCACCCGCTCCACGCTCCACCCGCTCCACGCTCCACGCTCCACGCTCCACCCGCTCCACGGCTACGCATACCGCACAGTGTGCGGATTCAAATAGACATCATTTGAATTTGAGATTCTGAGAACGTGAGAATTTCAGCGGCTCGAATATTCGAGAAACCGAAACAGTTTGGACGCTTGCGCGTAGATACACAAAACTGTTGTCGTCAAATAAATAACCCGACAAATTGCAACACGTCATATGGGTTCATAGTGTGCGAATCAAGCATTGGTTAATCCATTGCCTAGCGCTCGAGAGAAAAGGTGACTTGAATCCCTGGCTCGAATGATGCTTTGGCCGCTCCAATGTTTCGTGGCGCGCGTAGATACGCGCGTCGATTCTGGCCGGAATGTAACGGACCAAACGCATATCGTCGGGAGACGTTGCAATGGTTTGGTTGGGTTAATAGGTTGTTCGATTCTCCTCATTCCACTACGTCACAGTTCATTCGGAACTGTGGCATAAGAAAGAAAAACGGTGATGAAAAATGAACGTCAAGACAATGAAAACTGTTCTGAAGTCCACCACAATTTCCGCGCTGTATTGCTACCGCGACGTTCACGGCCGAATGATGGAATACCGGCGTCGAATGGTCGTCAAGCTGGATCACAGCGAATCCCTCACGTCGTGGAATAACTGTGACCGCGTGGTGGATGCATGCGAACGATTTGTGCAGGGCGGAAAGTTTCAGCACTTGATCGAATACACGCCCGTTTCACAGTTCTGAATTCGTCAATCAACAATCGCTCTGGAAGGTGAAAGAAATGCGCGTTCACAACAAGGTCTCTCTCGCTAAGCCTGCCCGTCCCGCTGGCGTGTCGCTGGCGAAGAAAAAGCAGATCATTCCCGATTCGTGGGCACTGATGCTGAGTGAAAACATTCTCGTGGACTTCCAGCAATTCTTGATGATGCGTCCTGCCTGATGAAACGGCGAGAGCTTCCAGCAATTGTTGGGAGTTTTCGCCGAGGTATCAAACAAGATGCGCTCACCCCGATTCACAATCACAGGAGATGAAGAAAATGAAGCGTTGGACGTACAGCAATTTCGTTCCCGGTCGTCGTTTCGAATTCGTCGGCACCGAATTCCAGGTTGTGCGGCAGGAAAAGGATCGCGGCGGAATGATCACCGGCCTGCGCGTGCTGGACGGTAAGGGACTCGAGGGATTCATCAACTTCACCGATGGCGAATTGACTGATGCCATCACAATGCACAACGGCTGGACTGATCCGCAGATCGCAAAGATGAAAGATCTGTGCGAGCGCTACAACGTGTCGTTCATTCGCGACGATTACTTCATGCACGACATCAACGGCAATTGGACGCCGGGATTCGTGGAAGGTTGGGTCGGCGGCGACCAGGGCGTCAACAAGACAATCTTTATCGCGATCGAACCTGACGGTTCCTCGCATTCCTGATTCATCCATCAATTAAACACTCTGGAAGGTGTGAAGAATGTTCTACGCAATCAACATTGATCAGTGGTTCAACGGCATTAACGTCTCATGCACGCGCTCGGATTCCCACGCGTTCGAATCGAAGGATGAGGCGCAGGCGTACGTCGACAACGAGATCGCCGAAGACAAGTCGCCGGAATTCATCGAGATCGGCCTGCCTCAGTGGTACGACGAAGCACCGGGCCACATCATGCAGGAATGGCGGCGCGACGGCACCGGCCCGGTATTCAACATCAGGCACTGGATCATCACCGACGTGAATCCGTACGCGTCAATTTCTCCGTCAATCAGCCTCGTCACGCTCTGAAGGGAATGAAGAAAATGTTCAAGATCAATGGAATCGCGAATGAAAACCCGTTCGAGCTGGACGGCTTCGAAGACATGCATGACGCGCTCGAGAAGATTGAGCGAATCGCAACGGACTTCTACGGAATCGGTGTGCAGCTCCTCGTGACTACAGAGCAGGGCGACGAATTCGCCACCGGCAGGTTCTTCTGGCCGCACCGCGACGGCGTGGCCGCTGAGGGCGAATGGACGGCCGAGAATGCTGATTCCCCGCGCGTATCCGAATCGGTGCGGGAATTGCTCGAGGGAATCTGTAACGTGCCCACTGTCTACGCGTGGCACGGCGAGGATGACGAGCTGCCTTGCCTGGAGATGACGACGGACGCCGACAATCTCGATGGTGTGGGCGCTGGCACGCGTGGCGCATATGCAATGGAATCCACCGGCAGTGCGAGCGTGCTCGACAAATCCACCTACAACGGTGAGTATCCGCGTTGGTTCGAGGTCCCGGCCACTGCGCACGATGACGGCGACAACCTGATCCACGAATCCAATTACTACTGCCTGGTTCGGGACTTCGGAATGCTGGGACTGTTCATCGAAATCAGCTACGGACGCAACAATGGCGGTAAGCGCCTGGCAATCCCGGTGAACGTGGACATCCCGGAGGATCTGACGCGCACAATCGCCACACTGGCGGACGAACACGCCGAGTACGACTCTGAGGATCACTCAAACCGCGAATCTGAGGCGCGGGACGAGCACTGGGACGACACAGGCCTGGACGATTTCATTCAGGACGTGTGCAAAGAGCTGGAAGAGCTGATCGACTTCGAGAAGCGAGACGACTTCCCGGATGAGCACGTGGATCGCAAACGTGCAGACGAATACGCAATGGAGCACGGCGAACAGGAATACCTGGAATACCACCCCGATGCACCCGGTGGCGACAGCTTCGATATGCAGGACGTGGCGAAGGATCTCGCCCGTGTGATCGCTGAGGAAATCCGTAGCAAGTAGGCGTTGATTCCACTCCTGGATGCGGCCGGCTGAATCTGACCGCATCTGGGTTGGGGTGTCAAATTCCTGATGCTCTGTTCGAAAACACTCTGGAAGGTGTTAATCATGGCTGGCTTTCGCGTGCATGAAAGAAATATCCGAGCTGATCGTCGGTTGGATCGCGAGCGTGATCTCGATATGCGCCACCGTCGTTCGATGAAGCGCTACCGGGGGATCATCCTGTGAAGACTTTCAGCTGGGAAAACACGTTCCACTGGTTGCTGGCGCTCGCCGGACTGTTGTCCCTAATGATCGCTGGCTACCTGATGATGTTCGTCGGCGCAGAGATATTCCTGTGACGCGCCGACTGGCAGGCAAGGAGGTGGCAGGTCCACCCGCGTAATCAGCAAGGCTGTCCCGGTCTGGTGACTGCTCATCTCAATGGGCAGATGGTTCGATCCCATCCGGCGACGCAACGCAATCGGCAAATCGGCCGATTGCGCCCTCTGGAAATCAAGCAAAGGAATGAAGAAATGACGGATGTCAGGGTTTACTTCGCGGATCTCGCTGCCTACAACGCCGGAACGCTGCATGGAGTGTGGGTTGATCTCAGCATCCACACCGACGAGGAGAGTATCTACGGCGAGATTCGCAAGATGCTTGAGCAGTCCCCGGAGCATGGCGCGGAGGAGTGGGCTATCCACGACTACGAAGGGTTTGGCCCGGTCCGGCTCAGTGAGTACATGGGTATCAAGGAACTGGCCGAGCTGGCTGAGCTGATAGTGGAGCATGGCGACACAGTTCTCGCGTGGATTTCGGATCAGAGCGTCGATTACATTGACGACTTCGATGCGGACCGCCTCTATGGCACCTACGAATCCGAGAGGGATTGGGCATGGGCATTCACCGAGGAATTCGAAGAGTCCGTGAAGGAAATGGCCCGCAAGGAGCACGGCGAAGAAATGGCACTGCTCATAAAGATTGACTATGACGAGGCCGTAATGATCGCTAAGTGCAATTGGGGCTGGTCATTCGTGGACTACGACGGCAAGGTTTACGTCTTCACTCAGTAGTTACACACAGCCCCGGTTGGCGAGGTTTGCAGGTTCGAATCCTGCGCGGGGCGCGGAATAGCGTCAATCGCTATCCATTTCACCAACGAAAGGGTGTGAAGGAATCAATGGCAGTGGTCAAGGATCTTTCGAAGATCAGCCGTGTGGAACGCGCTGAGTATGTGGTCCAGCTCCAGGAAGCTAAGCGCGAGGTTGAGGCGGCGATCATGATGCGTCGGCGTCGCATCCGCAAGGAGCAGCTGGAGATCGATAACGCGGAGCGTCGTCTGCGTGACATCGAATCGTCGCTCAATCACTTGATGTAAACCGTTCTCTATCAATCACACTGGAAGGTGAATGAAATGTTGGTTACCGTTGGTAAGATGTACGGTGGTTACTCTCCCGACCCCGACAATCTGTCCGTGATGCACTGGGATGGATCAGATCTGGGTCTGCGGTACCTCGCAATCGGATTGGTCGATGAGGTAGTTCGGGACCTCGAGCACTCGGACGAGGTGTGCCAGGATGACCCCGACTGCGAGAGCGCGGCCGACGCGGGAATGATCGAACTGCTGAGGTACGAATACATCCCGGTGGACTTGGACGGAACGATGTTCATGGATGCTGAGGGTTTCCGCGACATCCTGTCCGGCATGAGGACGGATCTCGAGGCGGGCCGCGAATACGGCTACCGCATGTCCTTCGGTGACGGATCGATGGACGGCTACTACTGGGTCACGCCCGCACCGGCCGGTGAGAAGTGCGACGACTTCCGCAACGATGGCGAATGCGACCACGGCTGCGGATTCACCACCACCAACAACAAGGAGAACTGAAATGACCTTCGACCGCATCCTCAACGACGGACCGACTGAATACGAGCACTACATCGAAGAATCGGTGTCGCTCTACCTCCAGCGTGATCCCAGCGGCAAGACGAACACATGGCACATCGACCCGACCTGCCTGGACGGCGACGTGCTCTGGAGCAACTACGACAACGGCCCGGTGAACGCGAACTGCGAGTGCGGCGACGAGGACGAGTGCGACCGCATCACGCGAATCATGGGCGAGAAGGCGGACTTCCCGACCGCGAAGGAAGCAATGTTCATGCTCGCCGAAGCTCTCGGCTACACGGTCACCAAGAGCACGGAAAAGCCGATCCTTGAGGTGATCGACGTTCGCGATCCGGATGGATACGAGTCCGAGCCGGACATGTTCCTGGATGGCGAAAAGATCAGCGAGGATGGTCCGGTCAAGATCCACTACTACGAGATCGACGCTGGCGCGGGCCACGAATGGGAAGACTGGAAGGCCCACCGCGACGAATCGCTGGCGAACGCATCCCCGGCTGTCCGCGAGAAGCTGAGGGCGGCGTTCGACAACCCTCCCGGCAGCCACTGCATCACCGGCAAGCCCGACGACGAGCCGTGGGTCTGATCCGCCTCTAGCTTCACCCAATCCATCACAAACGCTCTGGAAGGCGATGAATACCATGCTTACCTACACCGCTACGTTCCCCGACAAGCCGTCAATCGACTTCGATTGGTTCGACAACGACCTCCGCAACGAGTTGGTCCTGTTCGACCGCCTCACCAACTCGGAGTGGATCGCGACGGTGGAGCAGGATGTCAGCGCGGAAAGCCCGCGCGTGTACGAGGCCGACACCACGATCATGTTCGTGTGGACACTGGACCGCGGATGGTCCTGCTCACTCAATGAGCTGAGCTACTGCGGCTCAATCCCGTCAGCTAAGGCGCTGGATGCGTTCATTCAGGAATGCGAATGGCAGTCTCTGGCCGAGGACGTGATGCGGCGGTTCGCGAAGTGGCAGGCAATCACCGGAGATCGGACATTCACGCTCACCGAGCACGGGACGAACGGCTACTCGCAGGGCGACGAGTGGAGGGCTCTGATCCTCGCGCCGGCCGGGGTTGATCCGAAGCCGGAATGGGATGTGTACGCCGCCTACGTGCGCGGGGACGTGTACGGCTACATCTGCGATGACATCGACAGTTCCTGCTGGGGCTACTACGGCGACGACCACGAGAAGTCGGGAATGCTGGATGCGGTCACGAACGACATCGGCGCTCACATCTACCGCGAGCTGGCGAAGCAGGCGGCGGCGGCAGCAAACCTGATCAAGGCAAAGGCGGACGCATCCCGCATGGTCAGGCACCTGGTCAGTCAGGTCTAGCTGTTGTATGCTGCACGGAAGATACAGCATATGATCTGATCCACATCTACACGGCCCGGTCTGAATTCCTCAGGCCGGGCCGTCCTGTCCCAACACAATCATCTGGAAGGTGAATGGCATGTCGCACATCGATTACAACGGAATGCTGGAGCGCGGCGAGGACATCGGCGGCGGGTACAAGAAGGCTGTCATCGTGCTCGGCGAGGGCGACACGGTGGACTCGGCGGTCTCCACGAAGTGGGCCTTCATGGGTCCGGGCACGGTGGAGTTCCTGATCCACGGTTCGGGAATTGAGGTCTGCCCGGACGGGCAGGTCATGAAGAGCTACTACCCGCAGTACAACCGCTGACAACCGAATCACTCTGGAAGGTGAATGCAATGACTGACGTCATCGAAACCATCATGCGCGCCGACGGCGCAACCGGCCACACCCTGGTCACCTGCGAGATCGGCACCACCGATCTGAAGGATGTCTCAATCGACACGTACAACCTGTTCCCGGTCGGCGGTGGCGACTACGAGTCCTACGAGCAGGAATACCTGATGGAGACGTACACGGGCAGCGAGGGTGAACTGTCCTACGACGACTTCACCTGGAGGTACGACAACAAGCTCTGGAAGAAGATGCTGTCCGAGACGCTGATCCAGTACCTCCTCGAGGAGCAGCCTGAGGACATCATCAAGTCGATCGAGTTCGTGGAGACGGTATCTCCGAAGGAGTACAACTTCACGACCGACGCGTTCTACGGCAACTACACCGTGGATCTGACGGCACTGCTGGAGTGGTGGGAGACAACCACATACACGTTCGAATCAGAGATGGCGGACGGCGGTCGGCATGGGTCGTGCAGTGGCTACTTCTCGTTCATCGACTCCCGATACAGGGAGGACTCGCTCAAGATCGAGACGATGATGATGCTGGATCGCTGGATCGAATCCTGGTCGGACTGGGATAAGTTCCTGAGCTTCATGCGGGAGGGCATGACCGGAAACGGACAGGACCAGGACTGCATCAACTACTGGCCGGACACGAACGCCGGTCTACTGGCGTTCTGCCAGGCTGATCGCATCGTGGATGACGAGGTGATCAATGATTTCGCAGCGAAGAGGGTGCCCGTCAATGAGATCCAGGTTGGCGACCGAATCTCGTTCAGCTACCACTCGTTCCGCACCGTGACGGCCGTGGAGGTGGTGGAATCAAAGTCGGAGGACTCGGGCCTCTACGTGGAGATCATCAGCCCGTACGACGACGGCAGCGGCGATCGGCCGTACTACCTAATCGGCCACGAGTTGGTGTGGCGTTCGTACGTTCCCGCCCGTGACGGAAAGAATGAGGCCTGACATGCGAATCAATGCGCCGTACGCCGCTGAGTGGAAGTTTAGTAGCCCTGCCATGAAGGGGCCGCATGCAACGCTCATGATCTGGACCTTCTATGCCGAGATCTGGACCAACGAGAACGGCTTCTACTGGGAGCTGACCCGACTGAGCGACCGGGTTGCACATGGGGATTCGCTTGATATTTGCGACGCGCAGGATGCAGTCGAAGACCGAATCCGGGAAATCATGGCCGCGATGCACAAGGAGATGGAGAACCGATGACCATTCAAATCGAGAAGGAGCTGATCAACATGGGTGACGAGAAGCAGTGGTGGGAGCTGGACATCATCTGCGGGATGACGGGCAGCGTCGACACGCTGGGCGTCGTGCCGAGTCATGAATCGATCAACGAGACGATCGAATGGGCGCTGGAGGCAGTCCGGCCGGAACGCGGCGAGGAACTGGACGCGGTGCGCGTCGTAGTCCGCCAGCTGTTCAAGGCCGTCATGTTCTTGGACCACGACAACAACTCCGTTGTCCAGTCCAAGCTGTTCACGGGACACACGTTCCGTATGACAGCAGTTTGAGAATCAAGAATCCTCTGGAAGGGATGAAGATGGCAAAGGTGAAGGATTTCGCGCCGACGTACGTTTCGGCGAATGGGGCCGTGCTCGGTTGGGACACCCCGGAACCGATCGTCCTGGATGTAACGAATCCGGACGACGTGGAGGTAATCATGTTCGGCCGCTCGTGGACGCGGGCGGAAGCTGAAGCAATCATCCTCGGGCTGTCTGGCGCGCTGATGGTGGCAAGCAGCAGGACCAGGGTGAAGGAAGCAGCATGAGCAAGAAGATCACGATCACGGTCGAGCTTTCCGATGGGGCTGATGAGGTCTCGCTGACCGAAGCGTTGATCAGAATCGGTCACGCATTCGAGCTCGGAATCGGAGCCGGCGCGGGTTGGAAGGTCGAAGGGTGGGTTGATCCGCCTGTGAAGAAGGACTAGCGAGGTTGCCCCCGTTGGCGAAGGTGTGCGGTTCGAATCCGCGCGGGGGCGCTCTGGGTGCTAAATGGGCGCCAGAATGGAAGGGATGAAGATGATCAGTGGAACGGAAATCGCTATGCGCCACCCGAATACTGCGGCTCGTGTCGTGATCCGCGCGGCCGAGCTGGGCGGCGATGTGCAGAACGCGTGGGACGTGCTGGTGTCAGCTGTCGGGACGTTCGCGGCGCGGGAGCTGGTGGTCGCGGAGGCAAAGAAGCTCGGGAAGACCGAATACTGGCGCGGGCAGCTCTTGCAGAGCGTCGGCTGACAATCACAATCAACAAGGAGAGATGACAATGATGCACGGTGACGGCTTGATGACGATGGCACAGGCGGTTGGGGATGTTCCGATGCCGCGCCTGTCGTTCGCGGTCGGGTACGACTTCGACCCGTACGACCGGGAGGATGTCGAAGAGGTCTTCGAGACGATGGAGCGGCACAAGGTCGAAGAGATCCTGGCGCTGCACCGCGAGCTGGAGGCGAAGAACGAGGAGATCGCTCAGCTGCGTGCGCAGTGGGCAGAATTGGGGACCGAATGAGTTCAAGCGTTGCAACTGGTTTCAAGGTCATCAACTCGGACGGGATCTTCTATGGCATCCCTGATTGGTTCGAGTACGAGAACGTCGGTTACTGCTTCATCAGCCTGGATGGGGCGATGGAGAGCATGACCGAGATGCAGAAAACAGGCGACTGGTCGATGTATCAGGTCGTAGAAATCCCTGAGGAGGACGAATGAAGCTGGAGATGGTTGAGGCAGAGAACTTCGGCCCCGAGCACGTCGGATCGCTGATCCGGTTCGACAACACCGGACCCCGACCGGGATGGTTCACGATCCTTGGCTATCACTGGGAATACGAGGGTCACGGAACGCGGCAGGTGTTGAAGATCTTCATCTCCAGCTACCAGGCGCGCGCCTACTACCCGGAGCAGGTAATCGAACTAATGGGAGACTTCTGATGGCTGTGATGTATAAGTCTGGTCGTGACTGCGACGGCTGGCACAACGGCGGCGCATACGCGTTCCGCGACAACTTCTCGGCGTACATCGACGCGGCGAGCAGTCTCGGCATGAAGCTGATGAGCGGCCTGCCGCTGATTCACGTGGATGAGGACAGCTGGCAGGTGTCCACCGAGGAAGGCTATGACGCCTGCCGCATCGACTACGAGTACGAGGGCTTCGAGGACGGACAGTGGACGGTCGACCGCAGCTCACAGGCCGTCGATCCGGACGTGGCATGCGACTGCGAGACTCTGCACTGCAAGGGCCACTACGTGTCGTGGAATGGCCGGACGGATGTGAATGTGGCCCGCGACCCGAACACCCGGCAGCGGGCGCGTGAGCTGGCAAAGAAGAAGGTCGCGGAAGCAGCTGAGCGGGTCGCTGAGATCTCGTCCGAACTGAACGATCGCCTGGCCTGATCAGCCGAGCAACAACACTCTGGAAGGAATCGATATGAGCTACTACCTTGCAGCAATCGCCAGCATGGGATTCGAAGAGGAGCCGTCCACGTGGGGCTGGGTGATCACGAAGGATCACTTCGCGCGTGAGGATGAGGATAGTTCGGTCGGCGTGATGGGGCCGGGCCAGGCACCGGAGAACATCACCGTGCAGCTGGCGCGCATCCAGGAGGGTCTGCGGATCGAGAAGGACTACCACCGCGCCCGTTTCGACCTGTACGTGGACCGTGACGGCCCGGACGACAACCTGAAGGAGCGTCGCATGGCGTCGGGTTGGATCGTCTGGACGGGCGACGCGGAGCCGGACGAGGAAGTGCTGGTGGCACCGCTGCATGACTACGGGCAGGCGAACTGGGGCTGCGTTGAGGTGCGGTTCCCCGGCAATCCGAATTGGGACATCGGTTAAATCGCGGACCGGGGAAATGGGATAAAATGAAAGTTCTATCCCATTTCCTTGGAAGGCTTTGCAATGTCCCTTTTTCTTGGTCCCGAATTCAAAACGACTGTGACTGATTCGGGAATTATTACCCTGTTCGATTCGGACGGGAAGCAGCTGGCAACGGCCGGTTCAGAGCGTGCAGCACAGACCCTGGCCGATCGTTTCCGGAGCAATCTGGGAGGAGATTGATTGTATGCCGGGTTTCTTTCAGAACGTAGCGGACGCGAGTACTCTGCGACAGATGCAGAGAGAGAAGAACGTCGAGATCGCCGTCCGTGCGAACGCGCGAGAGGCATTGGATTACGAGGCCGGGGCGTACCTGGCAATGGCCGAAGAGGCGCATGAGGATGGCGATTACGGGTTGGCGTTGGCGTATGCTGAAGACGGCCTGATAGCCAATATGGCATCCGACAACCTCATCCTCATGTCGCTGAAGGCCAGATAGATACAAGGAAGCCCCGCACGGCTACGGTTAGCTGTGCGGGGCTTCTTCACGTCCTCAGGGGGAGGCTTTTGGCCCGCTAGTCCCGAGGCTCAGACTGCGAGCTTGCCGTGCGCGACATGTGTCCAGTGCGGACACAGCGGGCCGAGCGCTCGGAAGATAATCAGATCATGGGCGGCACCGCGAACGATCTTGTGCTGCCAAGTGAGGCCCTGATTCGGGGGCCTCAGGGTGACCTCGTGGCCACAACCGCACACGTAGGTGACGGTCTGACTACGGAGGGTGACCACAGGCTCATTGAAGTAGCCGTAGTCGTCATTGAAATCCCGCTCGGTGCGGATCTCCACATCGGTGGACTGCCCGATGTACAGGTTCAGGTCCCGGTCCTGCGCGAAGATGACACCGGACGCCGGCTTGGGTTGGGGAAGGATGCTCATGCCTCGTCTATCAGCTTGAAGAGTTCGTTCTCCAGCTCCGCGTATTCGGCCCGGAGGGCGTTCGCTCGCTGGTGTTCGTGAATGAACCGGGAGAGGACTATTCGATCCGAGAGGTCAGACAGCGCGTCAAGGATGGTGCTGATTTGTTTGTCTCGGTCCATGCCGGTCTCCGGTGTTTGAGGAAGTTGTCGCGCCCGCCCGTGGGGTAGCGAAGCCAACGGGCGGGCGGCTTCGGGTCGGCAAAGATATGCGGATTGACCCGGTAACGCTCGGCGAGGCGCAGATAGCCAGATCGCCGTTTCGCAATATGAAGTTGTGGTCCGACGCCCTTTATTCGGGACTGATTCGGATAAGGAATTCGTAACTGAATTCCTACTGTCCACTATAGCAAAAAGCTGCACGGAATATTCCCCGTGCAGCTTTTTGAGAGTGTTCTAGTTCACGTATCCGTAGGCCTCAAGCGGTTGCAGGCTGACCTCACGGAAAACGTAATAGTCGACCCAATCCGGATTGACATCTTCGCTTTCAATGAAGCCGTCGTAATCCTCGTCATAGTCGGGATTCTCGTGGGACTCGATGTCGAAGTTGCCGCCATTCGAGTCGATGAACGCTTCGCCGTACTTCCCACCGCTGTGGTAGAAGTCGAAGCCGAACAGCTTGTCGTCCGACAGGCGACGGATGATGTGGAACCGATCCTGGCCGTCGTAGTCGGCGTCCTGGCCGTGAGCAGATGTCACGTACAGCTCGAATTCCTTCGCCAACTTCTTCAGACCGGGAATGTCGTAGTCTTCCGGATGGTCGTCCAGGTAGTAGCTCCAGCGCATACCGTCGCGGATCACCCACCACAGGCGGCAGTCGAAGACGACGATCTCTTCGCCCTCATGCGTGGTGACCTCGTAGCGGTCTTCCTTGAGACTCATGCTGCCCTTCCGGTGATTCCGACGTTGAAGCCCTGTACGTCGTGGTTGTGGTTCAGAACGATGGTGTCGACCGGGAGCTGCCTGGTGACCGTGGAGGTGATCACCTTCGGGTCGAACGATGCGCCAATCAGGCCGGATTCGATCGTGCCGATCACCGGATTCAGTGGCGGAAGGTCGGGTGGGAGCGTCGCGGTGTGCCGGTCATCGAAGTTCGGGTGCGTACGCATGAACTCGAGAAGCGCGAAAGCATGCCAGGCGACCGCCGCCATGTGCGGGGAGCCAGTCTCCTCGTCATAGTCCTCGCCGGACCAGAACTGCCAGGCGTGGCGCTGGAGGGCGGCGAAGCTCTTGCTCCACTCGTAACCCTTGCGCCACTGGTTGTCGTCGTACTTCTCCGCGCCACGGCCATAGTGCTCAGCCAGGTCCCGAAGCGGGACGGCGGGAATGAGGTCGTAGCGAGCGAGCTTCACGCCCTTCTCGCCACCCGTGCTCGATACAGAGCGGATCTCGTCAGTCATGCATTTCCTCAATCAGTTCAACGAAGTGGTCCATGGAGAGGACTCGCGTGCGCCGGTAGTCCTCGGGGGTGCCCCGGTTCCATGGCCGGTCCATCAGGACCGCGATGGTTCCGGCTGCTTCCAGCGCCTCGTAGTTGCCGATGTTGTCCTCGAGCATCACGTCCGTCTGGACCACGGTCTTGTCATGCGAGAACGTGAGCGTGTCGTACTCGATGCCGTACGCGGCGAGCCAGCGGGCGGTATTGAGCTGTGCCATACCGGGGCTGCCGTAGGCGCGGGCGGTGATGATGTGGATGGAGTGGCCCATCTCCTTGATGCGCCGCACGCCCTCCTGGACGCCCTCGTATGGCTCGCCGCAAGAGAACACATAGCCCTCGTCCACGCCCTCATTGCAGGCGTCCCGGAATTCCTCATAGGAGAGGCCCCAGTCGTCGTGGAAGGACCAGCGCTGCGGCTCGGTCATCAATCCTTCGGGGTAGTCCTCGGAGCGCAGGAACTCTCTCAGGCTGTCTTCGAAGTTGTAGAGACAGCCGTCGAGATCCAATCCGATCTTCACTGGCTGACCAGCTTCACGCCGTAGTTCGTGCCGCGCTTCTGTGCCATCCACGTACCGCGGATTCGGCCGGCGTCGATCGTCGCCGTCTGGACCATGTGGAGCATGTCCGTCATGAACATCGGGTACGTCGCCTCGGTGTCCACGTTGTTGAGCCGGAACCGTGCAGCGGAGCGACCGCGCTCGATGCCGACGACTTCCAGCGTGGCCTCGAACGGCGTGTTCGGGACCATCGGAATGCTGCGGTTGTAGTTGTACTCGAGGATGCCGCCGTTGGCGCTCTTCGGGTACTCGGCGAGCGGCTTCGATGCCATCAGGCTGCCACCACTTCGCCGATGCCGTGCTTCGCGAAGACCTCCACGAGCTGCGGGCCGACCCAGCCTTCCGGCTTCAGAACCTTCGACTTCTTCGGTTCGCCAGCCCAGACGATCGGGCCATGCTTGCCGTTGATCTTGTCCAGGTTGGACCGGGTGACCTCAGCTGCGAGATCCAGGGCCAGATCGGAACCGAAGTACGCGATCAGGGTCGACCAGGTTTCAGCGAGGATGTCGACGAGGGTCCAGTTGACCTTGTGCAGGTCGTTGTTGCTTTCGGCCAGGGCAATCGCGTCGTAGTCGCCCTTGATGTACCGGAAGAAGTACGGACGCAGGTTCTCGATGTTCGGCGCGGCGATGTCGCGGAATCCGTCGTTGTTTCCGAAGAACGACAGCAGGGTGCCGGTGCCGAGGATGTCTTCGAGGTTCTTGCCGTTGTACGACAGGAGGGTGCCCCACGCGATGACCGAGATGTCGAGCAGGCCATCGGCGATCTTCACCATGTCGCCCTTCTGCTCGGCGTCCAGGTATTCCTGGACTTCCTCGCGGAGGAGGTCCAGGCGCAGTTCGCGTTCGGCCTTGTCTTCGAAGCCGCCGCCGATGGTCTGTCCGGCCGCATCCATGAAGATGTGGGTGCCGGTAAGAAGATCAGTCACAGAGTGTTTCCTTGTCGTCAGAGAAAGCGAGCAAGCGGATCGACTGGACCCTGCTTGTAGGTGGTGGACACGGACATTCGCCGGAAGTACTCGTCCTCATCGATCGGGTCGAGGTAGTTTCGGCCGTCCTTCCCGCGCCAGCCGTCCGGGTCCAGGATGGTGATGCCCAGGCGGTACGACCACTCCGTGGGCGTGCGCAGGATGTTGTCACTCGACATCGGGAAGGTCCATTTCTTGTATCAGGGAAGAGATCTCGGACTGCTCGACAGGTCGATGCCAGGCCTCCCACGACACCTGGATCTCCCGGTCGACCAGGCGGTCTTCGGTGTGGAGATGGCCGTGGATCAGCGGCAGGCCCTCATCGAAGAGCCGGTACTGCTTGTACCGCGTCTCGTGGCGGTCGCGGGTATACGGGAAGTGCGAGAGCATCACGTCCTGGCCGTCGATCTTGTGACGGGCGAACGGCTGCACCGAATCGAACACGGTCAGCGCCAGCTTCTGATGCTTGTGTGAGTCGTGGTTCTTCGGGTGGCAACGCTCATGGTTGCCAGGGATCAGGTGGAGCTGGATGGGGCTCTTCATGTGCATCTTGGAGAACCACTTCAGCTCCATCAGCATGTTCAGCGCATGCTTGGTGCCAGCGGAGTTGCCTCGGGAGATGTCGCCGAGGACCCACAGCTCGTCGCCGGGGGCTACGCGTTCCACGATGGCGTTGAATATGTCCTCATCGTGCTGGTCGATCTCGTCGTAGCCTCGGTAGACCATGTTCCGCTCATCACCGAAATGCAGGTCTGCGATGTACCAGACTTTAGGTCTTGGGGACAACTTTGACCTCTCTCGTGTAGCACACGAAGGCACCGACCATGACCAGCGCGATCAATGCTGAGCCGAGGAAGTCAATCAATATGTGAATCATGGGATTCCGTTCCAGAGAGAGGGACTGGCCTGCGGAGTAGACAGGCCAGGCCCTCCAGGTTGGCTGGTTAGTCGCAGCCGCCGCTGAAGCCGCCGCCGCCACAGCTGCCGCCGCCGTCGCCGCCACCGCTGTAGCCGCCGCCGTAGCTGCCGCTGTCAACGATGCCGCCGCTGGCGTAGGAGGTGAACGACGGGCTGGAGTCGTACGCGGACGAGCTGTAGGAGCTGCCGCCGCCCGACGAGGGCTTGGCCGGACGGGCGGGCGCTGCCGGTCGAGCGCCAACGGATGGGCGACCGCGACCGCCACCGAAGAATGAACGAAGAGACATGTGTTGCAACCTTCTACTTGGAGGGGGCAGATATTGGGGGGTGTTCGTTGCCGTGATCGAAGTCGAGCAGGACGTGCTGGTAGTGCTTGACCACGCTGTAGCCCTTCGTCAGGGCGCGGCGGCTAGCTTCCTCCCAGCACGTCTCGCATACGACCATCGGGCTTAAACGTTGATGCCGTAGGTGCGGGCGATGCCCGCGAGGCCGGAAGCGTAGCCCTGGCCGACAGCCCGGAACTTCCACTCGCCGTTGTAGCGGTACAGCTCACCGAAGACCATTGCGGTCTCGTTCGATGCATCCTCAGACAGGCTGTAACGAACCAGCTCGGTGCCGGTGGTGCGATCCACAACGCGGATGTACGCGTTCGACACCTGACCGAAGGACTGGCCACGGGCGTCGGCGTCGTGGATGGACACCGGGAAGACGATGCTCTCGATCGCGGGCGGGACGGCAGCGAGGTTGACGTTGATAACCTCGTCGTCGCCATCGACAGAGTTGCCGCCCGTGGTGTCGTCGCCAGTGTGCTCAATCGAGCCGTCCGGCGAACGCAGGTTGTTGTAGAACACGAAGTCGTAGTCCGAGCGGACGCGGCCATTCGAACCAATGGCGATGGCGCTGGCGTCGAGATCGAAGTCGATGCCGGACGTGACCCGCTCATCCCAGCCGAGACCGACTGCGACATCAGTCAAGTCGGGAGCCTGCTTGTCGAGCGAGATGTTGCCGCCCTTGGCGAGAGTGATGCTCATTCTTCTGGTTCCTTCTCTTCAGTGGATTCCGTTGCAGTCCAGGACTCGGGGGCCTCGTATGGCCCGCCGTCCTTCAGCGCCTTGATCCGATCCGGCTTGTAACCGGACCAGTGGTCAATGCGCTGGTCGCTCATGACGACGACCACGGGTGCCTGCATGTACCCGAGGCCTTGGGCGAATGTGCGGGCGTCGGCATCTTCGGTGATGTCGATGACCCTGAACTCCAGACCGGCCTTGACGAGGGCCTTCTTGGTTGCGTCACACTGGACGCAAGCGGGCTTGGAGTAGACAGTGATGGTGCTGTTGGACAAAGAGATTCCTCAGTGGATCAGGAGAGGGCTAGACGCCCCAACCATGTCAGGTGTGCGTTGTGAAGCGATGTGTCGGAGCACCCCTTGCAGCGGCGCGACCAGAAGCGAACCGGGATCAGCTTCAGCCACATCAGGCGCTGCCGAACCGGAACGAGTAGAAGCCCTCGTCCTCAGCATCCTCATTGAAGTGGAAGCCCCAGTCATCGAGCTGGGCCAGCTCCTCGGGCGTGTACTTGCTCGGGTCAGACAGCACGGTGAGCTGGTCATGTTCGCAATGGAACGGGCTGACCTCGCTGGTGCGATGCTTGGACAGCAGGGCGATTGCGTAGATCAGGTCATCCCACGCAGTGCTTTTCGGCTTGGGCATTAGAACGCTCCTGGTGCGACTTGGTAGCAGGGAAGTCCGATCGAACGCCACATTTCAACGACCTGATCGCGGTCATCGAACACGGCCTGGACGTAGTAGTCGTGGCGGATGTGCTTGTCGAATAGCTCAGCCTTGACGATGGAGTCCTTGCGACCGTCACCTTCGGGTCGCATGAACAGGTGGTCGTACTGGACGTGGTTGTCGCTCAACCATTGACGTGTCTCGCTCCTGCAAACGGAGTCGCGCCCAGACATGAGGATCACGAAGTCGCGATCGTTTTCCATGATCAGGTTGGCGAGATCAGAAAGGGGCTCGTCCAGCCGATCCTGGCCGACCTTTGCCCAATCGAATGGACCACGACCGCCGTCCATGTGCGCCAGCGTGCCGTCGATATCGAACAGCCAGGCACGGGGTTTCCGCAGGTTGGGCACGTACGGCTCGATAGCCGGCCGAGCCTTGCGGGGGCGCGGAGTAACCGGCTGCCAGCCCCTGGTGGGGTTCCGCTTGGCGATCTTGCGGATGACAGCCTCGCCGAGGCCGCGACCGCCGTTGGCCTTGCGCTCGGCGTCGCGAAGGATGCATTCCTCCACGTCGATCCGGAAGTCCACGACCTCGAACTCCACGTTTAGGTCGGCGGCGATGTCGGCCCAGTCGCGAGCGAACGCGAGGCGCAGGTTCGTGTCGTCAATGACGACGGTCTGACCGGCCTTCAGGAGCGCAATCGCTTGCGCCTGTTGGACTGCCGTGACAACTTCCTCGTCGTCACGCTTCAGGACGCCTTCGCCGTTGAAGAGGCTCTTGCGGAGATCGTCCCTATTTACGCGAAATGACCCGGAGTGGTTGGCAACATACGCTTCCGCATACGTTGACTTGCCACTTCCGGGCCATCCGCGAGTAAGAATCAGCTTGTTACTCACACGCGTAACATTACATGAATCATGCTTCTTACACCAGTCAGAACTCGAGTTCGATTTCCTCGGACGGTGAGAGCGTGATCCACTTCTTGCCATTGGAATTCAGATGCACGCGTACCATGCTTGCGTTGCTCTGAATCTCCAGGATGTTGCCGCGTCGCTTCTTCGAGTTCTTGCCCAAGACGAGAGTGCGATTCACATCCTTCTTGGTCAGCTCGGAGGCGATCACTTCGCTACCGGCCAGCAGGCGGGGCCACCAGTGGCGTGGTTGCGGTTCGAGTTCCGCTCCAGCCAGATGCACTCCACGAACCGGCCGTCCAGGAGATCGACCTTGAATGGCCTGGCCTCCTGGTCGCCGACGCGGGTGCTGGACGCTTCGGACGAGCCGCAGCCAACCAGACTGATTGCAGCGGCAACAGCCATGACAGCAACGAGGACCTTCTTCTTCATTCGGTTTCCTTCGATTCGATGACGGTCAGCGCACGCTCACGTCGGGGATGAGGGTGGACGGGGCGTAGGTGACCCGGTAGTGGTCAGCGCTGACGCTCTTCGGGTCGAGCTGTTCCACGACGTAGTGCGATCCGTTGATGCCCAGGAAGTGCTTCTTGTCTCCCGAGGCGTCCCGGCAGGTGACTTCGAGTTGTGCAGGTTCCGCCTCGATGTTGCAGCGTCCCACGATCTCCAGCTCAGACTTGGCGGTCTCGTTGTTGATGAACTGAATCCGACGAGCGACCTCGAAGTTCTTTGCCGCCTCGGACAGGTTGTAGGACACCACGTCGGCGGCGCTGTCGGTCGCACAGCTAGTGAGGCCGAGCACGGCAGTGGCGGCGAGGACGGTGGCGAACAGTTTCTTCTTCATGCGGTTTCCTTCGGCTGGTTCCAGTCGGACAGGTCGGCACCGTTGTGGATCTCAACGATCGCCGCCGTGTTTGCTTGCGTGGCAATGAAATGCGCTACCTGGATGTCGCCCAGCGTTGCGTTGTCAACGCCAGCGACCTTCTGTGCGAGTACGAATAGCTCGCGGGACTTACTCATGCGGCAACAAGGCCTTTCGTGGTTGACATGATGTCGGCGTAGTACTGGTCGGAGACGGCCTGAAGGTCCAGGCCGGGGTAGCGGCGCAGATAGGCCCGCGCCCGGCCGCAGGCGCGGCAGCTGCGCTTCCCGCGACGGAGATCAGCCGAGGCCAGGTTCGGCTCGCGGAGGGCATGCCCACGGGGGCAGGCCTCCTTCGAGGCCTGGTTGTGCGTCCCATGTCGAACCTGGTCCTGGATATTCCGACTGTGGGTGCCCCAGAACAGGTTTGAGAGGACGTTGTTCAGTGGGTTGCCATCGTCGTGGCAACCTTCCATTCCCTCCGGGCACGGCCCGACGAATGCGGCGAGGACGAGCCGGTGGAGCTTCGGCTTCACCCTCTTGCCGCCATCAGCCAGGTTGACCCTGAGGTATCCACCCTCGTTGATCCAGGGCGTGATCATCTGGCCTCGGATAGCCAGCGTCTTGCCGTCACTCCGAACGACCTCCCGGTCCAGCGACCGGACCCGGCCGTTGACTGAGACCTCATAGAGACCTTCAAAGTCAACGACCGGCTTCCAGATCTCGATCATGCTGCTGCTTCGATATCCACGACTTCCTCGTCCTGGAGGACGCTCTCGTGGTTGAGGAACGCCGGGGACTTGGCCTTCAAAACGATCGGAACCAGGCCGTCACGGCGGATGCACACGCCCTCATCCGGCAGCTTGGGGTCGCTGAGCGGGAGCGCGCCGGGGATACCCTTGTCGGCGTAGCGGATGTTCATGTAGGCCGACTCGTCAAAGTCGCCTGCACGGCCCTTGTAGACCACCGGGACGGTCTTCAGACCGAGGTTGCGTGCGAACTCCTCCATCTGATCCCAAGAGAGGTCAGTGACGACACCCTGCGGGTTGACCTGCGCGACGCGGTAGACGTAGAGCCGAGCCTCACCCTTCGGAACGTCGTAGGTGTAGGAGGGCTGGATCTCTTCGCCGGAAGGCGTCCAGCCGATCAGCTCGCCGTAGACGACGAATCCCTGCGGGAGAAGACCATCCAGCTTCCGGCCTTCGAGCGTCCAGATGTCTTCCTTGTAGAAGTGCTGCTGATCAGGGTCGTTGATGTCCTTGATCACGCGGCGCGAGCCGTACACATTGTCGTAGTCGTACTTCCGGACGGCGACACCGAGTTTGGCTGCCAGGCGCTCCAGCCAGGTCGGCCGGCGCTTGACGATCGTGTTGCCGATACGGATGGACGTGCCGTGGAGCTTGATGCTGACCACGATCTCGTCATCATCTTCGATGAGGTTCTTGTTTTCCTTCAGCTTCAAAGTCTTGAAGTTTTCGGGAAGGAACTTGGCGTCGGCGCGCTTGAACTTCTTCGTTGCCTGTGCGACGCGGACGGCGTTCGGGTCCTTCGGTGCCTTGACCTCGAACTTGCGAAGGATCTCGACACCGTTCAGGTGATCGAACTTGTCGCCTTCCTTCAGCTGCGTGATGTCAAAGCCGGTGAACGCCAGTGACTTCAGCGGCAAGAACATGGCGTCGCTCTGGTGCCCGCCGAGCTTCAGTGCCCTGACGCGCCGGTTCTTCTCAAGATACCCAGTCTCGGTCGGGTCGTCGTTGAGTTCCTTCTCGCGGTAGAGGTTGTTCGCCTTGGCGAATTCGTCCGATACCTGCGTGAGCGCGGGGATGTAGACGCCGAGGTCGCCGACAGACCAGCCCTTCGAGACGATCGCCTGGCTGCCGAAGAGCGGGAGGCCTTCGATGAAGTCCCGGCCCTTCAGGTGGTTGATCGCCTTGACGCTAGTGACGATTGCGGCCCAGTTTTCGTCTACGGGCGCTTCGATTGCCACAGTAGGTGTACTCCTTGATTCTGTTCATCAGTTCCTTTCTGTCCTCACCTGGACGGGGTTGGTGATTACTTGCTGGTCTTCGGCGGGGATGCTTTAGGCGCAGCGGGTTTCGGAGCACTCGCCTTCGGCGGGGCAGCCACCTTGGGTGCTGTCGTCGCCTTCGGCGGGGCGGTCGTCTTGGGCGCAGGCGTGGTGGTCTGCGGCCGGACGACCGTTGTGTTGTTGGTCGTGTTGTTCTGGATGATCGTCGTCGGCGGTGCCTGCTTCGGGACGATGTACACGCGTCGGCCGTTGTCGGTCCGATAGCCGAGTCCGTAGTCGTAGCCGGGGTCATACCGGCCGTTGCTGTAGTGCGATCCCCAGTTGGTGTTGTAGACCGGCTGGGATGTCTTGGTCTTGCCACAGCCCGCGATGAGCGAGACGATCAGGACCAGGACGACGATGATCGCGACGACACCGAGTCCGACGAGGATCTTCTTCTTCACTTACGGATCTCCTTGTAGGGTCCGTAGGTCGCGTAGTCGTCGGCGTCCAGGTCGTAGATCCGGTGCTCGAGGTCGCCACTGAGGCGGTACAGGACCCGATCGGAGCGACCGCCGTTGTCCGGGCCAACCCAGAGGTACGGGTGGTCGGCATCGCGGTCATAGAAGGGGATGTCGGATGGGAAGTCCCAGATCCGATCCGTGGAGACCGGCCCAGCAGGGACAGCCTTCGCCGCGTCATGCTGGCGGACAGCCTTGATGATGGCGTGCCAGTCGGCGTCCAGGTGAGAGGGTGTGGTCTCGTAGGTGTGCTTCAGCTTGGGGACCAGGACAACGCGATCATCCTCGGCGATAGCCTCTTCGGCCGCGATGTCCTTGGCCGTCTCTCGAAGTCCGGCGCTGAGCTGGTCGAGTCCGCGACCATCCAGGAACGATGCCATCTGTTCGATTGTGTCGGTGCTGATTTCAGTCATGAGAGTCCTTACAGGAAAAGGGCGATGAGCACGAAGATGATGATTCCGAAGTCCCAGATGACTGCGGCCAGGTCACGCTTGCGCATGTAGCCGCGCTGGCGAGCCCCATAGAGGGTCAGTCCGGACGCGAACAGGCACAGGAAGGTGATGAAGATGGTGATGGCTACCATGCGAGGTCTTTCCAGTAGTGGCGTCGGACCCGCTGGATGAGGTCTTCGGCCGGTGCGGTGTTGAATGCGACGGGCAGCGGCGAGATCGTGTTGTCCATGATCTCTTCGGCCTGCTTCAGGAGGTCGTGCGCGAGCGCGACACCCTTCTCGTCGTTGGCGGCGATGGCTTCGGCGGCCTCGCGGAGGAGCTGAGGGTTCTCCACACGGAGCCGCAGTTCGCCCGTCTCGTACAGGTGAACGCCCTGCTCAAGCAGCCTAAGCAGGTGCCTGGCGTGCTTCGGCCGGCGCGTGTCCAGGCTGCCCTGGAAGCGACCGCGTTCTTCGAGGCGCTTCAGCTGCTGCGTGGCGTACCCGAGGTACGCGTCACGTACGCGGCTGCGGCTCAGGAACGTGTCCCGGATGCCGATCAGCTCTTCGCCGAAGTGGTTCTTGACCTCGTAGGCGTCGAGCCACAGGATCTCGAGGACGGTCGGGTTGCCGCCGAACATCAGCGAGCACGCCTTGCGGAGGTCGTGCGAGGCCCAGTCAGGGTCGTGCCCGGTCAACGTCTCCGGGGGTGTCGACTGGATCGTGAAGAGCCGGTTCGTTTCGGTCGCGTGGATTGCAAGCCGGTCGATATCGGATTCTGGTGTTGCGAGTCCGTATGCAGTCGATCCGACGATGCCTGCAAGGAGTGTGTTGTCCGCGAAGTCAACGCGAACTTCTGGGAGGTTCGTCTCCCGAACGACTAGGGCGCTCACACCGTCCGCGAGAGGGCGATGGCGGTCAGCCTGTCCTCCATGTCGATCCGGGCATCTACTCGGATGTGCTGATCCCAACTCTGCGTGTCTTCGACCAGCTTGCGCAGGTGGTAGAGCTGAATTGGGGTGCCAGGGTGCCCAGTCACTTCGGCCGATTCTTTTCGGGTAACCAGTGGCATTACGCTGTTACTTCTTCCTTGTAGGTTGCCACGACGCTGGGATGCCAGGCGTTGTGGATCTTGCAGAGGTAGACATCGGTCCAGTCGGGACGGTTCGGGTCGTTCTCTGACCGGCGAACCTCGTCCCATGCCTGGTGGGATGTCTCGTATTGCGGCTTGTATTCGCAGTTCGGGATGTTCGGGTCGATCAAGGCCCAGCCCATCTCGGTCAGCTCGACCTGCTCCATGCCTGCACGAAGCTCGGTGATCTTGACGTACCCCCACTGCGCGAGCCGTGCTGCGGTGCGGCCGAAGATCAGCGCGCCGCTGCGGTCGTAGTGGGTGGACTTCCAAGTGAGGAAGGACGTTTCAGGGTTCTTCGCGATGAGCTGAAGCACGTACTTCTGAGGCTTGGTCATCACCATTCGCTGGGTCCAAACACTACGGAGATGCCCTTGTAGACCTGATCTGCGCTGATGTAGCGCATCGTCGGCTGGCCGTCCCGCATTAGGTGCAGCGCGTACACGCCGTCTTCGAAGTCGATGGCGTAGACGGTGTACTCACGAATGGCGTCGGACAGGCCAGACCGGAACTGCACGGTGTCGCCGAGCAGCAAGTCATCGAACGGGATAACCCGAGCGGTCTTGCGGAGACGCGTCTTTCGAGAGACGCGAGTCTCAGTGGAGATGGTCATTCTGTTCCTTGGCGCTACAAAGATCTGTCTCTCTGCGCACAACGCAAACCCGCCCCTCGTAAGTTACGGGAGGCGGGTTGTTGTTGGCACATGAAGAAGATAGCACGAAACATGCTTCTTACGCCATATAGATCACGTATTCAGTTGTTGGAACTCTTCGAGCCGGATGAGCAGGGCTGACTGCGCCTGGAGCTTCGTGCCGCCCTCAGCGGATACGCCGGTCGGCTCGTGGAGTGCGATGAAGCCCGCGCCCTGCTGCTTGACCTCAATGTCGCCGAGGTCAATCTCGTTGGACTCCATCTCTTTTGGCCATGTTCCGTCCGGCAGGCGTCGGTAGAACTTGCCACGGTCGCCGGGATCACCGGGTGAGAAGCCGGGGGTTGGTCGCCACTGCTTGGTCACCAGCTCGGGGATGCGCCGGTAGCCCATCTCATGCAGGCTGTCCGCGATGCGCTGCCAGCCGATGATCGGGACCTCCACGGGCGGGAAGTTGCCCTCACCTTCGCAGCGGAGCACCTTCAGGCCCTCGTAGAAGAACTCGCGGTCAGGGTTGTCGACGTACGGCTCACCCAGCAGCTCGAATACGTCCTCGAGTCCCGGTTCCGACTTCTTCTGCGGCGGCACGAACTCGATACGCTTGACGACTTCGCGTTCGGTCACCGTGCGGCTCGCAGGGCCGCGATCGGCTGGTTCTGGGAGATCGGGACGCCGTACGGGTCCTCGCGGGTGATCCGGACGACGCCGGTCGCGAGGTTCCAGGCATCAACCTGCCAGACCATCCAGCCCTTGCCGACGTTGACCGGCAGGCCTGGCTGGAGCTTTGAGATTGTCAGCTGACGCTTACTCATCGTCTCCCTCTTCGTAGTATTCCTCCTCGTAAACCGAGTGGAAGCTCGGGAGGATGACATCCGGTGCGTGCTCTAGAAGTCCGAGCATCGTGTGGTACGGCACACCGCGGTTCATGGCGTGGGTGTAGCCGGTGCTGTCCGGGTTTTCGACCGAAGTCCGAGCCGAGAAGAGAACCCAGTCCGTGGCGTAACCGCCGTCCGACATGTACGTGACGTACTCGCGGACGGCGGTCTCGAGCGCCCCGAACTTCTGGTTAAAGATCTCTTCGTCAGTCAGCTCTTCGGGGGTAGTCTCGTCCGCCATTGACTAGCCCTTCGTGTCGCAGATGTGCGCCGCGCGAAGCAGTTCCAGATCAGAGTCGTTGATCATGTTGTCGACTTCGACCAGGATCTCGCCGCAGGTGAAGCAGCGGTAGATGAACTTGTTCGGGTCGGTCGGCGCTTCGTGCTTCGTGGTGCGGACCTTGGCCTTGTTGCGACGGCGGGACGTGAACACGGCCCACGTTCCGATGACCAGCGCGAGCGGCCACAGCGCCGCGATGATCGGAAGCATGACGATCGCAACGCGCCGAGCGGCCTTGACCTTGTAGACGCCCTGCGCGGAGATCTGGACGTGCGAGCTGTAGCCGAGGCAGATCGCGACGAGGATGTACGCGACCAGGATGAAAGCGGAGATCACTTCTTGCCCTTCAGTGCGAAGTAGATGATGAGCGACCACGGGATCATGATCGGCCACAGGAATCCGAGTCCGAGTGCCAGCGTGGCGCGGGTACGCACTTCGCGGTCGGACAGGTTCCCGCCCTTGGCCTTGCGAGCGTTCTTGATGCTCTTGTGGCCGGTGTAGACGGCCCAGGTGATGGCGATGAAGAGGTAGAGCAGGCTGCTCATTGTTCCTCCAGGGGTAGGCCGTATCCTGCTCGTCGGAGCAGTGTCAGCCATTCTTCGTATGGCATTACGGCGAGATGGTGAGGTGATTTGCCTGGTCGCGAGCGCTTCCAGGTGATTGCGGCGACTTC
The DNA here is from genome assembly GCF_002300155.1 of Rhodococcus sp. ACS1. NCBI lineage: Bacteria > Bacillati > Actinomycetota > Actinomycetes > Mycobacteriales > Nocardiaceae > Rhodococcus > Rhodococcus sp. ACS1. The sequence continues at coordinate 122,703 of NZ_NSDZ01000010.1, forward strand.
GGCCTTGGCTTCGTCGCGCTGTTCCGCGAGGCCTTCGAGCCAGTCTGTCCAGTTCGGCGTCTTCACGTCTTTCGCCTGGACGATGACTCCGGTGCCCAAGCCGGCGCGGGGATCAAGATGGAGATCGCCAGCGTCTCGCTCGTATCCGGCCTTCGTGCGGGCGGCGTCCGGGAATCCGTTGACGCGGGATATGACCAGCAGGTCCCGCTCGTAGCGGTCCCCCTTGGCCTTCATGCGGTTCGTCATAGCTCATCCGACGTGGGAAGTCGCGCAATGAGTTCGAGCCGACGAACGGCGTCGCGGTAGTACTTGGTGTTCGGCATTTCGGGAACTGGGACGCCAGCCCAGACCATGCCGACATGGTTTTCGTTCGCGAGTGCGTAACGGGCGCAGTTCACAATGACAGGGCATCCGTCGCATGCGCGGGAGATGTCTGCTGCCTGGCCTTGTCCTCGGTTGTCGGACTCATACCGGTCGTAGTCATCACCTCGGCACTTCGCGCGGAGCATCCAGTCTCGTGCGTAGCTGTCCAAAGTTGTTGCCTTTATTCAGATGTGGGTAGAGCAATGGCGGTCGCCGACTTGCAGCGACCGCCATTCTTCTATTCGAACTCTTCGATGATGGTGAGTGCCAGCTCGGTGGTGTAGCTGTGGGTGGTGCCGGGGAAGTAGCGGTCTACGTCGGCATACATCGTGTGCTCGCCGCGCAACGCGTAATCCAGGGCGTCCTCCCAGGCCTTGGACCACTTGCCAAGGTTGAAAGTACCGAGGAAGCTCCGTCGCTTCTGTTCCAGGACGAAGCCGAGGAGGTCGATTCCCCATGTCACCGGATTGCTGAGGCTGAACGACTTCGTGATGAGGTAGAAGTCGCGGAGTGGAGATCCGGCGTCGAGTGAGGTGATCGGGTCGCGGGTGTTGGCCAGCTCCCAGATCGGGAAGGTGACCGGCCATGACTCATGCTCACCCATGATGCCGTAGCCGTCCGCAACGCCGCCGAGGCTGTCGTAGGGACGACGGTTGGGGCTCGCGATGAGTGCGGCGAAGGCGATCTCGATGTCCGGTAGCTCGCCGCGTGCGATCATCTCGAGGATGCGCGTGACGACGGTGGAGCCTTGGCTGTAGCCGATCAGGCCAACAGGGTTCGGGCTGTCACGAATCCACTGAATGGCGTTGTTCACGCCTTGCGCGACCGACTTCTCGAAGTCGATGCCGAGCGGATTCAGGTTGGGGCCGACTGGGCCGTAGCTGCGCGGGTAGTCGAGTTGGTAACAGTCGAACAGGTTGCTCGGCAGCAGGTCCGTGACGTTCTTGATCATCCCGACCGGACGGCCATTGGGTGATCCCGGCTCGCCCGTGCCGGGGATGGTCAGTACGTCGATCATCAGAACGGAACCTCGTCTGATACGGGCGGCTCTTCGAACTTCAGCTGCCCGGAATCCAGGGCTTCCAGGAGTCGCCTCTTGGCCGAAACGGCGTCGGAGATAACGAATGCGTGATTCAGGATCTTGCGGAGATCCAACTCGAGTGGTGATGGCTGGGGTGCCTTCTCTTCTTCGATAATCAGGTTCCGAACCGCCTGTGCGAGACCGGCCTCGTGGATCATGGCGTCGATGTGGCCCCAGGGGACATGCCGCGACGTGTACGGACCCGACCCGCCCGGAAGCGTGAAGTTGTACCGCTCATGCTCCGGATCGCCGATGCGCTCAGCCTTGGGGACTGGGATAACAGCCGTCTCGCGGATGTTCTTCAACGAAGTCCGGGTGAACCAGGTCTTGTCGGGTCCACCCTCAAAGCGAGTGGCCACGAAGTCGCCATCCCAGTCGGGACCAATGAACTTCAGGTCCTTGTAGTCCTCGAAATCCGCGATGATGACGCGGCTTTCTTCGGGGTGACCTTCATTGGAGGGATTCGCTGGAGTGCTCATGATTCCTTCGAGGTAGTGGGAAGTCTGTTCGCTTGGGCGCAGCTAACGCCTCTCAGCCCCTGGGAAGTGGGGCGAGTCATGGGCGTGCTTCACTATCCAGGCACCGTAGGAGGCGGTATATGCGGGAATCGTGTTGACAGCCCAAGCGAATTGGTTCAGGGGCCGGGAGCGCTGGCCGCAATCTGGACCAGCGCCCCCGTATTCAGTTGGTTCAAGGGGCGTGCAGGCCCTAAGACCTGACCGGCACGCCCGATCCGCTCTTACGGATCAGAACGGGGGCTCGTCGCCGCCGTAGCCGCCGCCGAAGCTGCCCTGCGTGGGAGCCGAGGCCCACGGGTCGCCTCCACCCTGCTGGGTGGGTCCACCGAAGCCGCCGCGCGACTGCTGCGAGGCCTGCTGGAACGACTGTCCGCCGTTCTGCTGCTGGCGCTTGAAGACCTTGAAGTGGGCGAGGGTCAGGACTTCCTTCGACTTCTTCTCGCCGGTGGTCTTGTCCTCCCAGCTCTCGGTCTCAGGGTGAGCGGTGACGTGGATCTCGTCACCCTTGGAGAGCTGTTCAGCCAGCTTCTCGGCGTCGTCGCGCCAGGCGATGGCCGTGGTCCAGTGGGTCGCGATGTCCTTGTATGTTCCGTCGTCCTGCTTCTTGGACTTCGAATTCACAAGGCGCACAGTGGCCTTCGCGGTGCCCTGTCCAATGAAGGACAGTTCCACGTCGGTCGCGGCGCGGTAGGTGCCGGTGAGGGTAGAGAGCATGTGATGTAGCTACTTTCAGAGCAGTGACAATGAGCGATCTGTCGCGAGTTCGTGCGCGCGGTCTTCGGAATCATCAACTGCGCTAGAGCAGTCGACACAGAAACCGGCGATTAGAGCGTGGACATCGCGACCACAGTTGTTGCATTCGAGGGGCAGTGTGAACGCCATCGTCTTCCACCAATCTCGCCGTCGATTTCCATTTCGTGGGGTCCTGGCTCATGACCTGCGTCACGAGTGCATACCCAATCGAATGTGTCTTCCTGAGCGGTAGTCGCTCCACACTCTTGCTGGGAGTACGAATTTGCATCGGCCATTGCCGGAACCTTCCGGAAGAAATCAACCCGACAGCGGATACTTTACCTCTAATGCTGCATGCTGTGCAAGTCATACAGCTTATGGAGTTCTCATGTGACTGGAGTTGCGTGTGATGCATAGAACATGCATAATTCATCTTGAGCGGCAAACAGTCCGCAACAGAGAGGCAGAACCTTGATCAAGAGCATCATCGCTTCCGGCGCAATCATCCTCACGTCCATCGCCCTCGGCGCGGGCGTCGCGTCGGCAGCGCCAGCAACCAGCTTCGGCGAAGGCACCTACACGGTTGGCGTCGACATCGCACCCGGCACGTACGTCGGTTCCGGCCAGGCCGACGAGTACGGCTGCTACTGGGAGCGCCTGTCGGGCGCAACCGGGGATTTCGATGAGATCCTGGCCAACGGCTTCACCGAATCGCCGAAGGTCGTCGTGACCATCAAGCCCAGCGACGCGTACTTCACCTCCGAGCGCTGCGGCACCTGGACCCCGGCACCGGCCGCGAAGCCGCAGGCACGTCCGGCACCCGCGCCGGCCGCTCCCGCACCGGCACCGGCCCCCGCGCCGTCCATCTTCGGCTCCTAGCCTCCGCCCGAGCGCTCTTGGCGGGGTAGTCTCGGTCGGAACGGAAGAAGCCCCATACTCTTCGGAGTGTGGGGCTTTTTCGTGCGTCACGGCGGTGGAGTCTCTGGCTGGGTCGGGTACTTGCTCTTGCGTTGGTACTTGCTTCGGTCGCGGTGCTTACTTGATCGGCTCCCACGACGCAGTTCGTCCCGAGCACGCCAACGGGTTAGGTCGGCACGCTCGGGACGCTCTGGTTGTGGATCAGCCTGCGAGGACTTCTCCATTACTCATCTTCTGTGGTTGTGGTGCTTCTTGCTTGGCCGAGTCGTCCCATGCTTCACGGGCCGGTTCGCTGAAGACGTTGCACGCGGCAAGCTCCAGCTGGTCGCGGATCTCCCGCGCGAGGCGCTGGATCTCCCGGTCGGCTGCCGGGTTGTCCCGCTTGACGAGGAATTCCTTCCAGGCCCGCAGGTTGCCGGTGACAACCAGCTTCGTTTCGGTCTCGTTCGGCAGGACGGCACGCGCAGCTTCACGTGCCTGTTTGCGCGTCTTACCCTGAGCCATTCCGCGCTGGACGCGTCGGTTGTATGCGCCGATCGCGGTTCCGGCGAGAAGCCCCAGGTCGATAATGGCCTCTTGGTCACCCTCGTAGGCCGGGGGGATCACGAAGGCCACGTCGGCACTGTCGACGTACCGCTGGGAGAGCTGCGAGTACGAGAAGTGCCTGTGCCGAACAAGTTCGTGCGTGAGGGACCGGGACACGCCTTCGATATAGAAGCTCACACTCATGTGCTCGAGCACACTCTCGTGCTTCTGCACCAGAATGTTCCGAAGGTAACCCTCGTTCGTGGCGGTCTTCGGGTTGGTCTTGCCGAAGCTCTGGTAGCAGGCACGACCGGCGAACTCCATCAGGTGCTGGCCATCGTCGTGCTCCAGCTCGGGGTCGCGCTCCATGATCGGCTGAAGGTTTCCAGACGGCCCGAAGCCGACCGGCGCGACGAACTTCGTCACGCCGACCAGCTGGACGTTCAGTCGCGCAACTCTCAACGGAGCACGCCTGCCAGGGTTGCGGCGGCGATCCACTTGTCCCACTCGGCCGTCATCGCTTCAGCGAAGTCGCTGTCCGTCATGCCCTGCACGTCGGAGATGTGCTGCGAGTTCACGTTGTCGACCAGTCGACCGGGCAGCTTGTCGAGCTTCTTCAGGAAGCTGACCGGCTGGATGGAGACGAACTTCAGGAAGACCGGGTAGTGCGACAGCTGGCGGACCAAGGTCTCGACGGCAGCCTCGCTGTCGGGGGCACCGTCCGTGACGATGACCGCGAAGATCGGCGACTCGGTGACCGCCGCCTCATCGAGCAGGACCCTCAGCGCTGCGGCGAGGTTGGTCGACCCCATCATGCCCTTGGTGAGCTGGGTGGCGGTGACGTTCTGGTAGTTGGCCATGGTGACCTCTACCGGCTCGAATACGTCACTGCCGAAGCGGATCACGGGGATCTTGCCGTCGATGTCGATCTGGAGCGAGAAGCCCAGCGCGCGTTCCACGATCTTCTGCACGGTGCCGTTGGCGTAGTCGCGGTGCATGGACCCCGAGTAGTCGGCGATCAGGACTGCCTCGGCGCGGATGCCGTCCAGGTTGCGCTTGGACAGCGAAATGCCAGCCTTGTCAAACTTCTTCGCGAGGTCGACGCCGCCCTTCTCAAGGACGACGCTGCGCTGGGTGGCCGGTGCCGACTCCTTGCGCAGGGTGACGCTGCGGGCCGGGGCGTTAGTGCTATGCGTGGGCGCGCTGACGCGGATATTGCCGCCGTTGCCCTGGTTCGCAGCGACCTCGTTGGCGAGCGCCTGCGTGGTCTTGCTGCGGAATGCCTTGAAGATACCCATTATTTCTACTTTTCCCTTTCGAGGTTCCGACTAGGCCGCGTGAGTGCGTTCAGGTTCGGAAGTCAGGTGGTAGCCACCACAGTTGGGGCAGTTGTACGCACGAGTTTCGAGCTTTTCGCGCCGGGAGCCGTCCTTCCGGTGGATCATGGCCAGCGTCAGGCGCGCGCCAATCTCATCCTCGAAGTACGCCTTGTTACAACGGCTGATTCGCTTGGTACGGCGCTTTCGGTAGGCCACTAGTCCTCCTTCGGGCAGATTCCACAGACTCGGGTCCTGAGCGGCGGGATCGTGCCGTCAGGACGTAGAACGAGATACCAGGTGTGCCTTCCGATGGAGCACGCGAGGCGCTTCCGGAAGAACCACAGCTGGGCAATGATGTTCGGCCAGAGCATGATCATCAGATGAACGGCTTGGCCAGGGCAACGATGTCGATCGCGAGTGAGTCGATGTGCTCGACATCGGGGCTGATCTTGTCGGCTTCGTCCGTGATGTCCAACGCCCGATAGTGGATGTCGGACAGCGCATCTAGTGCGCGCTTCAGGATCTCAGCTTCCATCGAGTTGGTCTCCTTCGGTGACCCCTTCGAGCAGCCGGTCCCAATCGAAGTCCAGGAACTTCAGCTGGTCGAAGAGGGTGTTGGTCAGAAGGAGGGCGTCGGTGACATCCGGCTGGTCCTTGTTCAGCTCATCGGCGACCAGATTGGCGAGCGCTCGGCACGTTTCGATCTTCACAACCTCGTCAGCGGCCTCGTCGGCGGCTTCCAGGGCGGACTCGAGGGCTTCGCGGGCTTCCTTATTCAGAATCATCGACATCCTCTTTCTGTTCTGGGTCAGTGAGCGTCCAGCAGAGATATTTGCGACCGGCGTCGAACATCCCGGCGTCGGCTGGGTCAAGGCACTTGCGGTTGCCCCAGCCGCCTGTCCGGTGCGCGTCGAAAGCTGTGATCCCTACGAAGTTCTCGTGGCATGCGGTGCAGTGGCTGGTGTTGCCACCAGTCCAGATGTTCCCGCAGGGCACGTGTATGTAGGTGCCAGGAGGTAGATCACTCGACACGCGTTGTTCCTTCCAAGCCGTTCATGCCGCAACAGTAGCATGCGTCATAAATCTTACAGCTTTTGGCTCAGCCGAGTTTGGCATAGTGCGGGCGATACGGCAAGAGCACCTGTACGTCGTTCTTTCCGGTGCGGTTCTTGCCGATGATGAGCGTGATGTCGCCGGTCCTGAGGCCTTCGACAATCTCGTGGTGGAGCAGGATCACCACGTCGGCGTCCTGTTCGATCGCACCCGATTCACGCAGGTCAGAGATCTTCGGCGGGACGCCCTCGTTGGCCGGTCCGCGGTTCAGCTGGGCCGCGAAGATGACCACCACGTCCAGCTCTTTCGCCATGAGCTTGCCCATGCGGGAGATGTGCGCGACCTGCTGTTCGCGGGTGACGCGCGGGTCGGTGGCCTTCGCCAGACCGATGTGGTCGATGATCACCACGTCGAGTCCGACCGCCGAAGCCTTCATCTGCTTGGCGATGCTGTACATCTTCTCGATCTTCATGTTCATGCCGTCGTGGATGTACATCTCGGCGTCCTGGACGCGGTGGTCCAGGTACAGCCCGATCTTGCCCATGTTGTAGGGGTCGACCTCGCGCTTGGTGATCTGGCCGTACTCGGCTTCGGCACCGGCCGCGACGACACGGGAGACGACCTCGCGGTCTCCCATCTCAAGGCTGAAGGTCAGGCTGGTGTGGCCCATTTCGGCGACGTAGGCCGCGACGTTGATGGCCGCGAGACTTTTGCCGGCTCCGGGTCGACCGCCCCAGACGTACACACGTCCGGAGTGCAGTCCACCTGCGAGGACTTCGTTCAGCGTGGGCCACGGGGTCTCGAAGACGCGGGAGTCCTCCGGTTCCGCCTGGAGCCATTCCAGCCACTCGTCAGCCAGCTCTGAGAGCCGTTTGGGACCGAGGGGCATCCCAGCACTCTCGGAGACCACTCGGAGCTTGTCTGTGGCCATCTGGAGGGCATCGTCGTAGCTCTCGGCCATGAGGGCGTGCTCGATGCCGGTGGTGAGCCCACCGATGAGCTTCCGCCACTTCGACTTCTCGATGAGGGAGGTCGCCGCTTCCGGCACCTCGGCCTCGTTCACGTACATGCCCGCCAGGCTGTCGATGACGTGCTGGCGGCGCGGGACGCTCTCGCAGGCGGCGATGAGGGTGCGGCGGCTGATCCGCTTCCCCTCATCGCTGAGCTTGCGCGCACCGGCCCACAGGGCGGCGAACGTGGGGTCGTAGAAGTCGTCAGGAGAGACGCGCTCGAGTAGGGCGGGCAGCTCGTATCGCATGGCCGACGAGAGCAGGGCGCTGGCGAGAAGGGTCTCGGCCTGATCGTCCTGGAGGAGAGAGTTGTCGACTTCGATCGTGGTCAACGGTTACTGCCCAATCTGCTTGCGGTTCGTCGGGTTGATTGCGTTGTGGATCAGCAGGTTGTAGTTCTCACCGAGGAACTGCTTGAACTCGCGGATGTGGAACTCGCGCTCAGCGGCGGCGTCGCCCTGGATGCCTTCGGGGCACGGGTACGTCGGGTGCCACGAGATGCCGGTCATGTCCTGGATCACGGTGGAGTACGGGTACATGGACCAGCGAGCGAGGAAGTCCGCGAAGCGTTCCGGCGAGGACGTGACGGGCATGGCCTTGACGGCGTGGATCACGTCGCCGGGCTGGATCTGGAACGCGTTGGGCTTGGAGTAGTGGTCGCGGACGGCCTGCATCGCCTCGCGGGGCCACAGCTCCTTGCCCTGGAAGCAGTCAGCCCATGCTTCGACGCGGGCGGGGTCGTACTCGGGGATTCGTCCGTCAAGGACGGCAGCGAGGGCGAGCACCTTGGCGGCGCATTCGTGTGCTCTGCTCATGCGAAATTCACAATCGGGGTGGCCGCTATCGCGGGGAGCGCGAGGGATTCATTTCGAATTGTGAATTCGCTGGGAGGCGTCTGGGGAATAATCCAGTCGGGGTCGGTGGTATATCCGCTGAAATGCTCAGGCTTAATGGACTGGCCCTGGAGATATTCCTGCGCCCTTTGGGTCGCCGTCTTCTTTATCGAAGAATTGCTATTTCTCCGAGGGGGAAGTGATTCTTCTTCCCAGCCGTCTCTATTCAACCAAGTCGAGGCATATGGCACGAATTGCTTTTCGTCACCACTCGGCAAATTGGGATCATTGGCGAATTTGGTCACCGCTTCCATCAGCGGCTCAAATTCAATTCGATCCAGTGCCTTTTCGAATGCCTCTCGACTCTTGGGTTTGTTGACCTTTCGAGGGTACACGGTCCAGAAGGTTTTGAACAGAGCATCGACCTCGGCGGCGCGCTCGCTATTTACCCTGTTCCCCTGTTCCCCTGATCCCTGATCCCCTGTTCCAGACGCCCATTTTGCAAGGTATTGCGCGTATCGAGTATCAATCTCTACATCGTCGCTGGTAGGGAGCGGATAGCGTCCCTTTTTCGGCCTATCAATTTTCTGATGCCGATACCAGCCCGATACAGCCAGAAAATATCGATCTTCGTATCGATAACGTAGCAAAAGTCCGAGGTCCGCCAGGGTATCGAGCGCTTCTGCTACGTGCCGGCGCGCTGCTACGGGGTCCTCCTCGAGCGGAAACAGCTCCGAGGTGATGAGGTTTACGTCGTCCCGGCCCACGCCATTGTCGTCCACATAGGACCAGATTCCGATGAAAACAAGGCGGTGCGACCAGTCTTTAATGGACGCAATATCGTGCGATGTATAAAACTCGGGCTTAATCGAGCGGATTCTCACTAACCATTCCTTTGAGCCATTGATTGAGTCATTCGAAGATTCTGAATGCGTTTCTCGATCGCAATGATCTCGTCCCACACATCCGATAATTCATCGGGATCTTCAATTTCTGGGATCTCATTCAGCAGGTCCCAAGACTGTCGGAATAGGCCATTGAGTTGAACGCCCATTCCCGGCACGTCAACCCATTCCAGCATCACCAGGTCGCGATGAAAATAATGCCGAAAATGATGTACGCCCACGCAATAACTTCGAGGTACAAATAAATACGGTCGGTCCTCACAGCTTCCTCATTTCCTTGAAGTCCGCGGGCTTGTCCTTCGTGAACTCGTGGAAATGCTCGTCGCACAGCTCCTGCCATCCCCAACGCTTCCACTTCACGGCGGTCGTAGCGTCAGCCGCGCAGGCGAAAAACAGATCCGAGGCTTGGCATGTCGACCGATCCACGGCCGTAGGTGCTGACTTTTCGATCAAGAGCACGGATGTCGCTCACTTTCCCGGTCGACTTGATGTACTTCGCGGTCTCGCAGGCCATCAGGCAGGTGGCGATGTCCTCGCCTGTTCCGAAGGCCAGGGGGATGTCGTTGATCGTCCAGGGCTTCCCACGGTGCAGAAGCTCCCAGATCGCCACGTACGTCGCCCAGTTCTTCCGCTCCGGGATGTACCTCCCGGCCTTCTTGAACCGCTTCTCGGCGCTCTCCTGGCTGACATTCAGCCGTCGTAGAGCGTCCTGCTTCGTCTCGCCCATCTCCATGAGGTCGGCGTAGTCCTCGAAGAAGTCCTCGAGCGCCCACAGCTGGGCCTGTCTGACGGTCGGCATTACTGCGGGAGAGCGGGGACGTTCGTGAACGAGCCCAGCCAGCGCATCAGCTCGTCGTGATGGATGAGCACGCGCGTGCCCACCTTGGTGTAGCCGAGTGCGCCGGATGCCGTCTGCTTCTTGATGAAGGCCTCGGACAGTGAGGTCTTCTCGGCGGCGGTCTTGTAGCTGTAAGTGATGGGGTCGCTCATGGTGTTCCTGTTCGAATGTTGCGTTGGCGGATCTCGTGGGCGCGGTCGGCATTTACCCAGCCACCGTCGACCCATTGCTGCTGATGTACGTTGACGCGTCCCGATTTCGTGAAGGTCAGACTCGACCCCCACAGACGCAGATGAGGCGGAAGCTCCATGGAATCCAGGAACTCGTTCGCCTCATCCAGCGTCATGTGGTTCTGCGCGTAGAGGAACGCGACCGTCTGGAAGACTGACTTCCCACGATCGCGTTCCTCGTCGGGACGGTCGGGGCTACTGGCCCGTTCCGGGGTCACTGGTGGACTCCAGGGGGAGCAGTTCGGCCACGACCACAGGATCACCTTCGGGCGTGAGTTCGGCAGCCTCAGGGGCGTCCACGCGGTGCGTGTCTGCGGCCTCAATGGCGAGCGGGCCAGATTCGGCCGGCGCGGCGTCGAGAGCCAGCGGCACGTCCAGGCGCGTCGCCGTCGCGGTGACGCTGAGGCGAAGATCCTCGGTGGACTGCGACGTGAAGGCCTCGAGCTTCTTCACCCCGACCTTGATCACCATGTCCTCTTCGTACTTCGACCACGGCGAGTTCGCTCCGCTGGCGCCCATGGACGCGGCCTTGGACCGCGCGATGGCAGCCGGGTCGGCGATGGCGACCTTCGTGTTCGTGCCGTTCAGGTGGACGCAGTACGCGTACGACATGATCGGCTTCGCGTTGACGGCACGAGTCATGTAATCGATCTCGTGGTCCGGGAACTCGTCGGTGTTCGGATTGAACTTGAAGTGCTCGCCCTCATAGACAGCCTCGGCGACGACCTTCTGGTACTTGCCGGTGTTGAGGATGCGGGTCAGGACGCCACGGTACGACTCCCAGCCGTCGAGCTTGCCCTTGGTCGGGACCAGATAGAAGCGATCCGAGCCGGGGATGTGGCCGAGCGAGGCGCACGTGAGCAGGACCCGCATGGCCTGGCCGACATCGTTCGACGCGGCGTTGAGGATCTGCGGCGACTTCTTCAGCGCGCCTTCGGCCATGCGAAGCCAGGCTTCGGGCTTCACGTGCGACGGGAGGACGGTGAAGAAGTCCTCCTTGCGGCGCAGCAGGACGGCCACGGGGTCGTGACGCTGCTGCTGCTGGACGGCTCCAGCGATGCTCTGGGTCATGTCAGAGTCCGATCTGGAGCGGTGCGGTGAACACCATCGAGTTCGCGACCACGAGGTCCAGAACCGCGATGTGTTCGAGGATTTCAGTGAACAAGGGAATTACCTAACGTCATTCCACTCGCGCACCTTGGATGCCATAAGCATCTGTCCGCGCGCGAATGGTGGTTTGAATTGCTTGATGTGGCCCGCTTTAATCCAGCTGTAAATCGCGACCTTGGAAACGCCGCACCGAATTGCAGCCTCTTTCACCGTGATGTACTCCACGCCGTTGTGGACGAACGCCTCCGGTGGAAGGCCTTTCAGTGGTGCGGCGTTCCATTCAGGCAGGGTCCTCAGGTCACTCATGCCGCAATGGCAGTGGAGAACTTCGGACGCGGAGCCGACTTGACGAACGGCTCCTTCCCTTCGGTGCGCGGCTTCTGGCGGAAGGCAACCTTCTCGTCACCACACATCGCGACACGGGCCAGGCCCATCGTCATTGCCAGCTCGTTGAGCACGCCCTGGCGAGCGTCGGATACCTCTTCGTACGCGTCCTGCACGGCCCACCAGCGGTCGGCGAGCTCGGACGAGATCTGAACCACCGAGCCGTCGATCAGGGGGTGCATTTCCTTGATCGCGTTGTACGTCGCGGTGTGATCGTCCAGGTTGGGCTCGACGTGGTTCTCGAGGTCGTGCATGAACTGTTCGCCCTCGGAGCGGAGGTATTCGATGTCCTCACGCGTCGGAGTGATCCGATACGTGCGGGCGTCGTTGCCGCCGATGAGAACTCGCAGCAGGCCGCTCTCGATGCCCATCACGTCCATGTACCAAGCCATCTGGCATCGGTACGCGATCGGGATCAGGTCGGTGCCTCGCGGCCCCCACTTGTCGTCGCGGCCTGCGGTCTTGATCTCCAGAAGGTCGATCAGTTCGCCGTTGTTCCAGATCAGGCCGTCCGGGTTGGCGATCTGCCAGGGGCGGTCTTTGTGGTGGAACGTATCTCCAGTGGTCATGTGCAGACCACGCGGGACTACGTACGACTCCATGAACTCCGCGAAGATGATCGGCTCGAGAAGTGTTCCCCACTTCATCGGGTCGGATTCCGCTACGGGGCGCAGCTTTTCGAGCTTGCGGTAATAGCAGGAGAATCGCGATTCGTATTCATTCAGGCCAACAATGGCCGAGATTTCGCTGCCGCCAATTCCTTTGGCGCGAGCGGCGTGCCACTCGTCGGAACCGGACGTAAAGGTTCCGACGAGGACGGCACTGTTATTGACCAGCGGTTCCACGGTCAGGCAGCGGCCAGAGTGCGGATCGTCAGCTGCTGAGAAATGGACAGCTCCAGCAGTTCGTTCAGGTCGTTCACGGAGACCGGCTGGCCAGCGATGGCAGAGACGGTGAGGCCAAGAACGGCGGGGGTGGCCCCACTGAAACGCTCCTCAGCGCCCTCCAGGATGACCTTCTTGTTGATGGAACCTTCGGTGGTGGTGTTGCTCAATGCATCGCTCCTTGTATACTGGACAGGAATCCATTCCTTCCAGAGGGTTCTTGAGGGCCTGACCGGGTTGATCTCCGGTCAGGCCTTCTCTCGTTTCCGAGAGTTGTTCAGCCCTTACGCCTTCTGAACCAGCCGCGCTTGGGCTGTTCAGGGGTAGTTAGCTGTACTGGTGCAGCCGGGAGGCCCTTCTGGGCCAGCTCCAGGCGCTTATCCAGGTCGGCGGCGTAGATCGCCAGCGCGTTGTTCTTGCGTTCGAGGGATTCGATTCGCTGTGCCGCGTCTGGTTCGTCAGAGAAGACGATCACTGCGCCAGCGTCCATCGCCATAGCGAGGCGTTCGCGTGCAGGTTCCAGATTCGAGTCCCCAAGGTCGTCGCGGATCAGTGTCCGCAGATCGGCTGTGAGAGACACCTCACATCCTCCTCAGGCAGTACGTTCGTGCTGCATTAACTATACATCTTACAGCTTTTGACGCAAGTCCGTGCTGGTCTGGGCGGATATAGGGGTATACGGGCAGAAAACCTAGTCAACGGTTTGCCAAGGGTGTCTAAACGATATTCGGGTGTCTAATTGTGAACTTATTGCAACTTTTATCCATCATTCATCGGTAGCGCTTGAAATTAACTGATGTGTGATGCATGCTCTACGCAGCAGCACCGAACTGGACAGGGTTCGGGCAGCAGAAACGAAGGGGGCAATAATGCCGCAAGGAGAAATCGCGCCGGAGCCTTGGCGAAAAGCGATGGAGGACGTGGGAGCCATCAGCCCGCGCACGAAGCAGGCTTCGATGAACGCCCTAGCCGAGATAAGCGGGGTCCACGCCACCACGATCCAACGCATCGTCTACGGCCGAGCGATCGGCCCGCGCGGCGTCGCCAAGGACACCATTGAGAAGCTGGCCGAGGCCCTGAACAAGAAGCCCTCCACGATCGCGAAGTGGGTCGGGCAACAGTGGGCGGCGGACGATCCGTACGTGGCTCCACCGGAGGCCAGCATCCTCGGGCCGCGCCAACGCAAGGCCGTGGACGAGATGATCATGGCCCTGGTTGAACTCCAGAAGCGCGTCCCCGTGAAGGGCGAGGGCAAGGAGGAGGACGATGATGAGCCAGAACTGGCCACCTCCGCGGGATCGCACAAGCGCCGGTAACTTCCGGAGACGCAAAAGAGGGCCTTACTTCCCCCGCGAAGTAAGGCCCTCTTTGCTGTCTGCTGAGCTAGACCACCAGGTTGAGATCCCCCAGATCCTCCAGCCCTTCGGCGCTCTTATCTAGCGCCGCCTGCCGTGCCTTCTTGGCATCCTCCATGAAGAGGTCGAACTCTTCGATCGTGAAGTCAACCAAGCAGCAGGTCCCGATCTCAAAAGTAACGAGGGGCTTCCCCTCGATCTCGTGCCCAAACACTGACACCAACCTCCCGGTGGTGGACAGCGCAGCGCCGCCCGTCTCGAGGCTAGGCAGCGGGGTCACATTCTGATGCGTCACTGGCGGGGTTGTCTCTCTCGTGCGGACCCGGCCGGCTTTGTCTGGCGGGGTCATCCAAGGTGGATAACGGTTAAACAACGTTCAACCGTTAACTGGAAAATAACACATAAAGGCCGGTCGGTATAGATCGGTCAGGTATCTTGTTCGACACCTCAAACCTGTTCGTGCAGCTGCATATTCGGCATGCGAACACCTGTGAATTGTGGTTACAGATACCCCGGCATGACCATCCCGCGCGTATGGCGTAAGAATTATGATTATGGCATCATTTAGGCATGACGCACAACATCACTCCTGAGATCGTACTCGCGGTATCCGACATGTTCGGAAACAGTCCCGTCGTGCAAGAAGCGATCAAGAAGAAGGCCGGTGAGCTGGGCCGATCCCCGCTGGCAGAGTCGATGGACACCCTGGTCAGTGTCTACCGCGCCGGGGTCAGCAACCACCGAGGCGCGGCTGCCATCTCACCCGGCGAAGCGCAGCGAATTGGACTGCTGGCCGTCCTGTCTCATCTTGAGACGGTGGGCTACCGCAAGGGGTCGGCAGCCGAAGTAGGGACTAAAGACCCTAGCGGCCCATGGGATTCATGGACTAAGGTGCCGGATCGCGTTGTCTACCACGGATACTCTGACTTCTCGTCAACCGTGAGCCGCTTCGTCAATCTACATGGAACACGTTACAAGTTCCTCCATCTCAGCAGGCTCGTTCCGTGCGGCCTTCCTGCTATCGACGCGTATGCACCGTTCATGCGGACCAGCGAGCAGCCGGACTTCCTCCGGTGAAGCTCTTCGTCTTGGGCCTGGCGAACACGGTTGTGCATCAACTAGGCCTAGAGAAGACACTGCCTGGCTTCGGAATTCGGGAGCATTACGAGGTCGCCTTGTGGGCCGCGACACTCGATGACCAGGGCGTGTAACGCTCTCGCAGTCCCTGACGATAGAGACTGCTCAATTTGAAAGGGGCTCCCGCTCAGTGGGAAACCTTGCAACACTGCCCGATTGGCTAGTTGTCGGAGCCGAGCTTGTCGTGATCGAACAAACGCGCGGCGAATCTTTGTCCGCAGCGAACGTCAAGGTAGAACGAATTCTCAAGCGGGACATCGTTCTCGACAACGGCGTGAGGTTCAACAGGAACACGTTCTCCACCAGTGGGTGGCGAATCAAGGACGCGTTCGTGAACCGCGATCCTGGACATTGGTCCAGTAGGACTTCGTATCTCACAGCCCCCGACAACCCCGGCGTGGCAGCGGCCCTCCGCGAGGGCCGGATCAAGAAGCGCGAGGAGGCCGTCCGGCGAGCTGGCAACGCGTGGGAGAGGAACCGGCGCGACCCTGAGGTCGTCATGACCCTCGTGCGCGAAGCGGAGGCGCTGCTGGGTGCCCTCCGTGGGTGAGATCTACTGGCTGGCTCCGGGGCCGGACGGCTGGTTCACCATCTACAGCGTGCCGATCCATGGTCCGCGCGTGCCCCTCGTCGTGTTCAATCCGAAGGAGACACTAAGTGACTGATCCCACTGTAACGATCGCGGCCCTTCTGGCGATTCCGCTGCTCGGCGCGGCCCTGGCTGCCGCCGTCATCGACATCAGGAGGGACGGCTGGTGATGCAGTCAAAAGATGCATCGCGTATGCAACATCTCGACCTCGTGATTGGAGCTTGATCGTACCGTGATAAGCCACAGCAAAGACCCACAAGCCGCATTGAAGCAATACATGCAGGATTGGGTCAGCCCATTCAGCTACCCAAGTGAACGGCGTGTAAACCTGGAGCGACAGGTTGCCCTCGCGTTCAAGGACGAGCCGTGGTTCCGCGAGGACACCTTCACCATCCTCTACACGGACCCCATGACGGGGGACAAGATCGGCGTGGACGTGCGATCAGACCAGGGGATGTACACCTCGGTCATCCGGGCGCAGGAGAGCCAGCCGGACGGGTATCTCAACGGCTACCCGGTCCAGTTCAAGACCGTCTGATCGGCAGCAAAAAGCCCCAGTCACATCCCGTGACTGGGGCTTTCGCTTGTCCTCTAGTCTGTCCAGCCCTCCGGCTTCCAGCTTCCTTGCCTACCCTTCTTGAGGTCTGCAATGAAGGCCTTGAGCTTGTCCTGCTGGTCGTCGCTCAACTGATCGACGCTAATGATCCTGGAGGGCGGTTCCGGAGGTAGGCCGTGCCAACTGCGTTCGTCTGCCATTCGATCTTCCCTTCGCCTGGATATGCCGAAAGCCCCAACCACGTTACGTGACTGGGGCTTTCGCCTGTGCGCCAGCAGGGATTCGAACCCCGGACCCGCTGATTAAGAGTCAGCTGCTCTAACCAACTGAGCTACTGGCGCGTTCTCGCTGGAGTCACTAGCTCTCCAACGAGATGAAACATTAGAGGACAGATCCGCCTGAAGGCAAATCCGCAGGTGAGGGTGCCTGCGGCGCGGTCAGCTGACCGCCGAGGATGCCGCGCAGCTGCCTCTCGTAGCCGCTCAGTACCTCCGTGCGGTACACGAAGGTCTCGCTGCACTCGGCGCAGTGGAACTTGTCGCCCTGGTCCCAGCAGTGCAGTTCCGTCTGCATGTCCCACGCCAGCTCGTGGAGCTTGCCGAGGGCGACCGCAACGACGCCCAGCGACTGCTCTTGGTGCTCGACCTTCGCGAGGAGTGCGTTGATCAGGCGAGCCTCGGGGTGGACCTCATGCAGCGCCGCTTCCAGCGCCTCCTGCTCGGTCACGCCTGCTCCGCGAGGACGCGGCGCACGTCGGCGAACGACTGCGGGGCGGTGGCCTTGCCATCCTCCCAGACCGTCTTCAGGAAGCTGCCATCTTCGACAATCTTCGGTGCCTTCTCGAGCAACACGAACTCGCCGTTCTCGTCCCGCAGGACCGCGAGTCGACCCGTCGCCGACTTCTTCGTGCCGTCGTCAGTGATGGGGTCCTTCAGGAGGTTCCGGCCTTCGCCGTCGACCTTGGCCCACGTCGCCTTGACGGCCGACGCGAAAGTATCGCGAGTGACATGCTGGTACGTGAACGAGCCGACACCGAAGACGACGTTCGTGGACGCGAAGCCCTGGAACTCCAGCTCCTCGAGGATGTCGGTCATCTTGTCGTACGTGATCGCATCGCCGTAGATGATCCCGATGTGCGGATCGATTTCCTTGTAGCCCTTGCTGTTCACCGTTCCGCCGAACAGCTCCCAGATGAGCTGGACCAGGCCCTTCGCCTCAGGGGTGTTGTCGTCCGCGTCCCAATCGCCGCACAGGATGTAGAACGGATTGCCAGAGTCCGGTCGGATGACGACCTTGCCATCACGGGCCATGATCCGATCCTTCAACGCCGGAAGGATCTTCAGCGCCACGTCCCACAGATTCCAGGTGTCTCCGACGATCGCGACCGGGCCGTCCTCGTGGACATCCAGGATGTGTTCGAACGTGGCCAGCTCGTTCTCGCGTCCGCCAGCACACATGACCGAGTGCTCGGTGGCCGGGATGGACGCGCCGATCAGGCCGTTGTCGCCGGGGTAGTAGCGCTCCACGAACAGGATCGCAGGCAGGGTGTCCGTGCCTGTGAAACTCAGGAGGTGACCCGCGCCGGCCGATTCGGCAGCCTCAACGCTGGTCTGCCCACGGAAGCTGAAATCGTGCGCCTGGAAGTTCACGGCTTCCGGCGAGTCCGACGTGCAAGCCGCGAACGTGTCCAGCTGCCTGCGGTAGCGGTGGGCGATCGTCGCCACCGTCGAGCGGTGCCAGTACGAAGCCGAGATGACCGTCTCGACGTAGCCGACGAGCCAGAAGAACTCGGGGATGGTCTCTTCCATCGTGAACGTCGGGACGCGAACCGGCACGAGGGTTCCCTCGGGAAGGGCCTTGATCCGCAGCGGGAGGTACTTCAGCCGGTGCAGTGCGCGGATGTGCTCGGCGGACGGAGCCTGCTTGCCGAGGTACGAGGCGATGACGCGCTGGAACTCCGCGACCACCACGTCCTCGTCGGCGGCGAAGAACTGCTCCCATTCGTCCACGAGGTACTTCTGGAGCGCGGCCTGGAGTCCGAAGTGGACCACACGGTCGACGCCTTGTAGTCGCGATCCACGGTTCGTCCAGTTGGAGTATACGGATTCCGTTCCCACGGGGTACAGCTCACGGTGGGCCTGCTTGTAGCCGTCAGCGTTCATGAGCGGGGCGATGGGCGACGCGATGGTCACAGGGAGATCTCCTTGGTGAGGTAAGGCAGAACGGGAACGATCCAGGCACCGACATCTTCATTGCGATGTCCTGGATGTGAATCGGTGGTGAAGATGTGGTCGAAGCGCTTCTGGAGAAGGTGTCCGTACCGACCGGAGAACACGCCGTGGCTGACCCAGAGGACGAGCTGTTCCGGGTCCAGCGCGGCGGCGTTCGCGAGGCCGATGAAGGTCCGACCGCCGTCGCAGATGTCGTCCACGATGAGGAACCGACCGCCACGGTCCGGGATGTACTCGCACTCGAAGTCGGTCAGCTCGCCCGTCCGGGAGTTGCGCTTCTTACTGCCGGTATAGACGGGCAGGTTGAGCGCGGCAGCCACCTTCGCGGCCCGGTTCCGCGCGCCCGCGTCTGGCGCAATGATGCCGTCCAGCGCCAGGGCGTGTCCCGAAAGGCCCTTCAGGACAGCCTCGGTCGAGTCCACGACGGTCAGGTTGTTGATCAGACCCGGCATGACCGGCGAGTGAGGATCGAACGTGATCACCTGGTCTGCACTCATCGCGTTGATCAGCCGCGCGTAGACCTGTGCCCCGAACGGCTTTCCACGGTCCTGACGCGCTCCTGGAAGGTACGGGATGATCGCGGCGACCCTGAACCCTCGCTGGCGCTGCAAATCGATCCACATGGCCGCTGAGATGTAGTCGTTGGCATCGGTACCGCGGATTACGACGTACAGCGGAGTCTCGTCGTCGTACGGATGGTCCGTGATGTGCTGCTCGCCAGCCGGGAAGCGGAGTGGCAGGTCGGAGCTGGGCAATACCCGGCCACCGACCTGCGCGTAGAAATCGATCACTGCTTCACGTATTCGGTGATGGTGACGACCTTCTCGACAGGCTTGACCGGCACGGGAATGTCGTCGTAGTAGGCATCCTCCTGGCGCTCAGTGAGGCCTTCGTGGTAGGTCCAGCGGTACAGCTGACCGGACGGCCCGCGCGTGATCAGCGTGATGACCTGCTCCCACCGAAGGGTGTCACCTTCGTGGCGGTCGATCGTCTCGAAGCCGTCCCAGTCGTAATCCTCCCGGCACAGCTCTTTGTAGTCCTCCTGGAGAATGTCGTACAGTTCCTGCTGCTCTTGGGTCAGGTTGGGCATGTCTATCCTTCGAAGATTCGTGTGTCGATCCCGGCTTCTTTGGCGAGGCGAATGCAGTTGCGAGTGCCGCGCGAACCGGGGGTGGGGAATGCCAGGCATCGGTCTGGCTTTGTTTGGATCAGCTCCGCATTGCGATCCGGTCCATAGACTCGACCGTTGCTGTCAATGAGGGCAGGGATGCCGAGGGTTGGGAGGTACTTCGACCGCCAGATCCCTTCGCCGATGATGTCCGCGCCGCCGAGGTGGCATGCCCCATGAACGAGGAGCGCGCGCGGATGTCGACCGAGTTCGTCCCATATGGCGAACAGCTCACGGGAGATCTTGTCGCGGTCGGTCCAGTTGCGGGAGCCGGTGAGCAGAACGACTGGAGCCCTCACATCAACCTTCCGATCCGGCGCGTGATCTCCGGAGTGAGGCCGAGATCTCTCTCGGCGGCAGAGGCGACAGCTTCGGCGAGCGAGACCAGATCGCGAGCGAAGAGCGGGTGGCCCTCCTGCTCGTCAATCATCCCGTCGCCCCACGCGCTGACGTACTCGATGACGCGACGCGCGGCCTTGATCGGATTGGGGAGGTCGGGCGTGAATTCGTCAATTCCGTCCGGCTGGTCGGGCTTGAAGAAGTCGATAGGCTCGTCATCGATTTCGAACTTCAGGTCCGCGATGGGGATCATCAGGGAGTGGCCTTTCCGGCCTTGACGCATTCGTTGCAGTAGATCTCGATGTCCACCATGTCGATGTCGAAGTGCTCCACATCAACGTCGCCGATATAGGGCATCTCCCGGCGATTGCAGGTGCGGCAGTAGACGAGCAGGTAGTGGTTGCTCACTTCCGGTGATCCCCAAACCGGGCGACGACCATGTTGCCGACCGCGCGTCCGGCCACATCCACCGCGCGCTCGACCTCCTGGGCGAAGAAGAGCGGGTTGCCCGTCCGCGCCGAGGACAGGCCGACCGTCTGGACGACCTCGGTGTTGTTTATCTTGACGTGGACGGTGACGAAGTTGTCGGACATCAGAACTCCGGTAGCTCGAAGGTGGGCACGCGCTCTTTCAGGCGTGTCAGGCGGGCAATGATCTCGTCGGCGGTGAAGCGGTCGTAGAGGCCGTCCAGGCTCGGGGGCGTCTTGCCGCGCACATACGTCCGAGTCGGCATGGTCAGCGGGATGCGGTCTTCGAACTGCTCCAGCATGATCACGGTCTCGGGCTTCACCATCCGAATGGTATGGAGCTGGTTGTACTTCATCAGGTAGGTCTCGCCAGGCTTGTACGCGACCCGGCTGGTTTCGCGCAGCATGGACTCCGCGAACCACTCGAATCCGTTCCCGCCGTTCAGCGGCGTCCGGTACTTGAACACCTCGTAACGGAGCGCCGGCTCACCGTTGTAGGCAGCCTTGATGGACCGCTCAAACAGGACGTTCTCCACCTCACCCGCAATGCAAGTGGTGGCGAAGTCGTACCTGTGATCGTGTGGATTGACCACCTCAGGCAGGCTGGAAACATCGCCGTCGAAGAAGTACAGCTTCTGCGTGTACCGATCCGAACGCTTCAGGCAGATGTAGTCGAAGCCCTTCGTGTGGAAGTTCTTGTAGGAGTTCTCCAGCACGGCGTCGATGTCCAGCTGCGGCCCGCGCTTCAGGGAGACCTTCTGCTGCTTCTTCAGGGACACGGCGCGAACCTTCTCCACGCGGCGGCGCATCACCATGCCGAGGGCTGCCAGGTGCTCGTAGCCCTCAATGCGGTAGTCGGTGTACCAGTTCGCTTCCTGCTTCGTCGGGAAGAACTCGGCGTTGGATAGCACGGCATCGGTCGGCAGGTGCCGCCGCTGCGCCTTCCAGGTGCCGTCGAACTCCAGGGTGACGAGCCACTTGCAGTCCGCGTCCCAGATCTGCGCGTTCGTGATGACCTTGGGTGGGTCGATCTGGACCGGCGCGATGCCAGCCGCCTTCCGCGCGCGCCACTTCGCCTCGTACTCGTTGTGCGCCTGCTGGCAGTCGTCGCACACCGGGGTGCTGTGACGGCGGTGCCGCTGGTATCCGGCGTCGGTGCCGCAGGAGGCGACGGGTCGGGTGCGGGTCGCGGTGGTCATGACATCCTTCCGGGGGTTTCTGGTCGAACTCCGTGTACACGGGCCATGTGCGCTTGGTGCTGCAAGATCGCGGACTGCTTCTCCATCTCGGCGATCTGTGCCCGAGTCACCAACTTCTCCCGCTCGAGGAGGAGCGCTGTCTCAGTCGGCATCATGGTCTGGATCTCATCCGCGACCTGCTGGGCGGTGTCCTCGTAGCTCCATGACTGCTTCACCTGATAGAGGTGATGGAAAACGATCTTTGCCAGTGGTGTCAGGTCGCGGTAGGTGGTCAACGCAGGAAGCATCCGCGATGCGGGTCCACGTGCCGGTCGCCGTAGCACTGGTTCTCCATCGGCGTACCGGCCTTGGAGTTGAACTTGCCAGCGAGCCAGTCGGCCCACCGCTTGACCTGTCGGGCGTCCTCTAGGGCGTCGTGCTCACCCTTACGCTGCTTCGGGAGCGCCGGATTCTTCAGCCGGTGGACCTCCTGCCGAAGGTCGTTGGTCCACTGCGGGATGAAGGCGGGGAACTGGGCCATCTTCCCGAACATCTGAGCCAGGACCACGTGGTCGTACGCACCAAACCATGCCCACAGCTCTGGATCGCCGACGTAACCGATCGACTGAACCTCGCCAGGGACCGGCTGGTACGGGTACAGGAAGTCGTAGACCTCCTTGCGGATCGTGTCCTTCAGCTGCCACTCAGGTTCCCCAAGGGTGGGCAGGAGCGGGATGACGTGCTCCATGACCCACTGGTTCTTGTTGATGCGCTCCCAGTCGGCGTCCTCAACGACTCGGTACAGCTCGCGGCCATCTTCGGCGACGATGGCGATGCTGATCAGCTCAATGCTGGTGCCGTCCTCATCGAATTCGGTGTCGTAGTAGTAGCGCATGCTCAAACCTTCCCTTGTGATGCAAACTTCATGAATCTTACATCATTTGAGACGAAAGGAAACCCTGCGGGGCGGTCAGGTCACGCCCTTCCGGAAAGCCAGAAGATGAAGAACATGCCAACGGCGGTCAGGATGCAGGGGAGGACGACGTTCACGAAGCCGTCCAGCCACTCGATCTCGACGCCCACTACCCCATGCATCCTTGGCGTCGCAGCTTCGTTCCCTCGGGCACGTCGATGAAGATGGCCGGATCTTCAGGTCGGTCTGGCCGGTCCCCGAAGTGGAACGGCCACGGCGCGTGACCGTCATTCTCCAGCGCGGTGACACTCAGCTCCCAGCCGCGCCACCCAAACTTGGCGAAGATGCCCAGCGACCCGCCTGGGCCGACAAGACTTCCATGGAACTCGTTAGCCTCATCGACATAGAAC
The DNA here is from genome assembly GCF_002300155.1 of Rhodococcus sp. ACS1. Classification (NCBI taxonomy): domain Bacteria; kingdom Bacillati; phylum Actinomycetota; class Actinomycetes; order Mycobacteriales; family Nocardiaceae; genus Rhodococcus; species Rhodococcus sp. ACS1. Next base: position 145,750 of record NZ_NSDZ01000010.1, read on the forward strand.
TCGTCTTCGATGTAGCCCTCGAGTTCAACGAGGTCGTCGGAGGCTCCGTAGATAATTAGCTCAGGCAATTTGTTCTCCGTTCATGAGGTCAGCAGTAGTCCGAGATGATGCGCCACTCGCCGGTATTGACATCGCGAGCCACGTAGTCGCCGAACTTGGCATGCACCAGCGCGGCGTCCGTGTTGACCACCAGGCCGTCGCCGGACCCGCGCTTCACGGACAGTCCGCCGTTGTCGTAGATCCACTGCTGGACCTGTTTGACGTTCTCAGGCATGAGCCTGACGAGCTGAGCGTCCATCAGCCGATCGTCCACATCACGGCCATGAGGAGACCGAGCACGACGTAGCCGATGACGCCGACGACTGCGATGCCGCCGATCCACGCGAGGACGGTGACCATCAGGCCTCGCTCGTGAATCGGATGTTGAAGTCGCGGACATCTTCGCCGGTCTGCACGGAGATGAGTTCGAACGCTGCGGTGTAGGCCTCGCCGCGCGACTTGGCCTGGGTCAGCGCACCCAACTCGGGGACCTCTACGTAGATCCAGCCGTCTGCGTCGGGGAGGGTGAGGCTCACGTCATAGGTCTTCATCGGTTCTTGTTCCATTCCAGGATTTCGTTGAATCCTTCATCGATTTTTTCGAGTCGCTTCTGGTCGCACGCGGGGCACCAGTACGGACCCCAGAGCGTTCCGGCTTCCGCGCCACAGTCGACGCACTTCCGGCCGGACGGTTCCTGGCAGGTGTGGCCCGCAGGCCCCTGGCAGTGAGGGTGAGCCATCAGAAGATTCCTTTGAGTAGCCGGACGATAACTAGCACGCCTGCGACGTACAGGACGAAGAGGATGAGAGCGATCACTCCGAGGGTGATCAGGACGGTGCTCATCCGCCCACCAGGGACACGACCCACAGCACGAGCAGGGCGACGGTCATCGTGGCGGCGAAGGCGAAGAAGAAGTAGTTCACAGGCTCGTTCCAATCGTTCGGAAACGTCCTCGGTTGAGGTCGTCGCGGAGCTGCTGGCGAAACTCCAGCTCGGCTTCGGCTTCGATCTCGGCCTGGCGGCGCTCGTCATCGATCAGGTCCCAGCCGACGACGTTGTTGTCCTCGTCGCGGTAGGTGACGAACGTTGTCGGCATGATCTGGTACAGGCCGAGCTGGGCCGCGTAGGCGTCGGTCATCCTTCCTCGTCGCGGAGATCGCTGGCGGCGCTGATGCCGTCCCAGTTGTCGACGCCGGCTGCCTCGAGGCACGCGAGCCAGTCCTCGTCTTCGAGGAGATCGGCGTACCGCTCGTTCGTGAGGATGACGACGCCGGACTTGTGGAGGGCTTCGAGGATGTCGTCAGCGTTGCCGGTGCCGCTTGTTCCGCCACTTCGCTGGGTCTCGTTGATCACCGCTCGGGCGTGTTCTTTGACGTTCATGAGGCCAATAGTACACATGATTCATAATTCTTACATCATTTGTGCAGGTCACACGCTTTCGAGACACGCCGAAGCGCCCAATCTTCTTGAGATCGGGTCTGAGCCGGGGGGCGTTTTTCAAATCTTTTTCAAAAAGGCCTCAAAAAAACCATGCAGGACCGTGCATGTGAGCTGGTCAGAAGTGGTTTTTGAAAGAAGCTCAGGGGAGTCTCACTAGTGATTAAGAGTCACTTGCTCTACCAACTGAGCTATAGGCGCTCGCTCTTGCGAGACAGAACATTAGCGGGTCGCTTCTCGGGAATGCAAATCGCCTGGTCGCGACTCCTCGTGACGACCCCATCCGCAGGGGGTGCGTAACAAGAGCGCCGCTGGTCACGATTGATATTCGAACGTTATTGAGCGGCCCGGCGCTTGGTTGGAACCGGTCTCCAGTGGCTGGCATCATTGGAGACCACACGGTCTCGACGTGCCGATTCGTTTTGCGAAGGCGAGGGACGTGCCGGCTTGAACGTGAATTCGGAGCGAGGACGTGAAGTGGGGTTATCCATGGGTGTGGGGCGTGGCGGGCGCATGCGGGCGCAATCGGTGGGATCCGTCTCGAAGACGGCGACGATTGTGGCGGCATCACTCGTATTCGCATTGTCGATCGCAGGGTGCACCGTCTCCGGTGCCGACAGCGTCACGGAAGGTGAGGCGCCGATCGATTCCAATCCGGTCACCGAACTCATCAAGCCGAAGCTGACGGCGTCGGCAGTCGATGGTGCAGTGGGATTCTCGCCGGGACAGCCGGTGACGGTGACAGTGGCCGACGGCACGCTGGCGAAGGTCACCATGCTCAACCCGGAGGGTGAACCGGTCGACGGCGCCGTCGCCCCCGACGGGTTGTCCTGGGTCAACACGGAGCCGCTGGGCTACGACAAGGAGTACCGGCTCGAGGTGAAGGCGAACGGGCTCGGTGGCGGCACCGTCTCGACGTCCGAATTCACCACCAGCGCGCCCGGAAACGTCACCAAGCCGTACGTCATGCCGTCCGAGGGCGACGTGGTGGGCATCGGTCAGCCGATCGCCGTCCAGTTCGACGAGAACATCCCCGACCGCAAGTCGGCGGAGTCGGCGATCACGGTCACGACCAATCCGCCCGTCGAGGGCGCGTTCTACTGGGTGAACAACCGCGAGGTGCGGTGGCGTCCGCAGAACTACTGGGCACCCGGCACCGCCGTGGACGTCAAGGTCGCCGTGTACGGACGTGATCTCGGTGACGGACTGTTCGGCCAGGAGGACGTCCACACGGCCTTCACCATCGGCGACGCCGTGATCGCGACGGCGGACGACAACACCAAACAGGTGACGTTCGAGCGCAACGGCGAAGTGATCATGACGATGCCCACGTCGATGGGTAAGGACGACACACCCACCGACAACGGCGTCTACATCATCGGCGACCGGTTCGCGAACCTTGTCATGGACTCGTCCACGTACGGTGTGCCCGTCAACTCCCCGCAGGGATACAAGACTCCCGTCGACTGGGCCACACGAATGTCGTACAGCGGCATCTTCTTCCACTCGGCGCCGTGGTCGGTGGGGCAGCAGGGCTACTCGAACGCGAGCCACGGCTGCCTGAACCTCAGCCCGTCCAACGCGAAGTGGGTGTACGACAACACGAAGCGCGGCGACATCGTCGTCGTCAAGAACACGCTGGGCGGCACCCTGTCGGGCACGGACGGCCTCGGGGACTGGAACATCCCGTGGGATGTCTGGAAGGCCGGCAACGCCAACGCCTGAGCGGGCGTCAGACCAATCGCAAAGAGGAAAGCCCCCGGCCGAGGCCGGGGGCTTTCCGTGTGGGGTGAGTGACGGGACTCGAACCCGCGACACCCAGGATCACAACCTGGTGCTCTACCAGCTGAACTACACCCACCATTGCGCTTCTGTCACCGCCCGGGGGCAGTAACTTCGGCGAGGAAGATATTAGCGCGTTCGATGCGCAAAACGCCAATCGGTATCTCAGGCGGGTCCGAGTTCCTCGACGACTGCGGCGATGTCGCTGGTAGACGGCCCTGGTTCGGCCGCGAACGCCGTCTTCCGGTAATACTTCAACTCCCGGATCGACTCCTTGATGTCGGCCAGGGCGCGGTGGGCGAGACCTTTTTCGGGCTGACCGAAGTAGATCCGCGGGTACCACCGGCGGCACAGTTCCTTGATGGAGCTGACGTCGATCATGCGGTAGTGCAGGTAGGTGTCGAGGTCCGGCATGTCGCGGGCGATGAACCCACGGTCGGTGGCGATCGAGTTGCCGGCGAGCGGCGCCGTCCCGGCGACCGGCACGTGCTCGCGAATGTAGGCGAGCACCTGCTGCTCGGCCTCGGCGAGTGTGACCGTGGACTTCCGGACCTCGTCGGTCAGTCCCGAGTTCTCGTGCATCTTGGTCACCACGTCGGGCATGGCCGCGAGCGCGTCGTCGTCGGCGTGGATGACGATGTCGACACCCTCACCGAGCACGTTCAGCTCGCTGTCCGTGACCAGAGCTGCGATCTCGATCAGCTTGTCGGTGCCGAGGCGGAGCCCGGTCATTTCACAATCGATCCACACAAGTTTGTCCTGCACCCGGAACACAGTAGTCAAGTGGGTGACGGGATATGGTTTGCGGTGGACACTTTCTCCCGACGTGCGTGATCCGAGGAGGGCTTCGATGACCCAGCAATCGCAGGACGGCGGCGCGACCTCGACTCCGGCGGAAAGGGCAGCGGCGGCGCGGGCGGCAGCCGCCGAAGCGGCCAGGGTCGCGGCGGAGGCCGCAGCCGCTGCGGAGGCGGCGGAGAAGGAAGCCCGGGACGCGGAGGCTGAGGAGAATCGCGCTCCTGCAGGTGCCGCGGCCCCCTCCGGTGCCGCCGCGGACATCGCGGCCGGATACGCGTCGGAGGGTGCGGCTCTGGAGCTGGGGACCGTGGTTCTGGGCGGCGCCGTGGATCGGACGGCCCGGGTGCGTATCCCTCTCGCGACGATCAACCGGCACGGACTCGTCGCCGGCGCCACCGGGACGGGAAAGACGAAGACGCTGCAGGGTATTGCCGAGCAGTTGTCGGCTGCAGGGGTTCCCGTGGTGATGGCCGACGTGAAGGGCGACCTGTCGGGTCTGTCACAGCCGGGCGAGGCCACCGGCAAGATCACCGCCCGGGCGGCCGAGACCGGCGACGACCAGTGGCGGCCCGCGGGATCCCCCGTCGAATTCCTCTCGCTGGGAACGGAAGGCCTGGGTATCCCCGTCCGCGCGACCATCACCGCGTTCGGGCCGATCCTGCTCGCCAAGGTGCTCGGGCTCAACGAGACTCAGGAGTCCACGCTGGGGCTGATCTTCCACTGGGCCGACGTCCAGGGGCTCGCGCTGCTCGATCTGAAGGATCTGCGATCGGTCATCGCGCACCTCACCAGCGACGAGGGCAAGGCCGATCTGAAGGGCATCGGCGGCGTATCCCCGGCCACGGCCGGTGTGATCCTCAGGGCCCTCGTCAATCTCGAAGCCGACGGCGGCGACACGTTCTTCGGGGAACCCGAACTCGAGACCGAGGATCTGCTCCGGGTGATCGACGGCACGGGTGTGATCACGTTGTTCGAGTTGGGTGCCCAGGCCCCGCGCCCGGCACTGTTCTCCACCTTCCTGATGTGGGTGCTGGCGGATCTGTTCCAGACCCTGCCCGAGGAAGGCGATCTCGACAAACCCAAGCTCGTCTTCATCTTCGACGAGGCACACCTGCTGTTCGCGGACGCGTCGAAAGCGTTCCTGCAGCAGGTGGAACAGACCGTGAAGCTCATCCGCTCCAAGGGCGTGGGGGTGTTCTTCTGCACACAGTTGCCGACGGACGTCCCGAACGCGGTGCTGTCGCAACTCGGTGCCCGAATCCAGCACGCGCTGCGCGCATTCACGCCCGACGACCAGAAGGCGCTGACCAAAACGGTACGGACGTACCCGACCACCGGAAACTACGACCTCGAGAAGGCCCTCACGTCATTGGGCATCGGCGAGGCGATCGTGACGGTCCTGTCGGAACGGGGCGCGCCGACACCGGTGGCATGGACGAGGATTCGGCCTCCCCGTTCGCTGATGGACACCATCGGCAACGACGCGATCACGGCTGCGGCGTCGTCGAGCCCGCTGTATGCGAAGTACGGGCAGACCGTCGACCGGGAGTCGGCGTACGAGAAGCTGACGGCCAAGGTCGCCGGGGCGCCGGCCGCGGGCCCGGGCCTCGACCTGCCCCCGCTGCCCGACTTGCCGCCGCCGGCGCCCACACAGCCGGAGGAGCCGAACATGGCCGAGCAGATCCTCGGGAACTCCGCGGTGAAGAGCTTCCTCCGCTCGGCCGCGTCGGCCGCAGGCCGCGAGATCTCCCGCAGCATCTTCGGCACGGGGCGACGACGCAAGCGCTAGAAACGCTGGGCGAATGTACCTTTCAGCGCCTCGGCAGCGGTGAACGGTACATTCACCCGACGGTCAACTGCCCAGCTTCTTGTAGAACGTCCCGACGATCGGTGCGACCACCGCGCGCGGGCTGTACTGCCCGGCAACGGACATCGCCTTGCTGATGATGCCGGGCACGACGCGCATCTTGTTGTCGGCCAGGCCGTCGAGCGACACCTTGGCGGTGTATTCGCTGGAGATCCACAGGAAGTCGGGCACCAGCCTGTCCACGATCGACGCATCCGCCGGATCGGGCTCCTCGGTGCGCACCGGGCCGGGGGCCAGCAGGGTGACGTTCACTCCCGTCCCCTTGAGTTCGCCGCGCAGCGATTCGGAGAACGTGTTGACGAACGCCTTGCTGGCGGCGTAGGTGGCGTTGTGCGGGATGGGCATGTTGCCCGCCGCCGAGCCGACCATGAGGATCGCCCCGGACCCGCGTTCGATCATCCCGGGCAGCACCGCGAGGGTGAGGTCGTGCACCGCAACGGCGTTGAGTTCCACCTGGGCCCGCTCGTACGCGGGGTCGAGTCCGGCGACGGGCCCGAACGTGGCGATACCCGCGTTGTTGCACAGGACGCTGACCTCACGGCCCGCCAGTTCGGTGACGAGTGCGGCCCGCGCGTCCCGATCGGACAGGTCGCACGCGCGCACGTCGACCTCGACGCCGTACTGGTCGCGAAGGGTCCCGGCGAGTGACTCCATCACCTCGCCGCGGCGCGCGACGAGGATCAGGGAGTGGCCCCGGGAGGCCAGATCGGCGGCCAGCGCCTCGCCGATTCCGGACGAGGCGCCGGTCACGACGGCGCGGGCACTGGGGGTGGGGTTCGGCAAGCTCACGGTCAGCAGCGTAGTGCGTCAGATGCGGGCCGCGAGCCGGGTGCCCTGCTCGATGGCGCGCTTGGCGTCGAGTTCGGCGGCGACGTCCGCGCCCCCGATGACGTGGGTGGTGACGCCGGCGACGGTCAGGTCGTCGACGAGGTCACGCACCGATTCCTGGCCCGCGCAGATCACGACGTTGTCGACGGCGAGGGTGCGGGGCTTCTCCCGCTTGGCGCCGAACGTGATGTGCAGGCCGTCGTCGTCGATGCGCTCGTAGTTGACCCCGGACAGTTCCTGGACGCCCTTGCTCTTCAGCGCCGCCCGGTGGACCCAGCCGGTGGTCTTCGCGAGTCCCGCGCCGATCCGGCCGCTCTTGCGTTGCAGCAGGTACACCTCACGCGGCGACGGTTCGGGAATGGGTGTGGTGAGCGCGCCCGCCGCGGCCTCGGGTTCGGTGACACCCCACTCCTGCTTCCATTCCTTCAGATCGAGAGTCGGGGAGTGCTCGTGGGTGAGGAACTCACTGACGTCGACGCCGATCCCGCCGGCCCCGATCACCGCGACCGACCGTCCGACGGGCTTGCCGCCCCGGACGACCTCCGGATACGTGAGCACCTTCGGATGGTCGATCCCCGGAATCGACGGGACGCGGGGCGTCACACCGGTCGCGACGATCACCTCGTCGTACGTGCCGACCAGCTCGGCCGCGGTGACGCGGGTGTCGAGCCGGACGTCGACATCGGCGAGCGGCAGCTGGCGGGTGTAGTACCGAATGGTCTCCGCGAACTCCTCCTTGCCGGGAATCTTGCGGGCGATGCCGAACTGGCCGCCGATCTCCGAATCCGCCTCGAACAGGGTCACCGAGTGGCCGCGCTGGGCCAGACCGAGCGCCGCGGACAGTCCCGCGGGGCCTGCGCCGACGACGGCGACCCGCTTCGCGGTCCGGGTGGGGGAGAGTGTCAGTTCCGTCTCCCTGCCTGCCCGCGGATTCAGCAGGCACGACACGTGCTTGCGGACGAAGGCGTGGTCGAGGCACGCCTGGTTGCACGCGATGCACGTGTTGATCTCGTCGGGGGTGCCCGCCTCCGCCTTCCGCACCCAGTCGGGGTCGGCGAGCATCGGGCGTGCCATCGAGATCAGCTGTGCGTCACCGCGGGTCAGGATCTCCTCGGCGACCTCGGGCATGTTGATCCGGTTCGACGCGGCCACGGGGATCGTCACGTGCTTCTCGAGTTTGCCGGTGATGTCGGCGAACGCGGCCCGCGGTACCGACGTCACGATCGTGGGGACACGCGATTCGTGCCAGCCGATGTCGGTGTTGATGATGGTTGCGCCCGCCGCCTCCACTTCCTGTGCCAGCGCGACGATCTCGTCCCAGGTCTGACCGCCTTCCACGAGGTCGGCCATCGACAGGCGGAAGATGATGATGAAGTCCGGGCCGACCGCCTTGCGCGTGCGGCGGACGATCTCGACGGCCATCCGGCGGCGGTTCTCGGGAGTCCCACCCCACTCGTCGGTGCGCTTGTTGGTGCGCTCGCACAGGAACTGGTTGACGAAGTAGCCTTCACCGCCCATGATCTCGACGCCGTCGTAATTCGCCTGCTGCGCGAGCCGTGCGCAGCGAACGAAGTTGCGGATCTGCCAGCGGACGCCGCGGCCCGTGAGTTTGCGGGGCTGGAACGGGTTGATCGGGGCCTTGATCGACGAGGCGGAGACACTGAACGGTTGGTAGCTGTACCGGCCGGCGTGCAGGATCTGCAGGGCGATTTTGCCGCCTTCGTCGTGCACCGCCGTCGTGATCGCGCGGTGCCTGCGGGCCTCGACACGGTTGGTGAGCTTCGCGCCGAACGGCAACAGCCAGCCCGTCCGGTTGGGCGCGTAACCGCCGGTGACGATCAGCGCGACCCCTCCGCGGGCGCGCTCGGCGAAGTACTCCGCCAGCCGGGGGACGTCCTTGGCGCGGTCCTCGAGTCCGGTGTGGATGGAGCCCATGATCACCCGGTTCTTCAGCGTCGTGAAGCCGAGGTCGAGAGGGGCGAGCAGCTGGGGAAACTGTGTCATTGGCGGCGTGTCCTTATCATGAGAGCGCGTCGAGTACTTCTTGACACCAGTCGGCGAACCCCTCCTCGACGCGGATTCCGCCGCGCAGGACGAGGTACTGGTGCAGGGCTGCGCCGGAGAGCTGGTCCGGTGCGGGAAAGTCGCGTTTTTCGATCATGCGGTAGACCTCGAGCCGGGCGGCGTGGCCGTCGCGGTGGCGGGCGACCTCGGCCGTGAGTGCGGCGACGTCACCGTGTCGAGCGGCGCGGATCTTCACTGCCAGCTCGTTGCGCAGGTGGTTGGGCTCGGTGGGTTCGGCGATCCATCGCGCGAGTTCCGCGCTTCCGGCCGCACTGACCCGGTACACCTTCTTGTCGGGTCGGCCGTCCTGCGCCACCACCTCGGCGTCGACCCATCCCGCCTCGTCCATGCGTTTGAGGACGCGGTAGATCTGCTGGTGGGTGGCGCTCTGGAAGAAGCCGATGGACTTGTCGAACCGGCGCGCCAATTCGTAACCCGAGCCGGAGTGCTCGGTCAGGGAGACGAGAAGCGCATGTTCGAGTGCCACGAACCGAAGTATGTATGCAACGAGGTGCGTATGCAACTGAGTGCACACTAAGTTCTTCCGTCCGAACGGGACGCTCGTCGCGTCAGACCGCACGAACTCTCCGTTCACTCGCATAGGCTCGCGGGCATGAGCACCGACGTTCGTCCGCCGGCCGGGATCGGCGAGGCCGCGACGCGCAGGCAGGTTGTCGCGTGGGGGCTGTGGGACTGGGGTTCGGCGGCCTTCAACGCCGTGATCCTCACGTTCGTCTTCTCCGTGTACCTGACGGACGCCGTGGGTGAGGACCTGCCGGGGTCGATCTCCGCGAGCACGTGGCTGGGATGGTCGCTCGGCATCGCGGGCTTCCTCATCGCCGTGCTCGCCCCCGTCACCGGTCAGCGATTCGACGCCGCGGGACGACGCAAATGGGCGCTCGGCGTCCTCACCTTCGCGACGGTCGGGTGCATGGCGGCGATGTTCCTCGTCCGCGACTCCTATCAGTACCTGTGGCTCGGGCTGGTGCTGCTCGCTGCAGGTTCGGTGATCTTCGAACTGGCCGGCGTCCCGTACAACGCGATGCTCAGGCAGGTGTCCACGCCGGCGAACATCGGCCGGGTGTCCGGGTTCGGCTGGGCGATGGGCTATTTCGGTGGGATCGTGCTCCTGCTGCTGTGCTACTTCGGATTCATCGCCGGTGACGGTGACACTCGCGGATTCCTCGGACTCACCACCGACGGCGGCCTGAACATCCGGATGGTCGCGCTGCTGGCCGCCGTCTGGTTCGCGGTCTTCGCTATTCCCGTCCTGCTGAAGGTCCCCGAGCTGGCCCGTCCGCACGCAGACCCGGGCGCGGACAAGGCCGGCTTCCTCGAGTCGTACCGGGTGCTGTGGCGTGATCTGCGCGACCTCTGGGCCGCCGACCGGCGCACCGTGTACTTCCTGGTGGCGAGCGCGCTGTTCCGCGACGGACTGGCCGGTGTCTTCACCTTCGGCGCAGTCCTCGCCGTCAACGTCTACGGCATCAGCACGGGTGACGTGCTGCTGTTCGGCGTCGCGGCCAATGTCGTCTCCGCGCTCGGCGCGCTCACCGCAGGCCGGTTCGACGACCGGATCGGCCCGAAGACCGTGATCATGGCGTCCCTGATCGCGATGATCGTCGTCGGTGTCGTCCTCACGGCGGTGTCGGGACCGGTCATGTTCTGGATCTTCGGACTGCTGCTGTGCCTGTTCGTCGGTCCCGCACAGTCGTCGGCGCGCACATTCCTGGCCCGGATCACACCGCCCGGCCGGGAGGGCCAGATGTTCGGTCTCTACGCGACCACCGGTCGCGCGGTGTCGTTCCTCTCGCCCACCCTGTTCGGGTTGTTCGCCTGGTGGTTCGCGGCGGATCGGGCCGGAATCATCGGCCTGGTGATCGTGCTCGGGATCGGGCTCGCCGCGCTGACGGTGGTGAAGGCGCCCGAGCGCGACTAGCGCCGCGCGCGATTGTCGTCGATCCGGAGCTTCTCCGGAAATAGCCGCCGCTGCGTCAGCCAGCCCGCTGCCGCCACGACGATCCAGATCAGTGTGGCGAAGAACTGCTGGGTGCCCTCGTTCGGATCCTCCAAGAAACCCAGCGGGGGGACGGCGAGGCCGAGTCCGGTCAGCACCAAGCTGGCGCCGCCGAGTGCGGTGAGCCACAGCAGCGCCCGCGCCCGGTACCGGTCGGCGACGAACCCGCAGGCGACGGCGAGCGCGACGATCACGATTCCGCTCAGGATCCAGCTGGCGTCATCCGGTTGCAGAACGCGACTGAGCTTCGCTCCGATCACCGCGCCCGCGATGATTCCGATGAAGAATGCGGCGAACTTGAAGACCAGAGTGGTGGCCGCCCACACCACGACCGCACCGATCGCCGCGACCAGGAACGTCGTTCCGAGCGACAGCGACAGCAGGTCGGACACGAGCCAGCCGAGGCCGAATCCGGAGGCGAGAACGGCGACGTGCAGTGAACCGACACCGGCGAAGCACAGAACCGCGCCGACCAGAAGGATTGCGATGCCACTCATGGTGCCCTCCCAGGGTGCACGAGACGAGTAGTGCCATCACACCAGACGTGTCGCCGCCGGGGGAGGGGAACTGCCGATTATCCAGCCGCCCGAGCGCGATCGAGGATCGCCTTCGCGAGTGCCTCCGGGCACTCCTCGGGGATCCAGTGCGTGGCGCCGTCCAGGACGACGAACTCGTAGGGCGCATCGACGAACTCGCCACACTTCTCCGCACCCGCACGCCCGAGCTCGAGGTCGCCGGTGCTCCAGACATACGTCGTGGGGACCGTGACGGCTGGGGTGGCCTCGAAGTCCTTCGTCATCGCCCGGTACCAGTTCAGCGCGGCCGTCAGTGCGCCCGGTTCACTCAGAAGTCCCACGTGCTCGTTTACGAGTTCGGAGCTCACGACGTCCCCGAACACCGCGCGCAGTCGCTGGGCGTCGTCGCGGAGTAGGACGTGCTCGGCCTTGCCCTCCGTCCGCAGGAACTGGATGTACGACGATCGCTGTTGCTGGTCGGCGTCCTCGCGTAGCGCCCAGCCGAAGGCCGCGGGATGGGGAACCGACGCCGTTGTCAGCGACCTGACGCGACCCGGGTGGCGGGCCGCCACGCACCAAGCCACGATGGATCCCCAGTCGTGGCCGACGAGATGCACGGTGTCGATGTCGAGGGCGTCGAGCAGCCCTACGACGTCGGCGACGAGGTGGTCGATCCGGTAGGACTCGACACCGTCGGGGCGCGCACCGCGCGAATAGCCGCGCTGATTCGGCGCGTAGGTCCGCAGGCCCGCGTCGTTCAGGAGGGTCGCGACCCGTGACCACGACGCCGCGCTCTCCGGGTATCCGTGCAGCAACAGGACGGCGTCGCCGTCGGTCGGGCCACCGACCGTGACGTCGAAGGTGAGCGGCCCTACCGGGACGTGGGTGTGCTCGAGGAGAGTCGACATGCCCCCACCGTACGGCGGGCGACCTACTTCTTTCCGGGATTCCACCCGCTCATGCCGAGCATGATCAGGCGCAGTTGACGCTCGGCGCGCGCGACGACCTCGGCCTCGCTTCGGCTTCCGGGACGATCGGCCTCGAGGAGATCGACGACGACGGCGAACATGGTGGACACGATGAGGTCGGCCGCCATCTCCAGGTCGTCGTGGTCCCAGGTCTGCAGGCCGTCGATGCGGGACAGATCGACCGTGAGTTCGCTGACGAACAGCTTCATCTCGGTCGCGATCGCACGGCGAATTTCCGGGACACCGCCGTAGCGTTCGCGGCTGAGGAACCGGAACTGCGCCTCGTGGGTGCGGACCTGCCGCACGAGGATGTCGAGCGACGCGCCTGCACTCTTTGTGCTCGGGGTGCGGCGGGCGTCGCGCAGCATCTGCCGCAGAATCCGCATGCCCTCCTCGACGAGCACCACGCCGAGTTCCTCGATGGACGCGAAATGGCGGTAGAACGCGGTGGGCACGATTCCCGCGGTGCGGGCGATCTCGCGCAGGCTCACGCCGGCGAAACTGCGGTCCGACATCAGTTCGAGCGTGCCGTCGAGGAGGGCCTTCCTCGTGCGCTCCTTCCGCGCTGCCCTGCTCTCGGGTTCGGCGCCGGTCGACTGACTCACGGCAGTGAGTGTATTCGCGGGGGAGAGCACCGCCACCACCTCCGGGTGTTCGCGTTCGTCGTCCGGCATGCGCATCCGATCCCCGCCTCGAGTGTGCGTGCGGTCACATTGCGATTGACAAGTTCCTGTCTCCCTCTGTCACACTATTGTCAGTGTACAACCGTGCACTCAAATGGAGGAGGCTGACGTGTCAGTTGCCCACACCAGTCGTCCGGCGGAGGGACGCAGGTTCTCGCTGCTGTCGTTGTTCGAGGCGATGGCCACTCCGCACCAGCTCGACCGCTACCTCGAACTCGTCACGCCGATGGTCACCGTGCGCGACCTTCGCGCCGAAGTCGTCGAGGTCCGGCGGTCCACGGCCGACACCGTCACTCTCACGCTGCGCCCCACCCGCCAGTGGCGTGGATTCCGCGCGGGGCAGTTCGTGCAGGTGGGGGTCGTGATCGACGGGGTTCGGCACACCCGCTGCTACTCGCCTGCCAATGCACAGTCGTCCACCGACGGGCACGTCGAGTTGACGATCAAGGCGCATCCCGACGGGCTCGTCTCGCAGTACCTGCACGCGCAGGCGCGCCCCGGACTCGTGCTCGACCTGTCTCAGGCCGCGGGCGAATTCACCCTTCCGTCTCCTCGTCCGCGCCGGCTGCTGCTGGTGAGCGGAGGCAGCGGAATCACTCCGGTTCTGTCGATGCTGCGCACCCTCGTCGACGAGGAGCACGTCGGAAGCATCACTTTTCTGCACTACGCGTACACCGAAAACGATGTCGCGTACCTAGACGAGTTGCGCGCACTCGCGGACGCGAACGCCAACGTCTCCCTCGTACTGGCGTACACCGATCAGGAGGCCGGCGGGCACCTGCACGGGTTCTTCGGTCAGGAGCACCTCGACGCGGTGGCGCCCTGGTACGCCGACGCCGAAACGTTCCTGTGCGGCCCACCCGGACTGATGCGTGGCGTCCGGGAGGTGTACCGCGAACTCGGCATCGAGGACCGTCTGCGCACCGAGGAGTTCGCTCCCGCCGCAGCCCCGGTGGAGGGGGAGGCCGGCGGCGCGGTGTCCTTCACCGCCAGCGGCGTCACCGCGGACAACTCCGGTGCGACACTGCTCGAACAGGCGGAAGCCGCCGGACTCCATCCGGAGTACGGCTGCCGGATGGGCATCTGCTTCTCCTGCACCACGGTGAAGACATCGGGGTGCACCAGGAACGTCCGCACCGGCGATACCGACACCGACCCGGACAAGGCGATCCAACTGTGCGTCTCGGTTCCGGTGGGCGACGTCGCCCTCGACATCTGACTTTCACGACATCAATGTTTGGAGACCGACATGTTTGGACTCTCACTCTCGTTCCTCCCGTTCGTCGGCGGCACCGACGGTTCCCGTAACGCCGCCCCGGTGGTGCTCAGCCACGACCAGGTCGAAGAGATCGGCAGGGAACTGGACGCCCTCCGCGACCGGACGGTTGCGGACCTCGGCGCCGAGGACCGCGAATACATCTACAAGATCATCAAGGCGCAGCGGGGATTCGAGGTCGCAGGCCGCGGTCTGATGTATCTCGGCTTCTTCCCGCCGGCCTGGATCGCCGGCGTCGGCGCCCTCGGCGTGTCGAAGATTCTCGACAACATGGAGATCGGCCACAACGTCATGCACGGTCAGTACGACTGGATGCGTGAACCGGGCCTGAACTCACGGGTGTTCGAATGGGACACCGTCTGCCCTGCCGATCAGTGGAAGCATTCCCACAACTACATGCACCACACGTACACCAACATCCTCGGCCGGGACCGGGACATCGGCTACGGCATCCTGCGGATCGACGAGGCGCAGAAATGGAACCCCTACTACCTGGGGAACCCGGTCTACGCCTTCTTCCTGATGATGCTGTTCGAGTGGGGCGTCATGATGCACGACCTGGAAGCGGAGAACGTGATCCAGGGCAAGCGCAAGTGGCGCGACGTCAAGCCGCTGCTGAAGGGCTGGTGGCGCAAGGCCGGCCGGCAGGTGCTCAAGGACTACGTGATCTTTCCCGCGCTCACCGGGCCGCTGTTCGTCCCGACACTGCTCGGCAACGTGACCGCCAACCTGATCCGCAACGTGTGGGCCTACTCGATCATCTTCTGCGGCCATTTCCCCACCGGGGTGCAGAGTTTCACCGAGGACGAGACCGCGGAGGAAACCCGCGGCGAGTGGTACGTCCGGCAGATGCTCGGCAGCGCGAACATCGAGGGGAGCCCCCTGTTCCACATCATGTCGGGCAACCTGTCGCACCAGATCGAGCACCATCTGTTCCCGGACCTGCCTGCCCACCGGTATCCGGAGATGGCACCCGTCGTGAAGGCGCTGTGCGAGAAGCACGGGTTGCCGTACAACACCGGTGGCTTCTTCAAGCAGATCGGCTCCGTGTGGGGGAAGATCTTCACGTTCGCACTGCCGCCCGGTCTCGTCTCGTCCGACACCCCTCCCGGTGTTATCGTCGAGCGGCAGAAGACTGCAGCCTGAGAGGCGAAAACACATGGTGGGGAAGTTCGAGCGGCGCAAGGACACCGTGCAGGAACTGACGGAGTCCGCGGCCACGCACGTGGGCAAGATCGCGACGATCATCGCGGGCGCCGTCCGGGACGTCACCCGGGAGATCGGCGACTGGGTATCCGACGGAATCGAGATGCGCGAGGCCGCGAAGAAGGCCCGCGAAGACGAGGGCGAGGGCGAGACGGTCGACTGAGTAGCCGGCCGGCGCGTATCGACCCAGGGTAGAGATCGGGCCGCCGGGGGTGCGTTCATGGCACCCTCGGCGGCCTTTCTGCGGGCGGGGCTGAGGCCGATGCTGGTTGCAGCACGAAAACCGCCCCCCGAAAGGAACCCATGTCTCCCACCATGATCTCCACCACGGCGCGCATCGCCGTCGCCGGATTTGCGGCCCTTGCCATTTCGCTGACCGGTGCCGCAGGTATGGCCTCGGCCAAGCCGATCTGCGAGACCGGCTGTTCCCAGCCCCTGCCCAACAAGAACCCCAGGCCCGACGTCAAGCAGATGTGCTGGGTCGAATGGGGTCAGACACAGTGTCAGGTGAGCTGACGCGCTCGTGCTGTCGGAGCGTGGGGCGTGGCGTCGACGGCCAGGCCCTGACCCTACGTTGCTTCTAGATGACGCCCAGCGAGATCATGGCGTCGGCGACCTTCACGAAACCGGCGATGTTCGCGCCGTGCACGTAGTCGCCCGGCATGCCGTACTCGGCGGCCGTGGCGACAGTCCGTCCGTGGATGCCGCTCATGATCCCGGCCAACCGCTCGTCGGTGTACTCGAAGCCCCACGAGTCGCGGGATGCGTTCTGCTGCATCTCGAGTGCCGACGTCGCGACCCCGCCCGCGTTGGCCGCCTTGCCCGGCGCGAATGCCACGGCGGCATCGCGGAACACCTGGACGCCCTGCGGGGTGGTGGGCATGTTCGCGCCCTCCGCCACCGCCTGCACACCATTCGTGACCAGGGTCTTGGCTGCTGATTCGTCGAGTTCGTTCTGGGTGGCGCAGGGGAGCGCGACGTCGCACGGCACATCCCAGATGGAACCGTTCGGCACGAACCGGGCGTGCGGCACGGTGTCCGCGTATTCGCTGATCCGTCCCCGCCGCACCTCCTTGATCTCTTTCAGGAGGTCGAGGTCGATGCCCTTCTCGTCGACGACGTATCCCGCGGAATCGGAGGCTGCGATCGCGATTCCGCCGAGTTGGTGCACCTTCTCGATCGCGTAGATCGCGACGTTCCCGGAACCGGAGACGACGACGGTCTTGCCGTCGAGTGAACTGTTCGCGGTCTTCAGCATCTCGGCGACGAAGTAGGCGACGCCGTACCCCGTGGCCTCCCGACGCACCTGCGAGCCGCCCCAGGTGAGTCCCTTGCCGGTGAGAACGCCCGACTCGTACGAGTTGGTGAGGCGTTTGTACTGGCCGAACAGGTAGCCGATCTCGCGACCGCCGACCCCGATGTCACCTGCGGGGACGTCGGTGTATTCCCCGATGTGGCGATGCAGTTCGGTCATGAACGACTGGCAGAAGCGCATGACCTCGGCTTCGGAACGGCCCTTGGGGTCGAAGTCGGAGCCGCCTTTGCCGCCGCCGATCGGAAGCCCGGTGAGGGCGTTCTTGAAGATCTGCTCGAACCCGAGGAACTTCACGATTCCCAGGTTCACGCTGGGGTGAAACCGCAGCCCACCCTTGTAGGGGCCGAGCACGCTGTTGTACTGCACGCGGAAACCGCGGTTCACGTGCACGTTGCCGGAATCGTCGACCCACGGCACCCGGAAGATGATCTGACGTTCGGGCTCGCACAGCCGCTCGATCAGTCCGGAATCGGCGTAGTGCGGACGGTGCTCGAGCACGACCTGGAGCGATTCGAAGACCTCCGCGGCGGCCTGGTGGAACTCGGGTTCTCCGGCGTTCCGCAGACGGACCTGCTCGTAGATCTCTGCTACCCGGTCGCGCGTTGACACAGACCACCCCTGCCTTACGTGTGAGGACTTCTTTACCTGACGTTTACATCGGAAACTATAGACCGGTGTCAGGACGTCCTGTATCGGGCCGTGCCGGCAGCTCAGGATTCTCGTCGCGGTGCGCGGGAATGCATTGCGACAGCGGTGTTCTCGACCGCTTCGCCGCAGTGCGCGCAGCGGTGTTCCAGTTCCAGCGAGTGCCCGCACTCGTGCACGAGCACCGACGGAGCCTCGTCGACGGCCCATTTGCTGCCCCACTGGAACAGGGAGAGCAGCAGTGGCCGCAGGTCCTCGCCCGCGGGGGTGA
Organism: Rhodococcus sp. ACS1; assembly: GCF_002300155.1. Classification (NCBI taxonomy): domain Bacteria; kingdom Bacillati; phylum Actinomycetota; class Actinomycetes; order Mycobacteriales; family Nocardiaceae; genus Rhodococcus; species Rhodococcus sp. ACS1. Next base: position 163,461 of record NZ_NSDZ01000010.1, read on the forward strand.
GGTGGTACTCGAAGCGCGGTGGATGCTCGGAGTACTGCCTGCGTTCGATGACGCCGACCTCCTCCAGCTTGCGCAGCCGTGCGGTGAGGATGTCGCGCGAGACGCCGATGTAGCCCGCGATCCGGTCGAAGCGGTGCACCCCGTAGGACAGTTCCCGGATCACCAGCATCGACCAGCGGTCGCCGATCAACTCCATGGTGGCGGCGATGGCGCAGGGCCTCGGCGTCAGGGGCATGCGGTCCATGACGATCTCGGGTGTTGCTGGCTTGGTGTCGCCGTTGCTCATGCTTTCCATCATAGAGGGTTGTGTTTTCCAACTGATAGGGGTTACTGTCGTCGACATAGTTAGTTGGAAAAGCAGACTTACTCAATCGAAGGGGTCGTCATGACCACGATTCAAGATCGAACGGTGCTGGTCACCGGGGCCAGTCGCGGGCTCGGCCGGGCCTTCGTCGCCGAGGCGCTCGCACGAGGAGCGCGCACGGTCTACGCGTCGGCGCGCGACACGTCCACGATCGACGGGCACCCGCGGGTCGTGCCGGTCCAACTGGATGTCACGAACCCCGAATCGGTCTATGCCGCAGCGGAACTCGTCGGGGATCTCGGCGTGCTGATCAACAACGCCGGGATCCTCGTCGGCGAGTCGCCGCTCACGGGCGATCTCGACGGGATGCGCCGTGAACTCGAAACCAACCTCTACGGCCCGCTCAACGTGACACGCGCGCTCGCACCGATCATCGCCGCCAACGGCGGTGGCGCGATCCTCAACGTGCATTCCGTGCTGTCGTGGCTGGCGATCGGCGGCTCCTACAGCGTCTCGAAGGCCGCCCTGTGGAGCGCCACCAACGCCATGCGCGCCGAACTCGCGGCGCAGAACATCCAGGTGGTCGGGCTGCATCTCGGCTACATGGACACTGACATGACGAGTGGTCTGGACGTGCAGAAGATCTCCGCGGCCGAGGTCGCACGACTGGCCTTCGACGGCATCGAGTCCGGCGCCCACGAGGTGCTCGCCGACGACACCACCCGCACCGTCAAGGCGGCGCTGTCCGGCGACCTCGACGTCCTCTATCCGCAGCCGGCGCAGCGGGGAGCCGCATAGTGAGGCCGTACGGAAACGGTGAGGTGTCGACGGTCGAGAGCCTGCCGGACGCCGGCGAGTGGGGCGAGACCCGGTCGAAGATCGTCGAATGGCACGACCCGGCAGGTCCGGCGCGCACGGCCCGGGAACTCGACGGCCTCACCTACCTGCGGGCAATCCTCGACGGCAGCGTTCCGGCGCCGCCCATCGCCAGCCTGATGAATCTGCGGTTTCTCGAGGCCGAACCCGGGAGGGTGGTCTTCGCGCTCGATCCCGACGAGTCACAGTACAACCCGATCGGCGCCATCCACGGCGGCGCCGTGTGCACGCTGCTCGATTCGGTCGCCGGCTGCGCCGTGCACACCACGTTGCCCGCCGGGTGGGGGTACACCTCGGTCGAGATCAAGGTCAACTACATCCGCGGGGCGACCCGCGACTCCGGGGCGCTCACCGCCACCGGTGTCGTGAAGAAGGCGGGCCGCCGCATCGCCTTCGCGGAAGGGGAGGTCACCGACTCGCAGGGCCGCCTGGTGGCCACCGCCACCAGCACGCTGCTGGTGTTCGAGGTTCCACCACAGGGCTGACGCAGGACGGTCGGGAAACCCGCCACCCGCGGAGGGGAGTGGCGGGTCCCGATGCACCGTTGCCCCGTCGGGTTGGGGCGATGCGTGAACAAGACTAATCAGTCGGTTTGCTACGCGCGAGTACGGGACACCGCCGCCGGTCGAAGCAGCCCTACGGCATACCGAAGTTTGATGTACTGAATCCCGTCCTCATCAGCGTCATTCCCGGAGCGGTCAAGGAAGGCACACCCATGGGCACGATCACCACGCAGGACGGCACGGAGATCTTCTACAAGGACTGGGGAACCGGTCAACCCATCGTGTTCAGCCACGGCTGGCCGCTGTCGGCCGACGACTGGGACGCCCAGATGCTGTTCTTCCTCCAGCACGGCTATCGAGTCATCGCCCACGACCGGCGCGGGCACGGACGCTCCACGCAGACCGGCGACGGCCACGACATGGACCACTACGCCGACGACCTCGCGGAGTTGACCGCACACCTGGACCTCCACGACGCCATCCACATCGGCCACTCGACCGGCGGCGGCGAGGTCGCGCACTACCTCGCGCGACACGGCGAGAGCCGAGTGTCGAAGGCCGCACTGATCAGCGCGGTGCCGCCGCTGATGGTGAAGACGGAGGCGAACCCGGGCGGCCTGCCCAAGGCCGTGTTCGACGATCTGCAGGCGCAACTCGCGGCCAACCGTTCCGTCTTCTACCGCGACCTGCCGTCGGGGCCGTTCTACGGATTCAACCGGCCGGGCGTGGAGTCCTCGGAGGCGATCATCGAGAACTGGTGGCGGCAAGGGATGATGGGCGGGGCCAAGGCCCACTACGACGGCATCGTCGCCTTCTCGCAGACCGATTTCACCGAAGACCTGAAGAAGATCACGGTGCCGGTGCTCGTGATGCACAGCGAGGACGACCAGATCGTTCCCTACGCCGACGCCGGACCCCTGTCCGCGAAACTTCTCGCCAACGGGACGTTGAAGACGTACAAGGACTTCCCCCACGGCATGCCCACCACGCAGGCGGAGACGATCAACGCCGACCTGCTGGCCTTCCTGAAGGGCTGACGCCGGTGTTCCGATCGTCGTGAGACGCGTGTCCCGCCTCGCTCGCCGTACCGGATGCATCGCGGCGCTCGGGTGCGTCGTGGTGTCCGGTTGTGGCACCGCGGCGGACGGCCCCGCGCCCACGACGACTCCGACGGCGACTGCGGGCAGATTCGTTCCCGGTGCCGGTGACCGTTCCGGGTTGGTCGATATCGGTGGGGGCCGCGGCATCTATCTCGAGTGCCGCGGTTCCGGTTCGCCCACGGTCGTGCTCGTCTCCGGGGCCGGGGTCGCCGCCGACAATTGGAGTTACACGGGCGACCCCACAGATCAGACGACCCCGCCCGTCCGCACCGAGCTCGCCGTACACCCCGACATCGCGAAGTTCACCAGAGTATGTGCCTACGACCGTCCCGGCACGGAGCAGATGGACGGCACCGCGAGCCGATCGACCGGCGTGACGCAACCGACCACTGCGCAGGGCGACGCGGCAGATCTTCGTGCCTTGCTGACGGTCGCCGAGTTGGAGGGACCCCATGTGCTGGTCGGACACTCCTGGGGCGGAATGATCGCGTCGGCGTACGCCAGGACCTATCCGGACGACGTGTCCGGTCTCGTCCTCGTCGATCCGGGATCGCAGTATCTGCAATCGACATTGCCGCCTGCCGTGTGGGACCAGTGGATGCGGGACATCGAGACGAACGGCCGGAACCATCCCGGTGCGGAGACACCCGACTATCCCGCCACGCTCGCGGCGCTCGAGACCATGCCCCCGCTGCCTGCGATGCCCGCCGCCGTCCTGACTTCGGACGAGCCGTTCGACTATCTCGGGATCGGCGACGCCGACACGTACTGGCCGCAGTGGCTCGACGCCGCCGCGCTCCTCTCGACTGCCCTCGATGCCACCCACATCACGCAGACCGGCAGCGGTCACTTCATCGAGAACGAGAATCCCGCCCTCGTGGTCGAGCAGATCTGCTCCGTGATCGCCCCGGCAACGAGTGGCCCCGGTTCGTGAGGGCCGGGCTCGGGCGGACGGGCACCCCGATCCCTGACTGTGCAGGTGATCGGGGGTTTTCGCCGTCTGACGCTCCGTCGAACGAGTGCACCTCCGCGACTCCCTTTCAAACCTTCCCAACCCCTTGAAACGGCTTGTGGAAGAACTTGGTAGCGAGCTTGGGGGAGCGGTTCGCGGCGTTGACCAGCCACTTTCTGCCCTGTCCGCCGAGCAGCCGTCGTATCGGCCGAACCGGATGCTGCAACCAGATGAGCTGCGTGAACTGGTTGAGAAGTATCACCGCGGTACGACCGAGACCGAACTCGCAGCGCTGTTCGGGCTGCACCGGCAGACGGTGAGTGCGCACTTGCGGCGAGAAGGCATCTCGAAACGGACATCGCTGATGATGACGCCCGACCGGGTCGAGCAAGCTACGAAACTCTACAAAGATGGTTGGTCGACGGTACAGATCGGCAAGCAGTTTGGTCTCGGGCCGAGCACCATCGGTAAAGCGTTGAAGCGCGCCGGGGTGCCGATGCGGCCGCCGGTGGCAGACCGGTGGCATCAGTCGCGCGACGATTGATCGCTAGGCCGCTTGGTCTCGGTGATCCTGCTCTTCAGCGTCGCCTTGCGAGTTTCATGCCACCGCGACGATTGTTTGTAAGGGTGGTCAGACGCTTACATGATGCTGTCGACTCTGCGTAGCCCGATCGCTCACCCGTTCGCGTTGAGTCAGAACTGCCCCTGACCTCAGTCGTTCCGGCCCTAGCGGCGACAGTGATGGTGCTCTCACGAGCACCATCACTGTCGATGGCCGTTTCCACGGTTGTTCGAAACCTAGCTTAGCTAGCTAGTACTTGGGCTTGCCCGGCGGTTCCACAGAAACTTTAGTAGCCGACTACCCGCGCACACCACGTTTGGGCACCTACGATCAATCCATGGACTCGGATTCGCGCCTCAGGATTGAGGCGGGTTAGAAGTGGGTTGTCTCCGGACTACCTGTCGGTCATGGAAAATGCGAGTTTCAAACGATGCTTGGTGGTACAACCATTGAACGACAACACTCGTCCCACACGGTGGACGTAGAGTCGCCTAGCGCGCCACACGTGTAACGAATCGATGAGGAGGGGCCTCTTTGCGCTGGAGGATCCGGACAGCTGTAACGCTACTTAGTGCGATAGCGGCAGGCGTTCTTGCTCTTGATTCGAGTAAGGCGTGGAGTGACAGCGCGACAGATTGGCATCCAGGGAAGAATCAAATATTAGCTGCAGCAATCATTCTGTTCATTTCGATCCTTTATAATTTGGCCGACGCTCAATTAGAAAAGAAGCGCGCTCAGCGGCGCGATGGGATTTCCGTAGCTGTTTCTGAAATCCTGTTCCCACTCTGGTATGAGGTCTTCAAGCTAAGTGGTAACCAACGAGCTCAGGAAGAACTCGGTGTCCATGTATGGCTAGTGCCAACCTGGTATGGAATAGTTAGCAGGCACCATTCCATTCGAAGACTTACCCGCCATCGCTTTCATGATCGTTCTTGGATACCGCCATTGTGGCGTGCCGCGCAATTCAGGCTCACTCATCCGGAAGGGCCGACGGGAATCGATTGGAAGCGGGGCAAGGGAGCAATAGGTTGCTGTTGGCGCAGCCGTGCTTCTCGGCACTTTGATATGTCATCGCTATGGGGAACGGCCGAACTTGACCGGTCGACGTGGGATTCTCTAGACGAAGATGAGAAGCTTGGATTCAGCCATCGTGAGTATCAACGGATCTTTCGCAAGTACGGAAGTGTCCTGGTAGTACCAATATTTCGGCCACGGCATGGAAGTAATCCACAGTTTATGGGATGCGTCGCCATTGATCAGCCACCCGGTACTGGCATGATCAACCTAAATCAGCAGATTGTAAAGGGAAAGGCTAGTGCGGTATCAGATCACATAGGAGACGCTGTCGAAAGGATCCTGTAAGTAAGTGTGTGCTAAACTCTAACAAAGGAGAAGTAAATGCCAGCCATGATAGAAAGAATGTTCAACCGACAACCTGAGGAACCTGAGGAATATTCCCCGCTTGTGCTTGCGCCGGATTTTGACTCCGAGTCCGCTAAGTATGCACGCGAAATGGAGGACGAATTGATTCGTCTTGGGCACATGAAAGAAGATGAGCGGATGAAGATTCCTCCCGAGATTGAGTTTCCTGAAAAGGCTGCCGAACAGCAGTAGTGTGAAGCATGCCTTGTTGTCGTAAAATAAACATCACCCCGAAAGGGTTAACTACACGGTGGGCCGAGGGATTTCGCGGACTAACGACTTCGGAGATTGACGCCTTCTATGCTGGCGTATTATTCAATTCTGCCAGATAGTTCTGTTCGTTTACGGTTAGAAGTATCCGAGATTATGCCTGGCCGTCATCTATCGAGCTTTGTCTTGGTGCGTTGGTTTCATAGCGTCAGAAGATCTTTCTGGGGATGAACACGCTCGTGTCAGCCGATTCACGCACCATTCCTTTGTGCAAGAGATTTTGGAAATATGGGGATAGTGGCTGGTCGATGGCCGTCTGTTGCATTGCGCTTGTTGCCCGTCACCAGGACTCCTGACATAGCTCAGGAATTGATGCGCGGCACGTCGGTGCAGTAAGCGTCGGCCGATCAGGGTCACGTGGTGGCCTAGGAAGAACAGCTTGGCGTGTCGGTGAGTATTGGCCTAGTTCTTCCGTGGCTGCGATGTACTCTTGGTGCATTGGGGCCTGAAGCAAGGCGAATTTCCACAAAAAGCTCTATCTATTATTGAGCGTTTGGCGAGGTTTGCGTCGGCTTCCGTCGAAAATCCGCAGATCAGACTACTGACTGCGCGCCGAGCGGCAGACGCCATGTCAAGAGTCCTGGGCTACGGCGCCGGGACGAGTCGACACTGCGGAAACTCTTCGCCCGCATCGATGCTGATGCCCTCGACATCGCGTTGGGAATGTGGATGTGGACACGGACGTTTGTCGCCGGCCAGCGGCGAGTGATCGCACTGGACGGCAAGAGTGTCCGCGGAGCCCGCGATCGGACGGACGACGCCCCCGCCCCGCACCTGGTGGCTGCATTCGACCACAACGCCGGGGCGGTACTCGGGCAGGTCTGCGTGGACGCGAAGAGCAACGAAATACCCGCTGCTAGAACACTGCAACTGGTCGAGGACCTCGCCGTCTCCCGGCTCGACAAGCGGGAGCCGGTCCGACTCGCCTACGAACAGTTCCTCATCACCTGCGACCGCGCCGCCGCCTATCTGCTCGACGACGAGAACGCGGCCAGGCGGTCCGCCGACCTGAAACGGCAGACCGCCGCCGTCCGGTTGCTCATCGCGCGAGAACAGCACCGCATCCAGCACCGTGGTGTGATCGTGCTCGACGAACAGCGCGAACGGTTCCACGCGCGACGACACAGGACGTGGGGGTGACCGATGAACACGCTCGAATTGGCCGTCGATGTGCAGCAGGCATTCTCGGCACTTGAGGCGCATTTGCGCGAGCAGCCGTCGACGCCGGACGCGATCCTCGACGAGCAGACGTATGCCCGTTGGCGTCGGATATATCGACAGCGCCGAGAAGATCTCGAGGACGCACTGATGGCCGCAGTCGCGGCCAGGATGGCGGTACGCCTCCAATGCGACGACCGACGACGCGACGGGGTGGATGATTGACGTGTGAGACGGGTCACAGCGCCGCGCCTCGTCGTGGACGCCCCGCTAGCCAGGTGAGCCGGGCCAGCGCGTCGAGGGTGCCGACCCAGGTCCCCGGAATAGTCGGGTTTGTTCAGGTCAAGGCCAGTGCGAGCGCCTGATCGGGTTGTCGCGTGTAGTGGCGTAGCCCGGCGGCGATGTTGCCCCACCCCGCGATGCGAAGCAGGCTGACCGCGACGTTGCGGCAGGTGGCCATGATCCGTGGGGTCTGGCCGGTACGGACTCGGGATAGGTCTCCTCCGAAGGTCACGTCGCGCACCCAGTGCAGTTTGTTCTCGATGCCCCAATGCCCTTGCACCCATGAGGCCAGAGTCGACGGTGGTGCGGCGATGTGGTCGGCGGAGGTGATCAGGTGGACCACCTCGACGGTCTTCTTGCCTCGTCGGGTGACGGTGCGCCGCAGCTGTGCGACCTGCGCGGCGCCGGGAAAGTCGATCCAGTCGGGCACGGCAGCGACCTTGATGGTGCGGGTGACACGCCGACCCTTCGCCGTCGTCGTGTGCCTGGGGATGTCCTTCCAGGGCAGCGCCTTGTGATTGCGATGCAACGTCGGCATGTTGGCCTCGACGGTGAAGACGTAGTCTCCGCCGGCCTCGGTGACCAGCGTGGCGGTGTCGGTCTGGGTGTGCAGCGCATCCATGGTCACCACCACACCATCAAGGTCGAACAGGTTCAACAGCGGCAGGCGCAGGAGCCGGTAGTTGACGTGGAGAAACGCGGTCGAGAGGGGGCCGAGTGTCACCGGCGGATCGTAACCCGGCCCATATGGTCCTGTGGACAGACTGTGGTTGACGCCCCTGCAAACAATAGGTCGACCCCGACGGATCGGCTCGGGGGTCTCACCGATCGGAATTGGGGGCGACGATTATTAGGTAGTAGAGCCTGTTCATCACGTGGTCTGCCTTTCCCCAGCGAAGTGCTTCAGCGCTTCCAGGGCCACGTACTCGTCGGCGTCAGCGCTCGACCGATGCCACTGAGAGTCGTTGAGAATGTCCTCGATGGTGCCGATCAGTTCCTGACGGTCTACCGGTTCATGATCGGCGAGGCGGGCAAGGGTCGGATAGTCCTGCGCCCACCATGACGCGATGGTGACCGCTGCCGAGTCGTCCATCAGGCGGTGCTCGGCATTGGCCCGCTTGGCGGTATCCAGTGCGCGCTGTTTGTCCTGCACGACGCCCTGAGTGAGGTGAAGTACCTTGCTCACAGGCTCGACGATACTCGCGAGTACCCCCAGCATCATCCACACGTGTACGACGCGCGGGGCCTCATCGGCATCACCATGGCAGTGCTCTTCCTTGTGATCAGGAACCCCGGCAGGTTCAAATCCTGCCGGGGGAACAGGAAAAGGGCAGGTCAGAGGCCGTTTTTAGAGTCTCTGACCTGCCCGTTGATCTATCCGTGATCTCGTCGAACGCTTGGGACTGAACGCGGGCGAAAGCGCCCGAATCCGCTGGTGCCGAGCGGTCGGTTTTGGGTATTGATGACGATTACCTGCCCCGAGTAGCGTCAAATCTAGCGGCCCGGGCGGCCGTCGGGGAATCGTTTGGATGCATGTGTGGTCGTCCGCTTCGCGTTTCATACCAAGCGCGAATCGAAGGAGTACGGCCATGATCACACTCGCAAGTCCTAGTACAGGTTTGGCACCACGCCGAGCGGCACCACGACGGTTGAGATCTGTGATGTTCACACTAGGAGCCGCTGCCACGGCGATGGTCCTCGCGGCTTCCCCCGCCGCTGCGGTCGCTACCACGACCACGGTGTCCGTACAGGGCGTGGCCGCGACCACCTGTCAGGTAGCGCTGAACGCGCAGGTTACGCCCAACCCCATGGGTGGCACGGTGCAATTCAAGGACGGCACTGTGGCAATCGGTGCCGCAGCGACGGTCATGGCGAACGGCACCGCCAGCATCAACCACACCTTCAGTACAGGAGGTGCCCATGTCATCACCGCCAAATTCAACGGAGCCGCCGGTTTCGACCCATCTCCGGTGTCCGCAAACCTGACCGTCAACGTCGGTATGGGACTGAATCTCGGCTCGATCTGCCTGCCGATCGGCTGACCGCATGAAAATCGGCGGATTGGGTACCCGATACCGTCGACCCCGGCGCGCCTCCCCCAGACCCTCCGGGGCCGACCCTCCGGAACGGGGTTGTGATCCGGCGTGATTCATCAAGACATCCGGGAGTGGGTCGCCAAGTTGATGCGACTCGACCTTGCGACGGCCAGCCCCCGGCCGAATTAGCCAAGCTGGACGAGGTGACCAAGCTGGCGGAGATGGAGGTACGTGCGGCAACTGCTGAGCCTCCACGAGTACCGGCCGCTGGTGGGTTGAGGCGCGCCCATAATCGCCGACCCCACGGCATGGCTGGCTCTCATCACCCGCGCCGGAGTCGGCTTCGGAACCTATTCCGGCATGGCCAGCGGCGATAAAATGCAGGTTGGGACTCAACCCAGGCGCATTAAGGACGCAACGAGGAGGTGGTCGATTGGATGTGTCATTGTCAGATTTTGGGCTGAACTGATCGACCCCCACCAAGGGCTGCACACCCAGGGGGTCGATCGCTGTACACACCCATCCATAGAGTTGTCCACAATCCTGTCCACAGGAAATTGCGGTCGGGTTACGATCCGTCAGTGACACTCGGCCCCCTCCCGATGGCCCTCCTCCGCTTCGAGTACCGGCTTGCCCGCATCCCGCTCCAGATGGTCGAGAGCATCGCGGTCTCGCAGCTGGACGAGCAGCAGCCGGTACGCCTCGCCTACGAGCGGTTCCTCACGGGCTGCGACAACGCCGCCGCGTATTGGCTCAGCGACGACACCGCGAGAGAGCGCGCCACCGACCTCCGGCGACACACGGCGGCCGTGCGCCCGCCGATCGCGAACGAGCAGCACCGCATTCAGCACGCGGGTTTGATCATTCTCGACGAGCAGCGGGAACGGTTCCTGCATCGCAGACACCACCACGGCAACAATTCGGTGTGATCTGAGCCACAATATCGCCTCTCGTCATGCGGGTCCCCCTAGATGATTGATTCCTTGAACGGATCAGTGGTCGTAGGCGATCAATGATCGCTTGGCAGTGGCGCCGATGTTCCAGTTGTGCCAGATGCCGGCGGCCATCGCCAGCACACGCTGGGCGACGCGGGCGAACACCCCGTGCGTGGTACGGCCACCGTGTTCCTCCAGGCCAAGCTGCCCTTTCAACGTGTGGTTGACCGATTCGATCCACTGCCGTACCCCGCCGAGATTGCCGTTCTTGTACGTTTCGTCCTTACGGTCCGGGCGTAGCAGCTGCAGGCCCATCGCGGCGGTGGTGGCGGCGAACTGTGCGCCGGAAAAGCCTTTGTCGGCGAGCAAGATCTGCCCCGACCGAATCAGGTGATGATCGCGTTCGAGCAGCGCGGTCACCACCTCACGCTCACCGAGCTTCGGATTCGCCAGGCACCACATGATCGGCATCCCGTCGCCCGCACAGACCAGATACAGCTTCAGCCCCCAGTAGAAGCGCGAATGGGAAGCGCAATAGCCGTAGCCGGCGTGTCCGGCCAGGTCCGACCGTTTCACCGTTTCACGAGACATCCCGCAGGGCACCGGGGTGGCGTCGGTGATCCACAAATCGTCGAACCAGGATGGTGAGATCCGCGCCAGCGTCTGAATTGCCTTGCACAGCAACCCTCGTGCCGCCCTGACACGTTTGTTGTAGTCCGACTGTCCGGGAATGTAGGGAAACAGGGCACGCAACTCGACGCTGTGGTGGGCGTGCCGGATCCACCGGCGTTCACAATCGAACCCGAGCAGCATCTGTGCCACGGCCAGGGTGAGCAGTTCGGCATCGCTGAGCACGGGCCGCCGACCCCGACCGGAGCGAGGTTCGACGACATGATCGTCGATGAGCACATACAGTTCGGTCAGGAGGGTTTCCAGTTCTTTGGTCACGCTTTGATCTTGGAAACCCTCCGCCTACTCCTCCTCCGCGACACGCTTCAAGGAATCAACCATCTAGCCTGTGGGCCGGGTCAGCGCATTGTTCGAGGGTGCCGGACACACCCGGTGAGGCGCTGGGTCGTCGCGCAGAATTGGGTTATTCCGGCGGCGCTGGCCCACCCCAATCGCGACCGTTGAGATTTCGTGGATCTCGTCCACCTGAACCCCGGCGTCGGTTAATCGGCTCTTCCCGTTTCAGAGTGCGTTGATTCGCTCCTGAAGCTGCCCGGAGTGGATCAACGACCGCAGGATGTAGTGGTCGAGATTCCGGAACCCGAGCGCGATGCCACGCAGATGCTCGAGACGGCCGTTGATCGCCTCCACCGGACCGTTCGACACCCCGACATCGAAGTAGGCGAGGATCTCACTACGGCGTTTCCACAGACTGCGGCCGAGTTGTGCCAACTCCTCCAACCCTGCGGGTAGACCGGTTCGGATCCGTTTGAGGCACTTGAACATCGCCAGCTTCCCGGCGCGCTTGTTGGTGTCGGCGTAGGCGGCGATCAGGTCCTGATAGCACCACGCGGTCACTTCCACCGGCAGGTGTGCATCGTCACCGTCGAGTGCGGTGGCGAGTTTGTCCTTCTGCTTGTCGGTGAGCAGGTCGGTGCGGGTGAGCAGGATCCGCCGGATCCCGTACAGCGGGTCCCCGACTCGACCGCGATGCCCACAGGTGGCCTGCTGGATCCGTTGCCGGCACACGGTGAGCTTCTCCGCCGCCAAGTGCACTACGTGGAACGGATCCATCACCGCCCGCGCTGCGGGTAGCGCTTCGGCGGTCGCTGTGCGGTAGCCGGCGAACCCATCCATCGCCACGACCTGCACACGGCTGCGGAAGTTCGCATCCCGCTTGTCGAGCCATTCCACGAGCGCTGCCTTCGACCGGCCCGCCACCATGTCCAACAAGCGAGCAGGCCCGGTTCCGTCGATCACCGGCGTCAGGTCCACGATCACGGTCACGAAGTCCGGATCACCCTGCCCGCGCCGGTGTTTCCACTTGTGCTCGTCCACGCCTAGATAGCGGACACCGTCGAGGTGGCCGGGCTTGTCGAAGACCAACTCACTGTTGAGCGTCTCTGCATATGACGACCACGGGGCCATCCACCGTCACCCGTGATGCAGATGGATTCCGGGCAGCGGGCCGATCGTCTGCATCGTCACCGTGCCGAGGAACGAGAACATCCGTGATGAGAACTGCCGGATCGGGCGGACACCACCGTGCGGTGACGGCGGCGACTTCGTCGGCATCCAGGGTGACGGCGTGCCGCGAGAAGCGCTGCCACCAACACGAACTGGCCCCTGGTGCGAGTCGTCGACACTGGTCCCACCATGAGCGGAGTCATCGGCTGTGATCGTCATACGCCGGCCCGAGGAGGCCGACGCCCTTCTCGACGCCGGCACCATGCGATGCCCGCAGTGCCGGGGAACGGTGGCCAGGTGGGGACACGGGCGAGCTCGCACCGTCCGCTCGGTGGGCGCGAGGACCCTGACCGTGCGCCCACAACGGGTGCGCTGCCGCGACTGCGGCGCCACGCACATCCTGCTGCCCACCGCCCTGCGGGTACGCCGCGCCGACACCACCGAGGTGATCGGGAATGCTCTGGTCCACAAGGCGAACGGCCTGGGGTTCCGGAGCATCGCCGAGCGGATGGGACGCCCGGAATCGACCGTGCGCCGCTGGCTACGCCGCGCTACCGGTGAGCATGTGCAGTGGCTGCATCGCCGGGGTACCGAGCGACTGGTCCTCGTCGCCCGCGAGGCGTTCGCCAATATCCGGTTCATCGGGAATCCGCTCGGGGACGCGCTGTGTGTCCTGGCGGCGGCCGCGGTCGAGGATCGTCGCCGCTTCGGGTTCCCCGATCCGTCGTGGGACCTGATCGGGATCTACACGCAGGGACGTCTGCTGTCCCCACCACTCAGCGGCTGACGGAACCGCCCCGTCCCGCTTTGCCGTGCCCAGATGCGTCCGTCATCATGCCGAGCATGGGAGCCCCCCACGCGTGACAGTGCCGTCATGGTGCCGACGAGGCCGTCAGCATGCCGACGATCGACCATATTCACGTCTGCAAACTCGATGACGCCGTCGTCGGCAGATTCAGTGACCGGCAACAAACTCACTGGCGAGTGAGACGGCCAACGAGTTGACGGTGTTCCACCCCAACCCCAGCGCTCGGGCCACAGCCGAGACGGACATCTTGTCGATCGCCAGACGCTGGAGGATCCAGCGTGCGCATCGCCGGGTGGTGGTGGCCTTCGGTGCGGCGACCGCCTCTATGCGCTGGCGGAAGATCGTGACCTCGCACCCGTCGTCGATGCAGGTGAAGCGTGGCAGCTGGATCCGCAGGCGGGTCGGGTGCCCGACCACCGGCAGGTCCGTCAGGACGCGATCGACGTGGTCCCGCAGCCGCCCGGGCCGCCCGCACGTCGGGCAGGTCGGATCCGCTTCGACGGGTCGGCAGTCGATCCAGGTGCGGTCCTCGGCGATGGCGGCGCCGGTGATCGTCACCCCCAATTCGACGGTTCGGCAGATGGTGTCGGCGACGAGGGCGGTAGTGTCGGTCATGGGTCCTGTGGTCGTGAGATGAGCGTGTAGGAGCCTTCATCGTCACACCCCAGGACCCGCCTACATCTTCTGGTCCCCATTTCTCACGCTGGACACCTGTCTACGCACCGCCGATCCGGAAGAGCCAATTTGATGAGTCGGAGTGGCCCCTATTCCAGCTGGGCCTTCCGGGGCCAGCAGAACGCGGATTGGGAAATATGGACATCCTTGTCGCGTTACTTGCGGGGGTTTGGCGTGAATCCAACGGTATGGCCTCCCCAGGAAGCTCGCATCATCAGGATTTTCAAGCGCAAGGCGCATTTACACTTGGACCACGTTCCTGATGACAAGGATACATTTCAGTGGCTCGCGCTGATTCAGCACTATGGTGGTCCCACACGACTGTTGGACTTCACGTGGTCGCCGTACGTCGCTGCCTTTTTCGCGCTTGAGAGTGCAACGTCAGACGCAGCCGTGTTCGCGCTTGACACTCGGAAACTACAGCCCGAGCTAAGAGTCGGAGCCGCAGCTTACCAGAGTCTAAGAGCGACAGGTGCATTCGAGAAGTTGTTCCTCCCCGGTACGAATCAGATCGTGACGAACACCGAGCCCGGTGTCTAAATCGTCGATTGATCGCGCAAGTAGGAACTTTCGTGGTTCCAGGAGTTCTGGATGAGCCGGCCGAACTCGTAATAGACAGATCCTGCGGGGCCGACGCGCTTGTTAAGCTCGTTCTTAATCATGACATGAGGGACGAAGCAATGCGTTCGCTGTATGACCGGAACGTCCATGATGCGAGCTTGTTTCCCGATCTGAACGGCCTTGCGGTCTCGCTGCGGTACGAGCTGGAAACGCATTGGGCATTCGATGCCAAGGCAGGTACCGACTTTGCAGGGTTCGATGGCCAACCGTATGCCTGGTCGACCGAAACATCTCTCCTGGAATAACTGACCAGGCGTTTCCTAACTGTGCGTAGCGCGGGAACAAATCTTTCCTAAGATTGGTTATGTGTTCAGTTCAACGACGCTTGGCTAGAATGCTGTCTGGCGATGATCGAGCTGAAGGTGACGCACGATGCGAAGTAGGATCGAGTCGTCTTACCAATACCGCGTACGAGCGTTGATCAGTATCCATACTTTTCCTTCCGCAAACGGAACGCCTTCTCGCCGCCTTCCATGACATGGGTGATCTCCTCCCGGACCTCAGGAATATCGATTGCCCCCTCAAGTTTGATCCTCCCACCCGACTGATCGCCCGATGCGCGGTAGTCGCAGACAACTACAAGCTCGGCGTCACCGTTGACAACAAGGTTGGCATTGTGGCTAGCGAAGATCACCTGCCGACCGCGCTTCGCCTTCCAGAGTTGCGTTACGACATCTTCGATGACCTGGCTATCGAGATCTTCCTCCGGTTGATCGATGATCAGGGGCATTCCGGTCTGAGCAAGCAGGACACGGAGCAGGGCCGTTGCCTGCTGTCCAGCTGATGCCTGCTCGAACGCGATGAACTCCTTCTCCTTGGTCTGATACTGGAAGATCGGGTCGTCCGCAATGGGCGTCATTGCGAGGTCCAACCAGCCATCTGTCGATAGCTTCTGTTGTATCCTTTTCTGATCTGGTTCGGGTATACCGAGTCGTGTCAGATTCGGCGTCTGCTCTGATTGCACCTGCTTGTCTGGACCAGCCAAGAGCAATGTCTCAAGCTCGATCAGGACGGCTTCCCAGGTCGTCAATGGGTCTGAGTCCGTGCGGATGTTCCGGAAGAAGTCCTCGAACCGCGATCCGCGGACGTTCGAGCCGGCTGTGACGGCTCGGAACTTAACCTCGACATCGCCCAGACCGTGACCGCGACGCATCTCAGCGTGTAGCAGGCCACCCGACAATGCGGTCACCTCTCGACACTGACCATCGAGACAGTCGGACCGCTCCCCGTACAAGCGGATCAGCTCGGATCGCAAGCGCGAGTGGAGTTCTTGCGGCTGACCGAGTCCAGCTAGCTGCCGCCGCTGCTCGTTTAGTAAGTCCCCGGCGGCGGTACGACGGGACTCGACATCGTTCAGCTCTGCAAGCCGTGTCTCATGCGCTGTCGAGCGAGCCTTAACATCCTCGTAAGCAGCGTCCAACCGGCTAATTTCCACACCAACGGAGTGTCTCTGGATCGCGAGGGCATGATCTTCGGCCATCGACGCCCGAGCTGCGGTTACCGCTCCCGTGAGGGTGGCAGCCAGCTCGCGCAGAACAGACTGGATTTCCGTCCTTACGCCCTCAGCACCGTCACCCAACGACGAGGGCGCGCCAACGACTGAGCTAAGGCCGTCCGCCTGGATGCCGAGTTGCTGCACCAAACTGTCGACCGCGTCGACGGACTGGCCAAGATCCTGGTCCCACTGGCTGATGGCCCGCCGGACTTGATCGACGGTTGGCTTCTGGTCGAGCAGTATACGGTCTTCGTCGGACAGACCGGTCAGCGATGCCCGTAGGTTTGCGGCCTGATCAGCTAGCGACTTCTCCAATAGCACCGAACGCGCGACGTTCGATTGCAGGTCCCGGAATCGCTGCAGTGTCGCGTAATTCTCGCGTAGTCGGCCAGAGACATCGCTAATCGAGCGATCGAAGTTGTCGAGATGCGCGCGAATCGGGGCCGTCACGAAGCGATTTAGCTCCTCAACGCGCACCGACACACTGCTCAGCTGCTTTTGGCTATAAGCGTGGATCGGTAACAGCGCACGCACGTCTTCTTCACGGACGTGCTCGAGCTCCCCGTCGCCGACCTTCAGGAACGTGTCGCCGGAATCAGCATGCCGCCTAACGATATGCTGGATTCTATTCAAGGTGAAGTGTACTTCGACGTGGCCGCCGTGCGGCTTTAACGTTGCCTCAATCAGGCGACGCCGTCGAGACATGGGATTGGCGACATCATCAGTGTCCGCGCTCGCCGGCTGATCACACAGGCACCAGCGAAGGTAGTCAAGAAGAGTCGATTTTCCAGTACCTCGCCCACCAATTAGGGCAGTATATTGCGGGTTCAGCAGAAGCTCGACGGGACCGAGAAACTTCGAATTACTGACTGAAAGCCGCGAAATATATATTCCTGGGAGTTGAGGCTGCTTCTGGGAGATTCTCGAATCATCGGCGAGGCATGCCTGGCGAAGCGCCTCGGCGGTCGGCGTTGCCCACTTCACCCAGGTCGAGTGCTTACCGAGGACATCGTATGAAGCGTTCCGGCAATCAGATGTTTGGAATAATGCAATTCTATGATTTCCCCAGTTCGCGTCGAGGCCATCAAAGATGCGACGATTGCCTTTTCCGACCTTTGATTCAACAGTCCCATCGATATAGCCGCCGACGCAGGGCATAGACTTGTACTTGGTCTGCATGCCTTTGCGCATCACGCCGCCATGCCCTCCGTCTGTGACGTTTGGCAGCACGATATACCGGCCCTTCAACCATGGTCGGGCATCGAATAGATCGTAGATATCCGAAAAGTTCTGTATCGCATCCAGGCGAATGACTGGCGGCAAGGCCTCGGCCGCTGCTTCGACTGGGTCGACTCCGAGTACATCCAGAACTGAGGGCAGCCGGTCGACTGGGAAATCAGCGTCGAGGATCAGTATCGCCTGGCATGGCACACCTAGCGTCAGTTCGAGCCCCGGAAACACCACCAACCGGCTTCGCGACTTATCTAGATCTCCGTCGGCGCCAACTTCAGCTTCAGCAGCGCTTCGGATATAGGGAAACATCGCGAAGTCATGATGATCGGTTATGGCAACTGCATTTAGGTTCCTAGCGCGGCATGCTCCAACGAACTTTTGTGCGTATTCCTTCCTGTCTTCCTCGCTTGTTGCGCGAGCACCATTCCAGTTTGTGTCCCGAGGAGTATGTACCTGAAAGTCGCATCGATAGAAATGCGCACCGTTATCACTCATCGAATGCAACCTTCATCGGGATGGTCGAGGCTTGCGTGTTAGTCATGGCGCAGACCCTTTGCCTACTCAAGATGCACTTTCCGTCGAAGCAGCGAACTGCTCGGCCTGCTTAAGCACCAGTTCGATTGCCTTCTCTTCGTGGTCCGGCGGATAGTCGTACTTAGCGAGGAGTCGGCGGACTTTGGATCGCATCGCGGCGCGAACAGAGTGCTTGAGAGACCAGTCGATGGTTGCGCTGCTTTGGACAGCCCGGACCAGGTCGACTGCGATCTTCTTCAATACGTCGTCGCCCATCTGCAGAATTGCGGAGTCGTTCTGGACGATGGCGTCGTAGAACGCAGCTTCGGCGACGGAGAGCCCGAGCTGGTCGTGCCGGTTGTTCTGGTCTCGCATGTCCTTCGCGAGTTTGACGAGCTCGGCGATGATCTCGGCAGTCGTCAGCGCCCGGTTGGTGTAGCGGTTGATCGCTTCGTCCAGCTGCTCGGAGAAGCGGCGAGCCTGGACGATGTTTGTTCGCTGGACCGTGCGGATCTGGTCGTTGATGAGCCGCCGAAGCAGCCCCATCTGCAGATTCGGCTTCTCTTTGCCCGCCAGCCCGTCGAGGAACTCGTCGGAGAGGATCGACAGCTCGGGCGTCTCGATGCCGGCGAGCTTGTAAATGTCGACCACCTCATCGGCTGTAACCGCTTCGTTGACAAGCTGGCCGATTGCGGTATCCAGCTCGACCGCACCGCTTCCGGCGCGTCCGGAGTCTGGGTTCTGGATCTTGAGGATGGCCGCACGCACGTCGGTGAACATTCGCACGTCGTTGCGGATCGCTGCGGCCTCATCGCGAGAGCCACACAGGGCGAACGCTTTCGCGAGCGCCAGAACCTGGTCGAGGAACCTCGACGTCCGGTCGGGGTCGGCCATGACGAAGTCGAGGACCAGGGCATGCTGGGCGAGCCGCTGTGCGGCCGACAGCAGCGGCGATGAGTCGTAGGCGCAGCCGTGTAGAAGGCCGCGAACGATGTCATGCTTTTCGAGCATGGCGGCAACCATCTGCTCGATAGGAACGCCAGCCTGATCGCGATCGCTCGGTGAGTACTCGGCAAGCGCCTGTCGGAGGTTGGTCGCAACCCCGATGTAGTCCACGATCAGGCCGCCAGGCTTGTCACGGAAGGTGCGGTTAACGCGGGCGATGGCCTGCATGAGCCCGGCACCTTGCATCGGCTTGTCGACGTACATGGTGTGCATCGACGGCGCATCGAAGCCGGTGAGCCACATGTCTCGGACAATGACGATTTCGAGCGGGTCGTTGACGTCCTTGGCGCGGAGCTTGAGCTGCTTGCGGACGTCCTTGGAGTAAATGTGCGGCTGGAATGCGGCGCGGTCGGCGGCAGACCCCGTCATGACCACCTTGACCTTGCCAGTCATTGGGTCGTCCGTGTGCCAGTCGGGGCGCAGCTTCACGATCTTGTTGTACAGGTCAACGGCTATACGCCGTGACATCGTCACGATCATCGCCTTGCCGACTAGTTCGGCGCTGCGCTTCTCCCAGTGATCGACAATGTTGGCGGCGATCAGGTCGAGGCGGTCGTTCGCCCCGACGATCGCTTCGAGGCGAGCCCACTTCGACTTCGCGCGCGTTGCGTCGTCCTGCTCGGCCTTCTCGGTGATCTCATCAGCCAGCTCGTCGAGCGCTTCGTGGACCTTGGCGTCCAGTGACACCTTCGCGAGACGCGACTCGTAGAAGATTCGAACGGTTGCACCGTCTTCGACCGCGCGGGTGAGGTCGTAGATGTCGATGTAGTCGCCAAACACCGAGCGGGTTGACTTATCGTTCGACTCGATCGGGGTGCCAGTGAAGCCGAGATAGGTGACATTCGGCAGTGCGTCGCGCATGTGCTTGGCCAGCCCTGACTTGAGCGTGCCGTCGGCGGCGAGCGACTCGCTGAAGCCGTATTGCGAACGGTGGGCCTCGTCGGCGACGACCACGACGTTGCGACGATCTGTCAGCACCGGGTTGGCGTCACCGCCGATCTCGGGCGCGAACTTCTGCAGCGTTGTAAAAACGATGCCGCCGGATGCTCGTCGCAACAGAGTCCGCAGATCAGTGCGTGAATCGGCCTGAACTGGCTTCTCGGGCAGGATCTCGGCGGGAGCGAACACCTCGCCAAAGAGCTGATCGTCCAGGTCGTTGCGGTCGGTGAGGAACACCAGCGTCGGGTTCCCCATCCGGGGATCGCGCATGATCTTGGCCGCGTAAAGCAGCATCTCGATCGACTTGCCCGAGCCCTGGGTGTGCCAGACGACGCCGCCACGGCGGTCACCGTCGGGGCCGGCGGCTTCGACGGTGGACTCAACGGCGGCATTGACCGCCCAGAATTGGTGGTATTTGGCGACCCGCTTGACGAGCCCCCTGGATTCGTCGCTGAAGAGGATAAAGTTCTGTAGCAGGTCCAGGAACCGCTTCTGGTGGAACACACCCTTCACCAGCACCTCGATCGCGGGCAAGTTCGTGACCACCTCGCGGCCCTCGATCGTCTTCCACGGAGCGTAATGCTCGAACGAGCCGGTGAACGAGCTCATTGCCGCACTGATGCCGTCGCTGATGATCGTCACCGCATTTGGCGTGAACAGCGCCGGAATGTCTTTGCGATAGGTCTGGATCTGGTTCCACGCCCCCCGCAGCGTCGCGTGCTCGTCGGCCAGGTTCTTCAGCTCGAACAGGCCCAGCGGGATGCCGTTGACGAAGACGACGACATCGGGGCGGCGGTTTTTGCCGTTCTCGACGATCGTGAATTGGTTGACCGCCAACCAGTCGTTGTTCGCAGGACTCTCGACGTCGATCAAGTTTATCCGGCTCGTGCGAACAGCTGCATCCCCGCCGCGATGCTCGACGGGGACGCCCTCCATCAGGAGTTTGTGGACGCGAAGGTTCTCGGCGATGGCGCTCTGTGACTCGGCACGCTCCAGGCGCTTGATCGCCTCGTCGACCAGGGACGGATCGACACCTGAATTGATCCGCAACGCCGCCTCGCGGAGGCGCCCGTGCAGATACGCCTGCTCGTATGACGACCGCTCCGCGTGCGGACCGTCCGGCGCGATGTCCGGCCCGAACGCCGTCGAGTAGCCGAGTTCGCGCAGATACTCCAACGCGGCAAGCTCGACAGTGGACTCGTTGAGGGCCGTCATGCGACAACCTCCGCAATCGTGTCTGCGGCCTCGCGCACGCGGACGCGACCAGACAACAGCTCGGGCAGGAGCGCATCTCGCAACGCCGCGAGTGTCACGCTCTCGCGCGCCACTGCCGCGCCGCGCGCCAGGAGCGCGTCCAAGGATTGCGCGACGCCGGGTTCAAACGGAACGCGGATCGGAAGCTGTTCCATTAGAGCGCATCTGAAAACTCGAGGTGATCGGCGTGTGACTGGTGAGGAATGGGTGAACTCCTGGTAGGTCAGTAGGTGCTTACGCCACGACCCGACCAGGAGTTCACTTGCCATCATCGCTCATCGCACTGTGTCCGTCATGCCCTACCCCGGATTCTGGGATCCGGCATCGGTGCGCGGTGTACTCGTCATCCTCGGTGACCGACGCTCAATGGGCGATTCTCGAACCACTGCTGCCTCCACCCGGCAACACCACCGGCAGCGGTGGCCGACCGGAAAAGCATTGCCGCCGTCTTGTACTCGATGCGATCTTCTATGTCGTGCGGGGTGGGATCGCCTGGCGGCAGTTGCCGTCGGAGTTCCCGCCCGCGACCACGGTGTACGCGATCTTCGCCCGGTGGGTCCGGGCGGGGGTCTGGCAGCGGATCCACGACGCGCTGCGCGATCGGGTGCGGGTCCACAGCGGCCGGAAACCGCTGCCGTCGGCGGCGATCATCGACTCCCAGTCGGTGCAGGGCGCCGACACCGTTGCCCGGTCGAGTCGTGGATACGACGCGGGGAAGAAGACGAATGGGCGTAAACGGCACATCGCTGTGGACTCGAGCGGGCTGCTGCTGGCGGTCGTGGTGACGATGGCCGGGATCCAGGACCGGGACGGCGCGGTCCGGCTGCTGGCTGCGATGCGCGCCCACTGCTCGACGATTTCTTTGGTCTGGGCCGACGGCGGCTATGCGGGCAGGCTAGTCGATTGGGCGAAACATGTTCTGTCCCTCACGGTTCAGGTTGTCAAACGCACCGACGATGTCAAAGGATTCAAGGTTCTGCCCCGGCGGTGGGTGGTCGAGCGGACCTTCGCCTGGATCTGCAAATACCGCCGCTGCGTCCGCGACTATGAGACCAGACCCGACCACCACGAAGCCGTCGTCTACATCGCCATGATCGCGACCATGTCACGCCGACTCGCCCGCACAGCGTGACACGAACGGGAGTTCTCAGACGCTCTCTTAGCTTGATCTTTAACCTGGGCAGGCGGCCCCGACGGGTTTTCTAGCTTTGGTTTCGGCGCGTTTGCCCACGTGGTGATGCGGTGCGCGGTGGGTGTTTTTCGATCCGGGTGGGCGTCCGGGTCCGGGTCGACTGGGTTTCGGTGCACTGGCCGGAACAGGCATCGTCGCGCGGGTGCGCGAAAACCCTCGACGAACCTGTGCCGGCGTCAATCGTGTTGGTGGGACGGGTCGTTCCCACGGGCGGCGTAGGTCCTCGGCCAGAGGACGGGCGAGCCGGAGTTGGGCGTAGGCCACCAGCACGATCCAGGTCCAGCGGTCGGCCGCCTCGGGACTGCGGAGCTTCGGGGCGGTCCACCCCAACGTCTGCTTGAAGAAACGGAAGGTGTGTTCGAGGTCGAAGCGCCGCAGAAACATCTGCCACAATCGGTCGATATCGGCGGTTCCCGCACCAGGATGTGAGTACCAGAGCCACACCGGTTTGGGATGCCGGTCCCCGGGCAGGTGATCGACCGTCAGCCGGATCACCGTGCCTTCGACGATCGGTGGCGGTCCCGGGTGGTCCGCCCACGAGCCACGATGGACGAGCCTCGGGTGCAACCGATTCCACGCCGCAGCGGTGGCTGTTCCGTAGCGATCGGTGTCGGTGCTGGTGGTGGTCTCGGGTTCGGGCCAGGTCTGGGGGTCGGCGAATTTGAAGTCGGAACCGTGCCGGGGTGGGCGCCCGGTACGGCCCGGTGGCGGCGCCGGGAAGCACAGCACCCGGTCCGAACGCATCCGACCCAGCACCTGCACCGGGAGATCGGCGAGCACGAACGCCAGCCGGGCCAGCTCGTACCCGGCGTCGAACACCAGCAGAATGTCCGGGTCGCCGTCGCGGTGGTGCCCGGCGTCGCGCAACCGCGTGATCACTTCACGCACCTGGGTGGCCGTCACAGCGGTTTCGTCGTCGTCGGGGCGTAGGCGGACCGCGTCGAGCACCGTCGTCCACGAGGTACGGCCGGTCTCGAGGGCGGCGACGAACGAGTACGGCCACCCCGGGATCAGCTGTGCCTGATTCTTCCCGCGGCCGTAGACGTGGCAGAACCCCCGCTGCGGACTCGTCGGTGCATCCGGGCGCAACCAGGCACTGATGTCGACGGCCAACACGATCCGGCCGCCGCGATCACGCGGGATTGTCAGCCCGCCGAGGGCGCGGCGCAGCCGAGTGTAATCTATTCGGCCGCAGTTGATTGCGTCGTACAAGGCGCCGTGACCGCGCCGATGCTCGGCGGCCAGTGACAACTCGACCAGGGTGCGAACCGCGGTGCCGGAACACAGCAGCGCATCGGTCAACTCGAACAAAGCATCACCTCGGGCCGGCAGGGACCGGTAGAACTCTTCGCGGAACGACACCAGGTCGACACGCGGATCGGGGACCGATTCTTCCCCGACCGCCCGCCGATCGGGCACACTGATACTCACGGCCACCGCCTGTCTTCGTCTCGAAAGTTCTCTGGAAGGAACTTCAAGATGATCAGGCGGTGGTCGCCTCATGCCGCTGCGACACGCCGAACAACACCAGCACCAACTGCCCCACGCCACGGCAGAGGTTAAACGACAAGCTTAGACTTAGATCCGTCTGCAGCCTTCCTGTTCCATGGCCAGCCTCGTCGACCATGTCGAGAATTTCCTCGCGCATCGACAGAAGTGCCACCGCAAGCACGCTGCCATCAATCGTCGGGAGGATCGCCTTGCAGTCCTGGCCGAAGGCCACGGATCGCTGGGCTACGCCAAGGCGAAACTCCGACTTGAGGCTCATTCCCCGGACGACGAAGAGCACCGTGCCTGCGGGCACGACATTCGTCGCAGCGGCTTGACCGGCTTCAGTGAGGCATCGCTCGCTGGTGTCGATGAAGAAGCTCTTCATCGACGTTGCCGAGATCCATGGCAGATCGCCGCCCCAATACTCGCTCGCTGACGTGCTCGGTGTTCCGCCGGACAGCCATTTGCCAGCCACCTTCAATGGCACGGCCTCCGAACCGCTTTCACATGCAGCGAGGTACAGCGCTTCAGCGAGGTCGAGCGTCAAGGTCGCCACGCGGCGGTTCGACTCGATCTTGTCGTCAAGCGCCCCCAGCGCCGCCGCGATCTCCCGTTGTTCTGGCACCGGTGGGAGGCACACCGGGACAGCCCTCAAGATCTCCGTGTTCAGGTTGGGCATGGTCGCACCGACGGCGTGCTGGCTGATCCAGCCCCGGGTCTCGGGGAGCGATAGCGCGTAGGCAAGGTAGCGGGCATCGGCGGTCGGGCCTTGCACGCGAACGAGCAGACAACCAGTACCGCACAACCAGCCCGTCTGCGATTCAACAACTAGCGCGCATTTCTCAACGTCTCCGCGTCGGCTGTAGACAATGTCGCCAGCCATAAGCTTGTGGCGGCTTAGACGCGCGACGTGCTCATCAGACACCCGGGCAATGCCGTCGATTGAGATGCGAAGGTCTCGGATGTTCGTCGGCATCACTACGGGCATCCCGACCGTTGAGTAGTCGTGCGCGTGAAGCTGACTACCGAACGGACCTGTCTGAATCACCCCTCCAGACTCACTCTCTAGCTCACCTAGCGTCACCTCGCGCCAGCTCAGTGCGGAAGCCGTCATGCCAACCCCTGGAGGCGGTCCCGCACAAGTTCCTCAAGATCTCGGCCTCGCTCGAACTCGGCAAACAAGTCCTTCGTGAGGCGCGCGATCTTGTCGTCGATCGGTTCGTCGTCGGCTTCTGCCTCCGCGGCGCCGACGTATCGGCCCGGTGTGAGCATGAAGTCGTGCTGCTTGATCTCAGACAGCGACGCGGCCTTGGCGAAGCCAGGAACGTCGTCGTAGCCGCCGTCGTGGTTGCGCCAGGCGTGGTAGGTACTGGTGATCTTGGCGATGTCCTCGTCCGACAACTCGCGCAGACGGCGGGTGGCCATGGTGCCGAGCTTGCGGGCGTCGATGAAGAGGACCTCGCCAGCGCGCTTGCGGTGGCCATTGCCGTGGCGATTCTTGGATACGAACCACAGACTGACCGGAATTCCCGTGTTGAAGAACAGCCTGTCGGGCATCGCGACGATGCAGTCAACCAGGTCGTCCTCAACGAGCTTGCGGCGTATGTCGCCCTCCCCGCTGCTCTTGGACGACAGCGATCCGTTCGCGAGGACAAAGCCCGCGGTGCCATTTGGTGAGAGGTGATAGACGAAATGCTGGACCCATGCGAAGTTGGCGTTGCCTTCCGGCGGCGTGCCGTACTTCCAGCGCGGGTCGTCAGCGAGCTTGGCGTCCCACCAGTTCGAGACGTTGAACGGCGGATTGGCGAGGACGAAGTCGGCACGCATGTCGGGGTGAAGGTCTTGGGTGAAGGAGTCGGCGGAGCGATCGCCTAGGTCGGCTTCGATGCCTCGCAGCGCGAGGTTCATCTTGGCAAGCTTCCAGGTGGTGTCGGTGAACTCCTGGCCGTAGACGGAGATGTCAGTGCGCTTGCCGCCGTGGGCCTTCACGAACTCGGCAGACTGCACGAACATGCCGCCCGATCCGCAGGCAGGGTCGTAGACACGGCCGTGGTACGGCTCCAGCATCTCGACGAGCGTCCTTACCACCGAGCGGGGCGTATAGAACGCCCCGGCGTCCTTGCCAGTCTCCTTGCCTGCGAACTGGCCGAGGAAGTACTCGTATACGCGCCCGAGCACGTCGTCGCTGCCGTGGTCGTCGGTGTGGGTGAATCCGATCGAGCCGATAAGGTCGACCAGCTGACCAAGCCGCCCCTTGTCGAGACCTTCCCGGCCGTAGTTGCGCGGCAGCACACCGCGGATGACCGGGTTCTCCTTCTCGATCAGGTCCATCGCCCGGTCGATGTCCTGCCCGATGCTCGACAGCTTCGCCCGTGCCTGGATCGCCTCCCAGCGAGCGTCGGCAGGTACCCAGAACACGTTGTGGCTTGTGTATTCGTCGCGGTCCTCGATGAACTGGGCGCGTCGGGCTTCGTTGGGGATGAAGTCGTCCGATTTTGGGTCGCTCAGCGAAGCCTCGATTGCCCTGCGTCGTTCCTCGAACCGATCAGAGATGTACTTGAGGAATACAAGCCCAAGAACAACGTGCTTGTATTCGGATGGCTCTTGGTTGCCACGCAGTGCGTCCGCCGCATCCCACAAGCGGCCTTCCAGTGATTTCTGTGGTTTTGCTTTGGCGGTTCGGGGACGAGCCATCAGCTTGTCGCCTCCGCTGTAACGCAGAGTCCGCTGTTGATCTCTTTCCAAGTTGAGCCAGATGCGTCGGAGCGCGTCAGTGCCACGAACGGGTTCTCCATCGAGTTAGTTGATAATCGTTTTCAATTATACCATGACTTGCCTGTTTTCCCAGGTCACACAGCCTTTCTGAGATGCAAATTCAAAGCAACGAAAGTCTTCCCGACTGACGGAGACCCTATCGCGAGCCGCCGACATGATTTGGCTATCCGTGTGAGCGCGACCACTGACTATTAGATCGGAATCCGCACCGTCGTTGAGAAATGATCAGAACTTGTGGATCGGGGAGGGCGTACCTTCCCGGAAGATGATCTGCAAGGTATCCGAACTCTGATCAAGACCAGCGCGGCAACGCTGGCGGGAAGGTACGCCCGTGCTCACGGTAGTACACGACGACGACCGGACCAACGACGACGACGGGCGGTCGTTACTCGACGAGATCGTCCGCGACGGTGCCCGGCAGATGCTCGCAGCCGCCCTGCAGGCGGAGGTCGCCGCCTATATCGAACAGTTCGCTGACCAGGTCGACCAGAACGGTCGCCGCCTGGTGGTGCGCAACGGCTACCACCACGAACGCGGTGTACTGACCGCCGCCGGTGCGGTCACCGTGAAAGCCCCTCGGGTCAACGACAAACGCATCGACCCGGACACCGGAGAGCGGCAGCGATTTTCGTCGGCGATCCTGCCGGCCTGGGTGCGCAAGTCCCCGCAGATGAACGAGGTACTGCCCTTGCTGTATCTGCACGGGCTCTCCACCAGCGACTTCGGGCCGGCGCTCGAGCAGTTCCTCGGATCCGGTGCCGGGCTGTCGGCGGCCTCGATCACCCGGTTGACGACCCAGTGGCAGGACGAGGCCAAGGCCTTCCAGGGTCGGGACCTCTCGGGCACCGACTTCGTCTATCTGTGGGTCGACGGTATCCACCTCAAGGTGCGGCTCGAGCAGGACAAACTGTGCCTGCTGGTGATGATCGGGGTCCGCGCGGACGGCCGGAAGGAGCTCGTCGCCCTCACCGACGGGTATCGCGAGTCCACCGAGTCGTGGGCGGACCTGCTGCGCGGCTGCCGACGCCGCGGTATGACCGCTCCCGTTCTCGCGGTCGGTGACGGCGCTCTGGGGTTCTGGAGGGCGTTGCGGGAGGTGTTCCCGGAAACCCGGGAGCAGCGGTGCTGGTTCCACAAGCAGGCCAATGTTCTTGCTGCGCTACCGAAGTCGGCGCATCCGGGGGCGCTCGCGGCGATGAAGGAAATCTACAACGCCGAGGACATCGACAAGGCCCAGGTGGCGATCAAGGCCTTCGAGCTCGACTACGGCGCGAAGTATCCGAAGGCGGTCGCGAAGATCACCGACGACATGGATGTGTTGCTCGAGTTCTACAAGTATCCGGCCGAGCACTGGGTACATCTCCGCACCACAAATCCCATCGAGTCAACTTTCGCGACGGTGCGGCTCCGGACGAAGGTCACCAAGGGGCCGGGTTCGCGTGCGGCGGGACTTGCCATGGCTTACAAGCTGATCGACGCCGCCCAGGCGCGCTGGCGTGCGGTCAACGCACCACATCTGGTCGCGCTCGTTCGTGCGGGCGCGGTGTTCCACAAGGGCAAACTGCTCGAACGACCCACCGATATCAGCCCCAACGCCGGGGCGATCGAGCCCGCAAGCACCGGATCGGAGGTCGCTTGAAACAACCTCATCCACAGGATTTGACAATATCTCCCGTCGTTCGTTACGCCCACGTTGACGAGATGCTCGAAGCATCCGGTGTCAGGCATCTCATGGCTCACAATCGTTAGCACCCACAAGAAGAATCTAGCGACCAGGACACCGGTGGCGGGCCGCCCATGCCTGTCTCTTGCGGGACAGCCGGATGCTGAGCCAGGCTCGTCGTCTACCGCAGCTCCCCCATCACACCAGCATCAGCGACACACCAGAACCTCAAACATCACTCCAGCGCCAGCAGACACCGGCGTCGTAACGGCGCGCTCACACCGCTGATGTCGACCTGAAGGAATTCCGCACGCTGCCCTCCCACCGTGAAGTCCGGTGGCGACCCGCACCTGACCCGGCATCGGCTGCACCGGTTCCTGCCTGGTGCATCGACTCGAACATCCCCGAGCTCCTCACCCTGGCGAAGACGATCGACACGTGGTCGCCGGAGATCAACGCGTTCCTCAGCACCGGGATCACCAATGCACGGACCGAGAGGTACAACCGGCTCGTGAAGGCTGTGAAGCGCGCCGGTTGCGGCTTCCGAAATCGTGAGAACTCACGCCCGCCGGATACGCTTCCACTGCACCCGCAAATAGCGGGCCGCGACTCAGACTTCATGCTGATTGCCTGGACAAAGTTGAAGAGCCCGGATACCGGCACAGACTTTTGCGGCATAGAGGTGCCGCTTGAAGCACACACGAGAGTCCCCGTATCGAGCCAGCCGACGGGCGGAATGCCGCCCTCGGTCGCCCAGCCCATCGGCTGTGACCAGTCACTCGTTACAGCGTCCTCGCGCAGTTTTGCCAGCTCCTACCGAACGCGCTCGATTGCCGCGATGACCGCTGGATCGTCGGGGTCGTAGCCCTCGCCCGGATCGCTTGGCGCTCGATGTCATCCACGCAGTGAACGCTAGATCACCCCAACCAGCTGCGGAGGTTGTGAGCCGCCGCCGGGGACCGTCGCACCGCGGTGTTGTCGGCCATTGCTTCTCCCGTATTTGTGGACGTTGTTAGCCATTCACTCTTGAATAACCTCGGCAACCTCCGATACCGATAACACGTCAAGTGCTGGGTCGGGAGGGGGGTTAATCAGGTAATTCGGCACAACCGGGCCTTCCACCGCCGGTTCAAGGGGCGCAAGATCGGCAAGCGCAAGCACACCGTCCTTTCCACACGTCAAGCAGTCGCGATGACTACTTGCTTGCACTACGAACGACCGCTGTTTCAAGGCGTCGTAGACCACGATGTCGGCCACAGCTACCATTCGGTTCTCACCGCTCAGGAGTTTTACTAACTCGCATACTTGCAGCGATGCGACGACACCGTTCAGAAAGATGACTGACGGAGCAGCTTCCTCGGTCCCGTAACCATGTGACTCTTCATATTCACGCTGCGCCTTGGAGGCCAGATCGTGCGCCGCCTGACGTCGGTCGATTAGTCCCCGACACTCTAAACAGCCGGCGCCAGGCAAGACGAGCTGCACCTGACCGCCCATCGCGAGGGTACGATCGCTAATGTGAACTCCGGTACCCGCATCCAAGAGGGGAATGAGATATCTAACCGACAGATGATTTATCGCCAATCGTGCGCCATGGTTATCGAGGCAACCAACAAGGATGTCGGCAGACTTTGCGGCCATTAAGGCTTCCTCTGTCATGATGCTCGCGCTGACAGCGGTTATCCGCGCCTGTGGGTTGATCGAAGCGACGGCATCGGCAAATACCTCGACCTTCGGGCGGCCTACATCATCAAGCCGCGCGCCAAGTAGTCTGTTAAGATTCGTCTCTTCAACGCGGTCGTGATCTATCAGCGCAATATCACCAATGCCAAGATAGGCGAGCTGAAGGGCGACAAACGATCCGAGACCTCCAAGGCCAACTACTGCAATCGACGTTCTCGCAAACGCTTCTTGCGTTGTTGTACCAAGTAACGGAATTTGCCGATCGTGGCGGATCTCCGTTTCAAATGAACTTTTGGATGTGGAACTGACCAAATCCACGTAGGCGATCCCAGCCTGCTCGTTGTTCTTACGGCCGACGATAGTTACACGTGGAATCGGAACAATGTCCTCTGTGCTTGCATCGTAGTAGTGAGCATCCAGACTCCTCTGCCCCAGTACCATCGTCGCGTGGTAAAATGGCGCAGGAATAATGCGGGCAACCTCTGGCATCTTCGCCCTGTCACTGTCCCAGTCGATAGCGCTGAACGTTGTTCTGTCGCTGTCGTCAAACGGGTGTGAATGGGCCTCGATGAGACTCCATCCTTCCGCACGACAACGGCTTAAAGCCTTTGCGACGAAGGCACCCGATGGGGTCAACCCAACTGCCGACTGTCCAATGAAGTCGTCCTTCGATGCCAACAGCAGATCATGCACCACGAGCCTGCATCCGCTCATCGTCTCATTCTGTGCGGCAAAGATGAAGGCCAACTGCTCATCCTGAAACTTATCCCGCGGTTTACCGAGCAGATGCGCACGGAGTTCATTCCAAGTATCTATGGTAAAGACAATATCGCGAATTGCCGCCATGACGATCGTCTCTCTCGGCTAGATGATCGCATTCCTGTTGTTGAATGTTGCCTTGATCATGTTTAAATAGGTTATCAGGCTTGTGCCTCTCTGCCAGTCCGCCGCCCCTAACGCTGGGGTCCATGACTCCATATAAATGCAAAAATGTCCCCATCCGCGAGCTAGACGTTCGCGCTCCTCCGATTCGTTGTGGCCGGATGCAGTGTGCGGATGGTGAAAGAAGTGGCCTAAGGGGCGACCATCATGCGTGCGCAAATTGTTATCTGTCCAGAACCATTGAGGCGTAGTGCTCGGGTAAGTGTCAGGTGCGCGCCATGGGATATCGACGAGGATGGCAACTTCGCGCTTGTTCCAACCGGATGGGAGAGGAAAGTGTGGGACGTACAGCCACGACGCATCGTCCCGATCGAATGACACTTCGCCATACAGCTTCGATAATGCGATTGACTCAGCACGAAGCCGACTCACACGTATCCTCGTTTCAAGGTTTACCCGCGCCACTTTAGTCCGACTCCGTTTTCGCGCAGTATCCGTATCTGTAGTGAGTTATGGTGGAGAAGTCTTCGGCATCTGCGGGTAGGACTTCGTGGTCGCTGAGCTCAACGAGTGTCTCCCCAGGCATAGCCGCCATGATCCATTGATTGTCACCAATGCCAGCTGCCCGTTTTAGGTCTCCAGCGGTCGCTTTGTCGCCCCTAAGCTCGATTGGCTCGCCGTTGAGTATATGGATTCCCATCAGTTGCCTTTCTCTTCTGGTGAATAAATTACTTCGCGCCCTCTATGTTGACCTATTACCGGTATCAGTGTTACTCTTTAGCTGGAATAATTTAATAACGGAGAAAATTCAATATGGATGCAGCCGAACATCGAGGCACCCCTATGCCGGACTTCGAGCCAACGCATTTGGATAGCGAAGCAACGATGTTTTCGATCGGCAACTTTGACATATACGACGGCGGCGCTGCGATTTTCGTGAGTAGTGAAGACCGCGAAGGCAAGCACGTAACGTTTACACTGCTGGCCGATGAGGCGCTTCGCCTGGAAAAATTCATTGCCGACCGGCACGATCGATTTGTTAAAGAGGCAACGAAGCCGGTCGGCAGATCCCCGTTGTCTGATCCTGTCAGTATCGTCGAGCCGCACAGTGGACCACAGGAGGTGCCATGGAACCCGAACGTGCCAAGCGAAGATCCGGCAGACCCGACGGGGTCGGCCACAGCGCCTTCCGCGTAGTCAGCGCACGGTTCGCGGTGGGGAAACCAAGGGTGGCTTCCGTGCTGCGGGGTCGTCGCCATGTTCGACCCCTCACGCTGTCGAGCCGAATTGGTTATCTGCGTTAGGAAACGGCGCCGCTATGGTCGGTTGCCTCTCTATCTTGGCGGGCTGACGGGCTATTACATCTACAGCGCGATGCGTACGGACTTCAGCAACTGCAGCGAGGATGATCCGCTCTTCCGCCGGTAGCTGCCCCATGGATGAATAATGCCCGAAGTGATGCCTCCCGTCCAGCAACCCCGCGTCATTGGCTGACCCGTAGATCAAGCGAATGACAATACCGGGTTCTCATATCGCGCAAGGAGGGTTCCGGCGCGGTTGTCAGAGGGCACAGTCGCAGTTGGAATATCTCGCGTCGCCACTGGCAGCGCCCTACCATGGTTGCTACGAACCGCCCAGGGCATCGATGTCCCTTTCAGCAGTTCGAGGAGGGACGATGCCTGAGCCAATACCCCGCAACCGGAACGTCCCGCGCTGGGTTCCAGGCCCGGCAGCGGGTCCCCTTACAAGAGTTGCAAGCGTTCGAGGGAGCAGGTGGGTGCTCGGGCTCTGCGTAGCTGGCCTCATCCTCCACGCCTGGGCATCGCCGAAGTTTCACGCGTCAGACGGCTGGCCCGGATCCTGGCTCTACGCCGTATCGCACTGGCCAACGGCACCACTCCAGGAATGGTTCATGCTATTGGCGGTGTCTGCGCTCGTGTTTCTCGCGGTCATGACGCGAGGCTTTACAGAGGTCGCCGCTAGCTATTCCCGACCGCTTCGCATCACCACCTATGCCGGCATCGCAACCCAACTCCCGATGGCGGCTGGGCTTATCATCGTCGCATTATTTGTCGCATTATGGGTCCTTGTGTTCATGGCAATCGTCGGCTTCATTGGCGGCCTCATATCAAGTGCCTTGGACTAGAAGGACAGGGTCCGCCGTGCCAGCAACGGAACAAATCGACCGAGGCAACGATGCCTGAGGACGTCCCGTGGAACCCGAATGCTGGGTGGGAACCAGATTTGCCGAATCCATACATGCCGCCACGAGAAGTCAGAAACCCACCCCCTCCGCCTCGGCGGAACCCACCGCCGCCCGCTCTGGACCCTGAGCCAGAGCGACGACCGCGGCGCTTGCTCTTGGGAATCCTCGCGGCCGTCATCGTCGTCGTGCTAGGCATTGTCATTATTGAGCGAGTGGGCACGGAATCCTCGCCCACCAAAGAGTCCGTGGGCGTGACAAGCATCCCGCCAGCATCAACTGCTCCGACCACGACGGCGACGGGTTCCCAGCCAGCGCCGCAACCAGTTGCGGCCAGTGGTGACGGAGTTATCGGTTCATCTCAAGGCCAAACTGTCGAGTCGCTCGCATTCAACGCGTCCGGAACGCTGCTCGCCACCGGCAGTTGCGACTACAAGGTGCGGCTCTGGGATTTTGAGACACGAACACCTCACGGCAGTCCGCTAACTGGACACTCGAACTGCGTTGTGTCGGTCGCGTTTAGTCCCGATGGCTCTCTGCTGGCAAGTAGCGCCGACGACGGCACCGTTCTTTTATGGGATGTTGCAAGTCATCGTCAGGTCGGCCAACTCAAGACAGGCATCGGGAGCAGTGCGGGGCCGGTGGCGTTTAGCCCTGACGGAAGGCTTGTCGCAGTAGGTACAGGCCCATCAACGGTGCTATGGGATGTCAATAGTCGGCAGCCAATAGGTGAGCCACTCGACAAGGGTGCCAGTGACTATTCTCGAAGCGTCTTCAGCCCTGACGGGTCGACGATTGCGACTTCTGGTTCTCCTGGTGTTGTGTTGTGGAGCGTTGCAACACAGCAATCAGTCGATCAACTGTCGATCGCCAGTGAAGTCCTCGCATACACAAATGACGGTCGGCTGTTGACCGCCGGAATGGGCCCGTCTAAAGATGGTGCGTCCGATCGCTACCACAGCGCCGTGTTTGTATGGGATGCGCTGGCTCAGCGTCAGATCGGTGAGCTGAATATGGGCGACCGTGGGAATATCGCGGTCGCGTTTAGCCCGGATGGAAAGCAAATCGCGACTGCAAGCGGAATTGGTTATACCTCCGGATACACAATCCAAGTGTGGGATCTCGTAACTCTTCAAACAGTGGGCAGGTCAATTACAGGACAGACCGATGGTTACACCATCACTTCTCTTCAGTTTAGCCCCGACGCCACGATGCTTGCCGGTACCGCGGACAGTTCACCCGAAGTATGGGTCTGGGACCTAAAGCAGCATCGCTGATGAAGAGCGACAGCGATGCCTGAAGACGATCCCGCGAAGCGGGTGGGCTCCTTCAGATACCCCAGCCACGGTGTGGCGCGATCTCCTGCAAACGCATGAAGCTAACCAGGGACGTCTCGGGCCGAACGAGCGTCTTTCATTATCATTGTGACGATTGACGTTGGGCGGTTGATATGGTAATCGCGGCTGGAAGTGTGAAACAGGATAATCGCCAGGTTGCGCTGACTCCGGATTACGCGCTTTGGAATTCCAGCACGCTAGACCGCATTGGGTTTGGTTGCTACCGAGGTGACTATCACGCGTTTGGCCGGGTTGTCATTTCGGTGACCTCTGCTGATGAGCTCGTCGTAAAGCTTACGCAGGGTCGTCACATGCCGTCTGATCGTGTTGTGGCTGTACTTCCGCCGCCGTAACAAGGCGATGTACTGCTTCACGTCTTTCTCGGTCAGCGCCAGCACGTCCTTGTCACGTTCGACCGCCCACCGGAATACGTCCTCCAGATCACCCCAATACGCTCGCGCGGTGTTGTAGCCGTATTCGAGCAGCACCTGCTCGCGCAGCTCGGCGAACCGCCTGTACCTGACCTCCTGCTCCCGGATGACCGGCAGTAGATGGTCGGGGTAGTACTCGTCTCCCACCAGCCCACCCTAGCAACGCGAAGGGTGGGCTGAGTGCTATCACCCTAATGGTTTTCTTCGCTCTACCTGCGCAAATACAGTCATCAGCATCACCTTCGTCATCCGCCGCACCAACAGTGGCGTTCACACCTTGAAGCGAGAGGAGCAATTCATATGGCCCCAAACTCAGAACTCTCGACACGATGGGCGAACAACATGGAGTTCACTCGCCGACACTGCGTTGTCCTGGCGTTCGTCATCCTGGGCGTAGGCATTCTTTCAGCCTGCGCACCTGTTCGTGCCGTACCGCGAACAGTCACTCTCATCGCCACCGCCACCACCGCCGAACCCCGTCCCTCGTTGCCGGACTCGCTCCGAACTGACTTGATGCGCTTGGCGAAGTCGTCGAAGAAGGCAGGCCAGGCAACCGTCCGCCTCATCACCTCACCGGACGCTCCGGTTATTGAGCGCGATCTCACGCCGTTGCGGCCTACTAACGGCGGAGTCCAGCATGCCGCCGCTGATGCCGACCGGCAGATCAGGGACGCGCTCGGCGGCGTCGACGAACTACTGCGAAACAGCACCGCGAATACACCCGGCCTCGACGTATTGTCGCTCCTGGACCGCGCCAGCCAGATGCCGGACTCGGACATTAACGTCCTGTCCTCGGGTGCGAGCACCGAGGATCCAGTTGCGTTCCAACAGATCGGCTTCGACTTCGACCCAGTGAGCGTCATTGACCGCATCGAGCAGGGTGGCGGCCTGCCAAATCTGTCCGGCCACGTGGTGGCATTCCACCACCTCGGCATAACGGCTGGGAGCCAGCCTCGCCTGCAACCGTTCGAACGGCAGGCCATCGAGACCTTCTGGTTGCAACTCTGCCAGCGCGCCCATGCCGACAGCTGCGCCATCGCCAAGGATGAATCGGTGACCGAGCCGCCGATCGCCACGCTCCCTGTGCCGGTCATTCCGGTGACGACTATCGCGACGGAGGGCGGCTGTCCGGTCTGGCAGCGGCTTGGTGACGACACGCTGCACTTTCGGCCGGACAGTGCCGTCCTTCCATCCGACGCCGATGGGTTTCTCATCAAGATCGTGGCGGACGCCCGCGCGTGCAAGTTGCGGGTGAGTATCACTGGGCACATTGCCGACACGGGCAACGGTGATCGGCACGACTTGGCTGGCCAGCGTGCCCGAGCGGTATCAAGTCGGCTGGCGGCTCTTGGCCTTCCAACCGACGCGCTCGGCACCGTGGAGGGCCGCGGTACGAGCGAGCCCGTGATCTCGAATTTCACCAATCGCCAGTTCGACGAAGCCAAAGCTCGGCTGAATCGGCGCGTCGAGCTGACCTTCCACCGTTCGATGGGCAAGTAAACCCGGATCGCTCACTTACGTATTCCACTTAATACCAACAAGATTGGAGACGTACTTATGACCACTCACCCCACGACCATCCGTAACGGCCGGTCGGCAAAACCATCGATACCAGCTTCCACGTCCGAGGTTCGTTCCACTCCGTATGTCCGGGCGCGGGTACGGAAGCGCGACATTGTCACCTCACTCGCGGGCCGAGGCCCGATCCCTTTCGCCTGGCTGGTCATGGTGCTGGCGCTCGTCAGCGAGCAGTGGCGTATCGGCATCAAGCGGTCGGCCATCCGGCTGAGCAACCTCGAAGCGTTGGTGGCCTCGAAGGGCCTCGCCGCAGCCGAAAAGATTCGTGACCACGGCGCCGACCAACTTGGCCGGCTGGCCGACACATACGCCCAGCTGCAGGCCGAGATCGCTAGCCTGCGCGCCGAGGAGGCCCGGTTGGACGACCATCCCGTGTCCGGGGTGAGTGGCGAGCTGCTGACCGCGACCGCAGCCGAAGCGCGGATGGCGACTGTCGCGGCAGCCGTTACGAAGGAGGCTGACGAAGGCAGCTTGAAGCACCGGCGCGTTGCGCGGTGGTTGAAGCGCTTGGTGCCGTTCGCCACGCTCCTGGATCTGCCGGTCCTGCTGTACTTCATCGGCGAAGTGTTCAATGTCGACTGGGGCGGCGTCGGCAGCGGTGACCGAGCTGCCCTTGGCCAGTCCATCGTGCCCTTGCTGACCAGTGTGGTGTTCGCCATCCTCGGTACCGCGGCCGTGGCGATCGGGCTGCATTTCTTCGGCCGGGATCTCAGGGGCTACAAAGATCGACAGGGGCATCCGCCTCGAGGGAAGGCCGGGGTCGTGCCGCGGGTGTATCTCGGCTTGTCGATCACGGTGGCGATCGGCGCCAGCATCGTTATGGCCTACCGGATCGTCAGTGACAGCCTGTCCGCCGGTAACGGCATCACCGGGGCGGCCATCTTGGGCGTCTTCTTCGCGATCATCGTGCTGACGCTCAACATCGTCATTTTCTCCGTCCAATACCGCGACGGCTCCACCCACACCGACGAGCTCGACCACCACGCGATGCAGCTGAAACCGATTCGCCTCAAGCGGCACCAGCTCCACCAACGCATCGACCAGCTGACCTCGCAACTGGATCTGCTCAAGGTCAAGGCTGAACGCGTCTTCGCCACCACGCTGACGAAGATGGGTGCGCCGATCAAGGGGGCGGATCAGCTGCGGCTGCTGGCGCGCAGTTACCACCAGGGGTGTGGCGCGGAAGCCGAATTGGTGGCCCCTTACGGAACGTCGCAACACGGCCTGTTGCTGCCCCTGGTCACGGTCGACACCTCCGGGCTGGACTCGTTGCTGAGGCAGCTCCAGTCGACCGAAGAATCGGGCAACGATGCCGAAATCGGAGAGTGGTGAGTGATGAGCGACGGCACCGGCCTGGTCGAGAAATTTCGGAGGGCGTGCGTCAGCATCCTGATCGGCGCCATCGCCATCTACTGCGCGGTGGCAGTCGTCGAATCCATCTGGCCGACGCTGGTCATCATCCTCGGCATTGTAGGGATCATCGGGCTGGTGGTGGGCGGGGTTGCGGTGTACCGCAAAATGCATGGTCAGTGGTGAGAAAAATATGTCACAGTTTCACGTACTTTCACCCCTGTAAAACGCGGCGCGTCGGTGTTGTAGTTTTTGCAATCACTATTGATTTTTGCGCAAAAGCAAATCATATTGGGGTCGGAATCTTTTGCGCACACGCAAATGACCGAACCTAACGCGTCATTCGCGTAGCTCCATTTATTTTATCAACGTAATTCAGCGAGGAGAACAGCTATGTCAAAAACAGGACGATTCAATTACCGCAGAAGCGAACGAGAAATGAAGCATCTGTCCCGCGCCGAGCGCCGCGTCTATGTACGAACGGTGCGGCATGATCCGCCAGATGTCGATCTGTTGAGCAAAGCGTTCCTGACGCTCACGTTGGCCGACGCGAAGGAGGCTGCAGACGTTGCGCGCGATACCAGCGGCGTCAGCGCACCGCCAGCAGGGGGCGTCTCGTCCAACGGCACGTTCACCTCGAATGTCGTTGCCGAGACCGACAGTCAGGAGGTCGACCATGACGCCTGACGACGCTGCTGACCTCGGGTCAACGCTGACCGCCGACTCCCTCGTCTGGCAACACCTGTTCTGGCCCAGCCCCTTTCGTGAGGCAGCGGCGACCGCGCTGCTGCGTCACTGGGCGGCGCAGAAGCACGCCCCGCAGCTGATCCTGGAGGCGCGCAGTCAGGGCAACCGTGGTACGACCGACGTCGACTACCTCGTCGGCAGCCAGCTCCGCCATGCCCAGGCCGTTCGTCGCAGCGTCGAACAGCTGGTTGGTGGCAGCATCGTCACCCCCTTCGACACCGACGAACGCGGCGATGTCACGACTGCCCGCCGCCTGAAGCTGACGACTACGGACTGGCC
The DNA here is from genome assembly GCF_002300155.1 of Rhodococcus sp. ACS1. Taxonomy (NCBI): domain Bacteria; kingdom Bacillati; phylum Actinomycetota; class Actinomycetes; order Mycobacteriales; family Nocardiaceae; genus Rhodococcus; species Rhodococcus sp. ACS1. The sequence continues at coordinate 202,151 of NZ_NSDZ01000010.1, forward strand.
GTTGGAGCCCGTCGACCGGGTAGCCTCCAGCCGGTCCATCCTCAGCGCGTTGACCGCCGTCAACACCGGCGAACGCCTGGTGATCCAAGTCGTCCTGGGGCCACGTCGGCAGCCCACCTTGCCATCAGCCGAACCGGCCAGCAGTGACCAAACCGTGGCGTCGAAACTGTTGCACGGGGTGCTGCCCGAGAAACGACCGAACGCCCGTCAGGCCCTGATGCGCAAGCTCGGCCAGCACGGCTTCACTTCGGTCATCCGGATCGGTGTCGAGGCCGCCACGGCCGAGCGCCGCAAGACCTTGCTGCTTGGACTGGCCGCGGCGATCGGGACGGTCGAGACGGCGGGCGTTCACTTGAAGCTCGTCAACGAAAAGCCCGGCAACATCACCACGCCGAAGTCCAGTTGGTCGCTGTTGATGCCCGCCCAGCCGCTCAGCGTGCCGGAGGTCAGTCATCTGCTGGCCTGGCCGGTCAGTGACCATGATGAGCGCTTCCCCGGCCAGCCGCCGCTGCATCCCAAGCCGGTCCGACCCTCGACGGCGCTGCAAAGCGGCGACCGCGTGGTTGCCACCGCCAATGCGCCTGGCATCCACGGCAGCATCCGGTACGGCGTTGCCGACGCCATGCGGCACAGCTGGATCATCGGGCCGAACGGGACCGGCAAGTCGACCCTGCTGCTCAACCTCATCGTCCAAGATTTGGAGGCGGGCCGGCCGATCGTCGTCATCGAGCCGAAGGACCTGGTGACCGACATTTTGGCGCGGATTCCGGCGCAACGGAAAAACGATGTGGTGCTGCTCGATCCGCTCGACGCGGCGCCGGTCGGCATCAATCCGCTCAGCCGGATGAACGGCGCCACGCCCGATGGCCGAACACCGGAAGTGGTCGCTGACGCGCTGTTCGGCACATTCCAGGCGCTATACGGCGACAGCGGCGTTGGCCCCCGCAGCGCAGACATTCTGCGGAACTGCCTTGAAGTGCTGGCCAAACGGGACGACGCCAGCTTGGTGATGTTGCCGCTTCTGCTCTCCAATCCAGGGTTCCGGCGGTCGCTGACCCAGCGCGTTGTCCGGGAGGATCCATTTGCCGCTGGCCCGTTCTGGCAGTGGTTCGACGCTCTGTCGCCAGAAGCCGTGGACAACAAGATTGCGCCGCTGAGCAACAAGCTGCGCCCATTACTGACCAAGCAGCTGCGAGCGGTCCTGGCGCAACGCAATCCGAAGTTCAATATCCGGCAGGTGCTGAGGGACAACAAAGTGCTGCTGGTGCCGCTGCAGAAGGGCGTCATCGGCCCCGAGTCAGCCCAGTTACTCGGCGCGATCGTGCTGGCGGAACTGTGGCAGGCCATTCGGGAGCGGGCTGGCTCACCGGAAGACACCCGCATCCCAGTCCTCGTCTACATCGATGAGGTCCAGGACTATCTCAGGCTGCCCACAGATTTGGGCGATGCCCTGGCTCAGGCCCGGTCACTCCGTGCGGGCTTCCACCTCAGTCATCAGTACGAGAAGCAATTGCCGACGGCGATGCTTGACGCCTTCCGCAACAACGCGCGGTCGCGAATCTGCTTCCAGCTCCAGGCGGGCGACGCCAAGGACATGGCGGCCGGGCAGTCGGTGCTGGCGCCGGAAGATTTCGGCAGCCTGCCCGCCCACCACGTCTACGCCAGCCTGATGCGCGACAACTCGGTTCAGCCGTGGGCGTCGGGGGTCACCCTGCCGCCGCCACCGATCACGAGCGATCCAGAGGAAATCCGTCGTCTCAGCCGTGAGGCGTACGGCCAGTCCCGGGACAAGATCGAGGCCGGGTTCGCTGAGCTGCTGGAGCAGGTCACCGATGGCGACGGCACTGCCGCAACTCGGCGCAAAAGGAGGCAGTCATGACGGGGAACGAGGGAGGAGCGTCATCGACACCTACTGTTCGCGCCGGTATTCGTGCCGCATCGACTCACTCAGCAACATCTGTCCCGGTCAACGCCGAAAATCGCGTCCTGCTGGACGCGAATGATGGTGCCCATTCGGGCACCACACACCGCCCCTGGCGCCAGACCCGGCAGCCGATCCGGGACATTTCGGCACTGGCCAAGCAGCTCGGAGAGCGTGACTGGTCGATCCTGCGATCCGTCGCCACCCATCGGTTCTTGACTGTCCGGCAGATACAGGCGTTGCAGTTTGGTGAGCTGCCGGAAGCGAGCGGCCTGCGGGCGGCGCAGCGGGTGCTGGCCAGGCTGCACGACCAGCGGCTGCTGAGCAGATTGGCGCAAAGGATCGGTGGCATCCAGGCTGGCAGCAGCGGGCTCGTCTACTACATCGACGACGTTGGAGAACGGCTGCTGCGCTTCGACAGCGGCGGCTCAGCCCGGCGACGCTTCCACGAGCCGACCCGCCGCTTCCTCGATCACCAGCTGGCCATCGCTGACGTCCATGTCGCGCTCGTTCAGGCTGATCGCCAGGAGCAGGTGGAACTGCTCAAATGCGACATCGAACCCACCGCCTGGCGGCAATACGTCGGCATGGGTGGCGCTCGACTCACGTTGAAGCCGGATCTGTATGCCGAAACCGCCGCGCCACCCGGCAACGAGTATGTCGACAGCTGCTTCATCGAGGTTGACATGGGCACCGAGAGCATCCCCACGCTAGTTAAGAAATGCCGGGAATACGAGGCCTACCGACGCCTCGGCATCGAGCAGGATCGAAACGACGGCGCCTTCCCTGCGGTCGTCTGGAGTATGACCGCGAGCGATCCGAGCAAGGCCGAACGCAGACGCCAGGCACTCCGCCAGGCCATCGACGCCGACCGAAACCTGCGCAACGACCTATTCCGCATCATCGCCCCAAACGAACTCGTCCCACTCATGCAGCAAGGATGCCAGCTATGACCAACCCCGAACCCCTACAGCATGATCCCGTCGTCAGCTCTGCCGTCATGGCCCTCGGCGCACCGCAGCGGTACCGGACGATCCTGGCCGACCCGCCGTGGGACATCCAGCAGAAGGGGGGTCTCGGTGCCTCGCAGCACTACCGCCTGATGACTCTCGACCGGATCAAGGCGATGCCGGTCGCCGATCTCGCCGAGGACGACGCGCACCTGTGGCTCTGGGTCACCAACGCCACGCTGCGCGACGGCTACGACGTCATGGAAGCCTGGGGCTTCATGCCTCGCTCGCCATTGACGTGGATCAAGCCCCGGCTCGGGCTTGGCACCTATCTGCGCAACAGCACCGAGCACTTGTTGTTTGGTACGAGGGGACGCGCCCCAGTCAAGTTCAAGGCGCAGCCGACCTGGATGTTCGCGCCGCTGCAGGATCACTCGCACAAGCCCGAAGAGCAGTACGCGGTCATCGAGCGCATTAGTCAAGGTCCGTTCCTGGAGCTGTTCGCTCGCCGGCCGCAACCGGGGTGGCATTGCTGGGGCGACCAAACCGACTCGCACATCAGCATTCCCGGCTACCCGGTGCCCTCCGACCTGAAGATCAGGGCACTGGACCCACCGAACAGCGAGCCCCGCGCCAACCCGGCAGCGCCGGGGACCTAGACCGTGCCTCGTCGGTGTCATGCGGCCGTACCCGTAAGTGCACCAAGCGTTTACCGGCCGCACAGCACCGAGGAGGAGCTATGTCCACACCGTATGAGGCCGAAGGCCAGAAGAAACGCCTGGCAATCGACCTCGACCCGCACCGGCACACGCAGCTGACGTGGATCAGCCAGCTGCGTGGCAACAGCCTTGGCGCAGAGGCGATGAACGCGATTGATGCCCACATCGAGGCAGCGAAGCACGATCCAACGCTGCTCGCCAAGCGGGACCAGGTCCGCGCCGAAATGGAGCGCGAGGCCAAGGCGAAACAGGAAGCGCTCACAAACCTGTTTACCGAGGCTCCGGAATCACCTGCCAAGGCAGAGGGTTCGAGAGCCAGCGGTAGCCGTCCACGGCAACGACGAGGACAACAGGAAGGCGACGCACCCCAAGAACCCTAGGTCCATGGGGAACTGCCGGAGAAAGGCACCGCTCACAGCCACGGTGCACACGCCACGGCGACCGTCGTGGTGACTAGCGGCCGGGAGGGTCGGCAGATCGAGTGGTTTCCACTCTCTGCCGTCCGACCGGCCGCCTAACACAGCAACGATAACCACAAAGAAAGAGAGGTAATTCATGAATGATAGACAACCGCACTATAATTCAGGCAACAAAGGGTCGAGCGAGGACCAACAGCAGTCCGGCGCAGAGGAATACGAACCTGGCGTAGAGGCAGCCGCTGCGGACTCCGAAACCGGCCACGAGGAGGATCCGGCACCCAACCCGCTGATCTACGTCGCCAGCGTTGCCGACTATGAGGCTGGCCGGACCCACGGCGTCTGGCTCGAAGCCGCCCGTGAACCAGAGGCGATCTACGACGACATCCATCGGATGCTGGAGTCATCATCGGTACCGGATGCAGAGCGTTTCGCTATCCGAGACTCCGAAGGCTTCGGGGTTGCACGCGTGTACGAGAACGACTCGATCGAGCTAGTCAGCACCATCGCGCGGGGCATTGCTGAACACGGCCACGCCTTCGCCGCCTGGGCAGATGTCAACGAGGGAGCATCTGAACACTACGATCACTTTGCGCGGGCATACATCGGGCACTACGCATCACTGGCCGCGTATGCGCAACAGCTCATGCAGGAGATGGGCTACGAGGCGCTCCTGGACACGACGTTGCCGGAGGATCTGCGCCAGCACGTACACATCGACTACGACGCCGTCGCGCAGGGGCTGTTCCGCGACGGGCATGTCCAGGTCTATAAAGCGCCGGGCGGTGGCGTCTGGCTATTCGATGAGCGGGCGTAGGAGGCGAGGTGCGAAATGCGATGCGCCACCACGATTTAATGAAAATTTAATGTTGTGGAATTGTCCAAAGAAATTGCTTTTGCGCAAATTGTGAGGTACTCTTGGAATGCGAAATATAAACGGAGACAACCGAAATGGCTGCATCACGCACCCGCGAATCCAAGCGGATCGCCACAATTATCACGACACGGCGCACGGAATTGGGCCTCAATCGCAGCGAACTGGCCCGCCGGACCGGACTCAATCCCTCGACCATCATGCGGCTCGAACAAGGCCTTTTTGCTCGACCCAATCCGCATTCCCTGCTCGCCATTGCGGATGGACTGAATCTGCCCGGAGACAACCTCCTCGCCGAGGCTGGCTGGATCGCGAAAGCGAAGCCGGTCACCGGCAAGCCGCATGTCCGCATCACCTACCAGGACATCCCGTCCGAAGTCGCCCGCGACATCCAGGCCGCCATCGATGCCATAGCGAGCAGCCGTGGCATCAAATTCGATATCTATCACGAGTCAGTCAGTGGCGACGACGAAACGGCGGCGTAAGCCAGGCCGTATTCACCGCATTTCTCAGCCACCAATCCGTTGATCGAAAAATAACGCGAAGAAAGGAGGTGCACCATGCATACAGCACCAACAATATCCAACCGCCACGGCAGGCCTTCGGGTGTACGCCCTAGCGCCAGACTGGCTCATCTTCGCGCCTATTTGCCGCGCCAGCGCGTTACCTTCGCGGCAGCCCTCAACCTGGCTCAGCGGCAAGCGAACAGCCTCCTCGCACCTGTCGACATCGACGGCGCCGTACCGATCGAAATAATGACCGACCTCCCCGGGCTGCGCGTGGAATACGCGCGCCAGCGGCTTCCCGGCGCCAGCTTCTGGGACACGCTGGCAAAGCAATGGGTGATCCAGCTGAGCCGGACCACTCCCTGGAGACGGCAGCGATTCACCATTGCCCATGAGTTCAAGCACATCCTCGATGACGGACACGCGCAGCTGCTGTACCACGGCACCGACGACCTCGGCGCCGCCTACCAGGCCGAACTCGCCGCCGACCACTTCGCCCGATGCGTACTGGTACCGGCGCGTGCCCTCCGGCGTGCCCGGCGAGCCGGTCTCACCACCACTGACCTCGCCACCCTGTTTTGTGTGGGCGAGAACGTTATCCGGGATCGGTTGCGAGGCATCGGGCTCATGGATAGCTACCAGCAGGTGGCGGTACGGCCCAGCAGATCAGGAACCGACACCAACAAAGCAGCCAGCCCAGGCAACATCCGCCGCCGTCCTGAATTTAACCGGAGTGCGACACGAGTACCGGCTAACACGTCGTAGCAGTTCAGCAGAACTAAATAAGTCGCACAAATGAGGAGGAATAACGTATGACAACCATTGAAGCGGATACCGAGCTACAAGACATTACGCCCAAGACGGCAGTCTCGTACCCTCGCGTCTCCACGAAAGAACAAGCCGAGAAAGACGGCGAAACTGATGGGTATTCACTGCCCGCCCAACGCGAAGCCAACCGCAAGAAAGCGGCGGCGCTCGGCGCAGTCGTCGTGAAAGAGTTTGTCGAGCGCGGTGAAAGCGCCAAAACAGCAGACCGGCCCGAACTGCAGAGGATGCTCGCCTACATCAAGGACAATCACGTCGACTACGTGATCGTCCATAAGGTCGACCGCTTGGCCCGCAACCGGGCCGACGACGTTGAAATCCACATGGCGATCAAGAAGGCCGGCGCCGAGCTGATCTCCGCGACCGAAAACATCGACGAAACCCCCAGCGGCATGTTGCTGCACGGCATCCTGAGCTCCATCTCCGAGTTCTACTCACGCAACCTGGCCACCGAAGTGCTCAAGGGCATGAACGAGAAGGCCAAAGGCGGCGGCACGCCTGGCAAAGCTCCGATCGGCTACTTGAACAAGGGGATCATCAACGACCAAGGAGCCGAAGTCCGCACCGTCGTGGTCGACCCAGAGAGGGCTCCGTTCATTGCGTGGGCATTCGAGGCGTACGCCACCGGCCAGTGGACTCTCAAGGGCCTCGCCGCGGAGCTGGAGGCGCGCGGCTTGACGACCCGGCCGACGCCCAAGCGGCCAGCCCGCCCGCTCAAATACAACTCGCTGCACCAAATCCTGCGCACGCCTTACTACAAGGGTGAAGTCGTCTACCGAGGAGTCAATTACCCCAACGGTCGGCATCAACCCCTGGTTGATCCGATCACCTGGCAACAGGTGCAGACCGTCTTGGCCTCGCACGCGGTGGGGGAGAAGCAACGCGAGCACCCGCACTACCTGCGCTCGACGGTGTACTGCGGGGGCTGTGGGACCCGCCTGATCGTCACCAACGCGAAGAATCGCTACGGTACGGTGTACCCCTATTTCATTTGCCTGGGACGTCATCAGAAGCTCAATGACTGCCGACGGCAAGCCGTGCTCATCTCCCGAGCTGAAGAACTGGTCGAAGAGGAATACCGGGCCATCCGCCTCAGCCCGGAACTGCGCGAGCCCATCGAAACAGCCTTACGGCGGGATCTCAGCGCAACCAAGCAGGCCGCCGAACGCGAACAGAAGGAGCTGAATACTCGGAGGCAACGCCTGCTGGACGAGCGCGCCAGGCTGCTCCAAGCTCACTACGCAGGCGCGGTGCCCCTCGATCTGCTGAAAACCGAGCAGGACCGGATCGCAACCCAACTGGCCGGAGTGGAAGCCCGCTTGGAGACGAGCATGGTGCACCTTGAGCTGGTGGAGCAGAACCTCCGGACGGCCCTGGGCTACGCGGTGAACTGCTATGCCGCCTATTTGCGGGCTGATCACCACGTCCGGCGTCTGTTCAACCAGGCATTCTTCGAGAAGGTCTACGTCGAGCAGGACTACGTCCGGGTCGAACAGGCCGAACCGTTCAAGACGCTGCTCGGGGATGAGATGGCGAGCATGCTCAATCCGACGACCGATGATGGTGACGCCGCTGTGCACGCAGACGCACTCACGGTGGACGAGGGCGATCAACGAGCGGCACCTGACGGGGTCGAGCTGATGGAGGTGATCAGGCGAGCGCCTGCCGGGGATCCATTCGCACCGGTCGGCAGCCGAGAACGCAGAAACCCTACGACCGGGGTCGTAGGTTTGAAAGAAACGGTTTTGGTGCCCCCGGCAGGATTCGAACCTGCGACCAAGAGATTAGAAGGCTCTTGCTCTATCCCCTGAGCTACGGAGGCGCGCAGCAAATATTACCTGCCGCCCCGAGTGCTCCGACCGGGGCTGGGGGGTGTGCGTCACGAGCCCAGGACCGCCGCGCAGAGCAGGAGTCCCGCCAGAACGATCTCGACGACGAAATAGAACCACACGGGGTAGAACCGGGTCGGCCGGTCGGTGAGGGCGGCCACGATCCGGCCGAATGCCATCCCCAGCAGGGCGACGGCCACCGTCACCGCGGCGACGGATCGGATGCCGTGGGCGTCGAAGGCCGCGAAAAAGAGCAGGCCCGCCACCGCGACACCGAAGCCGCCGTAGACCGCGCGCACCTCGGCGCGGGCCGTCGCCGAATCCGCGGTCAGACCGAACGGTGCGACCAGGCGGGCGGGCAGGGCGAGCCCGTAGACGCCCATGCCCGCGAAGAACAGCGCCACCACGATGATCAGAAACTCCGCCATCTCAGCCTCTCGTTTCCCTGCGACACGTCCCTGTCGACGGTAGCCGGAACCGAGACGGACCCTCGCGTCTCCGACGGCCTGTCGTAGGTCCTACCCTTGATGTATGGCTACACCCCAGCTCGCGGCGTCCGACCCGGCTTCGAAACCCCCGAATCGTGCCGATTCGACCGCCCTGTTCGTCGTCGGCGGTCTCATCGCCGGCCTGGTAGCGGCAATCGTCGTCGGACTCTCCGCTGCTCAGGCGCTCGTGCTGCTGGGAATTCCGGATCCCGGACCGATCACCACCTACGGATTGCCCGCCATGCGGGCCGTGTCGGAGATCGCTGCCGTCATCACGATCGGATCGTTGCTGCTCGCCGCGTTCTTCGTGCCACCGCAGAAGTCCGGCGTCCTCGACGTGGACGGCTACCGCGCCGTCCGCACCGCGTCGTACGCCGCGATCGTGTGGGCGGCGACCGCCCTCGTCCTCGTCCCGTTGACGCTGTCGGACACGTCCGGGCAACCCTTCGCCGAAGCGGTCAAGCCGGCCAACATCTTCAATTCGATCGATCAGGTCGAACTCGCCGGCGCCTGGCGCTGGACCGCGATCATCGCCATCGTCCTCGCGATCGCCTCCCGGCTCGTGCTGCGCTGGTGGTGGACGCCGATCCTGCTGGTCGTCGGCATCCTCGGACTGATGCCGCTCGCGTTGACCGGGCACTCGTCCTCGGGCGGTTCGCACGACATGGCGACGAACAGCCTGATCCTGCACCTCGTGGCGGCCTCGCTGTGGGCGGGCGGTCTGTTCGCTCTCCTCGCCCACGCGCGTCGGCGCGGCGCCTACACCGACGTCGCGGCGCGCAGGTTCTCCGCGGTCGCGACCGTCTGCTTCGTCGTCATGGCGGTCAGCGGTGTCGTGAACGCTCTCGTCCGCGTCCAGATCGGCGACCTCGTCGACACCACGTACGGACGCCTGGTGGTCGCGAAGATCGTGGCCCTCGTCGTACTCGGTGTGTTCGGGTGGGCGCAGCGTCGCCGGGCGCTGCCCGCACTGCAGAAGGATCCGACGAAACGCGGCAACCTGATCCGCTTCGCCGGTGCGGAGGTCATGGTCTTCGCCGCGACGATCGGTCTCGCCGTGGGACTCGGCCGCACGCCCCCGCCGCCCCCGACCGCGGCGCCCACCCTCACGGAGGTGGAACTCGGCTACAACCTGGCGGGGCCGCCCACGTTCGCTCGCTTGATGCTGGACTGGCGATTCGACCTCCTCTACGGCACCGCCGCGATCGTGCTGGCCGTCGTGTACGCGCTCGGACTGCGCAAACTGCGGCGGCGCGGCGACCGCTGGCCCGTCGGCCGGACCGTCGCCTGGATGTGCGGGTGCGTGGTGCTGCTGATCGCCACGTCGTCGGGTGTCGGTCGCTACTCTCCGGCCGTGTTCAGCGTGCACATGGGCGCTCACATGGCGCTGTCCATGCTGGCGCCGGTTCTCCTGGTGCTCGGTGCCCCGATCACGCTCGCCCTGCGCGCCCTCGATCCCGCGGGCAAGAACGGTGTGCCGGGACTGCGCGAATGGATCCTGACCGCGCTGCACAGCCCGTTCTCCCGGTTCATCACGCACCCCGTCGTCGCGGCGGTGCTGTTCGTGGGCGGTTTCTACGCCCTGTACCTCGGCGGGATCTTCGAGGCCGCCGTCGACTCCCACTCCGCGCACGTCCTGATGAACCTGCACTTCCTGCTGAGCGGCTACCTCTTCTACTGGGTCGCGATCGGCATCGACCCGTCGCCGCGCAAGCTGCAACCGGTGACGAAGCTCGCGATGGTGTTCGGCTCCCTGCCGTTCCACGCCTTCTTCGGCGTCGCGCTGATGAGCATGGGCGCCGTGATGGGCGAGTGGTACTATCGATCGCTCGGACTCGGCTGGAACGCCGACCTGGTGGGTGACCAGCAACTGGGCGGCAGCATTGCCTGGGCCACCGGTGAGATCCCGCTGGTGCTGGTGATGATGGCGCTGCTCATCCAGTGGTCCCGCAGCGACGGCCGCACGGCGCGGCGGGTCGACCGGGCCGCGGACCGGGACGACGACGCGGATCTGGCCGCGCACAACGCGATGTTCGCGGAGTTGGCGCGACGGGACCGCGAGGCCGGGCGCTGACCGTTAGCACGCCGCCCCGACACGTTCGGGGCTCTCGGGGCCGTTTTCGCGGTTCCATCCACAACCGCTCGATTTCTCCACAGATGTCCGCTGCAGGCCGAAAACGGCGCCGCCGGACGGCACGCTGTGAGTGAACGCACCTTGCCGCACTCACAGGGGGTAGACGTCATGTACGAAACACACGGCACCGTCGTCGGAACGGTCATCACCAGCCCGGTCACCCGGTCGAACGCCGCCGGTGACGAGTTCCTCAGTTTCCGGATGGCGAGCACGGTCCGGCGCCGCGACCACGCGACGGGGGAGTGGCGTGACGGGAGCACGCTCTACCTCACGGTGACCTGCAGGCGACGGCTGATGGCCGGCGTTGTCGCCTCGATCACGAAGGGCGATCCCGTTCTCGTGACGGGCGAGTTGCGCACCACCGAATACACCACCCGGGACGGCATCGCCCGCTCCGACCTGGAGTTGAGCGCCACCGCGATCGGACCGGATCTGGCCCGGTGCACGGTGGTGCTCGAGCGTGCGCCGAGAACGACCGACGGCGGTGCGGGGAACCCGGCGACCGAAGAGGTGGCCACCCGGTCCCTCGTCGCGTAGCGCACCTGCGGGTATCGGCGCCGACCTCGCGTTCCCGGCGCCGATGCCCACGGCATCTTCCCGGGAAGCCCCCGATCACGTCCCCGACCCTCCGCGATGTGGGTTCATCGCGCGTCACCATTAGGCTGGCCCCATGGCTGAGTTCATTTACACGATGAAGAAGGTGCGCAAGGCGCACGGTGACAAGGTCATCCTCGATGACGTCACGATGAGCTTCTACCCCGGCGCCAAGATCGGTGTGGTCGGCCCGAACGGCGCGGGTAAGTCCAGCATCCTCAAGATCATGGCGGGGCTGGATCAGCCGGGCAACGGTGAAGCGTTCATCGCTCCGGGTGCCACCGTCGGGATCCTCATGCAGGAACCGCACCTGGACGAGACGAAGACCGTTCGCGAGAACGTCGAAGAGGGCATGGGTGAAACCATGGTCCAGCTCAAGCGGTACAACGAGATCGCCGAGCTGATGGCCACCGACTACTCCGACGAGCTGATGGAGGAGATGGGCGAGCTCCAGGAGAAGCTCGACCATGCCGACGCGTGGGAGATCGATTCCCAGCTCGAGCAGGCGATGGACGCTCTGCGCTGTCCGCCGCCGGAGGACATGGTCACTCACCTCTCCGGTGGTGAGAAGCGCCGCGTCGCCCTCTGCAAGCTGCTGCTCAGCAAGCCCGACCTGCTGCTGCTCGACGAGCCGACCAACCACCTCGACGCGGAGAGCGTCCTGTGGCTGGAGCAGCACCTCGCCGCCTACCCGGGTGCGATCCTGGCCGTCACCCACGACCGGTACTTCCTCGACCACGTCGCCCAGTGGATCTGTGAGGTCGACCGCGGCCGCCTGTACCCGTACGAAGGCAACTACTCCACCTACCTGGAGCAGAAGGCCGCCCGGCTCGAGGTCCAGGGCAAGAAGGACCAGAAGCTGCAGAAGCGTCTCAAGGAGGAGCTGGCCTGGGTCCGTTCGGGAGCGAAGGCCCGACAGGCGAAGAACAAGGCCCGCCTCGACCGCTACGAGGAAATGGCCAACGAGGCCGAGAAGACCCGCAAGCTCGACTTCGACGAGATCCAGATTCCCGCGCCGCCGCGCCTCGGCGACGTCGTGGTGGAGGTGTCGAACCTCGACAAGGGCTTCGACGGACGGGTCCTGATCAAGGACCTGTCGTTCACCCTGCCGCGTAACGGCATCGTCGGCGTGATCGGACCCAACGGTGTCGGTAAGACGACGCTGTTCAAGACCGTGGTCGGGCTCGAGGAGCCGGACGCGGGCGAGGTGAAGATCGGTCAGACCGTCAAGCTCAGCTACGTCGACCAGAACCGCACGGGCATCGATCCCGACAAGACGGTGTGGGAGGTCGTCTCCGACGGTCTCGATCACATCGTGGTCGGCCAGACGGAGATGCCGTCGCGCGCCTACATCAGCTCGTTCGGGTTCAAGGGCCACGATCAGCAGAAGCCGGCGGGCGTCCTGTCCGGTGGTGAGCGCAACCGCCTGAACCTCGCGATGACGCTCAAGCAGGGCGGAAACCTGATCCTGCTCGACGAACCGACCAACGACCTCGACGTCGAAACCCTCGGTTCGCTGGAGAACGCGCTCGAACAGTTCCCCGGCTGCGCCGTCGTGATCTCCCACGACCGCTGGTTCCTCGACCGGACCTGCACGCACATCCTCGCGTGGGAGGGGGGCTTCGGCGACAACGAGGCGGCCTGGTACTGGTACGAGGGCAACTTCGAGGGCTACGAGGCCAACAAGGTCGAGCGGCTCGGACCGGATGCTGCCCGTCCGCACCGCGTGACGCACCGCAAGCTGACGAGGGACTGACCTGGTGGGGCAGCAGGCCTTCACGTACGAGATCCAGGTCCGGTGGGGTGACTCCGACCGCCTGGGTCACGTCAACAACACCCGCTTCATGGAGTACATGCAGGAAGCGCGGATCGCGTTCCTGACCACCGAGTTGCGCGCCGCCGGCGCGCAGCCCGGTGCGATGGTGGTGCGCAAGATGGACGTCGAATTCCTGCGTCCGGTCACCGACGCCTCCGGTCCGCTGACGATCGACGTGTCGGTGCTCCATGTCGGCAATTCGTCGTACACGATCCGGCACGTCGTCACGAGCCGCGACGGCGTCCACTGCGCGACGGGCGACGCCCTGCTGGTGGCGTTCGACGTGAAGACCGAACGGTCGCGTCCGCTGTCCGAGGCGGAACGCGACGGGCTCGAGAAGTACCTCGCGCCGGTGACCACCGGCTGACGGATCCGGCACGCGGGGTGCCCGAAGTTCACCCTCTGTTCCCATCGCCGCGGGCTAGTCTCGAGAGAGTTGCCCGCGGCGATCGGAACGAAGAGGAAGTGAGCCCCGATGACGGAATCGGCAGCACTGAAAGATGCGGAGTGGGTGCGGAATCTGCCCGAAGGTCTCCGGTCTCAGGTGCCGACTCTCGCAGCCGTGTACTTCCGGCACGTCGATCGCGGTGACAGCGAGAGCGCCGTCAACGGCGCCTCCGACGCAGTGCTCGGCGCGCACCTGACACTGGCGCTGCATCGGCCTCCGGAGCGCGCGATCACCCGGGTCTACCGGCCGGGCGACGGGCGCGAACTCGGTGCGTCGCTGCAGATCGTCACGGACGATATGCCGCTGCTCGTCGAATCGATCACCGCGCTGCTGAACCGTCTCGGCATCGGGATCAGCGAATTCGTGCACCCGATCGTCTCGGTGCGGCGTGATCCGATCGGCGCACTGCGCGGAATCCTCATGGGCGACAAGGCCAAGGATGCCGGCGAGGACGGTGTGTCCGAGTCGTGGATCCACGTCCAACTCGATCCGCGTGCCGACTCCGCGGTTCTCGACACGCTCGAGAAGGAGGTCGGCACCGTCCTCGCCGACGTGCGCCAGGTGGTCCGGGACACCGACATCATGCGCAAGCTCGAGCGGACGCTGGCCGACGAACTGGAGGCCTCCGCAACCTGTCCAGGTGTGTCGAAGAACGACCTGGAGGACTGCGCCGACCTGCTGCGGTGGATGTCGCAGGGCAATTACGCGGCGCTCGGGTACCGGCGATTCGAACTGGGGGAGCCGGACGATTCCGGCACCCGGAGCCTGCAGGTGGTGCCGGGCAGCGGTCTCGGGCTGCTGCGCTCCGACACGGTCACCGAAGGCCCGCTGAGTCTGCCGCCGGCCGCCGAGATCCCCGACCGCCCGCTGCTCGTGCTCACGCAGGGCTCGTTCCCCGCGACCGTGCACCGCTCGGTCTACCCGTTCTTCGTCGGTGTGAGCATCCTCGACGCGAACGGCAACATCACCGGTGAGCACCGCTTCCTCGGCGTCTTCACCGTCACGGCCCTGCACGAGAACGTCCTCGACATTCCCGTGATCGCCCGCCGGGTGCGCAAGGTGATCGACCGGGCCGGGTTCCAGTTGAACTCGTATTCGGGGCAGGCGATGCTGGAGGTAATCCAGTCGTTCCCGCGCACCGAACTGTTCTCCAGCGACGCGGACACCCTGTTCGACACGGTGACGGCCGTGCACAGCATCGGGCTCAGGCGCCAGGTGCGCCTGTTCGTGCGCGAGGACTTTCTCGGACGGTTCGTCTCCTGCCTGATCTACCTGCCCCGGGATCGGTACACCACCCGGGTCCGGCTCGCTATGCAGGACATCCTGCTGCGGGAATTCGGCGGCGGCACTTTGGAATACACTGCACGCGTCACGGAGTCCGATCTGGCGTTGCTGCACGTGACGATTCGCAAGAACACCGAACAGATGGGGTCGCGGCTCGACCTGTCGGACGCCGACCGCGAACGGGTCCAGGCGATGCTGGCCGAGGCGAGCCGCAGCTGGGACGACCACCTCGGGGACCTCCTGCCGGTCACCGCCGGTGTGGATCCCATTCTGGCGCAGCGGTATGCGGACGTGCTGCCCGAGGGGTACAAGGAGGATTTCGACGCCACCCGCGCGTTGTCGGATCTCGCGAGGCTCGAGGCGCTCGAAGGCGGCTCCATCGACCTGCTGCTGTATCGCGACCGCGGGGCGGAGGTCGGGCACTGGCGGTTCACCCTGTACGTGGGCGGCGACGGTATTTCGCTGAGCCAGGTGCTCCCGGTGCTGCAGAGCCTGGGCGTGGAGGTCCTGGACGAACGGCCCTACCAGATTCCGCGGCCCGACGGGTTGACGTGCTGGATCTACGATTTCGGGTTGTCGGTGCCGGCGGAGTTGCTGCGCTCCTCGGTGGAGGACGACCTGGATGCCGAACTCGCCGCCGAAGAGGCATCCGCGGCCGAACCGAAGCTTCAGGAACGGTTCACGGACGCGTTCACCGCGGTCTGGTTCGGGCGGGCGGAGGCCGACCGGTTCAACGAACTGATCCTGCGGGCGGGAGTGTCGTGGCGGCAGGCCGTGATCCTGCGTGCGTACGCAAAGTATCTGCGCCAGGCGGGTTTTCCCTACAGCCAGTTCCACATCGAGGGGGTTGCGCTGGCCAATCCCCGGTCGGCGTACACGCTCGTCGAGTTGTTCGAGGCGATGTTCGACCCGGAAACGCCCTCACCCGACCTGGTGGCCGAACTCGACACCCGTCTGCGGGAGTACATCGACTCCGTGGTCAGCCTCGACGCGGACCGCATCCTGCGCGGTCTGTTCGGGCTGATCAAGTCGACGCTGCGCACCAACTACTTCGTCACCGGCGAGACAGGGGAGCCGCCGGCGCATCTGTCGATCAAGCTCGATCCGACCTCGATCCAGGAACTGCCGAAGCCCCGGCCGAAGTACGAGATCTTCGTGTACTCACCCGACGTCGAGGGTGTGCACCTGCGGTTCGGGTCCGTCGCCCGTGGCGGATTGCGCTGGTCCGACCGGCGTGAGGACTTCCGCACCGAGATCCTGGGATTGGCGAAGGCGCAGGCCGTGAAGAACGCGGTGATCGTCCCGGTCGGGGCGAAGGGCGGCTTCGTCGTCAAGAATCCCCCGACGCCGTCGGGGGACGCGGCGGCCGACCGCGCCGCCGCGCTCGAGGCGGGCCAGGACTGCTACCGCACGTTCATCTCCGGGCTCCTGGATCTCACCGACAACGTCGATCAGGTGTCGGGCGAGATCGTGCCTCCTACCCGGGTGGTGCGGCGGGACGGCGACGACCGGTACCTCGTCGTGGCCGCGGACAAGGGCACCGCGAAATTCTCCGACCTCGCCAATTCGGTTGCCGAGCAGTACAACTTCTGGCTCGGCGACGCGTTCGCGTCCGGTGGGTCTGCCGGCTACGACCACAAGGGGATGGGCATCACCGCCCGCGGCGCCTGGGAGAGCGTGAAACGGCACTTCCGGGAGATGGGGGTCGACACCCAGACGGAGGACTTCACGACGGTCGGTGTCGGCGACATGAGCGGCGACGTGTTCGGGAACGGCATGCTCCTGAGCAGGCACATCCGGTTGGTGGCGGCGTTCGACCACCGGCACGTCTTCCTCGACCCCGATCCCGACGCCGCGACGTCGTTCGAGGAACGGTCCCGGATGTTCGCGCTGCCCCGGTCGTCGTGGGCCGACTACGACACCAGCCTCATCAGCGAGGGCGGGGGAGTGTGGGACCGGACCCGCAAATCGGTCCCGATCAGCGCCGCCGCGCGCGCCGCCCTCGGACTCGACGACACCGTCACCGAACTCTCCCCACCGGAACTGGTCCGGGCGATCCTGTGTGCCCCGGTGGATCTGCTGTGGAACGGCGGCATCGGCACGTACGTCAAGGCGTCCACCGAGACCAACGCGATGGTGGGCGACAAGAGCAACGACTCGGTGCGCGTCGACGGCAACGAGGTGCGGGCCAGGGTGGTCGGTGAGGGCGGCAACCTGGGGGTGACGGCGCTCGGCCGCATCGAGTACAGCCAGAACGGCGGCCGGATCAACACCGACGCGATCGACAACTCCGCGGGCGTGGACTGCTCCGATCACGAGGTGAACATCAAGATCCTGCTGGACTCGCTGGTGAGCAGCGGCGGTCTGCCGCGGGAGGACCGCAATCCGCTGCTGGCGTCGATGACCGACGAGGTGGCCCACCTTGTTCTCGCGAACAACATCGCCCAGAACAACCTCCTCGGTGTCTCCCGGACGAGCGCGGTCCCGATGCTGAGCGTGCACCGCCGCCAGATCGAGCACCTCGCGTCCCGCCGCGGCCTCGACCGGAAACTCGAGGCCCTGCCCACCGAGGAGGAGATCGCCCGTCGCAGGCAGGCCGGGCAGGGGCTGACGTCCCCGGAACTCGCGACCCTCACCGCGCACGTGAAGCTGGCGCTCAAGGACGACCTCCTCGCGACGGACCTGCCCGACAGCGAGACGTTCGCGCCGCGCCTGCCGCGGTACTTCCCGACGGTGCTGCGCAAGCGGTTCCGGACGGCGATCAAGGCGCATCCCCTGCGCAGGCAGATCGTGGCCACGATGCTCGCGAACGAGACCATCGACAACGGCGGCATCACCTTCGCGTACCGATTGGCGGACGAGGCGGGAGCGAGCAGCACCGACGCCATCCGCGCGTATGCGGCGGTCACCGAGATCTTCGCCCTGCCCGACCTGTGGTCGAGGATCCGGTCGGCGAACATCGCCGCGGACATCGAGGACGACCTGATCCTCGAGTCGGGCCGGGTTCTCGACCGGGCGTCGCGCTGGTTACTGACCAATCGGCCCCAGCCTCTCGCGGTGGGCGCCGAGATCGCCCGCTACTCGGCCGACTTCCGGGCCCTCTCGCCGAAGGTCCCGCAGCTCGTGCGGGGGCATCAGCTCACCGACGTGGAGCTGCGGGCGCGGCCGCTGGTCGTCCGCGGAGCGCCCGAAGACCTCGCCTTCGAGGTGTTCCGGCTTCTGGACAAGTTCTGTCTGCTCGACATCATCGACATCGCCGACATCGCCGAGCGCGATATCGACGAGGTTGCCGAGCTGTACTACGAACTCGACGCGCACCTCGGCATCGACTGGCTGCTCAGCGCGGTGTCCACCCTCGCGCGCGGTGACCGCTGGCATTCGCTGGCCCGCCTCGCGTTGCGCGACGACCTCTACAGTTCGCTGCGCCAGCTCACGATGGAAGTGCTCCTCGGTGGCGAACCTCACGAGACCCCGCAGGAGAAGATCGACGACTGGGAGTCGACGAACGCGTCCCGGCTGGCCAGGGCGAGGTCCGCTCTCACCGAGATTTTCGAGTCTGGGACCCTTGACCTCGCGACGCTCTCGGTGGCGGCGCGTCAGGTACGCAGCATGGTGCGCGGTATGGGCACCCGATCGGAGGTATGACGTTGAGCGAGGGCTTTCACGCGGAGGTCGAAGTTCGATGGTCGGACATGGACGTCTTCCAGCACATCAACCACGCTCGGATGGTGACGCTGCTGGAGGAGGCGCGGATTCCCTGGCTGTTCGAGGACGACCGGCCCACGGTCACGTTGCGTGACGGCGCGGTCATCGCCGACCTGCACGTGCGCTACCGCGGGCAGCTCCGGCACAGCGATTCACCGCTGGACGTGCTGATGTGGGTCGAGAAGGTTCGCGCCGTCGATTTCACGATCAACTACGAGGTCCGCCCGAAGGGCGTCGACGTCTCGGTCGCGCCGTCCATCATTGCGTCGACGCAGATCGCGGCGTTCGACATCGACACTCAGCGGCTCCGCAGGATCATGGACGTCGAGCGCGGTTACCTGGAGAGCTGGCAGCGTGCATGAGCGCGTCCTGTCGATCCCGGACGCGACGGAGCGCGGCGATCTCGCCACCTTCCTCACCCGGGTGGTCCGGTTGGACGAGGCGACGGTGGTGCGTCTCCGCCAACGCGGACCCGGCCGTCTGACGGCCTGGGCGGCAACCGGTTTCGACGCGCTGGCGGTGCGCACGATCGCGGGGACGATCACCCCGGACGACACGTCGGCTGCCGGTGACCAACTGCTCGCCGCGCTCGAAGCGGCGACCGCAGCCGACATCGATCCGGGGTTCTCGATGGATTCGGCGTGGCGGGGCGCCCTGCCTCCGACGGAGGGTTTCGTCCACGTCGACGACGTTCCGGCGCGCGTCCTGGTCGACCTCGCACAGCGCGGTGCGGCGCTGGCGCAGGAGCACGGCAGCAGCCACGGCCCGCCCGCGTCACTGCTCGACCAGGAGGTCCTGCGGGTGGAGGGCGCGGGGCAGACGGTCGGCATCCCGATGCGGGTGGTGTTCGCGCTCACCGCGATGGGGTTCGTCCCGCACGCCGGCTCGGATCGGTTGACCGCCGACATCGACCTCGACCGCATCGACGCCTCGGAACTGGTCCGGGTGCGGGCCACCGCCTCGTGGCTGCGGGTGGACGCCCGGTTCGGGTCGATCTACCGGCACCGCGGTGGGGGGATTCCGCTGTCGGTGGCCCGGTAGGCCGGGCGCACACCGCAACTGGGTGGGTCCGGGTCAGATGAGCCACGCAGCCGCGTTCGGCGGAAGCTGTCCCTCGACGAGCGGCGCGCTGCTGAGCAGCACCTCGCCGGGAGGCAGCGAGATCGGCGCCTCGGTGGCGTTCAGGGCACAGATCAGACCACCGCGCCTGCGGAAGGCGAAGCAGCCCTCGGGACTGCCGTACCAGTCGACTCCGGGACCGGAGAACTCCGGACGGAACGAGCGCAGTTCGAGTGCCGCCCGGTACAGCGAGAGCGTCGACGTGACGTCCTCGAGTTGCGCTTCGACGGTCAGGCCTGCCCACTCGGCAGGCATCGGCAGCCAGGGCTCGCCGCTGCTGAACCCGAACGGCGGTTCGGTGCCCTCCCACGGAACGGGCACCCGGCATCCGTCGCGGCCCCGTTCGGTGTGACCGGACCGTTCCCACACCGGGTCCTGCAACGCCGAATCGGGCAGGACGACGTTCGGCAGGCCGAGTTCGGCGCCGTTGTACAGGAACGCCGCACCCGGCAGCGCCAGTTCGACGAGGATCATGGCCCGGGCGCGTGCGGTGCCGATCTCGCCGCCGCCGTACCGGGTGACCTCCCGTTCGACGTCGTGGTTCGACAGGGTCCAGGTGGGGGTTCCGCCGACCTGGTCGACGGCGGTCAGGGAGTTCTCGATCGCCTCCCGGACAGTCTCCGCCGAGAACTCGGCCTCCGCCAGCCGGAAGTTGAACCCGAGGTGCAGTTCGTCGGGCCGGATGTACTCGCCGAAGCGTTCGTTGTCGCGGACCCAGATCTCCCCGACGGCCACCGTGCCCGGGTACTCGTCGAGGATCTTGCGGATGCCGCGGTGGATGTCGTGGACTGCGGGGTTGTCGAACCGCGGGTCGTCGTCCGAGTTGTGCAGCAGTTCGTTGGCGGACCAGTCGTGATCCGGCAGACCTTCCGGCTTCGCCATGCCGTGCGCGACGTCGATGCGGAATCCGTCGATACCCCGGTCGAGCCAGAACCGGAGCGTCTTCGTGAGATCCTCGACGACCTCCGGGTTGTCCCAGTTCAGGTCGGGTTGCTCCGCTGCGAAGATGTGCAGGTACCACTGGCCGGGCGTGCCGTCGGCCTCGGTGATCCGGGTCCACGCCGGACCGCCGAAGATGCTCGGCCAGTTGTTCGGCGGCTCCGCGCCGTCCTCG
Source organism: Rhodococcus sp. ACS1 (assembly GCF_002300155.1). Taxonomy (NCBI): domain Bacteria; kingdom Bacillati; phylum Actinomycetota; class Actinomycetes; order Mycobacteriales; family Nocardiaceae; genus Rhodococcus; species Rhodococcus sp. ACS1. The sequence goes on from NZ_NSDZ01000010.1 coordinate 222,893, forward strand.
CCGCGGCCGTCGCGGAAGATGTACCGGTTGCGTTCCGGACTGCCCGGCGGCGACGCCACGGCGGCGCGGAACCAGTCGTGCTCGACGCTGGTGTGATTGGGCACCAGGTCCATCGTCACCTTGATCTGGCGCGCGTGCGCCGCCTCGATCAGGTCGTCCATGACCTCGAGGTCGCCGAACAACGGGTCGATGTCGCGGGGATCGGACACGTCGTAGCCGTGATCGGCCATCGGGGAACGCATGACCGGGCTCAGCCAGAGGGCATCGACGCCGAGCAGTTCGAGGTAGCCGAGTTTGTCCCGCACTCCCTGGAGATCGCCGACGCCGTCACCGTTCGCGTCGGCGAACGAGCGGGGATAGACCTGGTAGAAGACGGCGTCGGACCACCAGGGTGCCGGCTGTGTGTCGTCGGCGGATGTTTCGGCGGGAGTGCTCACAATCGCCCATCGTGCCAAACGATCGTCCCCGCCACGACTCGACCGGCGTAATCGGCGCGCGTCGGCTTCAGAAGGCGGAGTTCACCATCGACGCCGCGGCCATGTCCATGTACTCCCGGAGAGCCTTGCGATGCGCGTCGTCGAGGGTCCCGGAATCGATCGACGCGATCGCCGTGTGCATGCACCGCAGCCACGCGTCGCGCTCGATCGGGCCGATCTTGAACGGGTGGTGACGCATCCGCAGTCGCGGGTGGCCGCGCTCGTCCGAATAGGTGTGCGGTCCGCCCCAGTACTGCTCGAGGAACATCCGCATCCGGCGCTCGGCCGGACCCAGATCTTCCTCGGGGTAGAGGGGCCGGACGATGTCGTCCTTGGCGACTTCCTCGTAGAAGCGCGCGGTGAGCTTGCGGAACGTCTCCGCTCCGCCCACCGCCTCATAGAAGGTCTGCTGCACGTCAGTCATGGCGTCTTCCATTGTGCACGTGCGGGCGGGAACCGTCTTCGTCACCGTCTGTTCACCGAATGTCCTGCATTTTTGTCGGAAATGGGCGTGCGCACGCAGGCAATTCATGGTGCACTTGGTGGCAATCTCCCGGAGGTCGCATGAAGAATCGACACAGCGCCCGCGCGCACCGACAACTCGTGCCCACTGATGCCCGGAGTGCCGGGGTTTCAGGGGCGTTTGCTTTACAAGTGATCACCGAAGGCTCCGCGCACAGCGCCGAGCCTTCTTTCCCGGGCGAGAATGCGGTTCCGCTCTGGATCAAGCGCCGGGTGCTTCTCCTGAACGTCACCTACGAGCCGCTCACCGCCCTTCCTGCCCGCCGTGCCGTGGTGTTGATGACCTGCGGTAAGGCCGACACCGTCCACGAGGATCCCCAGGCCCCGGTCGTCCACTCCGAGCAGTGGTCCGTTCAGGTGCCGTCCGTGATCCGCCTCCGGAACTACGTCCGCGTCCCGTATCGCGCGCGCGTTCCGATGACCCGCGCGGCCCTCATGCACCGCGACCGGTTCCGCTGCGCCTACTGCGGGTCCAAGGCCGAGACGGTCGATCACGTGGTTCCCCGCAGTCGTGGCGGCGAGCATTCGTGGGAGAACTGCGTGGCCTGCTGCGCGCCCTGCAACCATCGCAAGGCGGACAAGTTGCTGAGCGAACTCGGCTGGACGCTCCGGGCCTCTCTGGTGCCGCCGTCGGGCCCGCATTGGCGACTGCTGGCGTCGACGAAGGACCTGCACCCGTCGTGGATGCCCTACCTCGGTGAAGGCGCCGCCTGAGCGTTCCGCACGACCGCTCTTCGAAGTTCGGCCCTGACGCTTCCCTTCGCACGGTTCTGGGCTACCGTTTGCGTTGTGAGCATTCTCGAGACAGTGCTGATATTCGTAGGAATTCCGGCGTTGATCACCGCCTTCTTCGCGGCGATGTCGTTCGTCGGCAAGAAGACGCCGGGCCCCGTGCCGCCCGCGTTCCACCTCGGCGAGGAATGGACGCATGCGCCGGTGCTGTGGAGCGCCGTCGACGAGGTGACCACGCACGGTCATCACGGCGGGCACCACGGCGCGCACGCCGGTTCGGAAGACCTGATTGGAGGCTCGGCAAGTGGCAAGTGGTGACCTGATCCCCGCGACCGTATCCGCGGACAATCTGCCCGTCGGCAGCGTCGTGACCGCCAGTGGTCGCATCTCGGGCGTGCACCGCGTCGGTGAGCCCTTCACCGACGACCTGCCGTTCACGACGGACGAACTCGTCCGCCTCGACGATGCCCTCACCGAAGGCACCCGCAAGACGAAGGTGCGCTTCAACGCGTACGTCGGCGACCTCGGCGAGAACACCGCGGCCGGCGCCGATGCGCTCTTCCCGACGACTCCCGAGGCGGAACGGTCCGTCCTCATCGCGGTCTCGCCCAACCAGCGGACGGTCGAGATCCGCAGCGGCCGGGCCGTGGCCGACCGGGTCACCGACCGGGTCGCCCAGCTCGGGGCGACGGCAGCGGTGTCGTCGTTCGGCGACGGAGACCTCATCGACGGTCTCGTCAGCGCCATTCGCGTGATGAGCGCGGCGATCGCCTCGCCGTAGATCCGCACAGATCGGCTTCCGCACGGCCCGTCACCGTTCAGTCCCGCTGAACTGTGACGGGCCGTCGGTGTGTCGGCGGCCGAGGGGGCTGAACCGTCCTCGACTTCTGTCGGTGGTCGATGCGAACATATGTTCGTGTCCGATTCGCCGCGCCCGCGCATCTCGAGTGGCGCCGAGGCGACCATCCTGCACGCCGACCTCGACGCGTTCTACGCCTCGGTGGAGCAACGGGACGACCCCGCACTGCGGGGTCGTCCGGTGATCGTCGGCGGTGGTGTCGTGCTGGCTGCGAGCTACGAGGCGAAGGCGTACGGGGTGCGCACGGCCAGTAGCGGTGCGCAGGCGTTGCGCCTGTGTCCGCACGCCGTCGTGGTGCGCCCGCGGATGTCGGCGTACGCGGCCGCGAGCAAGGCCGTGTTCGAGGTCTTCGGGCACACGACACCGCTGGTCGAGGGTCTGTCGATCGACGAGGCGTTCCTCGACGTCGCGGGTCTGCGCAAGATCGCGGGCACACCGGTCGACATCGCGGCGCGACTGCGCCGCGACGTGCGCGAGCAGGTGGGTCTGCCGATCACCGTCGGCGTCGCGAGAACGAAGTTCCTCGCCAAGGTCGCCAGCGCGGTGGGTAAGCCCGACGGACTGCTGCACGTGCCGCCGGACGGCGAGATCGAATTCCTTCACCCGCTGCCGGTCGAACGGCTGTGGGGAGTCGGGGCGGTGACGTCGCGCAAGCTCCGCGACGCCGGGATTGCCACCGTCGGCCGGCTGGCCCACTATCCGGAAGAGTTGCTCGTGTCCATCGTCGGACCGGCTGCGGGCCACCACCTCCACGCGCTCGCCTGGGCGCGGGATCCCCGTCCCGTGCAGGTGGGACGCAGACGGAGATCCGTCGGCGCCCAGCACGCCCTGGGGCGCAGACCCACGTCGAGGGAGGACGTGGACGCCGCCCTGGTGACGCTGGTCGACCGGGTGACGGGCCGGCTGCGCCGCGGCAGGCGGGTGGGGCGCACGGTGGTGCTGCGGCTGCGGTTCGACGACTTCACCCGTGCCACCCGGTCGCACACCCTGGCGCAGCCGTCGGCGCAGACGCAAACGATCCTCACCACGGCCCGGGGCCTGCTCGGCAACGCGATGCCGATGATCGAGAGCAAGGGCATCACCCTCGTCGGCGTCGCGGTGGCCAACCTCGAGGACGACTGCCCGCAGCAACTGGCGCTGCCGTTCGATCCCTACACCCGCAGCACGCTCGACACCACGCTCGACAGCCTCCGCGACCGGTTCGGCTCCTCGGCGGTAACCCGCGCGGTCCTGTTGGGCCGGGATCAGGGGGTGAGCGTGCCGATCCTGCCGGACTAGGCCGGCAGGATCGGCCACCGATCAGCTCGCGTCGAACTTCCGGGCCGCGAGCGAACGGACGATTCCCGCGCGGCCCTCGACCACCAGGCGGCGCAGGGCCGGCGGACGGTCGCCGGCCAGGAACTCGTCGGCCGCCGCCACGGACTCCTCGCTGATCGACCACGACGGGTACAGCCCCACCACCACGGTCTGTGCGACCTCGCTCGAACGCCGCTCCCACACCGCGGGAATGTCCGCGAAGTAGCGGGCGACATACGGCTCGAGGATGTCGGACTGACCGTGACCGGCGAACGCGCCGATGATCGAGCGGGCGGTGATGTTCGGCACGGAGTCGTCGCCGACTACCCGGTTCCAGGCCTGTTCCTTCACCGCGGCCTGCGGGCGGACGGTGGCCGCGGCGGCGGCGTTGCGGGCCCCTGCCGCGGTCGGGTCGCGTTCGGCTTCGGCGTCGATGAACGGCGTCTCGATGCCTTCGGCGTCGATCTCACCGGCCCCGGCGAGGGCGGTGACGAGACGCCAGCGCAGATCCGTGTCGACGACGAGCCCCGGCAGCCCGACCGTTTCCGGTGCGGCGTCCAGCAGTTCCTGCAGGACCTCGGTGTGCCACGGCGACAGCTGCGCGCCCGCCAGCGCGTTGACGAACGCCAGCTGATGGTCCGACCCGGCCTCGGCTTCCCGCGCCAGTTCGAGCAAGCGGTTCGCGAAGTCGGGCCAGCCGTGTTCCTTGGACCACCCGGGTTCGGCGTAGCTGTGCAGCGCGGTCTGGGCCTGCATCAGCAGTCGCTGGACCACGCCGACCTCGGTTTCGGCGCCGATGCCGCGCTGCACGAGGGCAATGAAGTCCCGCGCCTTGAGTTCGGCCTGCCGTGTCATCTCCCACGCCGCCGACCACACCAGGGTGCGGGGGAGCGGCTCCTCGATGTCGCCGATCCGCTCGATGGCGGCGGCCAGCGAGTCGGGGTCGAGCCGCAGCGAGCAGTACGTGAGGTCGTCGTCGTTGACGAGGATCAGCTGACCGCGTTCGACACCGACGAGTTCGGTGACGTCGGTGCGTTCGGTGGCGTCGACGTCGAGTTCCACCCGCTTCGTGCGGACGAGCTTGCCGTCCCGGTCGTCGTACACGCCGACCGCGATGCGGTGCACCCGGTGCTCACCGGCACCCGGTGCGGCGCCGGACTGCAGAACGGTGAACCGGGTGAACTTCCCGTCCGCGTCGACGTCGAACTCGGGACGCAGGATGTTGAGCCCGGTCGTCTTGAGCCACTGGGTGCCCCAGTCGGACAGGTCGCGGCCCGAGGACTTCTCGAGTGCGCCGAGGAGGTCGTCGAACGTGGCGTTGTCGAAGGCGTGGTCGCGGAAGTAGTCCCGCAGACCGGACAGGAAGGGGTCGAGCCCGACGTACGCGACGAGCTGCTTGAGGACGGAGGCGCCCTTCGCGTACGTGATGCCGTCGAAGTTCACCTCGACCGCGGCGAGGTCCGGGATGTCGGCGGCGATGGGGTGGGTGGACGGCAGCTGATCCTGCCGGTACGCCCAGGACTTCTCGACGTTGGCGAACGTGGTCCAGGCGTTGGTGTATTCGGTGGCCTCGCTCTGGCACAGCACGGAGGCGAATGTCGCGAACGACTCGTTGAGCCACAGGTCGTCCCACCAGCGCATGGTGACGAGGTCGCCGAACCACATGTGCGCCATCTCGTGCAGCACGGTCTCGGCGCGCCGCTCGTACGACGCCCGCGTCACCTTGGACCGGAAGACGTAGTCCTCGAGGAACGTCACGGCGCCGGCGTTCTCCATTGCGCCCGCGTTGAATTCGGGGACGAACAGCTGGTCGTACTTCCCGAACGCGTAGGGGGTGCCGAAGTTGCGGTGGTAGAAGTCGAAGCCCTGCTTGGTTTCCGTGAACAGGCGCTCGGCGTCCATGTGCTGCCCGAGGGAGGCGCGGCAGTAGATCGCGAGGGGGATGTCGCCGTGCTCGTCGGAGTAGTTGTCGGTCCACTCCGCGTACGGGCCCGCGATCAGCGCGACGAGGTAGGTGCTCATCTTCGGTGTGGTGCGGAAGATGTGCCTGCCGGGTTCGGCCGCCACCGTCTCGACGGTCGCGGAGTTGGAGATCACCTTCCAGTCGGCGGGGGACGTGACGTGCACGTCGAAAGTCGCCTTCAGGTCGGGCTGGTCGAAGCAGGCGAACATGCGCTTGGCGTCGGCCGTCTCGAACTGCGAGTACAGGTAGACGGCGTCGTCGGTCGGGTCCACGAAGCGGTGCAGACCTTCGCCGGTGTGCGAGTACGCGCAGTCCGCCTCGACCACCAGTTCGTTGCGTTCCGCGAGACCGGTGAGCGTGATGCCGGTGGACTCGTCGTAATCCGACACGTCGACGGGGGAGCCGTTCAGCGTTGCCGAATGCACACGCGCAGCGACGATGTCGACGAACGTGGACGCGCCGGGGGTGGCCCCGAACGTGACGGTGGTCCGCGAGGAGAACGTCTCCACTCCGGGCTGAATTGTCGTCTCGACTCCGGGCTGAATTGTCGTCCCGACTCCGGGCTGACCTGTCCCGTCGGTGAGGTCGAGTTCGATCAGGTAGTTGTCGACGGTCAGCAGTCCGGCTCGTTCGGCTGCCTGTTCGCGGGTCAGGTTCGGTGGGGCCACAGAGGTCTCCTCGTGATCGGCGGCGGTGCTCGTACTCGATGCTGCCATCCCATCACGAGTGGGCCCGGGGCGTTAACCGGACAGGTCGGTCAACGGCACCGCGGGGTCGGCCAGCCGGTCGGGATCGACCGGGGCGGCCGAGGACACCAGTTGCTTGATCTGATCGGTGGCGTCCCAGATGTTGACGTTCATGCCGGCGAGGACGTGGTTGTCCGCGTCGAGCCAGAACGCGAGGAACTCCCGTCCGGGAAGGTTGCCGCGCACCACGACCCGCTCGTACCCGTCGGACGGCGCGTACCCGGTGTACTCCATGCCCAGGTCGAACTGGTCGGTGAAGAAGTACGGCAGCCGGGTGTATTCGGCCTCCTGGCCGAGCATGGTCGCGGCGGCGACCGCCGGCTGGTTGAGGGCGTTCGCCCAGTGCTCGACCCGGATCCGGGTGCCGAGTTGCGGATGCAGTTGCGCCGCGATGTCGCCGACCGCGACGACGTCGGGGTCACTGGTCTGCAATCCGGCGTCGACGAGAACTCCGCCGTCGACGTCGAGCCCGGCCCGTTCCGCGATCTCGACGTTGGGCGCGGCGCCGACGGCGACGAGGACCGCGTCGGCGGGCAGGACCGTCCCGTCGCCGAGTCGTACGCCGGTGGCCTTGCCGTCCTCGACGACGATCCGATCGACCGTGGCGCCGAGATGCAGCTGAACACCGTGCTCGCGGTGCAGTTCCGCGAACACGGTGCCCATCTCGGGGCCGAGCGAGCCGAGGAGCGGGAGTTCGGCGGCTTCCACGACCGTCACGTCGGCGCCCTTCTCCCGGGCGGAGGCTCCCACTTCGAGACCGATCCAGCCGGCGCCGATCACCACGAGCCGCCTGCCGTCGCCGACCGCGGCGATCAACCGGTCCGATTCGTCGACAGTGCGCAGGTAGTGGACGCCTTCGGCGTCGGAACCGGTGATCGGTGGGCGGCGTGAGCGCGAACCCGTGGCCAGCGCGAGCTTGTCGTACCCGAGCGTGGAACCGTCCGGCAGCGTCACCGTGTGGGCGCCGAGGTCGAGGGCGGTGGCGGTGGTGCCGTACCGCAGGTCCACGTGATGGTCGCGGTACCAGTCGCCGTGGTGGACGGTGAAGTCGCCGAGAGCCTTCTTTCCGGCGAAGTGTTCCTTCGAGAGCGGGGGCCGCTCGTAGGGGAGGTGTTCCTCCTCCGAGAGGAGAATGATCGATCCGTCGAAATCCTTGTCACGCAAAGCTTCTGCCGTTTTCGCTCCGGCGAGGCCACCGCCGACGACGACGAACGTGCGAGTGGAGGACATGTGAGGATGCTCCCTTCCGGTCGACCACTTCCGACCCTACTGCCGTCGGCGGGGTCTCCGGGAAGGATTCCCGGCAGCGAGGTGTTGACTGGACGGGAATGTGTACATCACCGAGAAGGAGCATCACGTGAGTGCTGGGACGAACACCGGGACCACCAAGGACGTCGCTGATTTCTGGTTCGACCCCCTCTGCCCGTGGTGCTGGATCACGTCGCGATGGATCCTCGAGGCCACACAGGTGCGGGACCTGGAGGCGAACTTCCACGTGATGAGCCTGGCCGTGCTCAACGAGGGCCGGGATCTGCCGGACGAATACCGCGAGCTGATGACCAAGGCCTGGGGGCCGGTGCGGGTGCTGATCGCGGCAGCACAGAAGCACGGCGACGAGATCCTGCTGCCCCTGTACACCGCGATGGGCACGCTCATCCACAACGAGGGCAACAAGGACCTGGGCGACGTGATCGTCAAGTCGCTCGCCGACGTGGGGCTGCCGGCCGAGCTGGCCGACGCCGCCGAATCCGACGAGTACGACGCCGCGCTGCGGGAGAGCCACGCCGCGGGCATGGACGCCGTCGGACCGGACGTCGGAACCCCGACCATCCACGTCAACGGTGTCGCCTTCTTCGGCCCGGTGCTGTCGCGGATTCCGCGGGGGGAGGACGCGGGCAAGGTGTGGGACGGCGCGGTGGCGCTCGCCGGCTACCCGCACTTCTTCGAGCTCAAGCGCACCCGCAACGAGGACCCTCAGTTCGACTGAGTCGCGTCCCGGTCACCGAGTGACGGGCCCGGCCGGATCGCCCGCGTACTGCAGTTGCAGCGGATCGCGGTAGATCTGGCCGGGTTTGACGAACAGGTGGCCGTGCCGGGTCCGGTTCCGCAGGGCGGCGGCGCGCCAGGTCAGCACCGGATGTCCCGACAGCAGATTCACGAACCACGGGAAGAACCCGCGTTCGGTGGTGGCCCGGTCGGCGAGTTCGTCGAATCCGACGACGCTCACCAGATACTTGCCCGCGCCGAGCACACCCATCGCGCCGCGGGCGCCCTGGGGCCGCACGCAGAAGCCGTGATTGTCGGCGGTGTATTCCATCGACCGGAACAGGGCGGACCCGACGACGGGAATGTAGTTGGCGGCGAACTGTCCCAGTTGCCGCCAATACGAGGCATGGCCGGCGGCGATGTGCCCGACCTCGTGGCCGATGATGAAGGCGAGGGCGTCGGGCTCGCGGGCCTCGCCGCCGATCTCGAACAGATCGCTGTACACGACGACGAAGCGGCGGAAGCCGTGCCCGGACGCGAATGCGTTGATCCGGCCGTTCCCGAGGACGACGTACGCGTCGGGCGGCTCGGCCATCCCGAACCGTGCGGCCGCTTCCGCCACCATCCGGTAGCCGTCGGGGAACTGGGTGGGCGTCATCTTGATCCCGTTCACCTGCTGCGAGCCGTACAGCTGGCCGCGGCCGACGGCGATGAGGATCGGCGCGACCAGCACGATGAGCACCCAGGTGGACACCACCCCGAGGAACAGCGCCGCGATAGCCGCCACGTAGGCGACGACGGTGAGTACGACCGCGGCCACGAGCAGCGGGATCTCCCACGAGTGCCGGGCGGGCCTGTCGTTCGGCATGAGGCCCGGCAACGGGGCCGGGGGATTCCATCCCCTCCCGCCGCCCCACTGCTGCTGCGCGGGGGCCTGCCGATGTCCCGGATACGCCTGTCCCCAGTTCTGTCCGTTGTCGGGATACATGCTGATCACGATAAGCGTCCCGGGGCCCCGGCACGATTCGCGAGGACGCCTGACAGAATCACCAGTCATGCGCGTATACCTGGGTGCCGACCATGCCGGATTCGAACGTAAGAACGAGATCATCGAACATCTGAAGGCCGCAGGCCACGAGACCGTCGACTGCGGCGCTCACGTCTACGACGCCCTCGACGACTACCCCGCCTTCTGCATCGAGACGGCACGTCGTGTCGTCGCCGACGAGGGCAGCCTCGGCATCGTGCTGGGCGGCAGCGGCAACGGCGAGCAGATCGCGGCGAACAAGGTGAAGGGTGCGCGCTGCGCCCTGGCATGGAGCGTCGAGACCGCGCAGCTGGCCCGACAGCACAACAACGCTCAGCTGATCGGACTCGGCGGGCGCATGCACTCCCTCGAGGAGTCCCTCGCGATCGTGGACGCGTTCCTCGCCGCCGAGTGGTCGAACGAGGAGCGCCACCAGCGCCGTATCGACATCCTGTCCGAGTTCGAGAAGACCGGTGTCGCGCCGGCCCTGCCCGAGGCCTGATCGTCCTTGCCCGAAGGTCACACCCTGCACCGGCTGGCCCGGCTACACCAACGCCGGTTCGCCGGTTCGCCGGTGCGGGTGCTGAGCCCGCAGGGCCGATTCTCCGAGGACGCGGCCCTCGTCGACGGCCGCGTCCTCGTCAAGTCCGAGGCCTGGGGTAAACACCTGTGGCATCACTACGAGTCCGGGCTGGTCGTGCACGTCCACCTGGGCCTGTACGGAGCGTTCACCGAAGCGGCCGTTCCCATGGAACCGCCGGTCGGGCAGGTCCGGATGCGGATGGTCGGCGCCGAATTCGGCACCGACCTGCGCGGCCCGACGGCGTGTGAGGTTCTCCACCCGCCTCAGGTCGCCGCCATCGAGGCGCGACTCGGACCGGACCCTCTGCGCAAGGACGCCGACCCCGACAAGGCGTGGAAACGCATCTCGGCGTCGAAGACCCCGATCGGGGCGCTGCTCATGGATCAGGCCGTGATCGCGGGCGTCGGCAACGTGTACCGGGCGGAGGTCCTGTTCCGGCGCGGGATCGACCCGGACAGGGCCGGCCGCGGACTGTCCCGCGACGAGTGGGACGCGCTGTGGGCCGACCTCGTCGCCCTCATGAAGGTCGGTGTCCGCCGCGGCAAGATGCACGTCGTCCGCCCCGAGGACGATCACGGGGATCCGGCATACGCGAAGGACCGCCCCCGGACGTACGTCTACCGGCGGGCGGGATCGCCGTGCCGCATCTGCGGCACACCGGTGGCCCACTCGGTCATGAAGGGCCGCAACCTCTTCTGGTGCCCGAGCTGCCAGCCGTCCTGACGGCCGCGTCAGAAGTCGAAGCCGCCACCGAAGTCGAAGCCTCCACCGCCGTCCCCGCCGCCGAAGTCGAATCCGCCGCCGCCGTCGCCGCCGGCGTCCCCGCCCATGTCGCCACCGGAATCGCCGCCGGCATCCCCACCGGAGTCGCCGCCGTCGCCGCCGGCATCTGCGCCCGCGTCACCGCCGCCGTCCTGCGAGGCGTCGCCCGCGCCGCTCTCGAAGGCCTGCGCGTCGTACCCCACGCCGGCCATCCCGGAGAACATCGCCGAGAACAGGAACATCGAACCGAGGCCCCACGCGCCCGCGACGAGGGCGGGCTTCCACCACGGCTCCGAGTACCAGCCTGCGGGAACCGGGCGTCCCGCGACGCGACCGCCCGGGTAGTAGTTCGGTGTCTTCGACGACGGGTTCGGTGACGCCGCGACCTGCCTGCCCTCGAACTCGACCTCACGGTCCTCGGTGACCGCGCCCGCGGACTTCTGCCCGTCGATCGACGGGATCTCGGGGCCGGGGTCCATGCCCATGGCCGTCCGGGCGGCACGGATGTAGTAGAGGCCTTCGAGTGCCGTCTGCTTGGCGAGGCGTGCCTGGACGGGGGTGGCGGCCTGATCGATCTGGGAGCCCGCCGCCGTGTAGCGCTCGGACGCGTCGGCCAGTGCCTGCTGTGAGGCGGTGTCGGAGCCGGTGAGGCTGTACACCTGTCCGCCGAGTCGTTCGATGGCCTGGCGTGCGTCCGCCTTGGCGTCCTCGAGCTGGTTCGCGGTCTGCCCGGCGCGGTTGTTGCGGCTCCTCACCACCAGGAAGGCGACCGCCGCCACGATCACGAGAATGAGTAGCAGTTCCACGGTGGGCCTCCGGAGTTCTCGCGGACCGCCGGCTGCGGGGGCTGCAACATCCACGAGTAGGGGACAAATCGGACATCTCCCAGAGTACTGATCGATATCGGGGTTACGCGCTCGGCGAACGGGGGCGAGGGGTAAGGCGGGGGGTCGCTCGATCGACTGTGACGCATGTCATAGCGAATCGGATGTGCGCGACCGCCCGTGTGCAAGAAAAAAGGAGCGTTCCCTGGGGTGGGAACGCTCCTGTGCGGAGGGGATGACGGGAATCGAACCCGCGTAATCAGTTTGGAAGACTGAGGCTCTACCATTGAGCTACATCCCCGTGCATACGACAACCTGGGATCGCCATGCATGTCGTCTGCGATGAGTGACTGTACCCAACCTCGCTTTGGATTTCATAATCGGGGGGCCGTAGGATTCTACCTCGGGTCCTCGCGAGGTTGGCGAGAGCCGGCTTCGACCGGGGTGTAGCGCAGCTTGGTAGCGCATCCGCTTTGGGAGCGGAGGGTCGCAGGTTCAAATCCTGTCACCCCGACCAGAACCACAGGGCAGGTAACTGCCGCACAGAAAAAGCACGACCACACGAAGGAGCCAGTCCGTGAAGAGCACCGTCGAGCAGCTCAGCCCGACGCGAGTCCGTATCAACGTTGAGGTGCCCTTCGAGGAGCTCAAGCCTGATTTCGACAAGGCCTACAAGGCCCTCGCGCAACAGATCCGTCTCCCCGGCTTCCGTCCGGGTAAGGCACCGGCCAAGTTGCTCGAAGCCCGTGTCGGTCGTGGCGCCGTCCTGGAGCAGGTCGTCAACGACGCACTCCCGTCCCGCTACTCCGAGGCCGTCACCAGCGCCTCGGTGAAGGCGATCGGTCAGCCCGAGATCGAGATCACGAAGATCGAAGACGGTGAACTCCTGGAGTTCACCGCAGAGGTCGATGTCCGTCCCGAGATCACGCTGCCCGACTACAGCGAGCTGAGCGTCACCGTCGATCCGATCGAGATCACCGACGAGGCCGTCGAGGAGCAGCTGCTGTCGCTGCGTCAGCGTTTCGGCACCCTCACCGGTGTCGAGCGTGCGGTCGAGGACGGAGACTTCATCTCCATCGACCTGTCGGCCACTGTCGACGGTGAGGCCGTTCCCGAGGCCACCGCGAGCGGTCTGTCGCACGAGGTCGGTTCGGGTCAGCTCATCGAGGGCCTCGACGAGGCCGTCGTCGGCGTCAAGGCCGGCGAGTCCAAGGAGTTCACCTCGACGCTCGTCGCCGGTGACCACGCGGGCAAGGAAGCTGTCGTCACCGTCACCGTCGGCACCGTCAAGGAGCGCGAGCTGCCTGCCGAGGACGACGAGTTCGCTCAGCTGGCAAGTGAGTTCGACACCCTCGACGAGCTGAAGGCCGACCTGCGTGAGCGCGTCGGACGCGTCCGCAAGGTCGAGCAGGCCGGTCAGATCCGCGACAAGGTCCTGGAGACCCTGCTCGAGACCGTCGAGGTCCCGCTGCCCGAGGCCGTCGTCAAGGCCGAGGTCGACGCTGCGCTGCACGACGCCGTGCACGGACTCGACCACGACGAGGAAGCGCTGAACAAGCTCCTCGAGGAGCAGGGCACGAGCCGCGAAGAGTTCGACAAGGACGCCAAGGACAGCGCCGAGCGCTCGGTGAAGACCCAGCTCCTGCTGGACGCCATCGCCGACGCCTCCGACGTCACCGTTGGTCAGGACGAGCTCACCGAGCGCATCCTGTTCCAGGCGCAGCGCTACGGCATGGCGCCGGAGCAGTTCATCCAGCAGATCCAGCAGGCCGGTCAGCTCGGCGCCGTGTTCGCCGACGTGCGTCGCGGCAAGGCTCTCGCCGGTGTCGTCGAGCAGGCCACCGTCACCGACACCTCGGGTGCCGCTGTCGACACCGCCGAACTGTTCGGCAACGGTGAGGCCGAAGCCGAAGGGACCGCGTCCACGGACGAGGTCGCGTCGGATTCCGCCGAGGGCGAAGACCAGAAGTAATGCTGGTCGCGGGGTGTTTCCCTCGCGTTCGGCCGTGAGATGTTTTCCGCTTTGAGCGAAGTAGGGCGGCACCGGGACTCCGGTGCCGCCCTCCTTCGTTAGTGTCTGTGTCAGCAATCAACGATTTACGGAGAAGGCAGGTACCGTGACTTCCAATCACCTGGAGACTTTGCAGAGTCCCGCCATGACTTCAGCCACCGCTGGGTTGAACCTCAGCGACTCGGTGTACGAGCGCCTGCTGCGCGAGCGCATCATCTTCCTCGGTACCCAGGTCGACGACGACATCGCGAACAAGCTGTGCGCCCAGATCCTGCTGCTGTCGGCAGAAGATCCCAGCCGGGACATCTCCCTCTACATCAACTCGCCCGGCGGATCGGTCAGCGCCGGCATGGCTATCTTCGACACGATGCAGTTCGCCGAGTGCGACGTCGCGACATTCGGAATGGGTCTGGCCGCGTCGATGGGCCAGTTCCTGCTCTCCGCCGGGGCCAAGGGCAAGCGGTACGCCCTCCCGCACGCGCGGATCATGATGCACCAGCCGTCCGCCGGAATCGGTGGTACCGCGAGTGACATCGCGATCATGGCCGAGCAGTTCGCGCACACCAAGCGCGAAATGGCCGAGCTGATCGCCGAGCACACCGGTCAGACGGTCGAGCAGATCACCGCCGATTCGGATCGCGACCGCTGGTTCACCGCACAGCAGGCTCTCGAATACGGTTTCGTCGACCACGTCGTCTCCCGCGCGGCGCAGGCGGGCGGGACCGGGCAGTAGCAGCCCGGCTTCCTCACTGACCGCTCCCACACATCCTTTGGAGAACTGATGACCAACCTGTTCGATCCCCGCAGCCTGGGAGGCCAGGCGCCTACAGGCCCCCAGTCGCGCTACATCCTGCCGTCGTTCATCGAGCACTCGAGCTACGGCGTGAAGGAGTCCAACCCGTACAACAAGCTGTTCGAGGAGCGCATCATCTTCCTCGGCGTGCAGGTGGACGACGCGTCGGCCAACGACGTGATGGCTCAGCTGCTCGTTCTCGAGTCGCTGGACCCCGACCGCGACATCACCATGTACATCAACTCGCCGGGTGGTTCGTTCACGTCGCTGATGGCGATCTACGACACCATGCAGTACGTGCGCGCCGACATCACGACGGTGTGCCTCGGCCAGGCCGCATCCGCTGCCGCGGTGCTGCTGGCGGCCGGTAGCCCCGGCAAGCGTCTGGCCCTGCCGAACGCTCGTGTCCTCATCCACCAGCCCGCGACCGGCGGCATCCAGGGTCAGGTCTCCGACCTCGAGATCCAGGCTGCCGAGATCGAGCGGATGCGTCGCCTGATGGAGACCACTCTCGCGAAGCACACCGGCAAGGACGCCGCCGTGATCCGCAAGGACACCGATCGCGACAAGATCCTCACGGCCGCCGAGGCCAAGGATTACGGAATCATCGACGACGTGCTCGAGTACCGCAAACTCAGCGCCCAGAAGTGATTTCCTGCCGCCCCGGCTCGGGCGACACGCCGTGACGGCGCGGTTGCCGCGAGCCGGGTGCGGGATCGGCAAGGCTGGCTTTCCCGGAAGATCGGTGCGCGAATCACCGACAACCAGTCGACCTCGCTCGCGATCTGCGGGTACGGTCACATAACGGGCTTTCGTTTTCGGTCGGTGCGCGCACGGCGTGGGATCGGTTCGATGGTTGCACGTAGACGAAGGAAGTAGGGACCTGACGAGATGGCACGCATCGGTGACGGCGGGGATCTGCTCAAGTGCTCTTTCTGCGGTAAGAGCCAGAAGCAGGTCAAGAAGCTCATTGCTGGGCCTGGGGTGTACATCTGCGACGAGTGCATCGACCTGTGCAACGAGATCATCGAAGAGGAGCTGGCCGAGTCCAGCGAGGTGAAGCTCGACGAGCTGCCGAAGCCGGCCGAGATCCGGGATTTCCTCGAGAACTACGTGATCGGCCAGGATGCCGCCAAGCGGACTCTCGCCGTCGCGGTCTACAACCACTACAAGCGCATCCAGGCCGGCGACAAGGGTCGTGATGCGCGCGGCGAGACGGTCGAGCTGGCGAAGTCGAACATCCTCATGCTCGGTCCCACGGGCTGCGGCAAGACGTATCTGGCCCAGACGCTGGCGAAGATGCTCAACGTTCCCTTCGCGATCGCCGATGCGACGGCGCTCACCGAGGCCGGCTACGTGGGTGAGGACGTCGAGAACATTCTCCTCAAGCTGATCCAGGCCGCCGACTACGACGTCAAGCGCGCCGAGACCGGCATCATCTACATCGACGAGGTCGACAAGATCGCCCGCAAGAGCGAGAACCCGTCGATCACACGGGACGTGTCCGGTGAGGGTGTGCAGCAGGCTCTGCTGAAGATTCTCGAGGGCACGCAGGCCAGCGTGCCGCCGCAGGGAGGTCGCAAGCACCCGCATCAGGAGTTCATCCAGATCGACACGACGAACGTCCTGTTCATCGTGGCGGGCGCGTTCGCCGGCCTCGAGCGGATCGTCTCCGATCGCGTCGGCAAGCGGGGCATCGGTTTCGGTGCCGAGGTGCGGTCCAAGGCGGAGATCGACACGCAGGACCACTTCGCGGAGGTCATGCCGGAAGACCTGATCAAGTTCGGGCTCATCCCCGAGTTCATCGGCCGTCTCCCTGTCGTGGCGTCGGTGACCAACCTCGACAAGGAATCGCTCGTCCAGATCCTGTCGGAGCCGAAGAACGCACTGGTCAAGCAGTACAACCGGTTGTTCGACATGGACGGCGTGGAGTTGGAGTTCACCACGGACGCGCTCGAGGCCATCGCCGATCAGGCGATCCTCCGCGGCACCGGTGCTCGTGGTCTGCGCGCGATCATGGAGGAGGTCCTGCTTCCGGTCATGTACGACATCCCGAGCCGGGACGACGTCGAAAAGGTCGTGGTCAGCGCGGAGACGGTCAATGACAACGTGCTCCCGACCATCGTCCCGCGCAAGCCGGAGCGGGGAGAACGCCGGGACAAGTCCGCCTAGGCGGGGCGCGCTGTATCCTGGGTGCGAACTAACTCACTAGTTCGTACAAATGGAGGTAATGCGCGCGATGACCGCTCCCGGACCGATCTTTGTTCTCAACGGCCCCAACCTGAACCTGCTGGGGCAACGGCAGCCCGAGGTGTACGGGCGGGAGACGCTCGACGACGTCGTGGAGTTGTGCCGCACCGCCGCCGCGAAGGCGGGACGTGAGATCGTCGCGCGGCAGTCCAACCACGAGGGTCACCTGATCGACTGGGTGCACGAGGCCCGCACCACGGCGTCGGGCGTCGTGATCAACCCGGGTGGTTTCACGCACACGTCGGTGGCGCTGCGCGACGCCCTGGTGACGCTCGAGGTGCCCCTCGTCGAGGTGCACATCAGCAACGTGCACGCCCGCGAGGAGTTCCGGCACCACTCGTACGTGTCCGGGGTCGCCACGGGAGTGATCGCCGGACTCGGCATCCTCGGCTATTCGCTGGCCGTCGACTTCATCTGCAACAAGGGCTGACGGCGCCATGGGACGACAGGTTCGTACGAGCGTTGCCACGGTGTCCCTGAGTGGATCGCTGGAGGAGAAGGTCACCGCGATCGCGGCAGCCGGGTTCGACGGATTCGAGGTGTTCGAACCCGATTTCGTGAGCTCGCCGTGGTCGCCGCGTGAATTGGCATCCCGCGCAGCGGATCTCGGGCTCACCCTCGATCTGTATCAGCCGTTCCGCGATCTGGATTCGGCCGACGACGCGACGTTCGCGCGCAACCTGATCCGGGCCGAGCGCAAGTTCGACATCATGGAGCAGCTCGGCTGCGACACCCTGCTGGTCTGCTCGTCGCCACTGCCCGAGGCGGTGCGCGACGACGCCCGCCTGACCGAGCAACTCCACACCCTCGCCGAGCACGCACACGGCCGGGGGCTCCGCATCGCCTACGAGGCGCTGGCCTGGGGCACGCACGTCAACAGGTACCGGCACGCGTGGAAGATCGTGCAGGACGCCGACCATCCCGCCCTCGGTACCTGCCTCGACAGCTTCCACATCCTCTCCCGCGGCGACGACCCGTCCGGCATCCGTGACATCCCGGGGGAGAAGATCTTCTTCCTGCAGCTCGCCGATGCGCCCCGGATGTCGATGGACATCCTGCAGTGGAGCCGGCACCACCGGAACTTCCCGGGGCAGGGCAACTTCGATCTCGCCACGTTCGGTGCCCACGTCCAGGCGGCCGGATACACCGGGCCGTGGTCGCTGGAGATCTTCAACGACACGTTCCGGCAGTCGTCGACGGGTCGCACGGCCGCCGACGCGCACCGCTCGCTGCTGTACCTCCAGGAGGAGGTCGCCCGGGTGCAGGCCGAGCACGGTGAGGACACCGGTCGGGGTCTGGCGCTGTTCGAGCCGCCGCCGCGCGCACCGCTCGAAGGCATCGTGTCGCTCCGGCTCGCCGCCGGTCCCGGTAAGGATTCCGACCTCCGGCAAGCGTTGCAGCACATCGGATTCCGTCTGGTGGGCCGGCATCGCAGCCACGACCTCCAGTTGTGGCGGCACGGCCGGATGACCATTGTGGTCGACGCCACCGCGGGCACGGTGTGGACGGCGCCGGGTCTGCCGGCGCACCTTCCGGTGCTCACCCAGATCGGCATCCGGTCGAGCGACCCCGACGCGTGGGGGGAGCGCGCCGCGGCGCTCGAGGTCCCGGTGCACGAGGTCCTGCTGCCCGGTGTGGACACCGCTCCCGAGTCCGATGTGGTGCGTCTCAAGATCACCGATGCGACGTCGCTGGATCTGCGCGGTCCGGGTAGCGCCGCGTCGTGGCAGTCGGCGTTCGACCTGTATCCGACGGAGTCGCGCTGGCAGGACGAGGTGCCGGTGTTTACCGGGGTCGATCACGTGGCGCTCGCCGTCCCGTCGGACAACTGGGACGGCATCATGCTGCTGCTCCGCTCGGTGTTCGCGATGGCGCCGCACGAGGGCCTCGACGTCACGGACGCGGTCGGGATGATGCGTAGTCAGGCGCTGACGATGGATCAGACGGGCGCCGACGGCGTCGACCGTCCGCTGCGCATCTCGCTCAACATGGTTCCGGGTGCGGTGTCGGGAAACTCCCACATCGCCGCGGCCCGGCGCGGTGGGATCAGCCACGTCGCGTTCGCGTGCACGGACATCTTCACCGCCGCGGCGACCATGCAGTCGAACGGCTTCGAGCCGCTCGTCATCTCGCCGAACTACTACGACGACCTCGAGGCCCGCTTCGGACTCTCCCGCGAACTCCTCGACCGCATGAGCGGTTCCGGCATCATGTACGACGCTGACGCCCACGGCGAGTTCTTCCACCTGTTCACCCAGACGGTGGGCGCCGACCTGTTCTTCGAGGTCGTGCAACGCGTCGGCGGTTACGAGGGGTACGGGGACGCGAACTCCGCGATGCGTCTGGCTGCCCAATTGCGGGCGGCCGGCTGAGCGGCCGACCCGACAGATAACGGCGCCCGTGGTCACGACCACGGGCGCCGTCGTCTTTCCGTTGAGCGCGGTGACAGTGACGTCCGACACGTCTGGAGCGTGACCACTGTCGTCGATGCGCGCTCCCGGGGTGCATGTGACTGATGGGGTCGAAAAATCCGACCGGAGTCGGCGACCGACAGCACAGGCGTCAATGCGACACGTGGGTTTTTGGCCAATACGTACTAACCTGTGTCGAAACCGTGACCGTTTCGTTATCAGTCACGAACTCGACGGAGGAATGTGGTCTTGGCTCTACACGCGAACACCGTCCCGCAGGCCCGGCATGCCCGGCGCACCCGTTCTGCGAAGTCCGCCCGCCGGCACGTGGTGGCGACCTCGCTGGCGGCTACTGCGCTGCTCGTGTCCGGCGCCATCGCCTCCGCCGCCACCGGGGAGGTGGCGCACGCATCCACCGAGGCGGGTGTGTCGCTCACTCCGCCGCCGCAGTTCCTGCAGGTCGAACGCCCGGAACTCACCGACCACACCGAGCAGATCCAGCGCGCCGCCCAGCGTGAGGTCGAGAGGCTGGTGGCCCAGAAGGCCGAGACCGAGCGCCTGGCCCGGGAGGCGGCCGAACAGGCCGCACGTCAGGCTGCGGCCGAGGAGGCGGCTCGCCGACCCGCGGTCCTGTTCCCGGCCGACGGCACGTTCACGTCCGGCTTCGGCCAGCGCTGGGGTACCAACCACAACGGCATCGACATCGCGAACTCCATCGGCACTCCGATCAAGGCCGTCACCAACGGCACCGTGATCGAGAGCGGTCCGGCGTCGGGCTTCGGGCTGTGGATCCGCCTGCAGCAGGACGACGGCACCATCGGCGTGTACGGCCACATCGACACCTCGTTGGTCTCGGTCGGGCAGCCGGTCCGGGCCGGCGACCAGATCGCCACCATGGGCAACCGGGGGCAGTCGACCGGACCGCATCTGCACTACGAGGTGTGGACGGCGAACGGAACCAAGATCGATCCGGCGGGCTGGCTCAATTCGCGCGGCGTCCCCGTGCCCGGAGGGCAGGGCAGCTAGGGGCACCTCGCTGCCTGCTGAGGTGAAAATGATGGGTTTCTGGTGTTGTCTGCTGGTTGCATCACCGCAAGACTGTCTCCATGACCCTCATTTCTCCTCCGCCGACCGGCCGGCGTGAGTGGATCCACGACTCGGACTGCGACCTCGACGCGTTCCGCGCCTCCGTGGACCGCTCGACGAATCTGACCGACTATCCGTTCGCCCACTCGATGGAGCAGAACGTTCCGGTGTACCGCAGCGAATCGCTGATTCCGCACCTCGACGAGGCGCAGTCCCGCCGTGCCGTGCAGACCGAACTCGTGCGCGCGCTCACCGACGGTCCCGGAATCGTGGTATTCCAGAACGCCTTCGGCGACCCCGCCGTGGTGGATCGTGCCACCGAACAGTTCGACCTCCTCATTGCGCAGCAGCATGCGTCGGGTGGTGTGGTGGGTGACCACTTCGGCAAGGCGGGCGCCAACGACCGCATTTGGAACGCCGCGCAGAAGCTGGCTCTCGGCGCACCGGACGTGTTCGCCGACTATTACGCCAACGACATCCTCGCGCTGATCTGCCAGAGTTGGCTGGGGCCGCTGTACCAGGTGACGTCGCAGGTCAACGTGGTCAATCCCGGTGGGGCCGCGCAGGTTCCGCATCGGGACTACCACCTCGGCATCGTGCCTTCGCACGAGCTGCCCGAGTATCCGGCGCATCTGCACCGGATGTCGGCGGCGCTGACGCTGCAGGGCGCGGTGGCGCACTGCGACATGCCCGTCGAGAGCGGACCCACCCTGTATCTGCCGTACTCGCAGCTGTTCGAGGCGGGCTATGTGGCATTCTCGCGGCCGGAGTTCGTCGAGTTCTTCCGCGACCGTCACGTCCAGTTGCCGCTCCGCAAGGGCGACGCGGTGTTCTTCAACCCGGCGCTCTACCACGGTGCGGGCCACAACCGTTCGGAGTCGATCCGGCGGATGGCCAATCTGCTGCAGATCTCGTCGCCGTTCGGCCGGGCGATGGAAGTGCTGGACCGTGAGGCCATGGCGAACGCCGTGTATCCGACGTTGCTGGCCCGGCAGAGTGTGGGGGCGAGCGAGCGGACTCTCCGCAATGCCGTCGTCGCGACCGCCGAGTGCTACCCGTTCCCGACCAACCTCGACCACGATCAGCCGGTGCACAGTCTCGCGCCGGCCACCCAGGTGGACACGGTGTGGGAAGCGTTGCGGGACAGCGTCGGTCCGGCGGTGCTCGCGGAGCGTCTGGCCGCGCAGACCGCGCGGCGGCAACCGTGAACGGGCTCCGAGGCGTGATCGACGGACACGCGGATTCACTACGACAGCACCGTCCGGTGCGATTGGACGAGACACGACGATGACGATTCGACTTGCAGGCGCGCCCATTTCGTGGGGAGTGTGTGAGGTGGAGGGCTGGGGTCACCAGCTCGATCCCGACCGGGTGCTCACCGAGATGCGCGACGCGGGCCTCGCGGCCACCGAACTCGGTCCGGACGGATTCCTCCCTTCGGATCCATGCGAGCTGACGGACACCCTCGCCCGGTACGACCTGACGGCGGTCGGAGGATTCGTGCCGGTGCTCCTGCACGACCCGGATCACGACACGGTCGCTGCGATCGGCGGGGCGCTCGATTCGCTCGTCGCGTCGCGGTCGGAGGTCATCGTCCTGGCGGCGGTGACGGGGGCGGTCGGCTACGATTCGCGCCCCGAACTCGACGACTCCGGATGGAAGACGTTGCTGCGCAATCTCGACCGTCTGTCGTCCGCTGCTGCCGACCGGGGCCTGCGGGCGGTGATCCACCCGCACGTGGGGACGATGATCGAGAACCGCGCCGAGGTGGACCGCATCCTGGACGGCTCGTCGATCCCGCTGTGCCTGGACACCGGACATCTCCTGATCGGCGGCACCGACCCGCTCGACCTGGTCTCCACGGCCCCCGAGCGGATCGCCCACGCACACCTGAAGGATGTCGATGCGACACTCCTCGGCCGGGTCCGGGCGGGTGAACTCACCTACACCGAGGCCGTCGCCCAGGGCATGTACACGCCGCTCGGTACCGGCGACGTGGACATCGCCGGTGTGGTCGAGCGGCTGCAGAATCAGGCCTACGACGGCTGGTACGTCCTCGAACAGGACACCATTCTCGCGGCGGAACCCGAGGGCGAAGGTCCCGTGCGCGACGTCGTCCGAAGCGTCGAATACCTGAAAAGCATCGCGAAGTAGGGCCTTGTGCCGACGGGCGCGGCTACGACCGGGCAGGCCCGGTCGTGCCGCGCACCATCAGGTGGGGGTCGATCACGAAATCCTGCGGGTCGAGGTCCTCGTCCTCGAGTCGGCCGACGGCGAACTGCACGGCGTGCCGCGCCAGGCCCTCCGTGTCCTGCCGCACGGTGGTGAGGTCGATCCGCGACAACTGCGACAGGTGGCTGTCGTCGTACCCGACGATCGAGATGTCGCCCGGCACGTCGACGTGGGCACGGGTGAACACGTCCATGAGGCCGATGGCGCAGCGGTCGTTGCCGGCGAGCACGGCGGTGGGCAGGCGGTCCTCGGCCAGCAGGGTGTTCGCGGCGGCGACGCCTGCCTCCTCGGTGTGCTGACCGGGAATGACGCGAATGTGGTCGGAGAGGTCGTGCCTGCGCATCGCCGCGAGATATGCGCGACGCCGCTCGGGTGAGCCCGGGTCCGCGCCGCCGTCGACGTGCGCGATCTCGCGATGTCCGAGTTCGACCAGGTGGTCCACGGACTGCCGGATGCCTTTGGCGTCGGCGGTCCGCACGGTGTCGACAGCGGTGTGGGGGAGTGCGCGGCCGACCACGGTGACCACGGCCCGGTCCGCGAGCGTGCGCAGATAGTCCGCCTCGGAGAGGGGGCCGAGCAGGATCAGGCCCTCACACCGGTGGCTGAGGAGCGCTTCGATCGCCTTGTGCTCGTCGCGGGTGGGTGCGCTCGCGGACAGCAGGACCTCGTATCCGGCGGCTTCGGCCTCCGCGTAAATCGTTCCGATCAGGTCGGCCTGGAAGGTCTGGTGGACGTCCATGAGCACCCCGAGGGTGCGGCTGCGGCCGCGGGCGAGCATGCGGGCGGCCCGGTCGAGGCGGTAGCCGAGTTCGTCCGCGGCCTGCAGGACGCGGTCCCGGGTCTCGTCGGACGCGCCCGGTTTGTTGCTGAAGATCAGTGACACGAGGGTGCGTGACACCCCGGCCCGCGTCGCGACATCGGCCATCGTGGGGCGTCGGTGCAGGCCCGCCGGTGCCCGCTCCGCATCCGCGTGCGCGGTGGCTCGGTCGTCGAGCATGTCGATCTCCCTCGGTTGCGTCGTCAGGGACGTTCTCACGGATCGCGACCCCAGCCCTTGACACCTTCTGTGATTCACCTCATAGTAGACAACTGAAGCGCGTTAGTGAAGCGCTTCAGTCCAGGAAAGTACGCCTCTCGGCTGCATCGAGCCGAGCGCGTCCCGGGCGATATCGACACACGTGAACCGATCTTCCGTGTCGTGATGCGTGAGCATTCCCAGAAAGGCCACACCTGATGTTGACCACCAAGGCTGCCAGTGCACGCGGAAGAGGCGGCGCTGCGAATAACGAGCGCAGTCACAAACGCTTCCTGACCAAGCTCACCGTCATCTCCACGCTCGGAGGCCTGCTGTTCGGCTACGACACCGGCGTGATCTCCGGTGCGCTGCTCTACATGAAGGACGAGTTGAACCTCAGTGCGGTCGGCGAAGCCACCGTCGTGAGTTCACTGCTCTTCCCCGGTGCGGCCGTCGGCGCGCTGCTGGGCGGCCGGTTGTCCGATGCCCTCGGACGTAAGCGCACGCTGCTCGTCTGCGCGGGCCTGTTCCTCGTCGGTGCCCTCGGGTGTGCGATGGCTCCCAACGTGGAGATCATGGTGCTGGCCAGGATCGTCCTCGGTCTCGGTGTGGGCGCCGCCGCCGTCACCTGCCCGCTGTACCTGGCCGAGATGGCCCCGGTGGAGCGGCGCGGCCGGATGGTCACCATCAACGAACTGATGATCGTCACCGGTCAGATGCTCGCCTTCTCGATCAACGCCCTGCTCGATCACCTCATCGAGGATCCGACGGTGTGGCGGTACATGCTGGCCATCGCGTCGGTGCCCGCGGTTCTCCTGCTGCTCGGCATGCTCGTGCTCCCGGATTCACCGCGCTGGTACGCGTCGAAGGGCCGCCTCGCCGAAACCCGCAGGACCCTCGAAATGAGCCGCAGCGAGTCCGAGGCCGCCGACGAGTACGCCAGCATCAGCTTCCACGCCGCCCGCGACCGGAAGTCGAAGACCAGCGGCGCCGTCCACTACCTGCGTGACTACCCCTGGATGCGCCGGATCCTCTGGATCGGCTGTGGTCTGGCCATCGTGCAGCAGGCGACGGGCATCAACACGGTCAACTATTACGCGCCGACGATCCTCGAGCAGAGCGGGCTGGGTGTCAGCGCGTCCCTGGTGGCCACCATCGCGGTCGGTGTCACATCGGTAGTCATGACGATCCTCGGAATCGTTCTGCTGGGCTTCGTAAATCGCCGCAAGATGCTGCTCACCGGTTTCATCGGTGTGGCCTCCTCGCAGGCCGCGCTGTCGCTGGTGTTCCTGCTGCCCTCGTCCACCGGCCGCAGCTACATCATCCTTGCCGCGATGATGGTGTTCGTCGCCTTCGTCCAGTGCTTCATCGGCACCTGCGTGTGGTTGCTGCTGTCGGAGATCTTCCCGATGGCCATCCGCGGGTTCGCGATGGGTATCGCGGTATTCGTGCTCTGGACGACCAACGCGTTCATCTCGTTCGTCTTCCCGATCCTCAACTCGGTTCTCGGATCCACCGGAACGTTCGGCCTGTTCGTGCTCGTGAACCTGATGTCGGTGTACTTCGTCTACCGCTTCGTCCCGGAAACCAAGGGCCGCAGCCTCGAAGAGTTGGAGGACCGGCTCGGCGCAGGTAACCCCGCCACATCGGCAGCAGGAAACGCCGCCGCCGTCGCGACTCACTGATCGACGGTTCTCACGCACCGGTACCACCGCCTGCGGGTGGTGGTACCGGTGCGTTGCGGTGTGTGCGGCGCCGCCCGTGGAGTTGGTTCAGGTACTCGGCGTCCTGCTGGTCGTGGGAGAGTTCGGTGAGCAACCGGAGGGCACGGGAGTGCTGCATCTCTCGGATGTGGTTGTGGGTCAATTCGATTGCCGCCCCTTCCGGTTCGGTTCGAATGATTTCGCCGCGTGGCGTGGTCCATTCGAGTTTCCCCGCTCCGGTCTGCCGAACGGTCCAGGAGCCGTCGGTTTTCAGCCGGTGGTGACGCCGGCAGAGGCAGGCGAGGTTCGACTCGACCGTCAGACCGCCGTTCTCGGGGCGGTTGCGGTCGAACGGGGTCGTGTGGTCGATGTCGCAGAGCCGTGCTGACACCTGGCAGTTGGGGAAGCGGCAGTTGCCGTCGCGGGCCCTGATCCGGCGGCCGAGAGCCGTCCCCGGTGCGTAGGTGAGTTCGGGTCTGGTTGCTGCGTTCCGGATGTAGGTCACGGGTATGCCATGAGTCTTCTGAACGGGGCCGGCCCCGAGGACGTGCCCACCTGGGTTGCCTTCGGTGGCCAGCGTGTGGATACGCTGGAAGACACTGTCGGCGGCCAATGTACGCGCGGAGTCCGCACAGATCGGCCCGTATCCCTCGAGGTGGGCGGGAAGGTCGTCGAGTCCGAGGAACGTCGAGGCGTTGACCACGATCTGGACGAGCGGTGCCCGCCGCGTGCCCGCAGTGGCGACGCGGGCTGGGCACTGTTCCCGACCGCACAGGCAGAAGAGGCGTCCGGTGCCGTCTGGGGGTACCTCCCTGCACGAAGTGCTTGGGGGACCAGCGCGGTGAGTGCGTCGGCTCGGCGTTGAGGGAGGGTGCGTGGGTCGTGGGCGCAGACGTCGGGGATCGACATTTCCCGCAGCCGCGTTGCGAGGGTGTGGGCGTCGGCGGCGGGGAGGTGGCCATCGAGGTAGGCCATGCCGTTCTCCGCGGGCCGGATCCACACGTCGCGATCGGCGATGGCGAGTTTGTTGCGGTGGGCGACGCTGTCGGGGTCGTGGCGGGCGATGAGCCGTCGAGCTCGGGCGCGCAGTTTCGACGGCGGTAGGGAGCGTCCGTCGAGGATCGCGGCTTCGAGTTGCTCCAACTTGCTGTCGCTGACGCCGGTGAGCATCGCGGCGACGACCCGTGCCTGATCGAGGTCGATTCGCCCGGCCGCGAATGCATCTCGGGTGCCGTGCAGGCGGTAGCGCAGTTCGAGTCCGAGGTCGATCCAGGCGGTCACCACCGGTTCGTTGATGCCGAGTGCGACCGACACCTCCACGGCCGCGTGGGAACCGGAGTGAGCAGGGTTGATGCCACGGCGTTCGTCCTCGTCGCAGCAGAGATCGTAGAATTCGGTCACCGCGACAACCTGCCGGTATTGAGCCTGCGCCAGCACCGATTCGCCTCTTCGGAGCCCCTCGACAGCCACGATCCCCGGCGGCGTCGCGTCGAGTGCGGCCGCGCTGGAACTGTTGTCCCCCATGGTCTTCAACCCCCGGTATCGAACGTATCTTCGATCCTACCGGGGGTCGCCGACAAGTATCAGAGAATTTTTCGGGCGTGTAGGGGCTCGCTGCCGGTGGCATTCTGAGACACTGCGACCTGCGGACTTGTCGCCTGTCTCACGGCATGACTACCGCAATCTGTCTCAATTCGCTGGCATTTATTGAGCGATCGGGAAGCGGGCCGTGCCGATGCCCTGTCGCGACGGGCGATCAGCACGCCCTGAAACCCACGCGGGCGGTAGGTAGCTTGGACGGATCATTCGAATCTTGTGGGGCTGGCTGTCTTCTGGCCTGTCAGACCTGTAGAGAAAGGCTTTTTGCGGGATGCTGACCCACTCGATGGCCCAGAAGTTGCCGAGCCGGTGAACCGTCGGTGAGCTGCCGTCCTCGAGAGTGAGATCGATCTGGACCTCGGGCTCGGCGTTACCGTGGAGGACCCACCGTGAGGCGCCGGGGACGTCCCCCGGCGTGTGCTCTTCGATCAGACTCTCCGCGTTGTCAAGGAGTGGTGGCCTCCACATGGAACCAACCGTCGTCGGCCAGTAGGCAACTTCGCGAAGCCGTTCAGGGGTCGCAACACATGACGTCCGTCATCACGCGCCAGTATGACTACGCGCGAGATTTCCAGGACGAGACTACGAATATTCATCGACGACTCCCGTTTCGAACGATACGGACCGAGCCCAGAAGCAGGTGCAGCTTTGCGCCGAATAGCGATCGGCAACGGTCACCGATCTGAATAGACCGGTTGCGCGTGCCGGGCAAAGCCTCAGCCGCAGACCTGTGGTGCGGAGAGAAACAATCCGCCACAGATGAAGGCGCGGGATAGCTTCCACTCGTTGTTGACACGCACGAAGGGAATTGGTCCCACTGGGTACGGTTCCATGCCTTCGATGTGGCCCTGCCCAGTCGCGTTGACCATCTCTGGGCCGACGGGTTCTACGGCGGTGAACTGGAGGTATTGGGGTGAGGGTTGCGCACCCCAAGCCCGCGCGATCGGCAGGGTCTGGTCGGTGGGACCATCCAGGAGCCGCGCCCGGTCCTCCTCGCGTATCGAGTAGTTGGTGGTGGCGTTGTACAGGGCGGTCAGTTGCTCGGCGGTGGGCACGGGATCGGTGATCGGCGCCGGCGGCGGTGCGAACTGTGTGGATTGGACGACGGCGGTCGGATCGCGCGATTCGGTGCCCTCGGGCGAGCAGGCGCCGGCGACGGTTGCGATCGCGACAAGAGCGCTGGCACCTATCGCGGCTTTCCTCACCCTCATGATCCAGGTATCGCCCCAAGTCGACGCAACGTGACAAGCCCGTGCCACACCAACCCCTGGTTGCATCTCCATCATCGATCGGATGCCGGTATCGATCCCTATCCGACCAGCGGGCGGTACTCGCAGAGCTGGAGCACCGTGTTGCGCACGACACGCCGCTTCCGTCTCCGAGGTAACAGCGTCGAGACGGGGCCTGGTGTGCAGTCACTTAATCGCACCGGCGGGCAGCTCGGACGCGCGAAGATAGCGTTATGCCGATCCAGGACTTGTGGAATCAGGACAGTTTGGTGTGGCACTTCGGCTTGCTCGACGGTGGTCCGGCGATCGGGTCTGATCACGACGTTGAGGCGCCGCAGGTATGGGTGCGTGCTCTCGAAGCTGTCGCCCGCGATCTGCGGTGCCTGCGGTACGGGCGCGACGTGCGGTTGGACGGATCGGGGTGGGAGCTTGCCGTTAACGGCGACTACGCCGTCACCATTGGCTGGCAGGGCGTACGCGGCATCAGTGGGTTCGCCCGCTGCGACGGCTTGTCGATGGATGCTCCGTTCGATGAGGCCGCGGTCTGGGTGGCCGATACCGTTCAGTCAGATCTTGCTGGCTACGACTTCGTGCAGTGGCCCTCACAGGGACAACACATGCTGCTGCCGCGGAAGCGCGACGATGGTCCGGTTTGGATCGATACCCATACCGACGACACCGTTGCCGCCATTGGCGTGCTCTGTCAGCACATCGGCCGGTGGGGCAAGACTCAGGTCCGTGAGTCGCTGAGGGATCGACTAACGCTCATCGAATGACGACCTGCGCGATGCAGGAGACCACCGGACGACCGGGGCACCACCGGATGGCAGAAAGCGCCCCGGTGTTCAATCGCGATCGACGCGCTCGGCCTGCCCCATGCGGTGGGCCGCACAGTCCCATGGCCAACGTCGCGACACTGCTCGCGCTCATCGCCGTCGTTGTCCCGATCTGACACAGGGCCGGTTGCCAGCTCAGTCCGATCTGGAGCGGCGTGGGTTCGGAGAAACTGGCGAATTCGAGATCCTCAAATCCACCAAACATGCCGTGCTCCCGGTACCGCCAGCGAAGCTCCCGTTTGGGTGAACTTCTCGTTCAGTACCGGGAGTAGTGCTGTCCAGTCGCCTGTTCGCCAGCGCAGATGCACTTTCGGTCGAGGTTTCGGTCCGAGGTCACGGCGCAAAACCGAATACCGAGCGCATCGTGGGAATCCGGGCTGTGCGGACATGCCGTGCAGGACAACGTCGATTCCATTGCCCGGGCAGGGCTAGGTGACTCGGAAGCCGCTAGAGAGTTCGACACATCGGTCGGGTTCGACGCCATGGCGGCGCTCCAGTTCTCGGCCCTTGACTTCGGGCCGGTTTGGGCGCCGAGGACGACATGGCGCGACCGCGCATATTCGAATGACCCTCGACATCCACGAGGCTACACTCCCCGCCGCCCCTTAGGCTCCGCGGGGAACGACCCTCACGCAGCAGAAGTGTCAGCGCACGGACCGTATTGCGGGAACGCGTCGGCGGTTCACAACGTCCCGACGACCCTTTTCGACCCTGGGCGATCCTGTCGCAATTGCAACCGAACGAGTCCTCGATGTTTCGTTGCGGAATCTTCGCCGTAAGCGGAACCCGCATCGGCACGTCCCGCAAGCCGGCCGTTGACCGGAACTCGCTGACCAGCGCCGTTCCGTAGCCCCGTCCGATGATGTTGTCCTTTCGGGGCGTCAATCGGGACACCCCGAACGATCTGGATCGCCGAAGGTGGGCGAGCCTCTCCACGATGACGGATCCGCCACCGGCCCGTCACTCGCCGTGAGATTCCGCCACCGGATTCGAGACCCGCCATGCCGCCACGTCGAATGCAATCTCACCCAAGTGGCCAACCGGACACCGAGTGGCCATCCCAGATGAGATTTGGCCCCGAGTCTCGCGACGCTACCGGACGGCTGACGCGAAGGTGTGAAGTGCGCGAGGTGGAGTAGTGGGAAGGGGCTGCCGTCTGCATCGCACAACAGCGGCGAACCCACGCCGCGGCCCCGGTGCATGTCGTCGACGAACAGCCTTTCCATCTTCCCGGTCTCGGGGCCGGAGAATCCGGCGGCGACGCGTCAACTGCTGCCTGTGTGGTCGAGAGCGGGCTGCCACGACGCATTGCTCGTGGTGGGCGACGCGTCATCGGTGATGGAGTTGTGCGTCGCCTGCATCCCTCGTTCCAGCTGGCGGCCAGGACCGGAATCTCTTCCTCGTCGACGCGCCCACGTAGTTCGATGCTTCTTCATCGGTCACGGCCGCACCTGAGACCGCGCTCGTGCGTGGTTGACGAGTCCAGAGACTCGTCAACCACGCACGGGCGCGGAGAGCCTCGCGAGGGTGGCGGCCCCGATGCGCTGTGCCGATTCGCCGAGTTGGGTTTCGCGGATGCGGGCGAGAGGGCGGTGTCCGGAACCGGTTGCGAGAGAGGCATAGACGTCCCGCGCATGGTCGAGGAACAGCGGAGCCGAGCCGCTGACACCGCCGGCGATGACGACGAGGTCGGGGTCGTAGACGTCGCCGACCATGGCGAGTCCGACACCCAGCCACCGTGCGAACTCCTCCATCGTGCGGATGGCCAGCGGGTCGCCGTCCCGCGCGGCGCTCGCGATCCGGCGGCCGGTGAGCGATCCCGGATCGCTCGCCACCTCGCGTGCGAGGATCGTCGAACTCGTGGGGTCGGCGGCGAGAAGCTCGATGGCCGTGTCCACGAGTGCTGTTCCGCTGCAATACCGTTCCCAGCACCCGCGCTTGCCGCAGGCGCAGGGTCTGCCGCCCGGAACCACCTGCAGGTGGCCGAGTTCGGGAGCGACTCCGTGGCTCCCGCGGTACAGCGTCCCGTCGATGAGCAGGGCCGCACCGATGCCGGTGCCGATCGCGACCATCACCACGTTGCGACCGCCGGCGGCGGCCCCGAATCGGTGCTCCGCCCACGTGGCCGCGTTCGCGTCGTGTTCGAGGACCACCGGCAGCCCGAGCCGCTCGCTGAGGTCGTTGGCGACCGGCACGTTCTTCCACGGCAGGTGCGGCGCGAACCGCACGGTGGTGAGGTCGGGGGTGATGAAGCCGGCCACCGCAAGCCCGACGGCGGACACGGGATGGCGGCCCGCGAGTTCGCGAACGGTACGGTCGAGCGCGTCCTCGAGGGCCTTGGCCGATTGCGGTGTGGGCGCCTGCACGGAATCGAGCACCTCGCCGGTGTCGTCGACCACGCAGGCCCGGATACTGGTACCACCGACGTCGATGCCGACGGTGAGAGCGGAGACAGGCACGGAGGCGACGGTACTCACCGTGCCGAGGCCGTCGCCGCCTCGGGTACCGCCCGGGAATCCTCCCAGGCATCGAGCCGGCTGATCGCGGTCCGGGCGACCACCTGTTGTTCCGTGACGGCGAGGTGTCCCCGGGTCCGGCCCAGGAACGACCACGTCCAGGACATGGCGGTCGCGAGCCGGCTCTTGAATCCGACGATGTAGACCAGGTGGATCAGGAGCCACAGCAGCCAGGCGAGCAACCCGGTCAGTTGGAGGCGGCCGACCTTCGCGACCGCATTGAAGCGGGAGATCATCGCCATGCTGCCCTTGTCCGTGTAGCGGAACGGGGCGCGTTCGGGCTTGTCGCGACCCTTCCGGTGGGCCCGCACCTCGGCGGCGATCAGCTGCGCGGCGTAGCGGCCACCCTGGATCGCGACCTGCGCGACGCCGGGAAGACCGTCCCGGTTCATCATGTCCCCGACGACGAAGACGTTGCTGTGGCCGGGCAGGGTGAGGTCGGGTTCGACGAGGACCCGGCCCGCGCGGTCGGTGCCGGCGCCGGTCTGTTCGGCGAGTTGCCTGCCCAGCGGGCTGGCTGCGACGCCCGCAGACCAGATCTTGCAGGTGGCCTCGATCCGCCGCTCGGCTCCGTCCTGGTCGCGGACGGTGAGTCCGTCGTCGTCGACGTCGGTCACCATCGCGCCCAACTGGATCTCGACCCCGAGATTCTCCAACGTGTCCGCGGCCGCCCGGCGCAGCTTGTCGTCGAACGGTGGGAGCACCGTCGGTGCCGCGTCGAGCAGGATGATGCGCGCGTCACGGGGATCGATGGTGCGGTACGCGCCGGCGAGAGTGCGATGCGCGAGCTGGGCGATCTCGCCCGCCATCTCGACTCCGGTGGGTCCGGCGCCGACTACGACGAACGTCAGCAGGCGCGCCCGCTCGGCGGGATCGGTGCTCACCTCGGCGCTTTCGAAGGCCCCGAGGATGCGGCCGCGCAGCTCGAGGGCGTCGTCGATCGTTTTCATTCCGGGTGCGTGCTCGGCGAAATGGTCGTTGCCGAAATAGGATTGGCGGGCGCCCGCCGAGACGACGAGACTGTCGTACTCGGTGACGGTCGTGCGGCCCCGGTGGGTGGACGTGACAGTCCGGTCGGCGACGTCGATCTTCTCGACTCCGCCGATGAGGACGGACGCGTTCTGCTGGTCCTCGAGGACCAGCCGGGTCGCGGGCGCGATCTCGCCCTCCGACAGGATTCCCGTCGCCACCTGGTACAGCAGCGGCTGGAACAGGTGATGCGTCGTGCGATCGATCAGAGTGACATCGACGTCCGTCCGTTTCAGGGCCTTGGTGGCGAAGAGGCCGCCGAATCCCGATCCGATGACCACGACCCGATGACGGCGGGCGAGAGAGGTGTCGCTCATGAAGTTCCTTTCGATCGAACGGACGCCGCGCCGGACCGCGGACGGTCCGGCGCGGAGAACCAGTACTTATGCGTTCTGGGGGAATCCGAGGTTGAGGCCGCCGTGGCTGGGGTCGAGCCAGCGGGTGGTGACGACCTTGCCGCGGGTGAAGAAGTGGACGCCTTCGGTGCCGTGGGCGTGGGTGTCGCCGAACAGGGAGTTCTTCCAGCCGCCGAAGCTGTAGTAGGCCATCGGGACGGGGATGGGGACGTTGATGCCGACCATGCCGACCTCGACCTCGTTCTGGAATCGGCGGGCGGCGCCGCCGTCGTTGGTGAAGATGGCGGTGCCGTTGCCGAACTGGCTGGAGTTCACCAGTTCGAGGGCTTCGTCGTAGGAGTCGACCCGGATCACGGAGAGGACGGGTCCGAAGATTTCGTCGGTGTACACGGACATGTCGGTGGTGACGTGGTCGATCAGGGTGGGGCCGAGCCAGAATCCGTCCTTGCCGCCGTCGGGCTGCACCTGCCGGCCGTCGACGACGATGGTGGCCCCGTCGTTTTCGCCGGCGTCGATGTAGGAGGCGACCTTGTCGCGGTGCACCTTGGTCACGAGCGGTCCCATGTCGGAATCGCGGGTGCCGTCGCCGGTCTTGAGGGTGTTGGTGCGTTCGGTGATTTTCGCGACGAGTTCGTCGGCGATGTCGCCGACGGCGACGAGGGCGGAGATGGCCATGCAGCGTTCGCCGGCGGATCCGAAGCCGGCGTTGACCATGGCGTCGGCGGCGAGGTCGAGGTCGGCGTCCGGGAGGACGATGGCGTGGTTCTTCGCGCCACCCAAGGCTTGGACGCGTTTGCCGTGGGCGGTGCCGGTGGCGTAGACGTACTGGGCGATGGGGGTGGATCCGACGAAGCTGATGGCCTTGATTGCGGGGTTGGTGAGGAGTTCGTCGACGGAGGTCTTGTCGCCCTGCAGGACGTTGAAGACCCCGGCGGGCAGTCCGGCTTCGGCCCAGAGTTCGGCCATCCAGATGGCGGCGGTGGGGTCCTTCTCGGACGGCTTCAACACCACCGTGTTGCCGGCGGCGATGGCGATGGGGAAGAACCACATCGGGACCATGGCGGGGAAGTTGAAGGGGGAGATGATGCCGACGGGGCCGACGGGTTGGCGGAGGGAGGAGACGTCGACGTTGGTGGAGGCGTTTTCGGTCATGCCGCCCTTGAGCAGGTGGGCGATGCCGCAGGCGAATTCGACGACCTCCTGGCCGCGGGAGACTTCGCCGAGGGCGTCGGAGACGACCTTGCCGTGTTCGGAGGTGATGATCTCGGCGAGTTCGCCCTTGCGCTGGTTGAGTAGTTCGCGGAATGTGAAGATGATCTGGGTGCGCTTGGCGAGGGAGGTGTCGCGCCAGGCGGGGAAGGCGGCGGCGGCGGCGTCGATGACGGCGCGGGCGTCCTCGACGCTGGCGAGGGCGACCTGTCCGGTGACGGCGCCGGTGGCCGGGTTGGTGACGGGGGCGGTGTTACCGCTGGTGCCGGCGAAGGTCTTGCCGTCGGACCAGTGTGCGATCTCGCGAGTGATGTTGGTGCTCATGTGTTGTCCTTTCACCGCGTGCGCGCGATGTAATCCTTCATGGTCTTCAGTTGGTAGCGGGAGACGTCGTGTGCGTTCTCGTCCTCGGCGAAAACGCTGGACACCATCACCGTGTCGGGCTTGTCGTAGAAGCCGAGTTCGCCGAGACCGCCGAAGAACTCGTCCCAGTCGAGGTCGCCGTCGCCGATCTTGAGGTGCTGATGCACACGAACCGGGTTGCCGGGCGGATTGGTGATGTACCGGAGTCCGTGTGAGCGATGGTGATCCATCGTGTCCGCGACGTGAACGAGCCGGAGCATGTCGCCCGCCGCGCGCATGATCTCGAGCATTCCGGCGCCCATGTGGTACGAGTGGCACGCGACGAATACGAGGCCGAAGTTCTTGGAATTGATGCCACGGATCATCCGGATGGCGTCCAGGCCGTTCTCCACGAAGTCGTCGGGGTGCGGGTCGATGCGAACGTCGATGCCTTCACGCTCGATGATGGGGACGAGTTCCTCCATCGACCGGTAGAAGGCGCGCTCCGACTCCTCGGCCTTCTCCGGCCGGCCGCTGAACTCGGTGTTCATCACGTTCACACCGAGGTCGACGGTGATCTGGATGGCGCGCTTCCAGTACCGCACCGCCGCCTCGCGGGCGTCCTCGTCCGGGCCGGACCACCGCAGGACCGGCAACACCGAGGCGATGCCGACGCCGGCGTCGCTGCAGGCCTTGCGGAACTGACGGACCAGTTCGTCGTCGGCCTTCGGGTGGTTGAAGAACGGGATCATGTCGCGGTGCGGCGTGAGCTGCAGGTGCTCGAAGCCGAGTTCCGCGACGACAGCCGGCAATTCGAGCAGCGAGTAGTCGTGGTGGAACGGGGTGGGATCGAGTGCGATCTTCATCGTGATCAGGCTCCCGGTCCGATGGGTCGCTCCGCAGGCTCCGCTCCCGGAATGGAGGAACGGTCGACCATCTCGACGGTGACGCGCTCGCCCGTCTCCAGTGACTGCACGCCGGCCGCGCACACGGCGGCGGCGGCGTAGCCGTCCCACGCGCCGGGGCCGTCGACGTAGTTACCCGTCTCCGCGCCCGTGCGGACGGCGTTCACCCACCGCTGGATCTCGACGTCGTACGCCTGGCCGAAGCGTTCCTTGAACGACGGGGTGATCTCTCCGCCGTACATGCCGGCACCCGAGCGGCCGGTTCCCGCGCCGGTACCGTACCTGCGGACCAGTCCGACGTCGAGGCCGATGAACGCCGAACCCTTCTCGGCGACGATCTCGGTGCGCACCTCGTAGGCGACACCGGTGGTCACGAACAGTTCGACGTCGACGTGACGACCGGACTCGGTGCTGAAGAACGCGATCTGCGGGTCCTGAAGTCCCTCGGGCGCACCGGGGTTCGCGGCGGGCTTGAGGACGTGGACCGACGTGATCTCCTCGTCGAACAGGAAGCGGGTGACGTCCACCTCGTGGACCAGCGAATCCTTGACGATCATCGAGCTGTCGAAGCTCGGCGGCACCACCGGGTTGCGGTGCACGCAGTGGGCGAGGAGCACCCGCCCGAACACGCCGTCGTCGATGAGGGACTTCAGCTGCTCGTACTCGTGATCGAAGCGCCGCATGAAGCCGACCTGGATCAGCTTCTTGCCGAGCTCGGCTTCCGCCTTGACGATCTCGAGGGACGTGGCGACATCGGTGGTCAGCGGCTTCTCACACATCACCGGCTTGCCGTGCTCGAGGCAGGCCAGGAGCTGCTTCTCGTGTGTCGGACCGGGGGTGGCCAGGACGACCGCGTCGACACCGGGGTCGGCGATCGCGTCGAGCGGGTCGTTGACCACGCGGCAACCGGGGATTCCGGCCGCGATCTCCTCGGCCTTCTCGGTGAAGTAGTCGTTGACGACGGCGACGGTCGCACCCTTGATGCGGTCGGTGATCCGCGCGACGTGGTCGGCGCCCATCATTCCGACACCCAGGACGGCGATGCGCAGGTCGTTGCTCTCGGACATAGCTGACTAGCTCCTGACGTGGTCGGTTAGACGAACTTGACGGACGGGATCCCGCAGGACCCCAGGTACTTGCGGGTGCGCTGGGCGATCGGGAGCGGCACGTCCACGGCGCAGGGGTAGAGATCCTGCTCGACGATCGCGAACACGTCGATGTCGAGCTTCTCGATCGCGGCGAGCAGCGGCGGCAGGTCGGGGATGCCGAGCGGGGGCTCGATCATCGCGCCGAGTTTGACGGCTTCGCCGAACGGCAGGTCCTCGGCCTCGACCTTGGCGCGAACCTCGGGATCGACCTGCTTGAGGTGCAGGTATCCGATCCGTTCGGGGGCCCGCTCGATGATCGCGAGGTTGTCGCCGCCGCAGTAGCTGATGTGGCCGGTGTCGAGGCAGAGGTTGACGAATTCGCTGTCCGTGCCGTCGAGGAAGCGGTACACGTTCTCCTCGGTGTCGACGTGGCTGTCGGCGTGCGGGTGGTACTGCGCCTTGACGCCGTACTGCTCGAACATCTTCTTGCCCAGCTCGTTCATGCCGCCGGTCTTCTTCTTCCACTGTTCCGCGGTGAGGTTGCGGTCCTCGAGCACCTCGCCGGTGCCCGGGTCGCGCCACATCTCCGGGATCACGACCACGTGCTTGCCGCCGACGGCGGCGGTCAGCTTCGCGACGTCCTCGATCTGGGTCCACACGGCATCCCAGGAGTCGTCCTGGTGCAGGTGCTCGAAGACGGTGCCCGCCGACAGCTTCAGATTGTGGGCGGCCAGTTCGTCGCGGAGTTGCTGCGGGTCGGTGGGCAGGTAGCCGTACGGCCCCAGCTCGATCCACTCGTAACCGGATGCGGACACCTCGTCGAGGAACCGGCCGTAGGGGGTCTGCTGCGGGTCTTCCGGGAACCACACGCCCCAGGAGTCGGGGGCCGATCCGACGCGAATGACGCTCATCGGGAAATCCTTTCGAAAGTTCTGCTGGGGGCGGGTCAGTTGCCGGACGGGCGGAGGAACGGACGCTGGATCTTCTTCCACTGCGCGTACGTCTCGTACGCGTTCTGCGTGGACTCGAGGGTGCTGGTCGAGCTGACCGGGACGTCCCACCAGGATTCGCTGTCCGGGGCGGCGATCCGGGGGTCCGTCTCGACGTGGATGACGGTGGTCTTGTCGCTCGCCTTCGCTACCTTGACGGCGTCGGCGAACTCGGCGGCCGTGTTCGCGCGGATCACGTCGGCGCCGAGGCTCGCCGCGTTGGCCGCCAGATCGACGGGCAGGATGTCGCCGTCGAGCCGGCCGTTGTCACCCCGGTAGCGGTAGTCGGTGCCGAAACGCTGGGAGCCCAGTGATTCCGACAGCGATCCGATGGACGCGAAGCCGTGATTCTGCACGAGGACCACGATGACCTTGACGTTCTCCTGCACGGCCGTGACGAGTTCGGTGGCCATCATCAGGTAGGAGCCGTCGCCGACCATGATGAACACGTCGCGGTCGGGGCATGCCATCTTGGCGCCGATACCACCGGCGACCTCGTAGCCCATGCAGGAGAATCCGTACTCGACGTGGTAACCCTTCGAGTCGCGGGTGCGCCACAGCTTGTGCAGGTCGCCGGGCATGGAGCCGGCGGCGCACACGACGACGTCGCGAGGATCGGACAGCGTGTTGGCGAGGCCGATGACCTGGTTCTGGTTGAGGCCGAGCGAGTCGTCGTCGATCTTGTAGACCGCGTCGACCGTGGACTCCCAGTGTTCTGCGAGTTCGGCTGTGCGCAGACGGTACTCGTCGGAAACCCGGTAGTCGCCGAGTGCCGCGGTGAGCGCCTCGAGTGCCTCGCGGGCATCCGCGACGACGCTGACGCCACCCTGCTTCACCGAGTCGATCGACGCCACGTTGATGTTGACGAACCGCACGTCGGGGTTGTTGAACGCGGTGCGCGACGCCGTGGTGAAGTCGCTGTAGCGCGTGCCGATGCCGATGATCACGTCGGCCTCGGTGGCGAGAGCGTTGGCCGCGGTCGTGCCCGTCGAGCCGATCGCCCCGACCGACTGCGGGTGGTCGTACGGCAGCGAACCCTTGCCGGCCTGACTCTGGCCGACCGGAATGCCGGTCGACTCGACGAACGAGGCCAGCGCCTCGGTGGCGCCGGAGTAGATGAGGCCACCGCCCGCGACGATCAGCGGCTTCTTCGCCGACCGGATGACGTCCGCGGCCCGCGCGATCGCCGACTTCTCGGGGAGCGGCCGGGCGACGTGCCACGTGCGCTCGGCGAACATCGACTCGGGCCAGTCGAACGCCTCCGCCTGCACGTCCTGCGGGATGGCGACGGTGGCCGCGCCCGTCTCGACAGGGTCGGTCAGCACGCGCATCGCGCCGAGCAGCGCCGACGGCAACTGCTCGGGCCGCCAGACGCGGTCGAAGTAGCGCGACAGCGGCTTGAACGCGTCGTTGACGGTGACGTCCCCACTCGACGGCAGTTCGAGTTCCTGCAGCACCGGTGCGCTCGCGCGGGTGGCGAACGTGTCGGCGGGCAGCAGCAGGACGGGCAGCCGGTTGATGGTGGCGAGCGCCGCACCGGTCAGCATGTTGGTCGAGCCGGGGCCGACGCTGGCCGACACGGCCCAGGTCTGCAGGCGATCCTTCTGGCGTGCGTACGCGACCGCGCTGTGCACCATCGCCTGCTCGTTACGGCCGAGGACGTACGGCAGTTCCGGTTCGGTGCCGGCCTCGACGGCGTCGATCTCGGCCTGCAGCAGCGCCTGACCGAGACCGGCGACGTTGCCGTGACCGAAGATGCCGAAGCAGCCTGCGAAGAACTTGGTGCGTTCGCCGTCCCGCTCGACGTACTGGCCGGCGAGGAATCGGATGGTCGCCTGAGCCACCGTGAGGTGGACGGTGCCCTCGGCGTTGGGGTTCTTGCTCGCCGACATCGGCGCGGTGGACACCACGGTCATGCTCCTTCGGACGGTGCGTGGAGGGGGAGGCGGGGATCGACGGTCTGGTGTTCCCAGCTGCCGCGCAGCCAGGTGTGGGCCGGGTCGTCGCAGATGTTCCAGGAACGTTCTTCGCCCGGCCCGGCCATCACGTTCAGGTAGTACATGTGATGTCCGGGGGCGGCGATCGACGGTCCGTGGTAGCCGTGCGGGACGAGGACCACGTCGCCGGATCGCACTTCCTCGAGCACCTCGATGGGCCGCTCGGGAGTGCCGTACACACGATGGTAGCCGAATCCGGTGCCGCCGAAATCCACTGCGGTGTCGCCGGCTTCGGCGATCTCGAAGTAGTAGATCTCCTCGAGCTGGGATTCGACGTCGCTGTTTTCGTCGTGCTTGTGGCTCGGGTACGACGACCAGTTGCCGCCGGGCGTGACGACCTCGCACGCGATGATCGAGTCGGCCTCGAATCGGTCGGCGGTGCCGAAGTTGTGCACCTGCCGGCTGCAGTTGCCCGCGCCGCGCAGTTCGACGGACACGTCCGCGGCCGGAACGTACCGGAACGGGAACTTCTGCCGGGCGCGGGCGCCGCACAGTGCGAAACGGCCACCGGTCGCGCTCGCCACCGTGTAGGCGGAGGCCCGTCCCACGTAGGCGAAGTCGCTCGGCCCGTCGAACACGGACCGGCGCCCGGTGAGCGCGAACTCGGTGCCCTCACTCGACACCGACGCCGACCCGGCCAGCGGCACGACGATGATCTCGTCGTCGCCGGTGGTGAGTTCGGCCGACCCGCCGGGTGCCAGGGTGAGCACCCGGAGGCTCGATTCCGTCCAGCCCGCCGACTCGGGGGTGACCTCGAGGTCGAACGGCCCGGTGGCCGCGGAACCGACCGGAACGTAGTACTTGCTGTTCATCGTGGGCCTCTCCGGCGTGCGTCAGTGAACGAGGGATACGGCGGTGTCGACCGCGGCGGCGACGTCCTCGTCCCGCGGGTACAGCAGGGTGCGTCCGACGATCAGGCCGCGGACCGATGGCAGTGCGAGGGCCTTCGCCCAGCTCGCGAACGTCTCCTCGGGGGCCGTCTGCGGGTCTCCGCCGAGCAGCAGCGTGGGGAGCGTCGTCGCGTCCATGACGCGTTCCATCTCGTCGACCACCGGAAGCTTCATCCAGGTGTAGGCGGACGTGGAGCCCAGTCCCTGGCTGATGTGGATGGACTTGATCACGGCGTCGGCGCTGAGGTCGTTCTTGACCTTGCCGTCGACACGCCGCGACAGGAACGGTTCCACCATCGCCATCAGCCCGGCCGCGGCCAGCGAATCGACGGCCTCCGCGCAGGCGGTGAGGGTGGAGAGGGTGCCCGGATCGTCGAGGTCGATGCGGCACAGCATCTTTCCGCCGTTCATGCCGGCCTTCGCGGTGCCCGCCGCGCTGTAGCCGGTCATCCGGTCGTCGAGTTCGAAGCTGGCGCCTGCCAGGCCACCGCGGTTCATCGACGAGATGACCACCTTGTCGTCCAGCGCGCCGAGCAGCACCAGATCGTCGAGGATGTCGGCGGTGGCGAGCACGCCGTCCACGCCGGGATTGCGCAGCGCGGTGCGGAGGCGGTCGAGGAGGTCGGTGCGACTGTTCATCGCGGTCGGGCGGTCGCCGACCGACAGCGCGCCGCGGGCGGGGTGGTCGGCGGCGACGATCATGAGCCGGCCGTTGCCGCGCACCGTGGGCCGGGCGATGCGGGTCGCCCAGGCACGGTCGATGGCGGCCGGATCACTGGCGCGTACCTCGGTGACGTCGGCGTAGGACGCGCAGACTGCGCGGTGAGCGAGAGTTTCAGACATTGACAGCCTCCGAAGCGGTGGATTCGGCGAGCTCACGGACCTCGTCGGCCGTCGGCATCGCGGTGGAGCATTCGAGCCGGGAAGCGACGATCGCCCCCGCGGCGTTGGCGTAGCGCAGGATCTTCTCGAGCGGCCACCCGGCGAGCAGGCCGTGGCACAGCGACCCGCCGAAGCTGTCGCCGGCGCCCAGGCCGTTGACGACGTCGACCTCGTTGGGCGGCACCGTGATGGACTGCGTGCGGGTCTTGCCGAGCACACCCTTGGGGCCCTGCTTGACGATGGCCAGTTCGACGCCGAGGTCGAGCAGCGCATCGGCGGCCTTGTGGGCGTTGGTCTCGCCGACCGCGATCTCGCACTCCTCGCGGTTGCCGACCGCGACGGTGACGTGCTGGAGGGCACGCTGCACCTGCGCGGTGGCGTCGGCGGGGGAGGACCAGAACATCGGGCGGTAGTCGAGGTCGAGAACGGTGTGGCTGCGACGTCCGCGAGCTTCCCATGCGGCGAAATGTGCGCTGCGGCTGGGCTCTTCGGACAGTCCGGTGACGGTCGACCAGTACAGCTTCGCGTCGCGGACCGCGTCGAGGTCGAGGTCTGCGGGCTTCACCTGCAGGTCCGGGGCGACCGGCTTGCGGTAGAAGTACAGCGGGAAGTCGTCCGGCGGGAAGATCTCGCAGAACGTGACGGGGGTCGGGTGGTCGGTGTCGATGCCGACGTACCGGTTGTCGACGCCGAGATCGGTGAGTGCGGTGCGGACGTAGCGTCCGAACGGATCGTTGCCGACGCCCGAGATGAGAGCGCTGCGGCAGCCGAGGCGGGCGGCGGCGACGGCGACGTTGGCGGCGCTTCCGCCGAGGAACTTGCCGAACGTCTCGACGTGCTCGAGTCCGACGCCGGTCTGCAATGGGTAGATGTCCACACCGCAGCGCCCGATGGCGAGGACGTCCAATCCGTTCCGGTTGGGTTGCGTCTGGTTGGTGGTCAAGGCTGACTCCCGAATAGGTCGTTGTGGGTGGTCTGCGCAGGGCGCCGAGGTCTGGTTGAAACTGTGCTCCACATCACCGGCTCCTGTCAAGACTTTGTCCTGACATTATTACTTGAAGTCAATCTGGTGTTAGTGTTCGCATACACTGCCGGAAAGATCGGCGGCGGCGGACGTCGCCACGCGCACGAGGATCGGAGTTGTCCGTGGGTGCACCACTCGCAGTCGAGCTCGACAGATCGAGCCCGGTTCCGCTGTATTTCCAGCTCGCGCAGACGATCGAGAACGCGATCATCGGCGGGGAACTCGCGCCCGGCGACCGCTTCGAGAACGAACTGGCGCTCGCCAAACGACTGAACCTGTCGCGCCCGACCACGCGCCGCGCCATCCAGGAACTCGTCGACAAGGGATTGCTCGTCCGCAAACGCGGTGTCGGCACGCAAGTCGTGCAGAGCGCCGTGCACCGGCCGGTCGAGCTCACCAGTCTCTTCGACGACCTCGCCCGCGCAGGGCAGAGCCCGACCACCAAGCTCCTCGACTACCAGGTCGCCGTGCCTGCCGAGGACGTGGCCGCCGAACTCAACCTGCAACCCGGCAGCGAGGTCGCGTCCATCCGGCGCCTCCGCAGCACCAACGGCGAACCACTCGCGCTGATGACCAACCACATCCCGGTGGATCTCGCGCCGGACCCCGACGAACTCGAGGCGCACGGCCTCTACCACGCACTCCGCGCCCGCGGCGTGCACATTCGCCTCGCACGGCAACGCATCGGCGCGAAAGCGGCGAGCAAGGCGGAGGCGTCACTCCTCGACGAGAAGACCGGGGCGCCGCTGCTCACGATGAACCGGACCGCGTTCGACGACTCGGGAAGCGCCGTCGAGTTCGGCAGCCACTGCTACCGGGCGTCGCGGTACTACTTCGACACCACCGTTGTCGATCGTTAGGACGGGGCGCGCGACGTCGTTCCCCCGGGGAATGGCCCTGCTGGTGGCGGGCGCCCTCTTCATGGAGATTCTCGACGCCACCATCATCGCCCCCGCCGTCCCGCTGATCGCCGACTCCTTCGGCGTCGACCCCGTCGACGTCAACATCGCGATCTCCGCCTACCTCGTCACGGTCGCGGTCCTCATCCCGGCGAGCGGGTGGGTGGCCGACCGGTTCGGGACCCGCCGGGTGTTCGTGGCCGCCATCGCCGTGTTCACCCTGGCGTCCATCGGGTGCGCCGCGAGTGTGTCGTTGCCGATGCTCGTCGCGATGCGGGTGCTGCAGGGAGTCGGCGGCGCCATGATGGTGCCGGTCGGACGGCTCGCGGTGCTGCGGTCGAGCACGAAGGGCGATCTCGTCCGCGCGATAGCCCTGCTGACGTGGCCCGCGCTCGCCGCGCCCGTCATCGCGCCCCTGCTCGGCGGCGCGATCGCCACGGTGGGCTCGTGGCGGTGGATCTTCGTCATCAACATTCCCATCGGGGTCCTCGGAATCCTGCTGTCGCTGAGGCTGGTTCACGGGGCCGGCTCGCGGTCGGCGAGGAGGCTGGACTGGCGGGGCCTGCTCGGGGTCGGAACGGGGATCGCGGCGGCGCTGATCGCCCTGGAAAGTATCCGCGTGACGGGCACGGACTGGCGCCGGGTCGCGCTCGGGGGAGTGGTCGCGGTCGTCCTGCTGGTCGCGTCCGCGGTCCATCTCGTCCGCACACCGCACCCACTCGTCGACGTCCGCGTGCTGCGCGTCCGGACGCTGCGCGCCACCGTCACCGGAGGTTCGCTCTACCGCCTGATCGTGACGGCCGTGCCCTTCCTGCTGCCACTGCAGTTCCAACTCGGCTTCGGCTGGACGCCGTTTCTCGCGGGTTTACTCGTCGCCGCGCTGTTCGCAGGCAACATCGCGATCAAACCCTTCACGACGCCGCTGATGCGGCGCTTCGGTATCAGGCCGATCCTGCTGGTGAACGCGCTGCTGTCGGTGGGCTGCTTCGGGTTGCTCGCCGCACTGAGTTCGTCGACCCCGATGCCCGTCATCGCGGCGGTCCTCTTCGTGAGCGGAGCCCTGCGTTCGGTCGGATTCACCGCATACAACAGTCTCGCGTTCT
The DNA here is from genome assembly GCF_002300155.1 of Rhodococcus sp. ACS1. Classification (NCBI taxonomy): domain Bacteria; kingdom Bacillati; phylum Actinomycetota; class Actinomycetes; order Mycobacteriales; family Nocardiaceae; genus Rhodococcus; species Rhodococcus sp. ACS1. The sequence continues at coordinate 267,063 of NZ_NSDZ01000010.1, forward strand.
CCGACGTCGATCGCGCCGACCTCACGCACGCGAACACTCTGAATGCCGCGGTGCAGGAACTGGCAGCCGGCCTCGGGATCGCACTCGCGGCTCTCGCGCTCACCGCGTTCACGCCGCTGGCGACGTCGTCCGAGCACGGGTTCGGTTCCGAATATTCTTGGACCTTCGTCCTTTTGGGTGTGCTGATGCTCGGCACGGTGGTCGACACGCTGCGTCTGCCGCGCGACGCCGGTGCATCGGTCACGCGCTGAGCGCGTCCCCTTATTTCGGCATTTCCGCTCGATTTCCGGGCCCACAGCGGTGACACGTGCGCCCGCGCATTTGATATGTGGTCCTAATGTCCAGACAAACTATTGACTTTCTGGTGTGACGCGTATTACATCTAAGGCACACGGCCAAGACGTCAACGAGCCGTTCGTCCCCCCGAGAGGAAAAACAGATGAACTTCCCCAATCGGCGTCGCGTGGCAGTGCTGGCCTGCGCGAGTGCCCTGGTGATGAGCCTCGCGGCGTGCTCGAGCACCGGCGGCAAGCCGGACAGCAGCGGCTCCGGGATCGGCGCGGGCAGCGCCGACACCCCGCGCATCACGATCGCGATGGTCACCCACGCGGCGCCGGGTGACACGTTCTGGGACCTGATCCGCACCGGTGCGCAGGATGCCGCCGACAAGGACAACGTCGAACTGAAGTACTCCTCCGATCCTCAGGCCCCCAACCAGGCCAACCTCGTGCAGACGGCGATCGACTCCAAGGTCGACGGCCTCGCACTCACCCTCGCCACCCCCGAAGCGATGGCGCCCGCCGTCAAGAGCGCGCAGGACGCGGGTATCCCGATTTCCGCGTTCAACGCCGGATACGGCGCTTGGAAGGACATGGGCGTCACGCAGTACTTCGGGCAGGACGAGACCATCGCCGGCCAGGCTGCGGGCAACCGGCTGAACGACGACGGCGCCAAGCACGTCGTCTGCGTCATTCAGCAGCAGGGCCAGATTCAGCTCGAATCCCGTTGCGCCGGTGCCAAGCAGACGTTCCGCGGCACGTTCGAGACGCTCAACGTCAACGGCGAGGACATGCCGTCGGTGAACTCGACGATCGCCGCCAAGCTCCAGCAGGACCCGTCCATCGACGGCGTGCTCGCGCTCGGCGCGCCGATCGCCCTCACCGCCGTCCAGTCCGTCGGTAACGCGGGCAGCCCCGCCAAGGTCTTCACGTTCGACACCAACGCCGCGCTCGTCGACGCCATCTCCGACGGCAGCGTGCAGTGGGCCATCGACCAGCAGCCGTACCTGCAGGGCTACCTGGCGATCGATTCGCTGTGGCTCTACCTGAACAACGGCAACGTCATCGGCGGCGGCGGGCCGACACTGACCGGGCCGTCGTTCATCGACAAGACCAACATCGACAAGGTCGCCGAGTACGCCAAGGCCGGCACCCGCTGACCGGCGGTCGATTCACATGACAGGACACACGATCCGGACCCCGGTGGGTCCATCTCTCGCACACACAATCACCGTCACCATCGACCCGGTCGCAGGACCGGCCGGCACCGCACAACGCTGAGATCCACCGGCGCGGAGAGGAAATCATGTCCACACAGCAAGATCTGGACCTTGCCAGTCACAAGGTCGTCCACGACGAACGGGTGAAGGAACAAAAACGCCTGCAACGGCTGCTGGTCCGCCCCGAGATCGGGTCCCTGTTCGGTGCGATCGCGATCTTCGTCTTCTTCATGGTCGTCGCACCCCCGTTCCGCAGTCCCGAGGCGCTGGCCACGGTGCTCTACGCCTCCTCCACGATCGGGATCATGGCGTGCGCGGTGGCGCTGTTGATGATCGGCGGGGAGTTCGACCTCTCCGCCGGCGTCGCGGTCACCACCAGCTCGCTGGCGGCGTCGATGATCGCCTACAACCTGCACCTGAACCTGTGGGCCGGCGCCGCCCTCGCCCTGGTGGTCTCGCTCGCGGTCGGGTTCTTCAACGGCTACCTGGTGATGAAGACGAAGATCCCCAGCTTCCTGATCACCCTGAGCTCGTTTCTGATGCTCACCGGCATCAACCTGGCCGTCACCAAACTCGTCACCGGGCAGGTCGCCACCCCCAGCGTCTCGGACATGGCCGGGTTCGACTCGGCGAAGAAGGTGTTCGCGTCCTCGTTCGTCGTCGGCGGGGTGTCGGTGCGGATCACCGTGCTGTGGTGGCTGCTGTTCACCGCGATCGCCACCTGGGTGCTGTTCAAGACCCGGATCGGGAACTGGATCTTCGCCGTCGGCGGCAACCAGGACTCCGCCCGCGCCATCGGCGTCCCGGTCACCAGGGTCAAGATCGGGTTGTTCATGACCGTCGGGTTCGCCGCCTGGTTCGTCGGCATGCACCTGCTGTTCTCGTTCAACACCGTCCAGTCCGGGCAGGGCATCGGCAACGAGTTCCTCTACATCATCGCCGCGGTGATCGGTGGCTGCCTGCTCACCGGCGGGTACGGCACCGCGATCGGCGCCGCGATCGGCGCGTTCATCTTCGGTATGACGAACCAGGGCATCGTCTACGCCGGCTGGAACCCGGACTGGTTCAAGTTCTTCCTCGGCGCGATGCTGCTGTTCGCGGTCATCGCCAACAATGCCTTCCGCAACTACGCCGCCAAGAGGTGACCCGTATGAGTACCATCGAACAGATGCCCGTCGATACCGAACCCGGTGGTGGCGACAAGATCCCGCTGATCGAACTGAAACACGTCGGCAAGCAGTACGGCAACATCATCGCCCTGCAGGACATCAACCTGCGCGTGAAGGCCGGGGAGGTCACCGGTGTGCTCGGCGACAACGGGGCCGGCAAGTCCACCCTGATCAAGATCATGGCCGGGCTGCACCAGCAGAGCGAGGGTGAGCTGCTCGTCGACGGTGAAGCCCTCACGTTCGGCTCCCCGAAGGAGGCCCTGTCCAAGGGCATCGCCACCGTGTACCAGGACCTGGCGGTGGTATCGCTGATGCCGGTGTGGCGCAACTTCTTCCTCGGCCAGGAACTGCGGAAGGGACCGCTCAAGACCCTCGACGCGAACGGTATGCGTGCCACCACGATGTCCGAGTTGTCGAAGATGGGCATCGAGCTGCCCGACGTCGACGCCCCCATCGGCTCGCTCTCCGGCGGTCAGCGCCAGTGCGTGGCGATCGCCCGGGCGATCTTCTTCGGCGCCCGCGTCCTGATCCTCGACGAGCCCACCGCCGCCCTCGGTGTCAAACAGTCCGGGATGGTGCTGCGCTACATCTCCGCCGCCAAGGAACAGGGCTTCGGGGTCGTGTTCATCACCCACAACCCGCACCACGCCTACATGGTCGGTGACCACTTCGTGCTCCTCAACCGCGGCCGGCAGAAACTGGACTGCACCTTCGACGAGATCAGCCTCGAAGAACTCACCCAGCAGATGGCCGGCGGCGACGAACTCGAAGCACTCACCCACGAACTCCGGCGCTAGGAACCGACACGACGATGCGCCCGGCACACGTGCCGGGCGCATCGTTCGTTTCCGAGTGGATCAGACCTTCGCGTTCGCTTTGGTCTTCGTGAGCGCGACGTCCTCCTTGTCGAGGTCGAGCAGCGGGGTGCGGGAGTTCTCCTTGGCGGTGGAGGCGGACGCCGCGGCGATGAGTGCGCAGACGGCGGTGAAGATCGCCACCGGCACCCAGTTCTTGGGGTCGCCGCCGCGGAGGGCCTGGGCGATGGTCGGTGCGAAACCGGCCAGAGCGAAACCGAGCTGAGTGCCGATCGCCATGCCGGAGTAGCGAACCCGTGAGGAGAACATCTCGGCGTAGAACGCGGGCCAGATGGCGTTGGTCCCGGCGTAGACGCCACCCATCAGCAGGATGCCCGCCAGGAAGATCATCGTGACGTTGCCGGTGCCGATCGCGGCGAAGTACAGGAAGATTCCGGCGGCCGAACCGATTGCGCCGCCGATGAACACAGGCTTGCGGCCGATGCGGTCGGACAGGATGCCGAACAGCGGCTGCGAGACGAGGGCCACCGTGTTGGCGGCGATCGCGACCCACAGCATGGTGGTGCGGCTCATCCCGATCTCCGGGGTGGTGGCGTATGCGAGGCCGAACACGGAGAACACGGTGCTGACGACGGCGATGAAGGCGCAGAAGACGACGCGCAGAACGTCGCGCCAGTGCGTGCGGAAGAGGTCGACGACGGGCAGCGGGGCGGGCGCCTCGTCCAGCGCCTCCTTGTTGGCGATGAAGATCTCGGGCTCTTCGAGCTTGCGACGCACGATGTAGGCGACGACGAGGACGAGCAGGCTGCACCAGAACGGGACGCGCCAGCCCCAGCTGTAGAGGGTCTCGTCGGGCAGTGCGGCGACGGGGATGAACGCGAGACTCGCGACGATGAAGCCGGCCTGGGTGCCGGTGAGCGTCCAGCTGCAGAAGAAGCCGCGACGGTGAGCGGGGGAGTGCTCGAGGGTGAGTGAGCCCGCACCCGACTGTTCGCCGGCCGCGGAGACGCCCTGGCAGATGCGCAGGAGCACCAGCAGCACCGGGCCGACCATCCCGGCCTGCTCGGACGACGGGAGGCAGCCGATCAGGAACGTGACGACGCCCATGAGCACCAGGCAGAACATCATCACCTTCTTGCGCCCGGCCCGGTCGCCGAAGTGTCCGACGAACACGGCACCGATGGGGCGTGCGACGTAGGAGATGCCGAACGTGGCCAGCGACAGCAGCAGCGGGTTCTTCGATCCCTCGAAGAACACGTGCGGGAACACCAGCGCGGCAGCCGAGGCGAAGATGTAGAAGTCGTAGTACTCGAGCAGGCTGCCGAAGAAGGCGGCCTTCGCGGCCTTCTTCGCGTTGGTGGGATCAGCGTTGGGGTCGACGGAGGAGCGGCCTTTGCCGTCACCATTTCGACCGGAGACGCCGGTGCCGTAGTCGATGGTCATCGATACTCCTGGGGAGCGAGGAATGTGAACACTGGCGGCTCGAACGAGCAGGTGTTCGTAGGTCGTATAAGCAAGGTAACCCAGGTCACAGCCTCGAGTCAATAATGGTCGAAATAGTTAGTTCATACTTTTCCCGGCTGCTGCAGGTAGGCCAGGACGACGTCGCCGATCATTGCGCGCAGGTGGGGGCGGTTCTCCGCGCCGGTGAGATCCCAGTCGAACAGCGCCTTGAACGTGTACCGATTCGCCACCCGGAAGACGCAGTACGAGCTGATGAGCATGTGGATGTCGAGCGCCGTCGTGTCGGTGCGGAAGATGCCCGCGTCCTGCCCCCGCTGGAGGATCCGATCGAGCGTGCGGATCGCCGGCGCCTGCGTCTCGGGGAGGCCCTCGGCCTGGACGAGGTTGACGCCGCGATTGGTGTTCTCGATCGCGACGAGGCGGATGAAATCGGGGTGCGCCTCGTGATGGTCGAACGTCAGCTCGGCGAGTGCCCGGATCGCCTCGGCCGGCTCGAGGTGGTCGACGTCGAGTTGGGACTCCTCGTAGCGAATCTCCTCGTAGGCGCGCTGCAGGACCGCCCGGTACAGGCCGTCCTTGTCGCCGAAGTAGTAGTAGAGCATCCGTTTCGTGGTGGCGGTCTTCGCCGCGATCTCGTCGATGCGGGCCCCGGTCAGGCCCTTGTCGGCGAACTCCGTCATCGCCACCCGCAGGATGTTCTCCCGGGTCTTCTCGGGATTGCGCGTGCGCTTGGCCGCCTGCTTCTCGGGGATGGCGCCCGTGGTCTCGCTTCGTGTCATTCCTGGAACTCCTGCCTGTGCTGTCTTCCGCGCGGTATGGAGGTATGCTACCGTGACATAACTCACTAGATAGTTAATTAGTTCTCGCCCTCTCCCGGAAGTGATCCCCATGACCTCTCGTGACCTCGATGCCCCCACCGCCCGCCCGTCCTACCTGTGCGGTCTGATCGGCACCGGGATCTCGAAATCGCTGACCCCGCCGCTGCACGAGGCAGAGGGTCGCGCGCAGGGTCTCGGGTACGTCTACCGGATCCTCGACCTCGACACGCTGGGCATGGGTGTCGAGGGACTGCCGCGGCTCCTCGGCGCCGCCAAGCTCCTCGGATTCAACGGGCTCAACATCACGCATCCCTGCAAGCAGGCGATCATTCCGCTGCTCGACGACCTGTCCGACGACGCCCGCAAACTCGGCGCGGTCAACACGGTCCACATCGACGGCGGGCGCCTGATCGGCCACAACACCGACTGGTCCGGATTTGCGCGCAACATGGACGAGGGCCTCGAAGGCGCGCCGATGAACCGCGTCGTGCAACTCGGGGCGGGCGGGGCCGGAGCGGCCGTCGCCTACGCAGCCCTCACCCGGGGCGTCGGACACTTCACGATCATCGACGCCGACGCCACGCGCTCGACGGCTCTGCGCGACTCGCTCGCCGAACTGTTCCCGGACCGGGAGATCCAGGCAGGCGACCTCGCCGCCGTTCCCGCCGCGGTCGGTGCGGCCCAGGGTCTCATCCACGCGACGCCGATCGGCATGGCGGCACACCCCGGCATGGCACTCGACGCCGCACTGCTGCGCCCCGACCTGTGGGTCGCGGATGTCGTCTACCGTCCGGCCGAGACCGAACTCCTCCGCCGCGCCCGTGAAATCGGCGCCCGGACGCTGAGCGGAATCGGCATGACCATCGGTCAGGCCGTCGACTCCTTCCGGATCTTCACCGGCCTCGAACCGGACGCCCAGCGGATGTGTGAGTACATGGGTCTGCTGTTGGAAGCGGAGGACGCCGCCGCGCTCGCGGGCGCGTAAGGCCCGCGTCTGCCACACGGCGGCGCAGACTGTCACGGTGAGGTTATTGCTGCTCGCCGACACTCATGTCCCGAAACGGGCGCGAGACCTGCCCGCCCGGGTGTGGGACGAGGTCGACCGCGCCGACGTGGTGATCCACGCCGGCGACTGGGTCGATCTCCCCACGTTCGAGGCGCTGCGCTCACGCTCGGCGCGACTCGTGGCGTGCTGGGGCAACAACGACGGCGACGACCTGCGGGCCCTGATGCCGGAGCGAGCCGACGTGACCCTGGACGGTGTGCGCATCACCGTCGTGCACGAGACCGGGGCCGCCGCTGGCAGGGAGAAACGGATGTCGGCCGCCTTCCCGGACACCGACGTCCTGGTCTTCGGGCACAGCCACATTCCCTGGGACACCACCACGGAAACCGGTCTGCGACTGCTGAACCCGGGATCGCCGACCGATCGGCGGCGTCAGCCGCACTGCACGTACCTGACCGCCACCGTGCGCGACGGGGAACTCGGCGACGTGGAGTTGCACCGGTTGTGACCGGCCCCGGACGCACATCGGCGAGCAGGCCCGGAGCCTGCTCGCCGATGTGCGTGCGCTGAAAGCCGCTGGATCAGACCCGCTCGAACACCGCGGCCAGTCCCTGACCGCCGCCGATGCACATCGTCTCGAGCCCGTAGCGGGATTCGCGACGGTCCATCTCCCGCAGGAGGGTGGCGAGGATGCGACCGCCGGTGGCTCCGACGGGGTGCCCGAGCGAGATGCCGGACCCGTTGGGGTTGAGGCGTTCGTCGGTGGGGTCGAGGTCCCAGCTGCGGAGGACGGCGAGGGTCTGCGCGGCGAAGGCCTCGTTCAGTTCGATGACACCCAGGTCGGACAGTGACAGTCCGAGCTGACCGAGCGCCTTCTCCGTGGCGGGCACCGGGCCGATGCCCATGGTGCGCGGCGGGACCCCGGCCACGGCCCACGACGCCATCCGGGCGAGGGGCTTCAGTCCCAGTTCCTTCGCCTTCTCGGCGGTCGTCACGATGCACACGGCGGCGCCGTCGTTCTGTCCGCTGGCGTTGCCGGCGGTGACGGTGGAGGCGGAGTCGATCTTGGAGCGGATGGCGCGAAGCTTGGACAGCGACTCCACCGTGGTGTCGGCGCGCGGGTGCTCGTCCTTGTCGACGACGAGCGGGTCCGACTTGCGTTGCGGTACCGTCACTCCGACGATCTCCTCGGCGAAGCGCCCCGATTCCTGCGCGGCGACGGCCCGCTGGTGCGACTGCACGGCGAGCGCGTCCTGGTCCTCACGGCTGATGTCGAACTCGGCGCGCAGGTTTTCGGCGGTCTCGATCATGCCGCCGGGCACGGGGAAGTTCGCGCCGCCGGCGGTGACGCGGGCGCGGGCGAGCCGGTCGGCGAGTTGCACCCCTTCGCCCTTGACGCCCCAGCGGATGTTGGGGTTGGTGTAGAACTCGGCCTGGCTCATGGATTCGGCGCCGCCGGCGAGCACGAGGTCGTTGCCGCCGGACGCCACCTGCAGCACGGCGGTGATGACGGCCTGCAGACCGGATCCGCAGCGGCGATCCACCTGCATGCCGGGGACGTCGATGCCGAGTCCGGCGTCGAGGGCGGCGATCCGGCCGAGGGCCGGGGCCTCTCCGCCCGGGGACGCCTGACCGAGGATGACGTCGTCGATCTGGCTGCCGTCGATGCCGGTGCGTTCGACGAGCGCCGTGATGACGGTGGCGGCGAGGCTCTGGGGAGTGATGTCCTTGAACACTCCGCCGAACCGCCCGACCGGCGTCCGGAGGGGCTCGCAGATGACGACGTCACGCATGGAAAGGCCTTTCGTGAAGATTCCTCGCCACCGTCAACGGTTGACGGTGGCGAGGTCCTGTTCGATGTCGGTTGCGGTGACCCGCAGCGACGGGATGAGATCGGAATGCAGATCCTCGAGGCTGTACCGCGCGGCCGGCGTGGAGATGTTCACCGCGGCGACGGTGAGCCCGGAGGCGTTGCGGATCGGTGCGGCCATCGACCGCAGGCCCGCCTCGAGTTCCTGGTCGAGAACACAGATGCCGTCCGCGCGGACCGCGAGAATCGCGGCCTTCAGCTCGTCGCGGGCCGTGATCGTGCGCTCGGTGAGCCGCTGGATGTCGAGCTTCTCGAGGTACGCGTCGAGTTCGTCGTCGGGCAGTCCCGCCAGCAGGACCCGTCCCATCGAGGTGGCGTACGCGGGCAGCCGGGTGCCGATGGTGATGCCCACCGTCATGATCCGGCTGACGGGCACGCGGGCGACGTACACGATGTCGGCGCCGTCGAGGATCGACACCGACGACGACTCGTGGACCTTGTGGCTCAACTTCTCGAGGTGCGGCTGCGCGACCTCCGGCAGTGACAGGCTCGACAGGTAGCTGTACCCGAGTTCGAGGACCCGCGGGGTGAGCCAGAATGCGGAACCGTCCGTGGCCACGTAGCCGAGTTCGACGAGGGTGAGCAGGAACCGGCGCGCGGTGGCGCGGGTCAGGTCGGTGGCGCGGGCGACGTCGCTGAGCGTGCGCCGCTGATTCTGGTGATCGAAGCAGCGGATCACGGCCAGGCCCCGGGCCAGCGATTGCACGTAGTCGGGGGACGGGAGGATCTTCTCCGTCGGTTCGGTGGCTGTCATGTCTGCGAATCCTCCACTGTCGGCTCGGCGGCCAGGTCGGCGAGGGCCTGCTTGCCGAGGGCGAACCCGAGATTGCTGTTGGGCACTCCCGCGTAGACGGCGGTGTGGAGGAGCACTTCGCCGATGGTGTCGGCGTCGACGCCCGCGCGGAGGGCGGCCCGGATGTGCATGTCGAGTTCGTGCTCGTTGCCGACCGCGGTGAGGACGGCGATCGTGAGCAGCCGGCGCAGTTCGTGGTCCAGCCCGGGGCGCGACCAGATGTCGCCCCACGCGGTGCGGGTGATGAAGTCCTGGAACGGTGCCGTGAAGTCGGTGGTCCCCGCGACGGAGCGGTCCACGTGGGCGTCGCCGAGCACCGAGCGGCGCACGGTCATGCCCTGTGCGTGCGCGGCGCGTCGTCCGCGCGCGTATCCGCCGCCGGCGATGTGTTCGCGCAGCAGCGCCGTGACGGCGCCCGCCTGCTCGAGGTTCGCGACGTGGGCGGCGGGGGAGAGCACCTCGAACCGGGCGCCGGTGATGCCGTCCGCGAGGACCTGCATGACCGACGGCGGGGTGGACGGATCCTCCTCGCCCGCGATCACCAGTGTCGGTGCGCTGATCCGGGCGAGGTCGGCGGTGAAGTCCCAGTCGGCGAGGGCGTCGCAGCACGCGGCGTATCCCTCGGGCGACGTCGACGCGATCATGTCGCGGTAGTGCCGGACGAATTCGGGGTCCCGCTTGGCCAGGCCCTCACTGAACCAGCGTGCGACGACGGCATCGGCGAGCGATTCGGGGCCCTCGGCGCGCGACGCGGCGGCCCGTTCGATCCATCCCTGCGGTTCGCCGAACTTCGCGGCGGTGCACAGCAGCGACAGCGACAGCACCCGCCGCGGGGTGTGCGCGCCGAGCCACTGGGCGATCGCGCCGCCCATGGACAGTCCGACGAAGTGGGCGGCGTCGACTCCGAGGGCGTCGAGTAGGGCGAGAACATCCTCGGACAGTTCGCGGACGGAGTACGGCCCGTCCGGTGCGGGCGACTCGCCGTGGCCCCGCTGATCGACGGCGACGACCCGGCATTCGTCGGACAGCGCCGCGATCTGCGGGTCCCACATGGACCGGTTGGAGCCGAGCGATCCGAGCAGGACGACGACGGGGGCGTCGGCCGCGCCGCTGCGGGGTCCGGAGATTTCGTGTGCAAGTGCGACTGTCATCGCGTTCCTTCCCGGCCGCGGGCCACTGTGTCCAGTGCGCGGTCGACGATGTCGTGGGCGTGGCCGAGGTACCCGGCAGGGTCGAGCAGGGCGCGGATCTCGTCCGCAGGCAGGTATTCGAGGAGCCCCGGATCCTCGTCGAGTCGGTGCCCGCTCCGGCAGGCGGCGGTGACGAGGTCCCGCGCGTTGTCGGTGTGGGCGGACAGGGCTCCGGTGACCCGTTCCGCGAGGAGCAGGCCGCCGGTGATGTCGAGGTTGCGGGCCATCGCGTCGGGGTGGACGTTCAGTCCGCCGAGCGAGTCGGCGATCCGCGCGACGGCGCCACCGGTGAGGCGCAGCAGGTCCGTGAGCGTTTCCCACTCGGCATGCCAGGGGCCGGCGGCGCGCTGCTGCTCGTGATCCATCGAGCCGAGGATCGTCGCGACGAGTCCCGGGGTGCGGCGGGCCGCGGCGCGGGCGGTGATCGCGGCCACCGGATTGCGTTTGTGCGGCATGGCCGAAGAACCGCCGGGCGACCCTTCGCTGACCTCGGCGACCTCGGTGGACGACAGGAACACGAGGTCGGTGGCGATCTTCGACACCGCGCCCGCGGCCGTTCCGAGCGCCGACGCGAGCAGTGCGATGCGGGTGCGGTCGGTGTGCCAGGGCACGTCCTGGCGTGCGAGTCCGAGTTCGTCGGCGAGGATGTCGGCGACGTCGAGGCCGTGCGGGTAGAGCGCGGCGGACGTTCCGGCCGCGCCGCCCAATTGCACGGGAAGGCCGTCGAGTGCGTCGAACAGTGCGCGAGAAGCCCTGTGCAGTGCGGTCATCCACCCGGCGGCGAGGACGCCGAACGTGGTGGGCAAGGCCTGCTGGCCCAGGGTGCGGCCGGCGATCGGGGTGCCGCGCTGGGCCCGCGAGAGGGCCTCGGCGCACAGCACCGCCTCGTCGAGGGACGCCAGTACGTGCGCGCCCGACCGGCGGCACAGCAGCATCAGGGCCGTGTCGAGAATGTCCTGACTCGTGGCGCCCTTGTGCACGTGGCCTCCGGGCACCCCGGCCTCGGTGGCCGCGACCTCGCTGCGGAGCAGTTTCACCAGCGGGATCACCGGATTGCCACCCGCGGCCGCCGCGTCGCCGAGGGCCCCGACGTCCACGGAGCCGTCGGCGACGATTCGCGCGAACACGGAGGAGATCGCGTCGGCGGACGCGGCGGGGATGACGCCGCACTTCGCCTCCGCCCGGGCCAGTGCCCCCTCGACCTCGACCATCGCGGTGACCCACGCCCGGTCGGAGAGCAGCGCCGACAACTCGCCGGCACCGAACGTCGGATCGAACAGGGCACCCCGGGAGGTCTCCGGAGAGTTCACACGCGACACCTTTCTGGGTTTGCGGCCGATTACAGGGCGAAGAACGGGGTTTCCCGTCCGTCCGTGTCCTGCACGTGAATCGTCAGGTGGTATCCGCGATCGGTCTTCTCCGCGATCAGCTTGGGGCGGTCGGCTTCCGGGACGGCGGCGAGCACGGGGTCCGATGCGTGGGCGTCCGTATCCTCCGGGAAGTAGAGGCGCGTGTACAGGCGCTCGAGCATGCCGCGGGCGAAGAGCCCGACGTTGATGTGCGGGGCCTCGACTGCGCCGTCCTCGGCGGGGAGAGTGCCCGGCTTGACGGTGTGCACCACGATCGTGCCGCTCTCGTCGGCGAACACGCGTGCCAGGCTGCGGAATCCGGCGGGAGTCGCCTCGGCGGCACCGCGGGGATCGGCAGGACTGTCGAACCGCCCCGCGGCATCTGCCTGCCAGGTTTCGATCATCGCGTCGCCGATGGGCTGACCGGCGCCGTCGATGACGTTGAAGGACACGTCGATTCGTCCGGGAGCATCCTCGGGGACGGCGTCGCCGCTGTTCTCCCACGTGGGGAACAGGCCGATGTGGACGTACGGGCCGACGGTCTGGGACGGGGTGACGCCGAACGGCACCTCGTCCTGGCTCTTGGCGAAGACCGGGTAGCGCGGGGCGTCCGGGTTCTGGGTGTCGATCATCAGTGGCCCTCCGTCTTGTTGAACGGCGTGTCCTCGAACGGGGTGGCGTCCTGGCCGCGCAGGACGATGTCGAACTTGAATCCGACGGCCCAGTTCTCGCGGGTCTGGTCGTAGTCGAACGTGCTGATCATCCGCTCGCGCGCCGCTTCGGGCACCGAGTTGTAGATCGGGTCCTGGAAGAAGAACGGATCGTCCGGGAAGTACATCTGCGTGACCAGGCGCTGGGTGAACGCCTGACCGAAGAGGGAGAAGTGGATGTGTGCGGGCCGCCACGCGTTGTGGTGGTTGCCCCACGGGTACGCGCCGGGCTTGATCGTCGTGAACTCGTAGTGGCCCTGCTTGTCGGTCAGGCAGCGCGCGACACCGTTGAAGTGGGGGTCGAGCGGCGCGGGCCAGGAGTCGTTCTTGTGGCGGTAGCGGCCGCCGGCGTTGGCCTGCCACACCTCGAGGAGGGTGTCGGGGATGGGCTTCCCGGCGCTGTCGAGGACCCGGCCGTGGACGATGATCCGCTGACCCTGGGCCTCGCCGCCGTTGGCGCGGGTCATGTCGTTCTCACCCTTGGTGACGTCGGCGTCGCCGAAGACCGGACCGGTGATCTCGCCGAGTCGCTGCGGGATCAGGATCAGGTCGTTCTTGGGGCTGCGCAGCCGAGTCGTCTTGTACTCGGGGAACAGCAGCGGGGCATTGGCTTCGTGCCCGGCTTGGTAGTGGGCTGGCAGATGCAGCATGGAAGAAGATCCTCACGTTCTCGATGTGAACAGTCGGCCGCTATTCGCACATAGTAGTCGCGTTCTGTGATGGGGCCAATAGGCGGGGCGCAATTTGTTCGCAATGTGGATGGGTGTTCACTACTCGAACATTTTGCGGTAGCCTGGGTCACATGGTCAACAAAGTCTTCGCAACGGCGGCCGAGGCCGTTGCCGACGTCCCCGACGGAGCGTCCCTCGCAGTGGGTGGCTTCGGCCTCGTCGGTATCCCCTCGGTCCTCATCGACGCCCTCCTCGCACAGGGTGCGACCGACCTCGAGACGGTCAGCAACAACTGCGGCACCGACGGTTTCGGTCTGGGTCTGCTCCTCGAGCAGCACCGGATCCGGCGCACGATCAGCTCGTACGTCGGCGCCAACAAGGAATTCGCGCGGCAGTACCTCAGCGGAGAGCTGGAGGTCGAGCTCACCCCGCAGGGCACGCTGGCCGAACGCATGCGCGCCGGGGGAGCGGGCATCCCCGCCTTCTACACCCCCGCCGGTGTCGGAACGCAGGTCGCCGACGGCGGTCTGCCGATCCGCTACGACGGCAAGGGCGGCATCGCGGTCGCCAGCAAGCCCAAGGAGACGCGCGAGTTCGACGGGGAGGCCTTCGTTCTCGAACGCGCCATCCGCACCGACTTCGCGCTGGTCCACGCGTGGAAGGGCGACCGGCTCGGCAACCTCGTGTACCGGGAGACGGCCCGCAACTTCAACCCCGACGCCGCGGGCGCCGGTCGCATCACCATCGCGCAGGTCGAACACCTCGTCGAGCCCGGCGAGATCGACCCCGCCGAGGTGCACACCCCCGGCATCTTCGTCCAGCGTGTGGTCGAGGTCGGCAAGCAGGAAACGGGAATCGAGAACAGGACGGTGCGGGCATGAGCTGGACGCGTGACGAGATGGCGGCCCGGGTCGCAGCCGAACTCGAGGACGGGCAGTACGTCAACCTCGGCATCGGCATGCCGACCCTGATCCCCGGCCACATCCCGGCCGGCAAGGACGTCATCCTGCACTCGGAGAACGGCATCCTCGGCGTCGGGCCGTACCCGACCGAGGACGAGGTCGACCCCGAGCTGATCAACGCGGGCAAGGAGACCATCACCGTGGTCGCCGGCGGCGCGTTCTTCTCCTCCTCCGACTCCTTCTCGATGATCCGCGGCGGCAGCGTCGACGTGGCCGTGCTCGGCGCCATGCAGGTCAGCAGCCACGGCGACCTGTCCAACTGGATGGTCCCCGGCGCCATGGTCAAGGGCATGGGCGGCGCGATGGACCTCGTCCACGGCGCAGGCAAGGTCATCGTGATGATGGACCACGTCACCAAGAAGGGTGAGCACAAGATCCTCGAGGAGTGCACGCTGCCGTACACCGGCAAGCGCTGCGTCCAGAAGATCGTCACCGATCTCGCCGTCATCGACGTCACCCCCGACGGCCTGCGGCTCGTCGAGACCGCACCCGGCCACAGTGTCGAGGACGTCCAGGCGGCCACCGGCGCGAAACTCCTGGTCGACGCCACCGTCTAGAAGGTCCGACCTAGAAGGTCCGACCGGCCGCCGCCCGACACGAACCGCGGGTGGCGGCCGGTCGTTCCCGCCCACAGCGATGGCAGGCCCGTACCCTCTGGGCATGGGTGTGAGCGTGCGGGCCGCGACCAAATCCGACATCCCCGAACTGGCGCGGGTCCTCGCCGACGCGTTCTTCGACGACCCCGTGATGGTGTGGATGTGGCCGGATCCGGAGCGCAGGCGGCGTGGTCTGCCGAGGCTGTTCTCGGTGGAGATCGGCCATCACCACCTCGCCGGGGGCGGGGCCGAACTGGCCGAAGACGGCGACGGTGTGATCCGCGGGGCCGCCATGTGGGATCCGCCGGGCGGCTGGAAGGAGTCGACTTTGTCGTCGCTCCTCAGTCTGCCGGGGCTGGTCCGCGCGTTCGGCACCCGGCTGGGCGTCGGGGCCGCGGTGAGCGGAACCGTCGAAGACGCGCACCCGGTGGACCCCGAGCACTGGTACCTGGCGACGATCGGGACGTCGAGCACGGGGCGGGGTGGCGGCTACGGGACGGCGTTGTTGCGGTCGCGGCTCGACCGGTGTGATGCCGACGGCATCCCGGCGTACCTGGAGTCGAGCAAGAAGGACAACATTTCGTACTACCAGCGGTTCGGCTTCGACGTCACCGGTGAGATCCGGATCCCGGACGGCGGGCCGACACTGTGGGCGATGTGGCGGGAACCCGTCCGCGTGAACCCTTAGGCTAAGCTCGGCAAGCCTTACCTAAGTGGATCGGAAACCTGGTAGACGAGAGGGTCGCCGCATGAACGTGGGACAACAGAGGATCGGCGTCAGCCGACGCGGATTCCTCCTGGGTACCGGGGGAGCGCTGCTCGCGTTCGCCGCGGCCTGCAGCAGCTCGGACGGCGAAGGCGGCGGCAACGAGCCCACGGGCCCCATCGTCGCCCACAAGTACGGCGAAACCCAGGTGCCGACGGACCCGCAGCGCATCGTCAGCGTCGGCTACAACGACCAGGACACGATCCTCGCGCTCGGTGGCCCGCTGGCAGGCACGTTCGACTGGTACGGCGACTACCCCTACGGCGTGTGGCCGTGGGCGCAGGACCTCCTCGGCGACGCGAAGCCGGAGATCGTCGGCACGGCGTCCACCAACATCGACTTCGAGAAGGTCGCCGCGGTCGCACCGGACCTGGTGGTCGGCACCTACTCCGGCCTCACCCAGGCCCAGTACGACAAGCTCAGCGCCATCGCGCCGACGATCGCGCAGCCCAAGGAGTTCGCCGACTACGGCGTCCCGTGGCAGGACCAGACGCGGATTCTCGGCGACGCACTCGGCAAGAAGGACAAGGCCGCCGAACTCGTGTCCGGCGTCGAGACGCAGTTCGCCGACGTCCGGGCCGCCAACCCGGCGTTCGCGGGAAAGACCGTCCTCGTCGGTGCGCTCAAGGGGCCGGGACAGTTCGGTGTGTACGGCCCGGAGGACCCGAAGGTCCGCTTCTTCACCGAACTCGGTTTCGTGAACCCCCCTGTGACGGAACAGATCACCGGCAACTTCGCGGAAATCAGCACGGAACAGCTGTCGCTGGCGAACGTCGACCTCCTCGTCTGGTACGCGGGCGGCGGCTACGGCGACAAGCTGCGCGCGGAACTCGACAAGACGCCGATCTATCAGGAACTCGACGTGGTGAAGGCCGGCCGCACGATCACGCTCGAGGACGACGCCGCCGAGGCGATGGCGTGGAGCACCGTACTGAGCCTGCCGTACGCACTGAACGAGATCCCGCCGCGGGTCGCGCCCCTGCTCGCCTGAGACGCGGATGTGTGACGGGGTGAGCCCGATTCGTGATACCAACGACTCGTGACCGCCATTCCTGAACTCCACGCCGGAACTCCTTTCGACGACCTCGACGACTATCTCGCGCTCGGTCGCGTCGGCGGCCTCGCGCTGTCGGCGGACGGGCGAAGGCTCGTCGTCGCGCAGTCGACGCTCGACGAGAAGTCGACGAAGTACGTCACCGCGCTGTGGGAGATCGATCCCACCGGCGAGTTCGCGGCGCGCAGGCTCACCCGCGGCCGCACCGGGGAGTCCAACGCGACGTTCACCAGTGACGGCGACCTGCTCTTCACGTCTTCCCGGCCGACGCAGGACGAGGACGACCTTCCCGACGACCTGTGGCGCCTGCCCGCGCGGGGCGGCGAGGCCGTGATCGTCGCGCGACGCGGCGGCGGCATCACCGGTGTGCGTGCGGCCCGGTGCGCGCCGCGTTTCGTCGTCACCACGGGCGTTCTGGGGAGATCCGGCGAGTCCGCCGACGACGAGCGGGTGCGCGCCGAGCGCAAGGAGAAGAAGGTCTCGGCGATCCTGCACACGGGCTACCCGATCCGCTACTGGGACCACGATCTCGGTCCCGACGTGCCCCACCTGCTGTCCGCCCCGCTGGACGCGCTCGCGGAGAACGGGCAGGAGCCGCAGCTCACCGACCTCACACCGATGCCGGGTCCGGCGCTGCGGGAGGCGGACTACGCGCTGAGCGACGACGGCGCGTTCGTCGTGACGTCGTGGACGGTTCCCGGCCCGCTGGCGTCGATCCGGAACATCCTGGTGCGCGTCGACACCGAGACGGGGGCGCGCACCGTCCTCGTCGACGACGGCGACGCCGACCTGTCGGACCCGGTGATCTCCCCGGACGGACGGCACGTCGTGTTCACGCGGGAATCGCATGCGGCACCCGACTCCGCGCCGCGATTCACGCTGCACCGGTACAGCTTCGACACCGGCACCGTCACGGACGTGGCGCCCGGATGGGACCGGTGGGCCACGTCCGTGGCCTGGTTGTCCGATGGCTCGGGTCTCCTCGTGACCGCCGACGACCGCGGGCGCGCACCGATCTTCCTCCTCCGCGACGGCGCGGACCCCACGCCGGTCACGACCGACGACTCCGCCTACACCGACCTGCAGGTCGCTCCGGACGGGTCGACGGTGTTCGCGCTGCGGGCGTCGTACGCGGCGCCGCCGCACCCGGTGCGCATCGACATCACCACCGGCGCCGTGTCGCTGCTGAAGGCGCCCGCGGACCTCCCCGAACTCCCGGGCACGCTGACGGAGGTCGAGACGGTCGCCGCGGACGGCGCGGCGGTGCGCGCGTGGCTCGCGGTGCCGACCGGCGCCTCTGCCCACGCGCCGGTGCCGCTCGCGCTGTGGGTGCACGGCGGCCCCCTGGGTTCGTGGAACACCTGGTCGTGGCGGTGGAACCCGTGGCTTCTGGTGGCGCGGGGATACGCCGTGCTGCTGCCGGATCCGGCCCTGTCCACCGGCTACGGGCAGGCGTTCGTCGAACGCGGCTGGGGGAAGTGGGGCAAGGCGCCGTACACCGACCTCATGTCGATCACCGACGCCGCGGTGGCGCTGCCCGAGATCGACGAGAAGCGCACCGCGGCGATGGGCGGATCGTTCGGCGGATACATGGCCAACTGGATCGCCGGGCACACCGACCGGTTCAAGGCGATCGTCACCCACGCGAGCCTGTGGGCGCTGGACCAGTTCGGCCCCACCACCGACGCCGCCTGGTACTGGCAGCGGGAGATGACTCCCGAGATGGCGGTGGAGAACTCACCGCACCTGTACGTCGCGGACATCGTGACACCGATGCTGGTCATCCACGGCGACAAGGACTTTCGCGTCCCGATCGGTGACGGGTTGCGGCTGTGGTTCGAGCTGCTGTCCGAGTCGGGGTTGCCCGCGGACGACGACGGGGTCACCGACCACCGCTTCCTCTACTTCCCCGACGAGAACCACTGGATCCTCACCCCGCAGAACGCGAAGGTCTGGTACCAGGTGGTGCTGTCGTTCCTCTCGGAGCACGTGCGGGGCGAGGACGTCGCGCTGCCCGAGATCCTGGGCAAGTAGGCGTCAGCAGGTAGGGCGGGGGCAGGGGCCGCGCCGGGCGGAGTCACGCCCGCCTCTCGCGGCCCCGGTCGAACTCCTTGCCGCCCCACACCCCGGACTGAGCGGTCGCCCTGGCGAAGAGCTCACAGCGGATCCGCAGCGCGCAGTGCCGGCACACGTCACGCGCGTACGCGAAATCCTCTGTCGGGAAAGGGAACCACCGGTCCGGCTCGGGGTCGTTGCGGCACGCGGCGTCGACCCATCCGGCGGGATCGTCGGAGACGGGCAGCAGTGTGGACAGGGTCGTGTCCAGGACGTCGGTCATCGGGATATCTCCCCTTTCCGGGAGAACTCGGTCGGTGGAGGCGGAATACCCGGGGATCTCGCGGCTACACCGCCGCGAGATCCCGCCAGATCTGCCGTTGCGCCTTTTCGATGTGCCGCGGCGCCTTCGGCTCCCACAGGAGCGGCATCCCTGCCTCCTCCGGTGTGCGATCGGCCTTCCTCTGGTTACAGGGGGCGCAGCACGCCACCCGCGAACGTCGCGCGACTGCTGTCGGTCACCAGCACGGAGTGCTGGACGTAGACGTACCGCAGCAGACGGATGGTCTGCGGCAGGCTGATCTCGACGTGCTGCGACCGGATCGGGAACGGCGGCTCCCGATCGGCGACCGTCTCGGCCGCGCCGACACCGATCAGCACTACTGCGCGTTCCGCGGGAATCTCACAGAGCGCCTCATATGTGACGTTGAGGACCAGCACGGCCGCGCGTGACCAGTTGTAGGCGTCGAGGGTGGTCGAGGGCGGGTTACGGGATACGTACCTCACGGGTGTTCTCGGTTCTGTCGTCGGTTCGTGGCGGTGGAGGCACGCCGGGCGACGGTCGTCGATTTCTGCGTGTCAGGCGGAGCGCTGGGTCTTCGCGGCGGGCATGATCCCGCGTTCGCCTTGCCGGCAGGCCGGGAAGGAAGGGGCGTTGCCCGGGTGTGACGGGCGCAACGCGACTGCGTGGGCAGCAGGCGGTGCGCGCATGGCTACTTCCTTCCTCGAGTCGACGTGTGCACCGATCGGAACACGTCGAGCATGGCACACCGCTGCGCCCGCGTCCTGGCATTTTTCGCGCCGTGGGACCCGCGAACAGGGGACCTTCGAATCGGACAAGGATGCGCGACACGTCCGATGGATGCGGTGAAGTGGCCGTTCAATCGCTACGGTGTTCGATACGTACCCCGAATGAAGGAGACATCGTGGCACTTCCCCAGCTCACTGACGAACAGCGGGCAGCAGCTCTCGAGAAGGCCGCCGCCGCTCGTAAGGCACGCGCAGAGCTCAAGGACAAGCTCAAGTCCGGTGACATCACCCTCAAGCAGGTCCTTTCCAAGGCTGATGTCGACGACATCATCGGAAAGACCAAGGTCAGCGCCATCCTGGAGGCCCTGCCGAAGATCGGCAAGGTCAAGGCCCAGGAGATCATGGCCAATCTGGAGATCGCGCCCACCCGCCGCCTCCGTGGCCTCGGCGACCGTCAGCGCGACGCCCTGCTGGCGCACTTCAGCTGACACGTTTCCCGGGTGCCCGTCCCACACCGTCCGGCGTCGGGGTGGGCACCCGGATGCGTTTCCCTCATTGTTCCGATCGAGTGCAATCTAAGGGTTGCACAAGGAACCGCCGATGTGCAACCGTGGGGTAGCACATTGTCGAGAGGTGAGGATGATCATGAGCGTTGCGGATACGTCCCAGGACAGGATCGAGCGCGAGATCCAGATCGACGCCCCCATCGAGCGGGTGTTCCGGCTGGTGAGTGAACCCGGCTGGTTCATCGGCGACGGAGATCCCGGCAAGACCACCACCACACGCGAAGGCGACGTCTTCGTCGTGGAGTTCCCCCCGTACGGACGCTTCCCGATTCTTCCCGTCAAGTCCGACGCACCCCACTACGTCTCGTTCCGCGGCGGAGACGATCCCGCGCGGCCCCTCGGGGAGGGCACGTCCACCCTGGTCGAATTCTTCCTGTCCGAGCGGGACGGTGGCACCCTCCTGCGCGTCGTCGAGTCCGGATTCGCCGCCCTGTACCCGAGCGTCGAGCGTCGCGCGTCCGCTATCGAGGGCAATGTCGAAGGCTGGGAGATTCAACTCGCGTTCGCCAAGCGGGACGCCGAAAGAGGCCGGGGCGAATAGCGCGGCAGCTGATGTGTCGACCTCGCTGACCACAGTCGGGGGTTGCGGTCAGCGAGGTCGGTGTCCCGCCGGTTCCGGCAGGCACGCCCGGATAGTCGTCGGGTCAGCGCATTTCGTTACCACCGGCGCGCCGTCGCCGTGTCGCCGCCGATCGGCGGGGGTTTCGATGCATACTCGACATTCTCGAGTGGTTGCCGCATCGGATGCGGCAGACGAACCGGAGGAATCCCTTGAACGACCACCACGTGCAGCTCTTCTCCGAGCTGCACAGCACCGCAGGATCCCAGGCAGGCGGAGAAGACGCCGGCGAGGCGCTACGTCCCGTCGACCCGGAACACCGCACCGCCACCGAAGTGCACCGCGCGCTGTTCAGCGACCAGTAGCGGGGCCGCACGGTAGCCCCGTCGTGGGTCGTCCGCGCGTTCATTAGACTCGACGGGTGACCAGTGCAGCTCCAGAAAATCCCCAGAACCGTGCCGATGCCCTCCCGAAGAGCTGGGACCCCAGTTCCGTCGAGGACGATCTGTATCAGGGCTGGGTAGACGCCGGTTACTTCCGTGCGGACCCCCACAGCGAGAAGCCGGGGTACTCCATCGTTCTGCCGCCGCCCAACGTGACCGGCAGCCTGCACATGGGTCACGCTCTCGACCACACGTTGATGGACGCGCTGAGCCGACGCAAGCGGATGCAGGGCTACGAGGTGCTGTGGCTGCCGGGCATGGACCACGCGGGCATCGCGACGCAGACCGTGGTCGAGAAGCAGCTCGCCGTCGACGGCAAGACGAAGGAAGACTTCGGCCGCGAACTGTTCATCGACAAGGTCTGGGACTGGAAGCGGGAGTCCGGTGGCACCATCGGCGGCCAGATGCGCCGCATCGGTGACAGCGTCGACTGGAGCCGCGACCGCTTCACCATGGACGACGGGCTCTCCCGCGCCGTCCAGACCATCTTCAAGCGCATGTACGACGACGGTCTGATCTACCGGGCCGAGCGACTCGTCAACTGGTCGCCCGTGCTGCAGACCGCGATCTCCGACATCGAGGTGAAGTTCGAGGACGTCGAGGGTGAGCTGGTCTCCCTGCGGTACGGCTCCCTGAACGACGACGAACCGCACGTCGTGGTCGCCACCACCCGTGTCGAGACGATGCTCGGCGACACCGCCGTCGCCGTCCATCCCGATGACGAGCGCTACAAGCACCTGATCGGGACGGCGCTCGAGCACCCCTTCACCGGCCGCGACATCCCGATCATCGCGGACGAGTACGTCGACCCCGAATTCGGCACCGGCGCCGTCAAGATCACTCCGGCGCACGACCCCAACGACTTCGAGATGGGCCTGAGGCACAACCTGCCGATGCCGACCATCATGGACAAGACCGGCAAGATCGCCGACACGGGAACGCAATTCGACGGTCTCGACCGCTTCGAGGCGCGGGTCAAGGTGCGGGAGGCGCTCGCCGAGCAGGGCCGCGTGGTCGCCGAGAAGCGGCCCTACCTGCACAGCGTCGGGCATTCCGAGCGCACCGGCGAGTCCATCGAGCCGCGCCTGTCGCTGCAGTGGTGGGTGAAGGTCGAGTCTCTCGCGAAGGCGGCGGGTGACGCGGTCCGCAACGGTGACACCGTCATTCACCCGGCGAGTCAGGAACCGCGATGGTTCGCCTGGGTCGACGACATGCACGACTGGTGCATCTCGCGGCAGCTGTGGTGGGGTCACCGGATCCCGATCTGGTACGGCCCCGACGGCGAGGTCGCGTGCTTCGGACCGGACGAGGCCGCGCCCGAGGGCTGGGTGCAGGACCCCGACGTCCTCGACACCTGGTTCTCCTCCGGGCTGTGGCCGTTCTCGACCATGGGCTGGCCCGAGAAGACGCCCGAGCTCGAGAAGTTCTATCCCACAAGTGTTCTCGTCACCGGTTACGACATCCTGTTCTTCTGGGTGGCGCGGATGATGATGTTCGGCACGTACGTGTCGGAGGACGACGCGATTGCCGGGCGGGGCGAGCGAAGCGACGGGGTGTTCAGCGAAGGCAAGTCCGGACCGCAGATGCCGTTCCAGGACGTGTTCCTGCACGGCCTCGTTCGCGACCAGTTCGGCAAGAAGATGTCGAAGTCGCGGGGCAACGGCATCGACCCCCTCGACTGGGTCGACCGCTTCGGCGCCGATGCGCTCCGCTTCACGCTGGCCCGCGGCGCCAACCCCGGCAGCGACCTGTCCGTCGGCGAGGACCACGCGCAGTCGTCCCGGAACTTCGCGACCAAGCTGTTCAACGCGACCAAATTCGCCCTCATGAACGGGGCCGCACCCGCGCCGCTGCCCGCCCGCGGCGAACTGACCGACGCGGACCGGTGGATCCTCGACCGCCTCGACCAGGTGCGCGGCGACGTCGACACCGCGTTCGACCGGTACGAGTTCAGCAAGGCGTGCGAGGCGCTGTTCCACTTCGCGTGGGACGAGGTCTGCGACTGGTACCTCGAGCTGGCCAAGGTGCAGTTC
The DNA here is from genome assembly GCF_002300155.1 of Rhodococcus sp. ACS1. Lineage (NCBI taxonomy): Bacteria > Bacillati > Actinomycetota > Actinomycetes > Mycobacteriales > Nocardiaceae > Rhodococcus > Rhodococcus sp. ACS1. The sequence goes on from NZ_NSDZ01000010.1 coordinate 290,479, forward strand.
GCCGAGAACGACACGGTCGCCGCGAACACGAGGGCAGTGCTCGGCAACGTCCTCGACGCGCTGCTGCGCCTGCTCCACCCGGTCATCCCGTTCGTCACGGAGACCCTGTGGAAGGCGCTCACCGGTAGCGAGTCCGTCGTCGTGGCGCAGTGGCCGCAGGCAGCGGAGGACGCCGCGGATGTGGTTGCGGCGCAGCGTGTCGAGGACATGCAGCGACTGGTGACCGAGGTGCGCCGGTTCCGCAGCGATCAGGGTCTCAAGCCGTCGCAGCGGGTGCCCGCCCGGATCAGCGGGATCGCCGAGGCCGATCTGAACACGCAACTCGCCGCGGTTACGTCGCTGGCCCGGCTGACGGACCCGGAGGACGGGTTCGCCGCGTCGGCCTCGGTGGAGGTGCGCCTGAGCAAGGCGACCGTCACGGTGGACCTCGACACGTCCGGCAACGTCGACCTCGGCGCCGAGAAGGCGCGGCTGGAGAAGGACCTCGCGGCCTCGCAGAAGGAACTCGCCGGAACCACCGCGAAGCTCTCCAACGAGGCGTTCCTGGCCAAGGCTCCCGACGCCGTCAAGGACAAGATCCGGACGCGTCAGCAGATCGCGACAGAAGAAATCGAACGCATCACCAAGCGATTGAAGGAGCTGGAAGGCGCGTGACCTCGCCCGACTTCACGCCGGAGGAAGTCAGCCCCGTCGACCTCGCGGAGTTGACGCTGGTCGAGGCGGAACTCGACAAGCGGTGGCCCGAGACGAAGATCGAGCCGTCGCTGAGCCGAATCGCGGCCCTGATGGACATCCTCGGGTCACCGCAGCACGGGTACCCGGCGATCCACGTCACCGGCACCAACGGCAAGACGTCGGTGACGCGGATGGTCGACGCACTGCTCACCGCGCTGCACCGGCGCACGGGCCGCACCACCAGCCCGCACCTGCAGCTCGCCACCGAGCGGATCAGCATCGACGGACGCCCGGTGTCGCCGCGCCGCTACGTCGACACGTACCGGGAGATCGAACCGTACGTGCAGATGATCGACCAGCAGTCGCAGGCGGCGGGCGGCCCGGCGATGAGCAAGTTCGAGGTGCTCACCGCGATGGCGTACGCCTCGTTCGCGGAGGCGCCCGTCGACGTGGCCGTCGTCGAGGTGGGCCTCGGCGGGCGTTGGGACGCAACCAATGTCATCGACGGGCAGATCGCGGTGATCACCCCGATCAGCCTCGACCACGCGGAGTATCTCGGCGACGACCTCGCCGGGATCGCGCAGGAGAAGGCCGGCATCATCAAGAAGGGTCGCGAGGACGCGCTCGTGCCCCGCGACACGGTCGCCATCCTCGCCGAACAGGCGCCGGAAGTGATGGACGTGCTGCTCCGCCGTGCCGTCGAGGTGGATGCCGCGGTCGCGCGGGAGGGCTCCGAATTCACGGTGCTCGCCCGGCAGATCGCCGTCGGCGGCCAGCAGCTCGAACTGCAGGGCCTCGGCGGGGTCTACACCGACATCTTCCTGCCCCTGCACGGGGAGCACCAGGCGCGTAACGCGTCCCTCGCACTCGCGGCGGTCGAGGCGTTCTTCGGTGCAGGCCCGGAACGGCAGCTCGACCAGGACGCGATCCGGGAGGGGTTCGCCTCGGTCGTCAATCCCGGCAGGCTCGAACGCGTGCGCAGCGCACCGACCGTCTTCCTCGACGCCGCGCACAATCCGGACGGCGCCCGTGCGCTCGCCGCCGCGCTGACCGCCGAATTCGACTTCCGCAAGCTTGTCGGCGTCGTCAGCGTGATGGGGGACAAGGACGTCGACGGCATTCTGTCGGCGCTGGAACCGGTGTTCGACGAGCTCGTGGTGACCCACAACGGTTCGGCGCGGGCGATGGACGTCGAGGATCTCGCCAATCTCGCGGTCGCCAAATTCGGCGACGAACGGGTCGTGGTGGCGCCGACCCTCGCGGACGCGCTGGAAACGGCCATCGGACTGGCCGAGGAGGTCGCCGAGCCCGGTGAGGCAGTATCGGGGGCGGGCGTCGTGGTCACCGGATCCGTGGTGACCGCCGGTGCGGCCCGCACCCTCTTCGGAAAGGACCCAGCGTGAGCGAGCAGGACCACCGTGCTTCGGAACCGGAGTTCGGCCCGCCGACCAAGGACCCGTGGAAGGGCTTCCGCGGCGTGGTCGCGGGATCTCTGATCCTGGAAGCGATCGTGGTGCTTCTCGCCCTGCCGGTCGTCGCGACGGTCGGCGGCGGACTCACCTGGTGGTCCGGGACGTACCTGGTGGGGCTCGCGGTGCTCATGATCCTCGGGGCCGGCCTGCAGGGCCGCCCCTGGGCGATGAAGTACAACCTGTTGTTGCAGGTGGGGCTCCTGCTCGGTTTCTTCGTCCACGTGTCGATCGGTTCGGTCGGGGTGGTCTTCGCCATCCTGTGGGGCTACCTCCTCTACTTCCGCCGGAATGTGCGTCAGCGAATGGAGCGGGGCCTGCTGCCGGGGCAGCGCGGCTGACCATTTAGGCTGTGCGCCGTGACTGAGCGCACCCTTGTACTGATCAAGCCCGATGCCGTTGCCCGCGGATATGTAGGAGAAATCCTCGGTCGTATCGAGCGGAAGGGTCTGACGATCTCCGCGCTCGAGCTGCGCACCGCTCCCGGCGACATCGCCGCCGCCCACTACGCCGAGCACGAAGGCCGCCCGTTCTACCCCGGCCTGCTGGAATTCATCACGGGCGGCCCGCTCGTCGCGGCAGTCCTCGAAGGTCCCCGGGCGATCGCGGCGTTCCGGCAGCTCGCCGGCGGCACCGACCCGGTCGAGAAGGCTGTTCCGGGCACGATTCGCGGTGATTTCGGGCTCGAAGCCCAGGAGAACCTCGTCCACGGCTCCGACTCGGTCGAGTCCGCCGAGCGCGAGATCGCCCTCTGGTTCCCCCAGCTCGCCGCCAACTGACCCACCCTCTCCACCCACCCCTCGATCCACCGACCTGCCCTCCGGGCCGGCGGCGCCATCGCGAACGGAACATGTTCCAGAACGATACGTGCGCCGCTGGCACGGACCGCGGCACACGTGTGGGATACTGAGGGTGGTCGGACCGCAATTTGTGCACCACGTGGCTTCGACCGGATGACACCACGGCTCGATGCCCTTCATCGCTGCCCCTACGTCAACAGGAAATACCTGGGCGTATCGGCACGCTGGATGATCAGGCGCTCGCACCGCGGACCACGGCCATCCGCAAGGCACTACATGGGTGTGCAGTGAAAACGGACACTGCACGCGCTGTGTGGAGCGAGACCAGACAATCTCGCGCTCACATCTGGGGCGCGAGTACACATACTGCGCCCTCGCGTGGCCGCGTGACATTCCCAGACAGGGGAGTGGACGCGCCCGGGGGCTGAGGAGACTACGTGGCCGATCAAGCGCCGCCCACAAATTCAGAGCCGAACGATACGGCCACCGCCGGGAGCGCGGTTCCCGCTCTTCCGGAGAAGATTCGCGTTCACGCCCTCGCGAAGTTGCTGGGCGTGACGAGCAAGCAGGTTCTCGCCGAGGCCGCGGCCCTCGGATTGGAACTGCGCAGTGCGCAGTCGAGCCTGCAACGCGACATCGCCGAGCGGGTATACGCCGGATTCACCGCTACGGAGACCACTCCTGCCGAGGCGCCCGCCGAGGTTGCACCGGAAGCGGCGGCCCCGGCTGCGGAGGCCGTCGTCGAGGTGGCTCCGGAACCGGTTGCGGACGTCGAGGAAGCGGTCGCCGAGAAGGCTGCCGAGGCCGAGAAGGCTGCCGAGGCCGAGCAGCCGGAGGCTCCCGCCGAGGAAGCCCCGGCCCAGGAAAGCCCGGAACCCGTCGCCGAGGAGGCCGCGGTTTCCGAACCCGACCTCGGGCACGACCTGTTCACCACCGCCGCCTACCAGGCCGAGGCGCCCGCTGCCGAGGAGCCCGCCGAGACTCCCGCCGTTTCTCAGGTCCCGCTCTTCCTGCAGCCCGACCTCGCGGCGGTCGAGACGCCGCCGCGTCGCCGGCGCAGTCGCCGGGACGCCGGGACGCCCGAACCCACCACCGAGCAGCCGCCCGTCGCCGAGTCGCGCGAGGAAGTCGCCGAGCCCGCGAAGGCCACGGACACCGGAACCGCCGACACCGAATCGGACGAGTCCGACGTCGACGGCGATCAGCCGCGTCGTCGTCGACGTGGCCGTCGCGGCCGCGGCCGCGGCCGGGGCGAGCAGCCGAACGAACAGGACACCGATACCGACACCGAGGGTGCCGAGGCCGAGGAGTCCGCGGGCGAGGACAAGGGCCGCGAAGACACGGGCACGGAGAAGGGCGCGGAGACACCGAGCCGGGTGCCCGAGGAGAAGCCGAAGAAGGAGTCCGAGGAGAAGCCCGCGGACGTCGAGCAGGCGGAAGCGGAGTCCGGCGACGAAGAGACCGGTGAGGGTGACTCCGACGGTTCGAGCCGTCGCCGCCGCCGTCGTCGCCGTCGCAAGTCCGGTGGCGAGGGGTCGGGAGACGCCACGTCCGAGGACGATCCGCCGAACACCGTCGTGCACGAGCGTGAGCCTCGCAACAAGAGCCGCTCGAAGGACGAGGTCCAGGGCATCACCGGTTCGACGCGGCTCGAAGCGAAGCGTCAGCGTCGCCGCGACGGCCGCGATGCCGGCCGCCGCCGTCCGCCGATCCTCACGGAATCGGAGTTCCTGGCACGCCGCGAGGCCGTCGACCGTGTCATGGTCGTGCGCGACCGCGTCGCCACCGGGCAACCGCACGCGACGACGCAGGTCGCCGTGCTCGAAGACGGTGTCCTCGTCGAACACTTCGTGACCACGTCGGCGTCGGCCTCGATGGTCGGCAACGTGTACCTCGGGCGCGTCCAGAACGTGCTGCCCAGCATGGAAGCGGCGTTCATCGACATCGGCCGCGGCCGCAACGGCGTGCTGTACGCCGGTGAGGTCAACTGGGAGGCCGCCGGGCTCGGTGGCAACTCCCGCAAGATCGAGCAGGCGCTCAAGCCCGGCGACCAGGTGCTGGTCCAGGTCAGCAAGGACCCGGTCGGGCACAAGGGTGCGCGGTTGACCACGCAGATCAGCCTCGCGGGCCGGTTCCTCGTCTACGTGCCCGGCGGCACGTCCACCGGGATCAGCCGCAAGCTGCCCGACACGGAACGCAAGCGCCTCAAGGACATCCTGCGCGACATCGTGCCCTCGGACGCCGGAGTCATCATCCGGACCGCGTCGGAGGGTGTGAGCGAGGAGGAACTCGCCCGCGACGTGACGCGCCTGCAGGAGCAGTGGGCCGGGATCGAGGCTCAGGCCGCGAAGGCGGAATCCGGCAAGTCCGGCAACCCGCAGGCCCTCTACGAGGAGCCCGATCTCCTCGTGAAGGTCATCCGCGACCTGTTCAACGAGGACTTCTCGAAGCTCGTGATCGAGGGCGAGAAGGCCTGGTCGACGGTCGAGTCGTACATCAAGTCCGTCGCGCCCGACCTCATGCCGAGGCTCGCGCAGCACACGTCGGACAACGGCGTCGACGTCTTCGAGGCGCACCGCATCGACGAGCAGCTGGCGAAGGCGCTCGACCGCAAGGTCTGGTTGCCGTCCGGTGGCACGCTCGTGATCGACCGCACCGAGGCCATGACCGTGGTCGATGTCAACACCGGCAAGTTCACCGGTGCCGGCGGAAACCTCGAGGAGACCGTCACCCGGAACAACCTCGAGGCTGCCGAGGAAATCGTCCGGCAGATGCGCCTGCGGGACATCGGCGGCATGATCGTCGTCGACTTCATCGACATGGTGCTCGAGTCGAACCGCGACCTGGTGCTGCGACGTCTGACCGAGGCCCTGGGCCGCGATCGCACCCGCCACCAGGTGTCCGAGGTGACGTCGCTCGGGCTCGTGCAGATGACCCGGAAGAAGCTGGGCACCGGTCTGGTCGAGGCGTTCTCCACGACGTGTGAGCACTGCCACGGCCGCGGCATCATCGTCCATGCCGAGCCGATCGAGGTGAAGACGTCCGAGGACACCGGTGCACGCGGGTCTTCCCGCGGCGGCGACGCCGGCGGTTCCCGCAAGAAGCGGGGACGCGACAAGTCGTCCGGCGGGGACACTCCGCAGGCTCCCGTGCACGAGGAGGCCCCGACGGTGGATGCCACCGTGAAGCGGGCCCACCCGGTCGCTCTCGCGATGGCACACCACCATCACGAGGAGGAGGCCGCGCACAAGGCGGAGGCTGCGGCCGCGGACAAGGCGGAGCTGCCCGGGATCGAGGAGGCCGTGGCCGAGGCGCCCGCAGCGGCGGCTGCGGAAGCCGTCGTGGCACCCGAGGCCGAGGTAGCCGTCGTCGAAGAGGCTGTCGTCGAGGAAGCCGTGGAAGCTGCGGCCGAGGCGCCCGTTGTCGAAGCGGCACCGGCCGAAGCGGCTCCGGTCGCCGAGACCCCGGAACCCGTCGTGGAGCGCGCACTCGAACCCGCACCGGAACCCGAGCCCGCACCGGAGCCGGTGGCCCCGACGCGGCGCAGGAGTCGCCGAGTGTCGAGGGCAGCGGCAGCGCCGGTGTCCGAAACCCCGAGTGCCGGGACCGTGTTCGTGATTCCGACGCCGGAGCCCGGCGCGGAGCACGCACCGGAACCGGAGCCGGCCATGTCGGCTTCGACCGTGAGCGGACCGGCGGCGTCCTCGTCGGACGGCGCGGATCCGCAGGCAGCGCCGCGCAAGCCGCGGCGTCGACGGGCCGCGGCACGTCCGGCAGGCCCGCCGGTCGACGCCGACCACTGACGAGGGAACACGGGAAGGCAATCGACGCCGGTTTGTACGGAACGGTTGCCTTCCTGTAACCTTGACCAGTCGCTACTCGGCGATGAAGGTCAGCTGTGCCCTCACCTGTGAAGGCTGCGCGATCTCGACCGAGCTAGCCGTCACACCAGACCAGTCGCGCACACTGTGGCGCGAGCAAGTTCGAAGAAGCAAGGGGTAGCCCTCCGATGGCAACGTACGCGATCGTCAAGACCGGCGGAAAGCAGTACAAGGTCGCTGTTGGTGACCTCGTCAAGGTCGAGAAGATCGAGGGTGAGCCCGGCACTGCTGTCTCGCTTGCTCCCGTTCTCGTCGTCGACGGATCCGATCTGACGACCGACGCCGACAAGCTGGCCAAGATCTCGGTCACGGGTGAGGTCGTCGAGCACACCAAGGGCCCGAAGATCCGGATCCACAAGTTCAAGAACAAGACCGGCTACCACAAGCGTCAGGGCCACAGGCAGAAGCTGACGGTCCTCAAGGTCACCGGCATCAAGTAGCTAGAGCTTCAGAGCTGATTTCACCCGAGGAGGGTCAAGAACATGGCACATAAGAAGGGTGCATCCAGCTCCCGTAACGGTCGCGATTCAAATGCTCAGCGACTCGGCGTGAAGCGTTTCGGCGGCCAGTCCGTCAGCGCCGGCGAGATCCTGGTGCGTCAGCGCGGAACCCACTTCCACCCCGGCGTCAACGTCGGTCGTGGCGGCGACGACACGCTGTTCGCTCTCTCCGCCGGTGCCGTCGAGTTCGGCACCAAGCGTGGACGCAAGACCGTGAACATCGTTCCGGCGGCGGCAGAGGTCTAGTCCTGCCGCGAGTATGCATCGTCCCGTGAGGGACGTTTCAAGCTCCCAATAGGGGCGGACCTGGGTCGAGATACCCGGTCCGCCCCTATTGTTCGTTTCAGAGATCAACACAGTTTCAGAGATCAACACAATTGACTGAGGAAGGATCCGGCAGTCATGTCCCGATTCATTGACCGCGTCGTGCTGCACGTCAGCGCCGGAAAAGGCGGCAATGGCTGCGCCTCCGTACACCGGGAGAAGTTCAAACCGCTCGGTGGCCCGGACGGCGGCAACGGCGGGCGTGGCGGTGACGTCGTGCTCGAGGTGGACGGCAACGTCCACACCCTTCTCGACTTCCATTTCCACCCCCACGCGAAGGCCACCAACGGCAAGCAGGGGATGGGAAGCAACCGCGACGGCGCCCAGGGCGACGACCTGATCCTGAAGGTCCCCGACGGCACCGTCGTCCTCGACAAGGACGGCCGGATCGTCGCCGACCTCATCGGTGTCGGCACCCGCTTCGAGGCCGCCCAGGGCGGCCGCGGCGGACTGGGCAACGCGGCCCTCTCGTCCAAGGCACGCAAGGCGCCGGGCTTCGCACTCCTCGGTGAGGACGGTGTCGAGCGGGAACTGGTCCTCGAACTGAAGTCCGTGGCCGATGTCGGGCTGGTCGGGTTCCCGTCGGCGGGCAAGTCCTCGCTCGTGTCCGTGCTGTCGGCGGCGAAGCCGAAGATCGCCGACTACCCGTTCACGACCCTCGTGCCGAACCTCGGCGTGGTGTCGAGCGGCGACACCACGTTCACGGTGGCCGACGTGCCCGGGCTGATCCCCGGCGCGAGCGACGGCCGCGGACTCGGGCTGGACTTCCTGCGCCACCTCGAGCGGTGCGCCGTGCTGGCCCACGTCGTCGACTGCGCGACGCTCGACCCCGGCCGCGACCCGATCTCCGACATCGATGCGCTCGAGGCCGAACTCGCGGCGTACAAGGGCGCGCTGTCCGGGGACACCGGGCTCGGTGACCTCGCGGACCGCCCCCGCATCGTGATCCTGAACAAGGCGGACGTGCCGGAGGCGGCCGAACTGGCCGAGATGGTCACCCCCGATCTCGAGGCCCGCGGATGGCCGATCTTCACGATCTCGGCCGTCAGTCGAGAAGGCTTGCGCCCGTTGACGTTCGCGCTGGCGAAGCTGGTTGCGGACTACCGTGAGGCGAACCCGAAGGCCGAGCCGAAGCGTCAGGTGATCCGCCCGGTGATCGCGAACGAGAACAGCTTCAGCGTCATCGCCGATCCCGAGATCCCCGGTGGGTTCATCGTCCGCGGCACGCGGCCGGAACGCTGGGTGCGGCAGACACAGTTCGACAACGACGAGGCCGTGGGCTACCTCGCCGACCGCCTCGCGCGGCTCGGTGTGGAAACCGAACTCGTCAAGCAGGGGGCGGAGCCCGGTGCGTCCGTGACGATCGGCAACGTGAGCTTCGACTGGGAGCCCCAGACACCCGCCGGCGTCGACCTCACCCGGACCGGGCGCGGCACCGACCCACGTCTGGATCAGGTGGAGCGCATCGGCGCGACCGAGCGTAAGCACGCATCCAGGGTCCGTCGCGGTCTCGAAGGCCTCGACCCCGAAGACCAGTGAGCGCCACCCGGCGCACGGTCGCGTCGGCGGGCAGCATCGTCGTGAAGATCGGCTCGTCGGCGCTGACCAGTCTGGTCGGCGGGCTCGACGTCGGTCGGCTCGACGCGCTGGCCGACGCGATCGAGGCACGGATGCGTGCCGGTTCCGACGTGGTCGTCGTGTCGTCCGGGGCGGTGGGCGCGGGTCTGGCCCCGTTGGGGCTGACCAAGCGGCCGCGGGACCTGGCGACGAAGCAGGCCGCCGCGAGCGTCGGCCAACTGGCGTTGGCCCACGCCTGGGGTACCTCGTTCGCCCGATACGGGCGCACGGTGGGACAGGTGCTGCTGACGGCGGACGACATCGCCCGCCGCGCACAGCACCGCAACGCGCAGCGCACCCTCGACCGCTTGCGCGCCCTGCACGCGGTCGCGATCGTCAACGAGAACGACACCGTCGCCACCGCGGAGCTGCGATTCGGCGACAACGACCGGCTCGCGGCACTCGTCGCGCACCTGGTCGGCGCGGACGCACTCGTGTTGCTGTCGGATGTCGACGGGCTGTACGACGGCGACCCCCGCAAGGGCAATGCGACGCTGATTCCCGAGGTGAACAGCCCCGAGGATCTGGACGGGGTGGTCGCCGGCTCGGGCGGCGCCCTCGGCACCGGCGGGATGGCGTCCAAGCTGTCCGCGGCGCGCCTCGCGGCCGATGCCGGTGTTCCGGTGCTGCTCGCCGCCGCCTCGGACGCCGGGGCGGCGCTGCGGGACGCCAGTGTGGGGACCGCGTTCGCGGCCCGGCCGTCCCGGTTGTCGGCGCGCAAGTTCTGGGTGCGGCACGCCGCGGACGAGCAGGGGATCCTGCACATCGACGAGGGCGCCGTCCGGGCCGTCGTCACCCGGCGCCGGTCGCTGCTGCCCGCGGGCATCACGGCGGTGTCGGGACGGTTCTACGGCGGCGACGTCGTGTCACTCCTCGGCCCCGAGGAACGTCCCGTGGCCAGGGGAGTGGTGGCCTACGACTCGGCCGAGATCAGCGACATCCTCGGCAAGTCGACCCAGGAACTGCCTGCCGAAATGCAGCGCCCCGTGGTCCACGCCGACGACCTGGTGCCGCTCTAGAGGTCAGGCGGGCAGCGCGGACGACGCGTCGAGCAGCGCGGTGAGGGCTTCCGAGCAGCCGGCGTGCACGGTGAGTGTCGCGAACTCGTCGCCGCGCGTCGCTCCCCGGTTGACGATCGCGATGGGGATTCCGCGTTTGGCGGCGCGCCGGACGAAGCGCAGTCCCGACATGACGGTGAGCGAAGACCCGGCCACCAGCAGTGCCTCGGCCTCGTCGACCACGTCGTAGGCGGCCGCGACCCGCGGTTTCGGGACGGACTCGCCGAAGTACACGATGTCGGGTTTGAGCATGCCTCCGCACGCCTCGCAGTCGACCATCCGGAAATGCTCGGTGCTGGTGACGACCGCGTCGGCGTCCGGTGCGATCTCCACTCCCTGTGCGGCGGCGACGGTTTCGGCGAATCCCGGGTTCGCGCGCTCGAGCCGGTCGGCGAGCGTCGCCCGCGAGATCAGTGCGTTGCACGTCAGGCACCGGACCTGGGCGTACGTGCCGTGCAGGTCGATCACCCGGCGACTTCCGGCCTTCGTGTGCAGCAGGTCGACGTTCTGGGTGACGACCGCGCTCGCGACCCCGGCCCGTTCGAGCCCGGCGAGGGCGCGGTGGCCGGAGTTGGGCCGGGCGGCGTCCATGTGCCGCCACCCGAGGTGGTTCCGTGCCCAGTAGTGGCGGCGGAATTCGGGGTCACCGGTGAACTGCTGATACGTCATGGGGTTGCGCGGGGGTGAATCCGGACCGCGGTAATCGGGGATCCCGGAGTCCGTCGAGATGCCGGCGCCGGTGATCACACACAGGCGCCGGCCCCCGAGTACGTCGATCAGTGGGGCGAACACGCACTCCAGAATAGCGCCGGTTCAGTACCCGACGACGGGATCGATCAGAGCGGTGAGATTCTCACCTGCGACGAAGCGGGTGACGTTCAGCGCTACGTGCTCGGCGAACGCCGGGGGACGCACCGCAGGCGGGTTGGAATCGTGCGGGGTGATGATCACGTTCGGCAGATTCCACAACGGGTGACCGTCGGGTAGCGGCTCGGGGTCGGTGACATCGAGTCCCGCTCCGCCGATCGTGTTGTCCCGCAGCGCTTTCACCAGTGCATTGGTGTGGACGAGTGAGCCGCGCGCGACGTTGATGACCCACGCGGTCGGCTTCATCTGCGCGAACTCCGCCGCCCCGACCAGATGGTGGGTGGCGTCGGTGGCGGGAGCGCCGAGCACGAAGTGATCCGCCCGGGCCCACACCTCGCCCAGCCGGGTGGTGGGGAGCGTCTCGATCGCGCCCGGCACCGGGCTGCCGGAGCGATTCACCGCGATCACGTCGGCACCGACGCCCGCGAGCATCGGGATCAGCGCCCGGCCGATACCGCCGGCGCCCACGATCGCGACCGTGGTGCCCCGCAGGGTGCCGACCTTCGAGAAGAACTCCTGCTGGCGCCAGGTCTTCGCCTCGAGGTGCTCGGGCAGCGCCCGCACCCCGGCAAGCAGCAGGGTCAGCGCGTGCTCGGCGACGGTGGCGGCGAACGCGCCCGCCGCCGACGTCCACAGCACGGTGGAGTCGGGTCTGATCACCTTCGCGGCGAACCACTCCTCGACACCCGCGGAGTTCAGCTGCACCCAGCGGATCTTCTCGGGAAGCGGATCCGGGAACCCGATCGGACCCGTGGTCCAGACCAGTGCGTCCGCGGACTCGAGGGGTGCCACACGGGCACCGCCCCGGCGCACCGCATCCTCGAGGAGCGGGTCCGGGGCGGGTCCGATGGCTATAGCTGGAACAGCAGCGTCGTCGGCCATGGGTCGAACTTACGCGGGAACCTCGATCAAGGGGTAGACACCGTTTTCGTCGTGGACCTCACGGCCGGTGACGGGCGGGTTGAACACGCACAGCATCCGCATTTCGGTCTCCGGCTCGACGCGGTGACGTTCGTGACCGTTGAGCAGGTACATCGAACCGGGGCCGAGTTCGTAGACCTTGTCGTTGTCGAGGTCGATCAGTTTGCCGGTTCCCTCGACGAGCCAGACGGCCTCGACGTGGTTGGCGTAGTGGAACTCGTTGACCGAACCGGCTTTGATCGTGGTCTCGTGGAACGAGAAACCCACTTTGTCGCCGCCGAGGATGATGCGCTTGCTGCGCCAGTTCCCGTCCTCGCTGGTGATGTCGCGCTCGGTGTCGGTGATTTCTGCGGTGGTGCGAACGATCATGGGTGTCAGTCCTCTCTCTAGCTGCAGACCTTGCCGGTGGCGTCGGCGAGAATGGCCAGGCCGTGGTCCAGTTCCTCGTCGGTGATGGTGAGCGCCGGCAGGAGCTTGACCACCTCGTCGGACGGTCCGGACGTCTCCGCGAGCAGTCCCTCGTCGAAGGCGAGTGCGCAGACCTTGCCCGCGCGCTCCGGCTCGTCGAAGACGAGGCCCTGGACGAGGCCGCGACCGCGGGTGGAGACGGAACCCTCGAACTGGTTCGCCAGCTCGGTGAACGCCTGGTGGATCTTCTCGCCCTTGGCCAGCGTCGACTTGTGCAGGGTGTCGTCGGACCAGTAGTGGTCCAGGGCGACCTTCGACGTGACGAACGACGGGTTGTTGCCACGGAACGTGCCGTTGTGCTCGCCCGGGCCCCACACGTCGAGCTCACGCTTGAACAGGGTCAGCGCCATCGGGAGGCCGTATCCGCCGATGGACTTCGACAGGCAGACGATGTCCGGGGTGATGCCGGCGATTTCGAACGAGAAGAACGGCCCGGTGCGTCCGCAGCCCATCTGGACGTCGTCGACGATCAGCAGGATGTCGCGTTCGGCACACAGGTCCGCGAGGGCGCGCAGCCACTCGGGGCGAGCGACGTTGACGCCGCCCTCACCCTGCACCGTCTCGACGATCACGGCGGCCGGACGGTTCAGGCCACTGCCCGAGTCGTCGAGCACGCGGGAGAACCAGTGGAAGTCCTCGGTGACTCCGTCGAAGTAGTTGTCGAACGGCATCGGGGTGGCGTGCACCAGCGGGATTCCGGCGCCGGCGCGTTTCATCGAGTTACCGGTGACCGACAGGGCGCCGAGCGTCATGCCGTGGAAAGCGTTGGTGAAGTTGATGATCGACGAACGACCCGTCACCTTGCGCGCCAGTTTCAGTGCGGCCTCGACCGTGTTGGTGCCGGTGGGTCCGGGAAACTGGACCTTGTAGTCGAGACCTCGCGGTTTCAGGATCTTGTCCTGGAAGGTCTCGAGCAGGTCACGTTTGGCCACGGTCGACATGTCGAGGCCGTGCGTGATGCCGTCGCCGACGATGTAGTCGACGAGCGCCGACTTCAGGACCGGGTTGTTGTGGCCGTAGTTCAGCGAACCGGCGCCGGCGAAGAAGTCGAGGTAGTCGCGGCCGTTCTCGTCGCGGATCCACGATCCGGACGCCGACTCGAAGACGGCGGGCCAGCCGCGGCTGTAGCTGCGAACCTCGGACTCGAGGCTCTCGAAAATGTTCGTATCGATGTTAGTCATGTTGCTGCATTCCTCCGGGGCATGCTCTTAGCCGATCGTGTACAGATCTTCGGCTTCGTGTCCATCGGGAAAATCGTTAGGGGAGAACAGTTCCTGCTTGTTGATCGCCGTATCTCGGCGACGCGCCAATGCTGTGAACAGTGCGATCGAAGCCTCGTTGTCGGGGCTGATCGTCGTTTCGAGATGGGTAATCCCTTCGGGTGCAAGGCGATCGAGCAGCGCGCTCAACATACGACCTGCAATTCCCTTGCCGCGCTGGTCGGCGTCTACGGCAACCTGCCAGACGAACAGCGTCGCAGGGGATTCTGGGCGGATGAAGCCCGATACGAACCCCACGACGCGTTCGTCGACGACTGCGACGACCGACGATCGGCTGAAATCTCTACACCACAACAGGTATGCGTAGCTCGAATTGAGATCGAGCACTTCCGTGTTCCTGGCGATCTCCCAGAGCCGGACTCCGTCAGTGATCTCTGGACTTCTGAACAACACCGCGTCCGGCGCGGTGGTCGGGATGGCACTCTTCTGAACAGGCGTCATTGGAAATTCGAACCTAACAACCATCCCCTTCGATTTCACGTGCCTCGCGAAATTGGACAGTTCAGGCGGCAGAGCTTTGCAGGTGAGACATGCAAAGTGATGCTGATCACATTATGTAACTTTTGGGTGAACCGCAAGCGACACACTGCGCCTATTTGAGACTCGCGAGCGCGAAGGGGAGAACCGACGCGGCACCCGCCGCGCGGACCGTCCGCGCGGCCATCGTGAGGGTCCACCCGGTGTCGGTGAGGGTGTCGACGAGCAGCACCGGTCCGGTGCCTTCGGGAACGCCGGGGGTCTCCCAGGCGTCGACGAGCCCCGCCACCCGGTAGGCGGAGTTGGCTGCGGACACCGGCGGATGCTCGGGGCGCAGCCGCAGAACTCCCAGGTCGGTGAGCCGGCCCACCGTGGCCAGCTGCCCCGCGATCGACGCCGACAGAAGCGGGTGGGTGGCCGATTCGACCGCCATCACCGCCGTGGGACGCTCGGCCCAGTCCCAGGACGCCAGCACCTGGATGCAGGCCTTCAGGACGGCGTCGGGCGCCGGTCCGTCCGGTTCGTCGAGCAGGGAGCGCAGGCGCTGACCCCAGCCCAGATCGGACAGCCGGCCCAGCACGCGACCCGGTTCGGGACCGTCGGAGATCTTCCCGGACAGCTTCACGCCGAGCTTCGCGAGGCCCGTGGGCCACTGTTTGCGGGGCGCCAGATCCACGCCTGGGCGCTCGAGGCGCGCTCTGGTCTGTTGCACCGCCTCGGCGTCGACGGTCGCGTCGTGGCGCTCTCCGGTGCAGTTGTCGCACCGCCCGCAGTCCGACGTGCCCGCCGCCAGACCCGGGTCGTCGAGCTGCTCGCGCAGGAACGCCATCCGGCACGTGGTGATCCGCTGGTACTCGATCATCGCCTGCTGCTCGGATTCGCGGGCCCGCTCGAGGCGCTCGTACCGGTCGGCGTCGTACGCCCACGGCTCCCCGGTGCCCACCCAGCCGCCCCGCACCCGGCGCACGGCGCCGTCCACGTCCAAAACCTTCAGCACCATCTCCAGCCGGGTGCGGCCGAGCTCCACGAGTGGTTCGAGCGCCTGCGTGGACTGCGGCCGATCGGTATCGAGGACCTCGATCACCCGGCGCACCACGTGCTCGCGGGGGAACGCGACGGACGCGAAATAGCTCCAGATCTGCTTGTCCTCGGATCCGGGCAGCAGGATCACCTCGGCGCGGTCGGTGGACCGGCCTGCGCGCCCGACCTGCTGGTAATAGGAGATGGGCGACGACGGCGCACCGAGGTGTACCACGAACCCCAGGTCGGGCTTGTCGAACCCCATCCCGAGCGCGGACGTGGCCACCAGCGCCTTGACGCGGTTGCCGAGCAGGTCCTGCTCGAGGGTCTCGCGCTCGGCGGCGTCGGTCTGCCCGGTGTATGCGGCGACCGTGTGCCCCTGCTCGGACAGCAGGCTTGCCAGATCCCGGGCCGCCGACACGGTGAGCGCGTAGATGATGCCCGAGCCGGGCAGACTGTCGAGCTTCTGGGCGAGCCACGCGGCCCGGGCGGTGGCCTCCGGAATCTGCACGACCGACAGGTGCAGCGACTCGCGTTCGAGGCCGCCGCGCAGGACGAGGGTCTCCGCGCCGCCCACCCCGAGCTGCGTGGAGACGTCGGAGACGACGCGGTCGTTCGCCGTGGCCGTGGTGGCCAGCACGGGGATACCCTCGCCCAGCTCGGCGATCAGCGTGCGGATCCGCCGGTAGTCGGGACGGAAGTCGTGACCCCAGTCCGACACGCAGTGCGCCTCGTCGACCACGACGAGGCCGGCGTCGGCGGCGAGGGAGGGCAGGACCTGGTCGCGGAAGTCGGGGTTGTTGAGCCGCTCGGGGCTGACCAGCAGCACGTCGAGTTCGTTGTCCGCGACCCGTGTGTGGATGTCGTCCCACTCGGTGACGTTCCCGGAGTTGATGGTGGCGGCGCGCACACCGGCGCGCTCGGCCGAGGCCACCTGGTTCCGCATCAGCGCCAGGAGCGGCGACACGATGACGGTGGGACCGTGCCCGTGTGCCCGCAGGAGCTTCGCCGCGATGAAGTAGACCGCCGACTTGCCCCAGCCCGTCCGCTGGACGACGAGCGCCCGTCTGCGGCCCACCACGAGCGCCTCGATCGCCGTCCACTGGTCGTCGCGGAGGGTGGCGTGCTCGCCTGCCAGCTCGCGGAGCAGCCGTTCGGCCTCGTCACGGAGTGCGGGTTCGGTGGCGGTCGTCATGCCCCCATGGTGCACGACCGGGGTGACACGGACGATCCAGGCGAGTGCAGGGGGCGCTCAGCCGGGAATGGCCGCCTCGATCTCGGTGCGGGTGGGCGACGACGTGGAGGCGCCGCGGCGGGTGGTCGCGAGTGCGCCCGCCGTGCACGCGAACGGGACGGCGGTCCCGGGGCCGCCGCGCCACGACACGCTGAGGGCGCCCGCGAAGGCGTCGCCCGCGCCGGTCGTGTCGACCACCACGACCGCCGGCGAGTCGGCGTGGAGCGTGGTGCCGTCACTGCCCGCGTAGTCCGCGCCCGACGACCCCAGCGTGGTGACGACGTGGGAGACGGCGCCGATGACCTCGGCGCCGAGTTGCGCGGCCTCGGTCTGGTTCACCAGCAGCACGTCGATCAGCTCCACGAGTTCGGTCGGAAGTGGCTGCGCCGGTGACGGATTCACCATCACGACGGTGCCGTGGGCCGCGGCGTGCGCCGCCGCGGCCACCACGGTGCCGAGAGGTATCTCGAGTTGGCAGAGCAGGACGTCGGCGTCCGCGACCGCGGCGAGTTCGGCGGGTGTCAGGTCCACCACGGTGCTGTTGGCGCCCGGGACCACGACGATGCTGTTCTCGCCTGCGGCGTCGACGGTGATCGCCGCGATCCCGCTCGGCCCGTCGACCTCCCGCAGGTACCGGGTGTCGACCTCGGCGTCGACGAGGGCCTGCCGCAGATCGAGGGCGAACACGTCGGAGCCGACCGCCCCGATGAATGTCACGGCCCCGCCCGCCCGCGCCGCGGCGATCGCCTGGTTGGCGCCCTTGCCGCCGGGGGTGGCGGCGAAGGCGCTGCCCAGGATCGTCTCCCCGGGCCCGGGTAACCGTTCGGTCGCCGTCAGCAGATCCATGTTGACGCTGCCGACCACGGCGACCCTGGGAGCGGACATATTCCGAGACTAGCCCGCGTCGGCGGCCGCCGTCTCCTGTGCGGGCGTCGTGGATGCCTCGCCCTTGGTGCGGCGGAGACGCTTCAGGATGCGGCGGGCCTCGGCGTCCGTGGCCACGGCGGGCGGCGAACCCTCGAGGGGCTTGCGGGCGGTCTCCGAGATGAGGAGCACCGCGATCCCGCCTACGACCGCCGCGGCCATCATGTACATCGGTGCGACGAGGTCGCTGCCCGTCGCGTCCTGCAGCGCCGTGAGCACCAGGGGAGTGGTGCCACCGAAGATCGACACCGCGAGGTTGTATCCGATCGCCAGGCCGCCGTATCGGATCCCGGTGGGGAACAGCGCGGGAAGGACCGACGGGAAGACTCCGACGAACAGCAGCAGCAGGCCGCCGAGGATTGCGAGGCCGAGGAAGACGGTGAAGTAGTGGCCGACCCCGATGAGGAGGTACGCCGGCAGCGACAACGCGAAGAATCCGACGAAACCGGCCAGCAGCAACGGTTTACGACCGACCCGGTCGGACAGCTTTCCGACGAAGCTGATCGCTACCATCATGATGAGCATGACGATGATCATGAGGACGAGACCGTGCGATTCGTCGTAGCCGAGCGTGTTCGACAGGTACGTCGGCATGTAGCTGAGCAGGCCGTAGTGGGCGATGTTGTAGGTGGCGACCAGGATCACGCACAGCACCAGTGGACGCCAGTTCTCCACCAGCGTCTCGCGCAGTTTGCGTCCCGTGGATTCGTCTGCGAGCGAACGCTCTTCGGCCTGCTCCATCTGCTGGAACGCGGGCGTCTCCTCGAGCCGCAACCGCAGGTAGAGACCGATCAGACCCAGCGGACCGGCGAGCAGGAACGGAATCCGCCAGGCCCAGTCGACCAGGGCGTCGGCGCTCACCACGGTGCTGATGATGGTGACCAGTCCCGCGGCCGCGACATACCCGGCGAGGGTGCCGAATTCGAGGAAGCTCGCGAAGAACCCGCGGCGCTTGTCCGGTGCGTATTCGGCGACGAACGTGCTGGCGCCGCCGTACTCGCCGCCCGTGGAGAAGCCCTGCACGAGCCGGAACAGCACCAGCAGGATCGGTGCCACGAGCCCGATGGATCCGTAACTCGGGATCAGGCCGATGGCGAACGTGCTGCCCGCCATCAGGATGATCGTGGTGGCGAGCACCTTCTTGCGGCCTATCCGGTCGCCGAGCGGACCGAAGAACAGTCCACCGAGCGGGCGGACGACGAAGGCGGCGGCGAAGATCGCGAACGTCGACAGCAGCTGTGCGGTGCCGCTGGCCTCGGGAAAGAAGACCTTGCCGATCGTGGTCGCCAGGTAGGCGTACACGCCGAAGTCGAACCACTCCATGGCGTTACCGAGCATGGTGGCCTTGACGGCGCGTTTGACGGAGGCTTCGTCGGTGACCGTGACATCAGGTGATTCGGCCACCTCGGCCGACGTGATCGAGTGATCTGGTGCATTCATGTCTTGCGCTCCCCAGCGCAGTTATCACCCGCACGGGGCACGTACCTGATGCACGCATCTTTTCGTCGCCCGCACGGCGATTGCTGGTCGGGTTCGGCAACCCACGGCCCTTCGGCGCGATGCGGCCCCCGCCGATCGGCTCTGGCTCGTCGGTCGGTCCCGCTCCACTGTCCGGGGTGCGGGACTACCAGCTGTAAGAGCGATTACCGTAGCAAAGGATGTGGGGGCTTGTCGGCCCGAGTGTCAGTACGCCCGTGCGTACTGCGCCGGAATCTGCGGCGTCACCTGGGCATTCAATACCAGTGCGGCTTTTCGTGGCCAGTACGGGTCGCGCAGCAGTTCACGCCCGAGGAACACCGCGACGGCCTCTCCCGACTCCACGATCCGCTCGGCCTGCTCCGGCTCGGTGATGAGCCCCACCGCGGCGGCCGGGACCGTGGTCTCGTTCTGGATGCGGCGGGCGAACGGAACCTGGTATCCGGGGCCGACCGGGATCCGCGCGGACGCGACGCCGCCGCTGGAGACGTCGACGAGGTCGACGCCCAGGTCGGCGAGCGCCTGCACGAGGGCGACGGTCTGATCCGGGGTCCAGCTGTCCGCGTCCAGCCCCGGCTCCTCGGACAACCAGTCGGTGGCCGACACCCGGACGAAGACCGGCAGTTCGGCCGGCCACACGCTGCGCACCGCGTCGACGACCTCCAGCAGGAGACGGATGCGGCCCGCGAAGCTGCCGCCGTACTCGTCGGTGCGGTGATTGCTGACCGGCGAGAGGAACTGGTGCAGCAGATAGCCGTGTGCCGCATGGACTTCCACCACCTTGAAGCCTGCGCGCGACGCCCGCTCGGCGGCGGCGGCGAAGTCCGCGACCACCTTCCGGATGTCCTCGTCCGTCGCCGCCGCGGGCGGGGTGTGGCCGCCGAAACCGATCGCGCTCGGCGCCACCGTCCGCCACGACAACGGATCGTCGTCGTCGAGGCTCCCCCCGCCGCGCCACGGGACGTGCGCGGACCCCTTGCGCCCGGCGTGACCGAGCTGGATGCCGGGAACCGCGCCGAAGTACTCGAGCTGCGCGTTGATCTGCGCGAAGGCTTCGGTCTGGGTGTCGTTCCAGATGCCGAGGTCGGCCGGGCTGATGCGGCCCTCCGGGCTGACGGCCGTCGCCTCGGTGAGGATCAGGCCCGCACCGCCGATGGCCCGCGTCACGAGGTGCGTCCGGTGCCAGTCGCCCGGCACCCCCACGTCGCTGCCGCTCACGTCGGCCGAGTACTGGCACATCGGCGCCATCCACACTCGATTGGGGACGGTGACTCCACGGAAGGTGATGGGTTCGAACAACACGCTCACTGCAGCACTCCTACCTCTGATGGTCTCGACCAGTCGCAACCCGTCCTGGGGATGAAATCATTCCCGCCCTTCCCGCTCCGCGGGGTGTCCAGCCCTGTATATAGGCTGTGTTCATGACTGCAGTGACTTCCACCTCGTCGGCCGGTGCCACGGTGGATACCCGTGAAGCCGTCCACGCAGCGGCCCGTCGCGCCCGCACCGCGTCGCGGGTCCTCGCGCTGCTCACCACCGCGCAGAAGGATGCGGCGCTCCACGCGGCGGCCGACGCCGTGCTCGCCGCGTCCACCGACATCCTCGCCGCCAACGCCGCCGACATCGAGGCGGCCAGGGCGTCGGGCACCGAGGACTCCCTGCTCGACCGGCTGCGGCTGACCGCGGAACGGATCGAGGGGATCGCGTCCGGTCTGCGTCAGGTTGCCGGGCTGCCCGACCCGGTCGGTGAGGTGGTGCGCGGCTCCACACTCCCGAACGGTCTCGAACTGCGTCAGCTGCGGGTTCCGCTCGGCGTGGTGGGCATGGTGTACGAGGCCAGGCCCAACGTCACCGTCGACGCGTTCGGGCTGGCCCTGAAGTCGGGTAATGCGGCCCTGCTGCGCGGCTCCTCGTCCGCGGCGAAGTCGAATGCAGCGCTGGTCGTGGCGCTGCGGGCGGCGCTGGCGGCGCAGCAGCTGCCGGAGGACGCCGTGCAGTTGCTGCCGAGCGAGGACCGCTCCAGCGTGACGCACCTGATCCAGGCCCGCGGGCTGGTGGACGTCGTGATTCCCCGCGGCGGGGCCGGTCTGATCAGCGCCGTGGTGCGCGACGCGACCGTCCCGACGATCGAGACGGGCGTCGGCAACTGCCACGTCTACGTTCACGCGGCGGCCGATCTGGAGATGGCGGAACGGGTCCTGCTCAATTCCAAGACGCGGCGGCCGAGTGTCTGCAACACCGCGGAGACCGTGCTGGTCGACGCCGCGATCGCCGAGACGGCGGTGCCGAAGCTCCTGCAGGCCCTGCAGATGCACAGTGTGACCGTGCACGGGGACCTGCCCGGGCTGGTGCCCGCGACGGAGTCGGACTGGTCCGAGGAGTACCTCACCCTCGACGTGGCACTCAAGGTGGTCGACGACCTGAACGCCGCGGTCGAGCACATCGACCGGTACGGCACCGGCCACACCGAGGCCATCGTGACGTCCGACCTCGCGGCCGCCCGCGAGTTCACCGCCCGGGTCGACGCGGCCGCCGTCATGGTCAACGCCTCCACCGCCTTCACCGACGGCGAGCAGTTCGGATTCGGTGCCGAGATCGGGATCTCCACGCAGAAACTGCACGCCCGCGGACCGATGGGCCTGCCCGAACTGACGTCCACCAAGTGGATCGTGTGGGGAGACGGGCACACCCGCCCGGTCTAGACCCCGCCGGCCGTCCCTTCCGTCAAGCCCCCTCTGCCCGTCACCCCTTCTGAAAGGAGCGAGCGTGGACCGCGCACTGCCCACCACGAAGCCGTTCTTCGCCAGCGTCGACGACGTCATCGCTCGGCTCGCCGAAACCGGTTACCTGTCCGACAAGGGCACCGCGACCGCGGTGTTCCTCGCCGACCGGCTCGGAAAGCCCCTGCTCATCGAGGGTCCCGCCGGAGTCGGCAAGACCGAGCTGGCCCGCGCCGTGGCCGAGACCACCGGCGCCGAACTGGTGCGGTTGCAGTGCTACGAGGGCGTCGACGAGGCCCGCGCCCTGTACGAGTGGAATCACGCGAAGCAGATCCTGCGCATCCAGGCGGGCAGCGACCACAGCTGGGACGCCACCAAGGCGGACGTCTTCTCCGAGGAGTTCCTGCTGTCGCGGCCGTTGCTGACCGCCATCCGGCGCGAGGACCCGACGGTGCTGCTGATCGACGAGACCGACAAGGCCGACGTCGAGATCGAGGGCCTGCTTCTCGAGGTGCTCAGCGATTTCGCGGTCACCGTCCCCGAACTGGGCACCATCACCGCCACGCGCAAGCCGTTCGTCGTCCTCACCTCGAACGCCACCCGCGAACTGTCGGAGGCGCTCAAACGTCGGTGCCTGTTCCTGCACCTCGACTTCCCCGACGCCGAACTCGAGCGGAGGATCCTCGCGAGCCGGGTGCCGGAACTGCCCGAGGCGGTGGCCGAGCAGCTGGTCAAGACGATCCGTGTGCTGCGCGGCATGCAGCTGAAGAAGCTGCCGTCGGTGGCCGAGACCATCGACTGGGGTCGCACCCTCCTGGCGCTCGGGCTCGACACCCTCGACGACGACGCCGTGCGCGCGACGCTGGGTGTCGTTCTCAAGCACCAATCCGACCAGCTGCGGGCCTCTGCCGAGCTGCGACTGAACTGAAGGACTCCCCATGGCTGCTGGTGGTCCCCTCGCGTCCCCGTCGAAGCCGGGCGGTCCCGCGGCGCCACACGGGCTGCCGGGGCATCTCGTCGACTTCGTCGAGGCGCTGCGGCGGCGCGGGATCACGGTCGGACCGTCCGAGACGGTCGACGCCGGACAGGTGATGTCGGTCCTCGACCTGCTGGACCGCGAATCCCTGCGGGAGGGTCTGGCGTGTGCGTTGCTGCGGCGGCCCACCCATCGGCCCACTTTCGACGCGTTGTTCGAACTCTGGTTCCCGGCGGCGGTCGGGAACCGGGCGGCCGGGGCGATCGACACGAGCCTGCCGCGCAACGCGAAGGGTGACATCGACTACGAGGCGCTGCGCGAGCTGATCGTCGACCTCCTCACCGACGGGTCGCCGGAGGCGCTCGAGCTCACCGAGTTGCTGACCGCGCAGATGGTCGAGGAACTGGGGCAGTACCAGTCGGCGAACGGCCCGTCGTTCTCCGCCTACCAGGCGCTGCGGGACGTCGCACCGGAAACCCTGCTGAAGAAGATCCTCGACGGACTGCTGGGCAATCAGCAGGACACCGGGGCCCGGACGACGGAAAGCTACGAATCCGAGGTGGCCAAGCGCACCGCCGCCCAGCGGATCGCCGACTTCCGCAAGATGATCGAGAAGGAGACGCGGCGCCGGTCGGCCGAGAACCTCGGCAAGGAACGGGTGGCGTCGTACGGCGTCCCCCGGCTGGCCGAGGAAGTCGACTTCCTGCGCGCCTCGGACGCCGAGCTGACCGCGCTGAAACGCAACGTCACCCCGCTGGCACGGCTGCTCGCCAGCCGACTGGCCGTGCGGCGCAGCCGGGCGAGTGCCGGTTCGATCGACCTGCGCCGGACCCTGCGCAAGTCGATGTCCACCGGCGGCGTGCCCATCGACCTCGTCCAGCGCAAACCCCGGCGGGCGCGTCCCGAACTCGTCGTGATGTGCGACGTGTCGGGTTCGGTGGCCGGCTTCAGCCACTTCACCCTGCTGCTCGTCCACGCGCTGCGCGAACAGTTCTCCCGGGTGCGGGTGTTCGCGTTCATCGACACCACCGACGAGGTCACCCGATTCTTCGACGCGGGGGCCGACCTCGGCAGCGCCATGTCGCGGATGATCCGGGAAGCCGACCTGGTCGGCTACGACGGGCACTCCGACTACGGCAACGCGTTCGGGGTGTTCGCCGAGCGGTTCACCCAGAGCATCACGTCCCGCACGTCCCTGCTGGTACTCGGCGACGGCCGCAACAACTACCGCGACCCGAACCTGGAGGCACTGGCCGGACTCGTGTCGGTGGCGAAACACGCGCACTGGCTCAACCCGGAGCCCCGCGGTCAGTGGGGATCGGGCGACTCGGCGGCCAAGGTGTACAACGAGGTCATCAGCATGCACGAATGCCGATCCGCTCAGCAGCTGGCGTCGGTGGTCGCCGGATTGCTGCCGGTGTGAACACGTAAGCTCGACACTCGTGGAACAGGGAGCAACGGGCGCGCGTCGGCGCCGCCTGGGAGTCATGGGCGGCACCTTCGACCCCATTCATCACGGTCACCTGGTGGCCGCCAGCGAGGTGGCCGACCGATTCAGCCTCGACGAGGTCGTCTTCGTACCCACCGGCAGGCCGTGGCAGAAGCAGGGCAAGGGCGTCAGCCCGGCCGAGGACCGGTACTTGATGACGGTCATCGCCACCGCGTCGAACCCGCGGTTCTCGGTCAGCCGGGTGGACGTCGACCGCGAGAAGGTGACGTACACCGTCGACACCCTGCGGGATCTGCGCAGCTACCACCCGGACGCCGAGCTGTACTTCATTACCGGTGCGGACGCCCTGGCGAGTATCCTGTCCTGGCAGGACTGGGAGGAACTGTTCTCGCTGGCGAAGTTCGTCGGGGTGTCGCGTCCGGGATTCGATCTCAACACCGAACATCTGGCCGGGCACCTGGATGCGTTGCCGGAGGACGCGGTCACGCTGATCGAGATCCCGGCTCTGGCGATCTCCTCGACGGAATGTCGGCGGCGCGCCAGTCGCCATCGTCCTGTGTGGTACCTCGTGCCGGACGGTGTGGTCCAGTACATCTCCAAGCGGAACCTGTACCGGCCACCGGACTCCGAGCGCCTCGACGGCGCGACGACGATGTCCGAACCGGCCCCGGACAAGACCAAGAGTTAGACAGCACTTTCCGAACGAACTGGGAGAACATCGCGTGAGCGCAACGACCGAAGCCATCGAGATGGCACGCATCGCGGCAGTGGCTGCCGACGAGAAGCTGGCCTCCGATGTGGTGGTGCTCGATGTCTCCGAGCAGCTGGTCATCACCGACTGCTTCGTCATCGCCTCCGCCCCCAACGAGCGTCAGGTGAACGCGATCGTCGAGAACATCGAGGATCGGCTGCGTGAGGCAGGTCACAAGCCGGTGCGGCGCGAGGGCACCCGCGAAGGCCGTTGGGCACTGCTCGATTTCGTGGACGTCGTCATCCACGTCCAGCACAACGAGGAACGCAACTTCTACGCCCTAGACCGGCTGTGGAAGGACTGCCCGGCCGTGCCGGTCGAGGGCATCGGCCAGCACGGCCCGGCCGATGCGAACGGTGCGGGCGCCCCCGAGACCGAGGAGTCCGAGCTGTGACGGATGCTCCCCGTGCCCCGCGGCGACTGATATTGCTCCGCCACGGACAGACCGAGTACAACGCCGACAACCGCATGCAGGGCCAGCTCGACACCGAACTGTCGGAGCTGGGGCGGTCGCAGGCCCGCGCCGCCGCCACCGCGCTCGTCGGTCGCAGACCGATCTCCATCGTGTCCTCCGATCTGCGGCGGGCCTACGACACCGCCGTGGAGGTCGGCGACAACGCCGGTCTGCCGGTGCAGATCGACGAACGCCTCCGTGAGACGCATCTCGGCGACTGGCAGGGGCTCACGCACCTCGACGTCGACGCGCGCGCACCCGGCGCCCGCGCCGCATGGCGCGGCGACGCGACGTGGGCACCGCCCGGCGGTGAGAGCCGCATCGACGTCGCCCGCCGGAGCAAGCCGGTGGTCGCGGAACTCGTCGAGAAGCACGAGGACTGGGCCGACAAGCCGGTGGTCCTGGTCGCTCACGGCGGATTGATCGCCGCGCTGACCGCCGCCCTGCTGGATCTGCCCGTCGACCGCTGGCCGGTGCTGGGCGGCCTGGGGAACACCAGCTGGGTGCAGCTGAGCGCGTACGGGAACCCCGATTCGCTCAGCTGGCGCCTCGACGTGTGGAACGCTTCCGCGAGTGTGGCCAGTGACGTCCTCTGAGGTGGGTGCCGGTTCCGGGGAACGCCCCGTCCTGCTCGTGCTCGCCGATTCGCTGTCGTATTACGGACCCAAGGGCGGGCTCCCGTCCGACCACCCCGGCATCTGGCCCAATATCGTTGCCCGTCAACTCGGCTGGGATGTCGAGTTGGTGGCGCGGATCGGCTGGACCAGCCGCGACGTGTGGTGGGCGCTGACCCAGGACCCGCGGGTCTGGTCCGCGGTTCCCCGCGCCGGCGCCGTGGTGTTCGCCGTCGGCGGCATGGATTCGCTGCCGTCCCCGCTCCCGACGGCGTTGCGGGAACAATTGCGCTACGTCCGCCCGCCCGCGCTGCGGCGCGTCGTGCGGAGCGGCTACCAGTGGCTCCAGCCCCGCCTCGCCCCGCTGGGGTGGCCGGTGGCGTTGCCGCCGCGGCTGAGTGTCGAATACCTGGAGAGCTCACGGGCGGCGCTCGAGTACATGCGCCCCGAATTGCCCGTCATCGGAACACTGCCATCCGTGCACCGCAGTGAGGCCTACGGCAAGGTCCACGCGGGACGTCCCGGTGCCGTCGCCGCCATCACCACGTGGTCGGAGGAGAAGAACGTGCCGCTCGTCGACCTCGCGGAGGCGGTGCGCGCCAACGTCTTCAGCAATCAGGGCAACCCGGACGGCATCCACTGGGGCTGGGACGGACACACCGAGGTGGCTGCGGCGATGCTGACCGCGATCCGCGCGGCGGCTGTCGTGCCGGACTCCGCCGAGGGCGCGGTTCCGGCCGACCCGGTGTCGAGCGGAGCCGAGTAGTCCGATGCCCGTCGTCGTCGTCACCGATTCTTCGGCATCGATCCTGCCCGAACACGTCGAGCAGTACGGGATCCGGGTGGTCCCTCTCCACGTCCTCAGTGGCGGCCGGGACTTCCGGGAGGGAATCGACGAGGTCCCCGAGGACCTCGCCGGCGTCACCACGTCGGGCGCCTCGCCCAGCGAGCTGTCCGAGGCCTACGCCGAAGCGCTGGAACTGAGTGAGGGCTCAGGCGTTCTCGCGGTCCACATCTCGCGGCAGCTGTCCGGCACATGGGAGGCGGGCCGCCAGGCGGCGCAGGAGTTCGACGGCCGTGTGCGGATCGTCGACTCCCAGTCCGCCGGAATGGGATTGGGGTACCCGGTGCTCGAGGCGGCGCGGGCCGCGCAGGCCGGCGCGAACCTCGAGACGGCATACCGGCGGGCGGTCGACGTCGCGAGCCGTGGGCATTGCCTGATCGTCGTCGACCGGCTCGACCAGTTGCGTCGCGGCGGGCGGATCGGCACCGCCGCCGCACTGCTCGGCACCGCACTGGCGATGAAGCCGGTGCTGCATCTCGTGGACGGCCGGCTGGTGCTGAAAGAGAAGACGCGGACCTCGACCAAGGCCATGGCCAGGATGGTCGACGCCGCGGTGGAGCAGGCAGGCCTGGACAGGACGGCCGTCGCTGTGCATCACATGCACGCCCAGCGGCGCGCCGAAGCGGTGGCGCAGCAACTGAAAGACCGGATTCCGCAGGTCAGCGATCTGGTCGTCACCGATTTCAGTTCGGTTCTCGGTGCGCACGTCGGGGCGGGCGCCATCGGCATCGTGCTGTGCCCGGAACCCGCATTGCAGGACGAAAACCACGATTCATCCACAACTTCGCACTGATCCACAGGCCGATTCGAATGCCGGGTCGGCGCCGCGATTCTGAGGGCGCCGCACTCTAGCGTCGCGTCCATGGGCATCAGGGAAGAACGTTCGAGAGGGCGAACCCGGCTCGCGTTCCTGACCTCGGGGGAACGCGAAGTGCTGCCGCCCGACACTCCGGCGGCGCCGGAGTGGCTGGCCGAGCCGGGTGAGGCCGGCCTCGACGGCGACGAGACGTGGTCCGCTGCGCGCCGCCGAGTCGGCTTCTCGCTGCCCGACCGGTGGCGGGACGCACGATTCGACCCCGGGCGGTCCGGGGCGATCGCGCTGATCGTGGTGGGAATCGTCGTCGCCACGGTAACTGTGCTGGCGGTGCGCAGCGATCGGCCGGCGACGCAGGCGGTTCCGTCGCTGCCCGCCGCGGGAGTGCATTCCCTGAGTCCGGCGCCGGAACCGACGGCTCCCGCCGCCGCAACGGCGCCTGCAGCCGCACCGGAGGAGGAGATCGTCGTCAGCGTGGTGGGCCTTGTGGTGTCGGCAGGCCTCGTCCGGCTGCCACCGGGCGCCCGGGTCGCGGACGCGCTCGCCGCGGCCGGGGGAGTGCGCGCCGGCGGTGACACCCTCGGATTGAATCTGGCGCAACGGCTTTCGGACGGCGATCAGGTGCTCGTGGGTGCCGCGACCACCCAGGCGCCGCCGAGTGCGGTGGGCGGCACCTCCTCGGGATCGCCGGGAACCGCGGGTACGGCGACCCCCGCGGCCGGTGGGCTGGTGAACCTCAACACCGCGACGGAGACGGAACTCGACGCGCTTCCCGGTGTCGGACCCGTCACGGCGGCGGCGATCGTTGCCTGGCGCACGACGAACGGCAGGTTCACCGACATCTCACAACTGGGGGAGGTGGACGGGATCGGGCCGGTGCGGCTGGAGAAGCTGCGCGCCCAGGTCACCCTCTGATGCCCGAGAGCGAGCCGCGGCTCCTCGACCTGCGGCTGCTCCCGTTCGCCGGGATCTGCTGGGCGGCAACGCTGATCGGCATCCTCGGCGGCTCCCGTGCGGCGTGGATGCTTCTGGCGACCCTGTCGGGGACGGCCGCCCTCCTCGCCGGTTGTGCCCTACGGTCACCGCGGCGATGGACGGCGGGAACGCTCGCGCTACTGCTCTTCGGGTCGTGCTGTGCGGCAGGGGTGGCCTGGCGGGTTCAGGCAGTGGAACGGCACCCGCTGACCGAACTCGCCCGGAACGAGACGTGGGTCACGCTCGTCGTCACCCCGGTCGACGACCCCCGGGAGATCGCCGGCTTCGGACGGCACGTCCTGGTGAACGCGAACGTCGTCGAGATCCGCCGGGCAGGCGAGACGATCCACGCGGGCGGCGCGGTGGTCCTCCTCGCCCCGGCGGACGGTTGGCTCGGGCTGCTGCCGGGACAGGACGTGGTGCTGCGCGGGCAGCTGAGCCCGCCGCGGCGCCGGGACCTGAGCCTGGCGACGGTCCGGGTGTCCGGACCACCGGCGGAGGTCGGTCCCGCGCCTGCGCACCAGCGGTGGGCCGGCGCCCTGCGAACCCGGTTCGCCGCGGCCGCCGCCGTCCTGCCCGCCGGCGAGGCGGGACTGCTGCCGGGACTGGTGGTGGGCGACACCTCGGCACTGCCCCGGGAGGTGAAGGACGACTTCACCGCGACCGGACTGACGCACCTCACGGCGGTGTCGGGGGCGAATGTCAGCATCCTGCTCGGGGCGGTGCTGCTCGTGGTCCGCGGGGTGGGGCTCGGTCCGCGGGCCGGCGTGGCGCTGGCCGCCGCCGCACTGATCGCGTTCGTGGTGGTCGCGCGACCGTCACCCAGCGTGCTGCGCGCCGCCGCGATGGGCTCGGTCGCCCTGCTGGCGCTCGTCACGGGGCGGAGGAAACAGGCGATGCCCGCGCTGGCGGCGGGCGTGACTGCCCTGCTGGTGTGGGCGCCGGAACTGGCGGTGAACTTCGGGTTCGTTCTGTCGGCGACGGCCACCGCCGGGCTGATCGTGATCGCGCCCGTGTGGGTCGACGCGCTGGTGGGCCGCGGGTGGCCGCGGGCGGCGGCGGAGACGCTGGCGGTGTCCGCCGCCGCCTTCGCCGTGACCGCGCCGATCGTGGCCGCGATGGCAGGCACCGTGAGTCTGGTGTCGATCTGCGCGAACATCCTGGTGGCCCCCGTGATCGGCGTGATCACCGTGACGGGCGCGATCACCGCGCTGATCGCGGGCGTCAGTGTGCCCGTCGCGGAAGTGGTGGTGCGCCTGACTCAGTGGCCGCTGTGGTGGCTGGTGACCGTGGCCGAGCGGGGCGCGCGGATCCCCGGGGCCTCCGTTCCGGTGCCCTCGGGGCCCGCCGGTGCGGTCCTCGTCCTCGGTGCCGTACTGGCGATCGGCGCGGCGCTGCGCAGCCGGGGAACCCGGCTGGTGCTCACGGGAATCGTGGTCGGGGTGCTGGTGCTGTGGGCGCCGATCTGGCCGCCGTGGATGGGTCGCCTCGTGTGAATGCGCCCGAATGGAAACGTGAATCCAGTTGTGCTGCAATGGTTTGTACCGCATTGCTCCTGTGGGGAGTGGGCGCGGAGGGTGGCCGGCGGCACGCTGAAATTCCGGGGGTGGGGCGATTTCTGTATCGTTTCGAATTCGATTCCCGATGTGGGTATGAGACCCCCGAACACCGACTACCATCCGGTGGCAGATGTCGAGGGCGAACGGTCTTGGAACACACCCGCGTTGGAGGGCGAGATGTCGGAATCGGAGCGGACGGATCTCGACGCGGACGACGAACTCGACGCCGGACAGGTGTGGAGAGCGCAGCGGGTCGTCGCTGCTCAGTCACTCGACGCCGAAGACTGCCGCATGCTGCTGTCCATGCTCGGCATCGCGGGTAACCCAGATTCGCCGGAGTCGGACTGACCCCGGTCAGGTGATCTTCCGGTGATGGTGCGCCACGATCTCCTGCGCCACAGTCGCCAGTTTGATGTTCATGTCCTGCGAGGTCGTACGGAGAATTTCCATCGCCTGGGTCTCGGAAATGTTGTGGAACGCCATCAGCAGACCCACCGCCTTCCCGATCTCACGGTTGCTCGCGAGGCCGGCTCGCAGCGTCTCGGCCTCGAGGTGCTCGTGCACCGCCGCCAGTGCCACCGCAGCGAACGAGGCGAGCATGATGCCCTGCTCGACCGAGGTGGTGTTCAGGGCCCCCGGTGTGTCGGAGAACAGATCGAGGGCGCCGACCTTGCGTCCCAGGATGACGAGACGGAATCCGGCCGCCCCGCGCACCGGCGTTTCGGCCAGCACCCGCCGCGAGAGCCGCGGCCATTGCGACGACGTGGACAGGTCCGTTTCGAATTGGGGGGTGTCGCTGACGATGGCGTCGACGCACGGCCCCTCGTTCTCGACGCGCTCGAGCTCGTCGACGCGGGCGGCGATGTCGTCGCTGGCCGCGACCGTCACGTAGCGGGACCCCTGCCGGAGCATCAGGCTCGCGTGCTGACAGCCCTCGACGAGTAGCGGTGCGGCGTCGCAGATGGCGTGGTGGACCTGCCCGAAATCCTGGCCCGCGTAGAGGAGATCGGCGAGGGTCGCGAACGTCACCGCAGACTTGCCGACAGCCTGCGAGCGTGTCGTATCGGGCACGGTGTCTCGCATCGGTTCCTCCAGCGTGCGGGCATGTGCCCGGCTCACTGATTCAGTCTGCCAGAGTGGGCGGTCGGCGCCGCTCCGAGCCGGAGGAATTCGCGAACGGACTCCGGGAGCGGGCGGCCCGGGCCAAGATGACGTCATGGTTTCGCACACCGAGAACCCGCTCGTGGCCGTCGACCAGGGCCTGCTGCGAGGCGTCCACGAGGGCGGCGTTCTGTCGTGGAAGGGCATTCCCTACGCTGCGCCGCCGATCGGTGAGTGGCGGCTCCGCGCGCCGCGCGCGCCCGAATCTTTCGACGGGGTGCGCGACTGTTCCCGGTTCGGTCCGATCGCGCCGCAGAACGAGCACGGGCCGCTGCCCATCGATCCCGGACTGACCATCGACGAGGACTGCCTCACCCTGAACGTCTTCGCGCCGGCGGCGGATGCCGGGCGACCACGGCCGGTGATGGTGTGGATCCACGGCGGGGCGTACTACCTCGGTTCGTCCGGTCAGCGCATGTTCGATCCGGCTCGGCTGGTCGAACGCGGCGACGTCGTGGTGGTGACGTTCAACTACCGGCTCGGTGCGCTGGGGTTCCTGGACTTCTCCGCGTTCTCGACCGAGGAGCACCCGTTCGACACGAACCTCGGCCTGCGCGATCAGATCGCGGCCCTGATGTGGGTCCGCGACAACATCGCGGCGTTCGGCGGCGACCCGGGCGACGTCACCCTGTTCGGGGAGTCCGCCGGTGGCGGCTCGGTCACCACGCTGATGACGTCGCCGCAGGCGGAGGGGCTGTTCCATCGCGCGATCGCCGAGAGTTCGCCGGCGACGTCCGTGTACGGCAGTGCGCGGGCCGAGAGCATCGCCGAGTCGTTCCTCGAACTGCTCGACATCGCGCCCGCCGACGCGGGCCGTCTGCGCGACCTGCCCGTCGACGTACTGACGAAGGCGTGCGTCGAACTCGTCCAGCAGGTGCCCGCGCGCGTTCCCGGCACGCTGGCCGTGGCCCCGACCGTCGACGGGGACGTGGTCCCGCACTATCCGGTCGCGGCGTTCCGCAAAGGCCTCGCGCATCGGATTCCGCTGCTGATCGGGACGAACAAGGACGAGGCCTCGATGTTCCGGCTGATGAAATCGCCCCTGATGCCGATCACCCCGGACGCCGTCCACCAGATGTTCGTGGCGATCGCCGCCGACCACCCCGACCTCCCCGCCGACGAGGAGCAGGAGGTGGCCGCCGCGTATCCCGACTACCCGAAGAAACGCTCGGCCATGGAGATCTCGCGGGACGCCGCGTTCCGGATGCCGACGCTGTGGATCGCGGAGGCGCACAGCCGTGTCGCGCCCACCTGGCTGTACCGGTTCGACTACGCCACGCCGTTCCTGCGCGCCGCACGGATCGGCGCCACCCACGGCACCGAGGTGCCCTACGTCTTCGGCAACTTCGGCGTGGTCCCGCACGACCCCACGTTCAAGCTCGGTGGGCACCGGACCGCCGGTCACGTGTCGGAGCGGATCCAGCGCCGGTGGCTGTCCTTCGCCACCGAGGGCACCCCGGACGGAACCCGAGCGGACATCGGCTGGCCGCGGTACGACGAGGCGGACCGCACGACCCTGCTGATCGGCCGATCCGACGCGGTCGTCGACGATCCGGACCGGGAACTGCGCCGGGCGTGGGGTGAGGAAGTCATCGGGTTCACCTGACCGGCGGCGCCCGGTTTCGTCTCCGCGGAAGTCGGGGATACCTGCTGAATGAGTCCTGCAGCAACGGAATCGGATCGCGACCTCAGTGTGGGCGTGGAGGAGGAGTTCTTCCTCGCCGACAAGTCCGGTCACCTCTCCTCCTCCGGACCCGACGTGGTCGCGGAGGCCGGCCACGACATTCACGGGCTCCAGCGCGAGCTGGCCCGGTGCCAGATCGAGACGGCGACGGGCGTGTGCCATACCGGGGAGGAACTGCACGAGGAGTTGCGGAGCCTCCGACGCCGGCTGGCGAAGGCGGCCGCGGGCCGCGACCTGTTGCTGGTGCCCAGTGGTACCTCCCTGATCGCCGAGGGGCTGCCCCCGGCGATCACCCCGAGCCCGCGGTACGAGGAGATGGCCCGCCACTTCGGGTCGATCGTGGACACGGTGACCACGTGCGGCTGTCACGTGCACGTGGGGATCCCGAGCCGCGACGTGGGTGTGCTGGTGAGCAACCAGGTGCGCAGCTGGCTTCCGGTCCTGCTCGCTCTCGCCGCGAACTCGCCGTTCCACAGCGGGCACGACACCGGCTATCACAGCTGGCGGCACATCATGTGGTCGCGGTGGCCGTCGGCGGGACCGCCGCCGCACTTCGATTCCGCGGACGAGTACGAGTCTTCGGTCGGCGCCATGATCGGGACCGGTGCCGCCATGGACCGGGGAATGATCTACTGGCACGTCCGGCTCTCCGACAGACAGCCGACCATCGAGGTCCGGATCGCGGACGTCGCCATGACCGCGGCGCACGCGGCGCTCTACGCGGTGGTGGTGAAGGGCCTCGTCGGGTGGGCGCTGCGCTCGATCAGGGACGGCGTCGCCGTGCCGTGGTTGCGCGTCGAGTTGCTGCGGGCGCAGTTGTGGCGTGCGGCCCGGGACGGACTCGACGGGGAATGCACCAGCCCGGCGACCGATCTTTCCCTGCCGATCCGCCGGCACCTGGAATTGCTGAACGAGTGTGTGGCCCCGGGGCTGGGCGCGAGCGACCGGGCCTTCCTCGAATCGGGACTCGACACCGTGCTGCGGGACGGCACCGGCGCCGAGCGACAGCGTGCCGAGTTCGGGCGCGTCGGCACCCTCGCGGCGGTGGTCGACCTGCTGACCCGCGAAGTGGTCAGCTGAGCGGTGGTGGCGGAGTCAGCTCGGTGAGACCGGCTGCGGTGGTGGAGCCGAGGTAGCCGGGGTGCAGCAGCCCGGTGGATCCGGGCCCCGCGAGCAGGGTGCCCGCGCTGGAATCCGGTCCGGTGCGCAGCGGACCGGGATCGTCGATCAGCGCCTCCACCGTCGCGGTGTCGGCGAGACTGAGGTCGATGCGCTGCCCCTCGGGGTGATACACGGCGAGGACGACCGGTTCGGGATAGTGGGCGGCGGTGCGGCGCATCACCTGGAATGCCGGATCGGTGCCCAGTGCGAGCACGGTGACATTCGCGAACGACGCGAGCCGGTCGGCGACCGCACGGCCGGAGACGTTGCGCCACGTGCGTCCGTACAGGGCGAGCGCGTCGGACAGGTGACGCCTCTCGTCCTCGCCTCGCGGGCTGCCGCCCGCCGGGTCGAGCAGCGACCGCCACTGGTGCTCGTACACGCCGCACGCGGCGTCGAAGTCGTCGTCGGCGCCGTTCGCGGTGCCCACTCCGAGTACCGGCTCGAGGGCGGATCGACCACCGGCGAACACGGCCTCGGCGTGCCCGGAGACCGAGCAGCGGGCCACCAGTTGCACCGACCACCGCAGAAGCAGCCCGTCGCGGCAGGTGTACCGGAAACTCAGTTCGTACCGTTGCCCTGCCGCGCGGTCGTCGTCGAGGTCGATCGTGTGCGCGAAGCCCTCGCGCGTGACGCCGTCCACCTCGGATTCCGCGGTCATATCACGAGTGTCCACCGCCGACGCCGTCGTTGCGTGGTGATCGCCGGTGTTCGCCGTGCTCGGCCCGGTTCCGGGGTGTCGGCGAACGTGTCCGCCCCACGTGGCACGATCTTCGCGTGAGCACTCCAACTCAGCTCGAACAGCTCCATCTGGTCCTCGGCGACGAGGAGTTCCTCGTCGACCGCGCGGTGGCGCAGGTCGTCAGCCAGGTCCGCGCGAGCGCCAACGTGGCCGCCGGCGCCGAGCTCCCCGTCAACCGGCTGCGGGCGGGCGACGCCGGGGCGGCCGAACTCGCCGAACTGCTCAGCCCGTCCCTGTTCGCCGAAGACCGCGTGGTGGTTCTCGAGGCCGCCGCAGAGGCGGGCAAGGACGCGGTGGCGCTGGTCCTCGACGCTGCGGGCGACCCGCCTCCGGGCGTCGTCCTGGTGATCCTGCACTCGGGCGGTGGGCGTGCGAAAGCGATGACCGGGGCACTGGAGAAGCTCGGGGCCGTGGTGCACCCGTGCGCGAAACTGAAGTCCGGCGAACTCATCGGGTTCATCCGCGGCGAGTTCCGCACCCTCGGGGTCCGGGTGTCGCCGGACGTGGTGCAGAGCGTGTTCGAGGGAGTCGGCTCGAATCTGCGCGAACTGGCCGCCGCGTGCTCGCAGCTCACGGCGGACACCGGCGGAAAGATCGATGTCGCCGCCGTGCAGCGGTACTACTCGGGCAAGGCCGAGGTGAGCGGATTCGACGTCGCCGACAAGGCCGTCGCCGGCGACACCGCGGGCGCGATCGAGGCGCTGCGCTGGGCGATGCTGCGGGGCGTGCCCCATGTGCTGCTCGCGGACGCACTGGCAGACGCGGTGCACTCGATCGCCCGGGTCGCTCCGGCCGGGCGGGGCGACCCGTTCCGGATGGCGTCGGAACTGGGTATGCCGCCCTGGAAGATCAAGAAGGCGCAGGCCCTCGCGAAGGGATGGACACCGACGTCGGTCGGGGAGGCGCTGCGCATCGTCGCCGCCCTGAACGCCGACGTCAAGGGCGCGGCGGCCGACGCGGACTACGCCGTCGAGAGTGCCGTGGGACGCGTCTCCCGGCTACGCCAGATCTGACGACGACAACGCAGACACGACAACAGCCGCTCGGTCCGAGGACCGAGCGGCTGTTGGAGAGCCTACGACGGAAGAACCGTCAGATCTTGTTGACAGCCTGCGCAAGAGCAGACTTCTTGTTGGCAGCCTGGTTGGCGTGAATGACGCCCTTGCTGGCTGCCTTGTCGAGCTTGCGGCTGGTGGCGACGAGGAGCTCGTTGGCCTTGTCCTTGTCACCGGCCGCCGCAGCCTCGCGGAACGAGCGGATCGCCGTGCGCAGCGAGGACTTCACCGACTGGTTACGGAGTCGGGCCGCCTCGTTGGTACGGATCCGCTTCACCTGGGACTTGATGTTGGCCACGCGTAAAATCCTGTCGTCTTAAGCTGGTTACGGTCGAGAAAGCTCTGGGCGCACACATATGCACCGACAGGCGAGATTACCAGTGATCGGTGTCCGATCTCAAACCGGCGCCGGACGCGCCGACAAATCCTGCGGCTGTGCTGCTGAACGGGGGTACATGTAGCAGCATGTCTGGGATGACGCCCCCAGCATCGAAGTCGTCAACAATAACGAAGTCGTCGGCAACCTCGAAAGCCCCCGGCCGAAAATCGGGGGGCA
The DNA here is from genome assembly GCF_002300155.1 of Rhodococcus sp. ACS1. Classification (NCBI taxonomy): domain Bacteria; kingdom Bacillati; phylum Actinomycetota; class Actinomycetes; order Mycobacteriales; family Nocardiaceae; genus Rhodococcus; species Rhodococcus sp. ACS1. The sequence continues at coordinate 326,986 of NZ_NSDZ01000010.1, forward strand.
GCACACAGGCGGGTGCGAAGGCTGCGGGAACCCCGCCGCGGACGCGGGTGACCGCCCGGCCGCGCAAGCCCGCGGAACCCGCCCACGTCTTCGACGGGTACACCGACATCGGCCGCTACGGGCTGGCGTTCGACGAGATGTTCGACCGCGACGGCACCGTACGTCCGCCCTACAAGGGCGTGTTCAAGGCGCTCGAGCCCGCGGACCGGGCCGACCTCGCCGCCCGATCCGACGCGCTGGGCAGGGCGTTCATCGACCAGGGCGTGACGTTCTCGCTGTCCGGTCAGGAACGGCCCTTCCCCCTCGACCTGGTGCCCCGCGTCATCGCGGCAGCGGAGTGGACGCGGCTCGAGAAGGGCATCAAGCAGCGGGTGCAGGCGCTCGAGATGTTCCTCGACGACGTGTACGGGGAACAGCGCATCCTGCGTGACCACGTGCTGCCGAAACGGTTGGTCACCTCCTGCGAGCACTTCCACCGGGAGGCCTCGGGGATCGTCCCGCCGAACGGGGTGCGGATCCACGTCGCCGGAATCGACCTCGTCCGCGACGAGAACGGGGTGTTCCGCGTCCTCGAGGACAACCTGCGTTCGCCGTCGGGAGTGTCCTACGTCATGGAGAACCGCCGCACGATGGCGCGCGTGTTCCCCGACCTGTTCATGTCGCACCGCGTGCGGTCCGTCGGGGACTACGCCTCGCACCTGCTGCGGGCGCTGCGGGCGTCCGCCGCCCTCAACGAGGCCGACCCGACCGTCGTCGTCCTGACACCGGGTGTCGCGAACTCGGCGTACTTCGAGCATTCGCTGCTCGCGCGCCAGATGGGTGTCGAACTCGTCGAGGGCCGCGACCTCTTCTGCCGCGACAACATGGTCTACATGCGCACGACCGAGGGTGAACGCCAGGTCGACGTCATCTATCGCCGCATCGACGACGACTACCTCGACCCGATGCACTTCCGGCCGGACTCGGTGCTCGGGGTGGCCGGTGTGCTGAACGCGGCCCGCGCGGGCAACGTCGTGATCTCGAGTGCCGTCGGGAACGGCGTCGGCGACGACAAACTCGTCTACACCTACGTGCCGCAGATCATCGACTACTACCTCGGGGAGAAGCCGCTGCTCGCGAACGTCGACACGTTCCGCTGCTGGCTCGACGAGGAATGCGAGGAGGTGCTGGACCGGGTCGACGAACTGGTGATCAAACCGGTGGAGGGGTCCGGCGGCTACGGCATCGTCTTCGGCCCCGACGCGTCACCGAAGGAGCTGAACACGATTACACGGAAGATCAAGGCGGACCCGCGCGGGTGGATCGCCCAGCCCGTCGTCCAGCTGTCCACGGTGCCGACCAAGATCGGGGACGAACTGGTTCCCCGGCACGTGGACCTGCGGCCCTTCGCGGTCAACGACGGCGACGACGTGTGGGTGCTGCCGGGCGGGCTCACCCGCGTGGCCCTGCCCGAGGGATCCCTCGTCGTGAACTCCAGCCAGGGCGGCGGCAGCAAGGACACGTGGGTGCTCGCGAGCAGGAGCTCCGACGAGGAGCGCGAACTCGCAGGTGAGGAGATCGTGGCCGAACCGGCGCAATCGGCCGAGGCCGAGCAGGGACCCGAACTCAGCACCACGCAGCTGCAGCAACAGCAACAGCAACAGCAACAGCAACAGGGCCCGGGAGGTGATCGCTGATGCTGGCGAGAAACGCGGAATCGCTGTACTGGATCGGCCGGTACGTCGAGCGGGCCGACGACATGGCCCGCATTCTCGACGTCGCCGTGCACCAACTGCTCGACGACGCGTCGGTGGACCCGGACCGCACGTCCCGGTTGCTGCTGCGGGTGCTCGGCATCGAGGCACCCGACACCGAACTCGACGTCCGGTCGGTGACCGAACTGGTGGCGTTCAGCCGCAACCAGGTGGGCTCGATCATCGACTCCCTCGCGAGCGCCCGCGAGAACGCGCGCGGCGCCCGCGAGGTCACGTCCAGCGAGATGTGGGAGTGCCTCAACACCACGTACAACGGCCTCGCCGAACGGGAGCGGGCGTCCAAGCGTCTCGGCCCGCACGAGTTCTTCCGGTACGTGGAGGAACGCGCGGCGATGTTCGCGGGTCTGGCCGACTCGACGATGAGCCGCGACGACGGGTACCGCTTCCTGCTGCTCGGCCGCTCGATCGAACGCGTCGACATGCTCGCGCGGATGCTGCTGTCCCGTGCCGGTGACCGCCCGTCCTCGCCCGCGTGGGTGACGGTGCTGCGCTCCGCGGGGGCTCACGACACCTACCTGCGCACGTACCGCGGCGCGCTGGACGCCAACCGGGTGGTCGAGTTCATCCTGCTGGACCGGCTGTTCCCGCGGTCGGTGTTCCACGCCATCCGGCAGGCGGAGCTGTGCCTCGCCGAACTCGACCACCAGCCGGACAGTCGCGTCGGGCCCCGGGCCGAGGCGCAGCGCCTCCTCGGCAGGGCGCGGAGCGAACTCGAGTTCCTGCCGCCCGGCGTGCTCCTCGAGGATCTCCAGGATCGGCTCGCGGGATTGCAGGAAACCTGCCGCGAGCTGGGAGAAGCCATCGCGCTGCAATATTTTCACGCCGCGCCGTGGGTGGCGTGGACCGATGCACGGGCCGTCGGCGGCGAATCCGTCGTGGAGGGAGAGCTGTGAGCTGGCGAATGAGAGTCGTGCACACCACCGGGTATGCCTACGACGCACCGGTTACGTCCTCGTACAACGAGGCGCGGCTCACCCCGCGCGGTGACAGCAGGCAGACGGTGATCCTGAACCGGGTGGAGACGACGCCGGCGACGCGGTCGTACCGCTACACCGACTACTGGGGCACCGCCGTCACCGCGTTCGATCTGCATGCGCCGCACAAGGAACTCGAGGTCACCGGACTGTCCGTCGTCGAGACCGAACCGTTCTGGGAGCCGGAGGAGAAGGCGGACTGGGACGAACTGGCGAGCCCGCCGCTCACCGACCGGTTCAACGAGCAGCTGAGCAACACCACATTCGTGCCGCGCAGCCGCAAGCTCGACACCATCGCGCGGGACCTGCGCAAGGGGCGGACCCCCGACGAAGCCGTCGTCGCGGCGGCGGACTGGGTGCACCGGGAGATGGATTACGTCCCGGGGACGACGGGCGTCCACACCTCCGCGGTCGACGCCTGGGCCGAACGGCAGGGCGTGTGCCAGGACTACGCGCACCTGACTCTGGTTCTGTTGCGCAGCATGGGAATTCCGAGTCGCTACGTGTCCGGCTATCTGCACCCGAAACCCGATGCGGCGGTCGACGAGACGGTGGCGGGGGAGAGTCACGCATGGGTGGAGGCATGGACCGGGGCGTGGTGGGGATACGACCCGACCAACGCCGTAGCGGTGAATGAACAGCACGTGTCGGTGGGCGTCGGACGGGACTACGCGGACGTTCCGCCGCTCAAGGGCATCTTCTCCGGTGGCCGGGCAACAGATCTCGAAGTCGTCGTGGAGATCACACGCCTGGCGTAAAGTGCCACCCAGATCTATCTGTGGAAAGCAGGACTAACGATCCATTTCGACGAAGGTGGGTTCAATGTCTCCAACCGCACAGGAATACGTAGAAGTCGAACCGATCTCGGATCTCAAGAAATACGTAGCTGAGGCGGTCGGTACTTTCCTACTGGTCTTCGCGGCGGTGGGTACGGCGGTCTTCGCCGGGGCCAAGGTCGGGAACCTCGGTGTGGCACTGGCATTCGGACTGACCCTGCTCTTCCTCGTCTACGCCATCGGGCCCATCTCGGGCTGCCACGTCAACCCTGCCGTCACCGTGGGGCACCTCGCGCTCGGCCGGTTGTCCGTCGCGAAGGCGGGGCTGTACGTTGTCGCCCAAGTCATCGGTGGTCTCGTCGCCGGTGTGGTGGTTTACACGATCGCGCAGAGCCTGCCGTCGTACAACAGGGCGGACGACGGTCTCGGCGCCAACGGCTGGGGCGCGCACAGCCCGTCCGCCATCAAGGGACCGCTCGGCGGGGTCATCGAGAACGGTTACGGCATCGGCGCCGCGATGATCGTCGAAATCCTCCTCACCGCGCTGCTCGTGTTCGTGGTCCTCGCGTCCACCGACCAGATCTCCGACGTCCCCCTCGCGGGCGTGTCGATCGGATTCACACTCGCCGTGATCCACCTCGTGTCGATCCCGATCGACAACACGTCCGTCAACCCGGCTCGCAGCCTCGCTGTGGCGCCCTACCAGAACGGCGCGCTCGCGCAGGTGTGGTTGTTCATCGTGTTCCCGTTGATCGGCGGCGCGGTGGGCGCGCTGGTCTACCGTTCGCTGTTCGGCCGGTACGACCGATTGCAGAGCTGAGCTCCGACCGACCCGGGCCGGGTGCCCGGGGCCTGCGGGCCGGAATTCTCACGTGCGCGGTCGTCGCGCTCATCGGAACGGTCCCCGCGACCGCGACCGCCGAGGACGCGCTACGGCCGGGACCGTCGTATGTCGCCCTCGGTGACTCCCGCGCGTCCGGACCGCTCATCGAATTCTCGGAGCACCGCGACCTGTGCCTGCGATCGCCGGACCTGAACTACCCGGCGAAGCTGGCGCGGCTGATCGGCGCCGCCACTCTCACCGACGTCACGTGCTCCGCCGCCACGCCCGCCCACGTGATCAGCACCGCGCAATTCGTGGGGACGCGCTTCGCCCCGCCGCAGATCGATGCGCTGCGGGCGGACACCGACGTCGTGACGCTCAGCATCGGGGGCGGCGGATCCAACCACCTGCCCGTGTCGGTGCGCTGCGGCGCCCTCGTTCCCGGCGCCGACGCCGACTGCCGCGACGACCCGCGGGCGGAGCAGCTCACGGTCGAGGGGATCGCGAAGATGGCGCCGCAGGTCGATGCCGTGGTGGCCGCGATCGTGGCGAAGGCACCGCACGCCGAGGTCTACCTGATCGGGCACGGCGGTTCCGTCGGCCGACACGGCTGCTGGCCGAACCTGCCCGTGTCCGACGCGGACGCGGTCTGGCTCAACCGGTACTTCGAACGGTTCAACCAGATCTACGTCGACGCCGCCGCCCGGTACGGAGTGCACTACATCGACATCGCGAAGGCCGCCGTGGACGGCGGGCACGACGCGTGCGCGCCGACGGGGCAGCGGTGGTTCGAGGGCCTCGCGCCGCAGTCACCCGCCGAACCGGCACATCCCAACGCACTCGCGATGACCGCGATCGCCGAGATGGTCGCCGAAGACCTGGGTCGGTGACCGCGTCACTGCCAGCTGAAGTCCACACGCAGACGCTGCGCGACGATCTCGAACTTGGCCCGGTCCATGACGGCGCCCTCGCGGCGGATCCCCGCCTCCGGCACGTCCAGCACCCGGTCCAGCCGGATCCAGCTCGGACGGCCCTCCGCGTCCCACGACCCCGAGCCGACCGCGATCCAGTCCCGGTCGCCGTCGTGCTTGCTCTGCGAGGACAGCATCAACCCCAGCAGGGTGTCGCCGTCCCGCCCGACGACGAGCACGGGCCGGTCCTTGCCCTGACTCGCGTCCTCCTCGTACGCCACCCACGTCCAGACGATCTCGCCCGGATCCGCGCGACCGTCCAGGTCGGGGGAGTACTCCACCTTCCGTGCCCGGTGGGCGGTCGGGGCGGAGTCGGCGGTGACCGGACGGCCCGGCGCCGGCTTCGGCGCGGCGGCCGTCGACCCGGTCAGGACACCGGCCGCGCGGTCCAGCGCGCCGGACTTCTGCAGCTGCGCCAGAAGCTGCGGTCCCTTGTCCCGTGCAAGTCGGCCCAACGTCTTCCCGATGCTGCTCCACGTGCTCGCCATGGCCGCCGAGCTTAGTGCGTGTATGCCGCAGCAGCCGCAACGCGGTGGCTTGGATATCCTGACAGGTGACAGTGGCCCGGAACCGGGCCGGTGCCGGTCCAGGTAAGGGGTCCCCCATCAGCAGCTTCGCCGACAAGACGTTCACGGATCCTGCCCGGATCCGGAATTTCTGCATCATCGCGCACATCGATCACGGCAAGTCGACGCTGGCCGACCGCATGCTCCAGCTCACCGGTGTGGTCGAGGAGCGGCAGATGCGTGCCCAGTACCTCGACCGCATGGACATCGAGCGTGAGCGGGGCATCACGATCAAGGCGCAGAACGTCCGGCTCCCGTGGAAGGTGGGCGACGACGAGTACGTCATCCACCTCATCGACACTCCGGGTCACGTGGACTTCACCTACGAGGTCTCCCGCGCACTCGAGGCGTGCGAGGGTGCGGTCCTGCTGGTGGATGCCGCGCAGGGCATCGAGGCGCAGACTCTCGCCAACCTGTACCTGGCGATGGAGAAGGACCTCACCATCATCCCGGTGCTCAACAAGATCGACCTACCTGCCGCCGACCCCGACCGGTACGCCGAGGAGATCGCGCACATCACCGGATGCGAACCGGGTGACGTGCTGCGCGTGTCCGGCAAGACGGGCATGGGCGTGAAGGAACTGCTCGACGAGGTCGTGAAGCAGGTCCCCGCTCCCGTCGGCGACCCCGACGGTCCGGCGCGCGCCATGATCTTCGACTCGGTGTACGACGCGTACCGCGGAGTCGTCACGTACGTCCGTGTCGTCGACGGCCGGATCTCGCCGCGCGAGAAGATCACCATGATGTCGACGGGCACCACTCACGATCTGATCGAGGTCGGCATCATCTCGCCCGAACCGAAGGCGAGCATCGGCCTCGGCGTCGGCGAGGTGGGTTACCTCATCACCGGTGTGAAGGACGTCCGGCAGTCGCGTGTCGGCGACACGGTCACCGCCGCGCGCGGCGGTGCGACGGAACCCCTCGTGGGATACCGCGACCCTAAACCGATGGTCTACTCCGGCCTCTACCCGCTCGACGGCTCGGACTACCCGGTGCTGCGCGACGCCCTGGACAAGTTGCGTCTCAACGACGCCGCCCTGGCGTACGAGCCGGAGACGTCGGTGGCGCTCGGGTTCGGGTTCCGCTGCGGATTCCTCGGACTGCTGCACATGGAGATCACCCGCGACCGCCTCGAGCGCGAGTTCGGGCTCGAGCTGATCTCGACCTCGCCGAACGTGGTGTACCGGGTGGTGATGGAGGACGGCGCCGAGCACGTCGTCACCAACCCGTCGTACTGGCCGGAGGGCAAGATCCGCGAGGTCTACGAGCCGATGGTGAAGTGCACCGTCATCGCCCCGAGCGAGTTCATCGGCGCGATCATGGAGCTCTGCCAGAACCGGCGCGGTGAACTCGGCGGCATGGACTACCTGTCCGAGACCCGTGTCGAGTTGCGCTACGAGATGCCCATGGGCGAGATCATGTTCGACTTCTTCGACGCCCTGAAGTCGCGGACCAAGGGGTACGCCAGCCTCGACTACGAGGAGTCGGGCGAGCAGCAGGCCGATCTGGTGAAGGTGGACATCCTGCTGCAGGGTGAGGCCGTCGACGCGTTCTCGTCGATCGTGCACCGCTCCGCGGCCGGCGCGTACGGCGGGCGGATGACGTCGAAGCTGCGTGAGCTGATTCCGCGCCAGCAGTTCGAGGTGCCGATCCAGGCGGCGATCGGCTCGAAGATCATTTCGCGTGAGAACATCCGCGCGATCCGCAAGGACGTGCTCGCCAAGTGCTACGGCGGCGACATCAGCCGTAAGCGCAAGCTGCTCGAGAAGCAGAAGGAAGGCAAGAAGCGGATGAAGACCATCGGCCGGGTCGAGGTTCCGCAGGAGGCCTTCGTGGCGGCGTTGTCGTCCGAGTCCGTCGGGGACAAGCCGAAGAAGTAGACGCCCGATCCTGTTGTCCGTCGACGTCTGATCGAAAGTAGGTGCGGCACGTGGCCCTCGAAACCTGGCTGACCCGGACACTGGGAATCGAGGTGCCGATCTTCGGCGCCCCGATGGGCGGACGGGCCGGCGGGACCCTCGTCGGCGAGGTGTCGAAGGCGGGCGGGCTCGGCCTGCTCGGCGCGGCCCGCTACGCAACCCCTGAGTGGGTCGCGAAGGAGACGGCGGTCGCGCGGGGCATCGGCGGCGACGCGTTCGGAATCGGGTTGATGACCTGGGCGCTCGACGACGACGACGCTCTCCTCGGCGCCGCTCTGGCGGAGAACCCGCGGGTCGTGTCGCTGTCGTTCGGTGACCCCGCCCCGTACGTGGAGCGGATCCACGCCACCGGGGCACTGGTGGCGTCCCAGGTGAACACGATCGACGACCTGCGGGTCGTGGAGGCGGCGGGCGTCGACTTCGTGATCGCCCAGGGCGGCGAGGCGGGCGGCCACACCGGCAGGATCGGGACGCTGCCGCTGCTGCAGGAGGTCCTGGAGGCCACGACGCTGCCGGTGCTCGCCGCAGGCGGTATCGCGACCGGCCGTGGTCTCGCGGCCGTGCTTGCGTCGGGCGCGGAGGGCGCGATGATCGGAACCGCGCTGCTGGCCAGCCCCGAGACGATCGGGCCGGAGTACGCCCGCGGCAAGCTGATCGCGGCGGGCAGCGCCGACACCGTGTACACGTCGGTGTTCGACCAGGCCCGCAGCCAGCCGTGGCCGGCCCGGTGGGGTGGGCGGGCCCTGAGCAACGACTTCACGTCACGCTGGCACGGCGCGGAGGCGCCCGACGCCGAACTCGCCGCCGCCTACGATCCCGCGAACCCGGACCTCGGTGTCGTGTACGCCGGGGAAGCGGCGGGTCTCGTCACGGCGGAGCGGCCGGCAGGGGCCGTGGTGCGGCAGATCGCGGCCGACGCGGAGCGGTTGCTGCACCGTTACGCGGAGTAACCCGTCGGGCCCGAGCCGCCGAGTATGCGGCGGCAGGACCGATGGGTGGCGAGCGCGGGTTGTACCCCTGGGAATCCGGGGTCGACGGCTCGGCGGTGGAACTCGACCGCGGAAGCCTGACCCAGATGCGGAGATCATCGCGACCGCCAACGGCAGCGTCGACGGCCTCGCCGACCGGCTGCCCGCGCTGGCGGGCAAAACGGCGGTGCTGTCCCAATTCATGTTCGCCACCGGGCAACTCGTGGTCGTCGCCGACCCCGACGACGGCGCGAGTGCGGTGTTCCGCAGGTTGGGGCTGACGCTGCCACAGGGGCTCGTGGACGAGGCGGGGCGACCGGGGGCCGTCTCACCCTCAGCCCCGAGCGGGTGGACGCCCTGAACGCGGATCTCGTCGTGATGCTGCCCAACGGCGGCACCCGCGACGACCTGATGGCGCTGCTCGGGTTCGACCGGTTGCCGTCCGTGCAGCAGGGTGGTCTCGCCGTCGAGGATTATGCGACGGTGGTCGGTTTCAACACCCCGTCCAGTCTTTCCCTGCAGTACTCGCTCGGCCGGATCACACTGCAACTGGAGGCGGTCGGCGCCTGATCAGACCGTGTTGTGGGCGGGCTGAAATCCGCCCGCCGCGGCCTCCTCCGCGCGAATGACGTGGACCACCGCGTTGATCAGCGCCAGATGGGTGAACGCCTGCGGGAAGTTGCCGAGGTGCCGCCCCGAGTCGGGGTCGATCTCCTCCGCGTACAGCTTGAGGGGGCTCGCGAATCCGAGCAGCCGATCGCACAGGCGTTTCGCGCGGTCCAGTTCACCGATCTCTACGAGCGCCGACACGAGCCAGAACGAGCAGATCGTGAACGTGCCCTCCTTGCCGCTCAGTCCGTCGTCCGTGGTCTCCACCCGATAGCGGAGCACCAGCCCGCCCTCGGTCAGCTCGTCCGCGATGGCGAGCACGGTCGCGCGGATACGCGGATCGTCCGCGGGCAGGAACCGGAGCAGCGGTGCGAGCAGCAGCGACGCGTCGAGGCTGTCGCTGCCGTACCGCTGCGTCAGGACGCCGCGCGCATCGACGCCGTGCTCGAGGATGTCGTCCTTGATCTCGTCGGCCAGCTCGGACCATTGCTGCGCATAACTCGTCTCACCCTGCTGATCGGCTAGCTTCGCGCCACGGTCGAGGGCCACCCAGCACATGATCTTCGACGACGTGAAGTGCTGGGGCTCGCCGCGGACCTCCCAGATCCCGCGGTCGGGGAGACGCCAATGCTTGACCGCCTCCTCGACCTGGCGTTTGAGCATCGGCCACAGGGTTTCCGGGACCCTCTCACGGGATTTCACGTGCAGGTACACCGAATCGAGGATCGTTCCCCAGATGTCGTGCTGGACCTGGTCGTAGGCGCCGTTTCCGATCCGCACCGGTCGCGCACCGTCGTAACCGGAGAGGTGGTGCAATTCCGACTCCTCCAGCGTCTGCTCCCCGCCCACGCCGTACATCACCTGCAGCGGATGATGGTTGCCGTCCTCGGCGCTCGACACGTCGTAGATGAACGAGAAGAAGTCGTTGGCCTCGCGGTCGAGTCCGAGGCTGTACAGGCCCCACAGCGCGAACGTCGAATCCCGCACCCATGCGTAGCGGTAGTCCCAGTTCCGTTCGCCGCCCGGGGTTTCCGGGAGCGATGTGGTCGACGCCGCGAGCAGGGCGCCGGTGGGGGCGTACGTCAACCCCTTCAGTGCGAGAGCGCTGCGCTGCAGGTAGCCCCGCCACTTGTGGTCGGGAAAGCGGCCGATGGTGATCCACTCGCGCCAGCACTTCGCCGTCTGCCACATCTTGTCGGCCGCCTCGTCAAATGTCTGCGGTGCGGGCATGTGAGCCCACGACAGGGCGACGAACACGTTGTCGCCCTCGACCATCCGGGTCCGGGCCCGGGCCTCCCGCCCTTCGAGTCCGATCTTCATGTTCGTCGTCAGCCGCAACGTCGGGTGGTCGCCCGGGCGGCTCGACTTACACGTGGCGGTGGCCTCTTCGTAGACCTTGCCCGTGTACTCCCAGTGCGCCGCGCCGCGGTGGTAGTCGAACGCGGGCTCGCAGCTCATCTCCAGTTCGACGGTCCCGTTGACGCATTTCACCGTCCGCAGCAGGATGTGTTCGGCGTCCCAGTCGGTGGGGGTGCGGCGGTGCGAGCGCGAGCGCTGCTCGACGTTGTGCCACGGGCCGAGCACGAGGGCGTCGCGCACGATGAGCCAGCCCGTCTCGGTCTGCCACGTCGTCTCGACGATCAGTCCCCCCGGCAGATAGCGGCGGGCGGCGGGTACGTTCTGCCCGTACGGCCCGATGCGGAAGTGGCCCGCGCTGCGGTCGAGGACGGCGCCGAAGACGCTGGGGGAGTCGGGCCGGGGAATGCACATCCACTCGACCGAGCCGTTGCGGGCGATCAGGCAGGTGGACTCGCAGTCCGACAGGAACGCGTAGTCGTCGATCGGCGGGAACGAATGGTGGTGATGGTGCGGGGCCGCATGCAGCCGGCCGTGGGAGTGCGCGTCGCTGGACACCATGTGATCATCATCGACCGCCGCCGCCCCCGTCGTCCACCTGTCTGCCGTCCACCTGTCTGCCGGTCACGAGCCGGTCGACGATAGGCTGGCCCGGTGGACCGGATGGCGAGTTGGTGGGACGGCTTCGAGCTGTGGATCGCCGGACTCCCGTTCGTTCCGCAGGTCGCCCTCGTGCTGCTGGTGATGGTGCCGGTGTGCCGGGGACTGGCGTGGCTGCTCGATCGTGGGCTGGCCGCAGTCTTCGTCCTGCTCAGGCGGGACGTCTCGAAGGTGGAGGAACCCTGATGCCGCGCTCACGCGTCACACTCGCGCTGCTCGCGCTGATCGTCCTCGTCGTCGTCGCCTGGCTGCTCACCCGGTAAATCCTGTTCGATGTGGGACGTTGGTTCAGGCTCTGCTACATTTCACGGCGTGTCTGAAGCCGCTGTACACCAGGTCCGCCATGAATTGGCGTTGATCGCTGTCGGCATGCTCGCAGTCGCCGACATCGACTGTTGTTGATTTCTCCTCGCACACAGAAATGCGCGCGGATGACACCGCGCACGCTCGACCGGTTTCGCGCTGCTGATTTTCGTTCGCATTCCTGATTCCGTTCGGGCGGTCTTTGCGTTACTCCTCTCGCACCACCTCCCACGTTTTACGCAACACCCCTCTGTGACAGATCCCCAGGAAGGTTTCTCCCATGAAACGCCGTTCTCGTAGTCTTCTCACGGCCCTCGTGACGCTCGGAGCTGTGGCGCTGACCGCGTGCAGCGGCGGCGCCAGCGACACCGCCGGCGGCGACTCGGCCGGTGCCGACGGCAGCGCGGGCACCATCAACCTGTACGCGTACGCCGTGCCGAAGCCGGGCTTCGACAAGCTGATCCCCGCGTTCAACGCCACCGAGGAGGGCAAGGGCGTGGCGTTCCAGCCGTCCTACGGTGCCTCCGGTGACCAGTCCCGCAAGGTCAAGGACGGCGCCGAGGCCGACTTCGTCAACTTCTCCGTCGAACCCGACATCACCCGCCTCGTCGACGCCGGCCTGGTGGACAAGAGCTGGAACCAGGACGCCTACAACGGAATTCCGTTCGGTTCGGTCGTCACCATCGTCGTGCGCGAGGGCAACCCGAAGAACATCCACGACTGGGACGACCTGCTGCGTCCCGACGTCGAGGTCGTGACCCCCAACCCGTTCAGCTCCGGATCCGCGAAGTGGAACCTGCTCGCGCCGTACGCCGCGAAGAGCAACGGTGGCCAGGACCCGGCCGCCGGTCTCGACTACATCACCGCACTGGTGAACGACCACGTGAAGATTCAGCCGAAGTCGGGCCGTGAGGCGTCGGAGGCATTCCTGCAGGGCACCGGCGACGTGCTGCTCAGCTACGAGAACGAGGCGCTGTTCATCGAGGGCAACGGTGACCCGGTCGAGCACGTGACCCCGCCGACCACATTCAAGATCGAGAACCCGGTCGCGGTGCTGTCGAACAGCAAGAACCTGGAGAAGGCCAACGCGTTCAAGGACTTCCTCTACACCACCGAGGGCCAGAAGCTGTGGGCCGAGGCCGGATTCCGTCCGGTCGATCCCGCGGTCGCCACGGAGTTCACCGACAAGTTCCCGGCGCCGGCCAAGCTGTGGACCATCGCCGATCTCGGCGGCTGGGCCAAGGTCGACTCCGAGGTGTTCGCCAAGGACACCGGGTCCATCGCAGTGATCTACGACAACGCAACCAAGTAAGACCGACGTGAGCGACACATCGACGACGACGGGCGGACGCGGCATCACGGTGCCGCCTCCGCCCGTTCCGCCTGCGCGTAAGAAGGTCGCCCGGGTCACCGGTGCCGTGGGACCGCTCGGCATCGGCATCGCGACCCTGTGGCTGAGCGTCATCGTGGTCCTCCCCCTCGCGGCGCTCACCGTGGCCTCGTTCGGCGACGGGATCGCCGGCTTCGTCGACGCGATCACCTCGCCGGTGGCGGTGGCGTCCCTGCGGGTCACGGTCGTGGTGTCCGTGGTGGTGGCCGTGATCAACGTGATCATGGGCACGCTCATCGCGTGGGTTCTCGTGCGCGACGAATTCCCCGGCAAGCGGGTCGTGAACGCGCTGATCGACCTGCCGTTCGCGTTGCCGACCATCGTGGCCAGCATCGTGCTGTTGTCGCTGTACGGCCCGGAGAGCCCGATCGGCGTCCACCTCAACGCCACGCAGCCCGGCCTGATCGTGGCGCTGGCGTTCGTGACGTTGCCGTTCGTCGTCCGCTCGGTGCAGCCGGTGCTGATCGAGGTCGACAAGGAAGTCGAGGAGGCCGCGGCTTCCCTCGGCGCCGACAACGTGACGATCTTCCGCAAGGTGGTGGTGCCGACCCTGACTCCGGCGATCATCAGCGGTGCGGGGCTCGCGTTCGCCCGCGCGATCGGCGAGTACGGTTCCGTCGTCCTGATCGGCGGAAACATTCCCCGAGAGACTCAGGTCGCTTCCCAGTACATTCAACAGCAGATCGAAATCGACAGGCCGGCCGCGGCGGCGGCCGTGTCGGTGGCTCTCCTGGCCATCGCATTCGTGACGCTGTTCGCCCTCCGGGTCTTCGCCAGCCGGGGGCAGCGTCGTGAGGAGCAGGCGGAATGAAGCTCTCTGGGTCCACCCGGATCACCCTGCGCACGGTCGCGCTGCTCTACCTGTTCGGCCTGCTGGTGGTGCCCATCGTCATCATCCTGTTCCGCACGTTCGAGAACGGGATCGGCGCCTTCATCGATTCGATCAGCACACCCGCCGCGATCTCCGCGCTCAATCTGTCCCTGCTGATCGTGGCTATCGTCGTCCCGGTGAACGTGGTGTTCGGAATCGTCACGGCCCTCGCGCTGGTGCGGGGCCGGTTCCCGGGCCGCGGTCTGGTACAGGCGGTGGTCGACCTCCCGTTCGCCGTCTCACCCATCGTGGTCGGTGTGTCGCTGATTCTGCTGTGGGGCGCCAACGGCTGGTTCGGCGGGCTCGAATCGCTGGGGTTCAAGGTGATCTTCGGGCTCCCCGGGATGGTCATCGCCACCCTGTTCGTGACGTTGCCGTTCGTCGTGCGGGAGGTGGAGCCCGTCCTGCACGAGATCGGCGAGGAACAGGAACAGGCCGCCGCGACGCTCGGCGCGAGCCGCTGGCAGACGTTCTGGCTGATCACCCTGCCCGCCATCCGCTGGGGTCTGACCTACGGCGTGGTCCTGACGGTTGCCCGTTCGCTGGGCGAATTCGGCGCCGTGATCATGGTGTCCTCGGGCTTCCCCGGGGTGTCCCAGACCCTGACCCTGCTCGTGCATTCGCGCTACATCGACGACCACAACACGTTCGGTGCGTACTCCGCAGCCACCCTGCTGATGGGCATCGCGCTGATCACCCTGCTTCTGATGACTCTGCTCGACCGCAAGAGGAGCACCACATGATTACCGTGACCGGCGCCCGGAAGAACTACGGGTCCTTTGCTGCTCTCGACGATGTCTCCATCGACATCCCCTCGGGTTCGCTGACGGCGCTTCTCGGGCCCAGCGGGTCGGGCAAGTCGACGCTGCTTCGCTCCATCGCCGGGCTCGAGGCCCTCGACTCCGGCACCGTCGTGATCGGCGGGAACGACGTCACCGACATCTCCCCCCAGAAGCGGGACATCGGCTTCGTGTTCCAGCACTACGCGGCGTTCAAGCACATGACGGTGCGCGACAACGTCGCGTTCGGTCTGAAGATCCGCAAACGGCCGAAGCCGGAGATCGAAAAGAAGGTCAACGAGCTTCTCGAGATCGTCGGCCTCGACGGCTTCCAGCACCGCTACCCGGCGCAGCTGTCCGGCGGTCAGCGTCAGCGGATGGCGCTCGCGCGGGCACTGGCGGTGGATCCGAAGGTGCTGCTCCTCGACGAGCCGTTCGGTGCGCTCGACGCGAAGGTCCGCACGGACCTGCGCACCTGGCTGCGCCGGCTGCACGACGAGGTGCACGTGACGACGGTGCTGGTCACCCACGACCAGGAGGAGGCGCTCGACGTCGCCGACCGGATCGCGGTCCTCAACAAGGGCCGGATCGAGCAGATCGGGGAGCCGGCGGACCTCTACGACCGCCCCCGCAACGACTTCGTGATGTCGTTCCTCGGGTCCGTGGCCAAACTCAACGGGCAGTTGGTCCGGCCGCACGACATCCGCCTCGGCCGCGACCCCGACCTGGCCCTCGCGCAGCAGGCGGGGACGGCCGAATCGCTCGGGGTCACGCGGGCCACGGTGGAGCGCGTGGTTCACCTCGGATTCGAGGTGCGGGTGGATCTGCGCAACGAGGCCACCGGCGAACCCTTCTCCGCCCAGGTCACCCGCGGCGACAGTGCGGCACTCGGCCTGCGCGAGGGCGAGACCGTCTACGCGCGGGCGACACGGGCACCCGAACTCCCGGAGGCCGAAGTTCCGGTCTCCCTGTAACTCCCCGCCGATGTAGGAGGCGACTGTGGCGACCCCGGTGAATCCCGTCCGTGACAACGTTCTGATCGTGCACTGGCACGATCTGGGCCGTCACCTCGGGTGTTACGGTGCGTCCGGGGTGCGCAGCCCGAACCTCGACCGGCTGGCCGCGGAGGGCGTGCTGCTGACCGACGCGCATGCGGCGGCGCCCCTGTGCTCGCCCTCGCGCGGCGCCCTGTTCTCGGGCCGGTACCCGCACAGCAACGGACTGATCGGACTCGCGCACCACGGCTGGCAGTACCACGACGACGTCCGCACGCTGCCGTCCCTGCTGGCGGAGGCGGGCTGGTACACGGCCCTGTTCGGGATGCAGCACGAGACCGCCTATCCCAAGCGGCTCGGCTTCCACGAGTACGACGTGTCGAACTCGTACTGCGAGTACGTCACCGATCGGGCGTCGCGGTGGCTGGCGCGGTTCCCTCCGCACCCGTTCTTGCTGACCGCAGGCTTCTTCGAGACGCACCGCCCGTACCCGGTCGACAGATACGCACCCGCAGATCCCGAGGGTTTCGACGTGCCCCCGTATCTGCCCGACCGTCCGGAGGTCCGTGAGGACCTGGCCGGATTCCACGGGTCGATCGAGGTGGCGGACGCCGCGGTCGGCAGGCTGCTGCAGACCCTGGAGGACGAGGGGCTGGACGACAGCACGTGGGTCGTGTTCCTCACCGACCACGGCGAGGCGTTCCCCGGTGCGAAATCGACGCTGTATGCGCCGGGCACCGGTATCGCGACGATCATCCGCCCACCGCGGAGGCTGCGGGTGGCCCCCCGCGTCTACGACGACCTGTTCAGCGGGGTGGATCTGGTTCCCACCCTCCTCGAACTGCTGGGTGTCCCGGTCCCCGCGGCCGTGGAGGGCGTCTCCCACGCCGCGCAGTTGCTGGGCCGGTCGGAGGAGACGGCGCGCGACGTCCTGTTCACGGAGAAGACGTTCCACGACAGCTTCGACCCCATCCGCGCGGTCCGCAGCAAGCGGTTCAGCTACATCGAGAACTACGCGCCGCGGCCCAGGCTCGACCTGCCCCTCGACATCGAGAACAGCCTGTCCGGTGCGGTGCTGGGCACCGAGCATCTCCTGCCGCGTCCGAGCCGGGAACTCTACGACCTGCTCGCCGATCCCGGCGAGCGCGACAATCTCGCCGACACCGACGACTTCGCCGGGACGCAGGCCGAGTTGGCGCTGGAACTCGCGACGTGGCGACGGGCGACGGGCGACTCGATCCCGAGCGAGGAGGAGGGAACGGCCTACGCCCGGAAGGCGATGGAGGAGTACCTCGCCACGCTCGGCCGGGTGCCGGACGTGCGTTCGGCCTACAGCGAGGAACGCGGAATCCTGGACGAACCCCGGAGCGGCGTGGAGACGTAGCGGCGAGGTAGGGCGCCGCGGATGGATGATCGCGGTTCCGTCTTCGCGACCTGCACACCAGTGATGCACTGGGAGGGTGAGCGTCGACTACCCGCGGTTCACCCCACCGAGGCCGCTGACCGACGTGCTGCGCCGCCTCGGCCGGTCGGCGACCCTCTGCGGGCCGGGCGACGCCGCGGTGACGGGGATCAACCAGGATTCACGCCTCGTCCGGGCCGGGGACGTGTACGCGGCGCTGCCGGGCCGCCACCGTCACGGGATCGAGTTCGTGGCCGATGCCGCGTCGCGCGGTGCGGTCGCGATGCTCAGCGACCGGAAGTCGGACGTCCTGCCGACGATCGTGGTGGACGATCCGCGCCGGGTTCTCGGTCCGCTGGCGTCGTGGGTGTACGGCGATCCGTCCGAGGCGCTCGACGTCTACGGGGTGACCGGGACGAACGGGAAGACCAGCACCGTGTACCTCCTGGACGCGGGACTGCGCGCGGCCGGGGCCGCCGCCGGAATGATGACGGGAATCGCGGTCCGGGGACCCGGCGGTTCACGGGCCGCGACCCGGACGACACCCGAGGCGTGCGAACTCCAGCAGACGCTCGCCGCGTTCGCCGAACAGCGGATCGGGGCGGTCGCGATGGAGGTGTCGAGCCACGGTCTCGCTCTGCACCGGATCGACGGGACGTCTTTCCGGGTGGGGGTGTTCACCAATCTCGCCCGCGACCATCTGGACTTCCACCCCGACATGGACGCGTATTTCGCGGCGAAGGCCCGATTGTTCGAACCGGGGCACTGCGCCGCGGCAGCGATCGGCGTCGACGACGAGTTCGGGCGCCGCCTCGCTGCCACCGTCACCGTGCCCCGCGTGACGTTCTCGTCGAGGACGCCGGCGGCCGACATCCACGCCTCCGCCGTGCACGCCGACGAGGGCGGCACGTCGTTCACGCTCCGCGGCGCCGGGGACCGGAAACCGGTGCGGCTCCGGCTACTCGGAGTGCATCAGGTGGACAACGCACTCGCCGCGATCGCCGCCCTCGCCGCTCGCGGCGTGGACCTCGACGCGGCGGTCGCCGGGATCGAGACCCTCGACACCGTGCCCGGACGGCTGGAGGCGGCACTCCGCCGGCTCGTCGCACGCTAGGCCGACAGTGTCTCGTGCCGGGCGAGTTCGGCGAGAATCCGGGCGACGAGGTCGTCGAGATCGGCGCCGGTGGTGTCGAACGCGAGATCCGGGGTCTCAGGGGCCTCGTACGGTGCGTCGATCCCGGTGAGGCCTCGGAGTTCGCCTGCCCGCGCCCGGGCGTAGAGCCCCTTGGGATCGCGCCGTTCGCATTCGTCGACCGGGGTGCTCACGTGGATCTCGAGAAACGGCAGGCCCGCGGCCTCGTTGAGCGCCCGGGCAATCGCCCGGTCCGATCGGAGCGGCGAGACCATCGACGCGATGGCGACCACCCCGGCGTCCGCGAACAACCGGGTGAGGTGGCCGACGCGGCGGATGTTCTCGGCCCGGTCACCGGGTGAGAAACCCAGGTCGTCCGAGATGCCGTGCCGGACGTTGTCGCCGTCGAGAAGGTACGCGGTCCGGCCGGCGTCGACGAGCGTCCGTTCGAGCGCGACCGCGACGGTCGACTTTCCGGACGCGGGCAGCCCGGTGAGCCAGATGGTGGCGCCCCGCTGCCCGGTCGCGGACCAGCGTCGATCCCGTTTCAGCGACGACGGATGCCACTTGATGTCGTGCCGGGTCTGCTCGCCAGGAACCACTTCGCGGGTGTCGCTGACGGTTCCGGCGCCGACGGTGTCGTTGCTCTGCTCGTCGATGAGGATGAACGCACCCGCGTCGCGATTGGTGGCGTACGGGTCGGCGAGCACCACCGTGCTCGTCCGGAGCGTGATTCGGCCGATGTCGTTGAGGGCGAGTTCGCTGGGGGAGTCGTGTTCTTCGAGGGTTTCCGGGTCGAGCCGGGTGTGCAGCTCCTGCACCGTGGCGCGCACGGTGCGGCTGGTGTGCTTGAGGGCCACCCGGTCGCCCGCCCGCAGCGGCGTCTCGCTGAGCCAGCACACGGTCGCGTCGATCTCGCGGGCCGGGACGGGTGCGGTGGCATCGGTCGCCGCACTGACGACGAGGTCGCCGCGGGCGACGTCGACGTCGTCGGCGAGTTCGAACGACACCGACAGCGGCGCGACCGCGACGGCCCGGTGCGGATCGAGGGTGTCGAGGGCGGTGACCGTGCTGCGGGAACCGGCAGGCAGCACCACCACCTCGTCCCCGACGGACAGGGTGCCCGCCGACAGCCGGCCGGTGTAGCGGCGCCGCTGATGGTCCGTGGGACGCGCGACCCACTGGATGGGCAGGCGCAGTTCGGACGCGACGGCCGACGGCGCGGCGAGTTCCACGCCTTCGAGATACTCGAGGAGCGTGGGCCCGTTGTACCAGGGCGTCGAATCCGACCGCGTGACCACGTTGTCTCCCCGGGTGGCGGACACCGGGATCACCGTGACGTGGCGGCCGCCGAGGCGCTGCGCGAGCAGGCCGAGTTCGGATTCGACTTCCTTGAACCGGGTCTCGTCGAAGTCGACGAGGTCGATCTTGTTGACCACCGCGACCAGGTGCGGGACGCCGAGGAGGTCGGCGATCCGGGCGTGGCGCCGGGTCTGCCGGAGCACCCCGGTGCGTGCGTCCACCAGCAGCACGGCCACGTGGGTGTTCGACGCCCCGGTGAACATGTTGCGGGTGTACCGTTCGTGCCCCGGTGTGTCGGCGAGGACGAAACTCCGGGTCGGCGTCGAGAAGAAGCGATAGGCGACGTCGATGGTGATGCCCTGCTCGCGTTCGGCCCGCAGACCGTCCGAGAGCGCGGCGAGGTCCGCCTCACCGTCGGCGTTCGTCACCGCCTCGAGATGGTCGGTGGGCAGGCTTCCGGTGTCGTGGAGGAGGCGGCCGATGAGGGTGCTCTTCCCGTCGTCGACGCTGCCCGCGGTGGCGAGTCGCAGCAATTGGCGAGGCCGGCCGGTGGTGGTCATCAGAAGTACCCCTCGCGCTTGCGGTCTTCCATCGCGGCAACGGAAGTCCTGTCGTCGGCCCGGGTTTCCCCGCGTTCGGAGACCGTGGCCGCGGCGATCTCCTCGATCACGCCGGCGACGTCGCCGGCATCCGAACGCACCGCGCCGGTGATGGTGAGGTCCCCGACCGTGCGATACCGCACCCGGAGCCGTTGCACCAGTTCGCTTTCGGTGGGCAGCGTGTACTCGGACAGTCCGAGCAGGATGCCGTCGCGCTCGAACACCTGCCGTTCGTGGGCGAAGTAGATCGACGGCAGTGCGAGCTTCTCGAGTTCGATGTAGCGCCAGATGTCGAGTTCGGTCCAGTTGCTGAGCGGGAACACCCGGACCTGCTCGCCGCGGCGAATCCGCCCGTTGTACAGCGACCACGGCTCGGGCCGCTGCGAACGCGGATCCCACTGCCCGAACTCGTCGCGGAAGCTGAGTACCCGCTCCTTCGCGCGGGCGCGTTCCTCGTCGCGGCGCGCGCCACCGAAGGCGGCGTCGAAGCGGTGCTCCTCCAGGGCGTCGAGCAGGGTCCGGGTCTGCAACCGGTTCCGGGACGTGCCGGGACCGCCCGTTTCGGTGACGCGGCCCTTGTCGATCGACTCCTGCACCGACGCGACGATCAGCCGGTGACCGTCCTCGGCGAGCCTGCGATCGCGGAATTCGATCACCTCGGGGAAGTTGTGCCCGGTGTCCACGTGCAGGACGGGAAACGGCAACGGGGACGGCCGGAACGCCTTCTCCGCCAGCCTCAGCAACACGATCGAATCCTTGCCTGCCGAGAACAGCAGCACCGGTCGCTCGAGTTCCGCGACCACCTCGCGGATGATGTGCACGGCCTCCGCCTCCAGCGCGCGGAGTTCGTCGACGTGTGCGTCCGTGTCGGTGGACGGTGCGGCGGTCACAGCGGAAGTCCGTTCGCGGCGGCCTCGGACCGGTATCGCTCGACCCACTCCTTGGAGCGGCCGTCGCTCTGCCGTTTCAGCGGCGGCGGGGGCGCGAGATCGGCGTCGAGGCCGAGTTCGACGAGCACCTTCGCCGCCGTCGCCTGCGGGGCCGCGACGAGATCGTCGAAACTGATGTCGATGTGGTCGAGGCCCTCCGTCTCGAACCAGTTGCGCCACTGCACATCCTGATCGCGGAGGATGCGGACGAGGTGGGCGATGCCGTCCGCGTGGTACTCGGCGCCGTCGTGCGGGGCGGGCGGGGTGGCGTCGTCGCGCCACACCTGGGTCTGCACCGCCCGCCACATCGATACCGCCTGCGCGACGACGTCACGCCGGTAGACGTGGATGAAGGCGAGGTCGCGGTCCAGGATGTCGCCGAGGGCGGACCGCAGGTCGTCGCCGGACCGGTCCGGAAGTCCGGCGGCGCGGTCGAGGACGAGCGGCACCTGGTTCCACATCAGCTTGCCGCCCCACACGCCGTTGGGGGTGCGCCCGACGCTGAGCAGTTGATCGCGCCACTGCTCCGCGGTGCGCGTGTCGGCGGTTCCCGGTTCGAGCGGGGCGAGCAGGGAGAGCACCGTCTCGTCGGTGACCGACTCGAACCACTGCCGTGGCTGCGGTGACCGGCTGGTGGACGGCAGGTACTGGAAGAACTCCTCCGGGTTGCCTGCCACGGTCGTGGCACGAAGGGATTCGACGAGCAGCGTGCTGCCGCTGCGCTGCGACGCGCAGACGAGATATGAGCGTGGCTCCGACATGCCGGAAACTATAAGGGCGAAATTCGGTGCCGCAATCGGGACGAAATCGAATTTGCGTGATGGAAACACTTGATTTATCCGCGGCGGTCGATTTGTCGGATCCGGCGTCGTGGCGGTGCGTTGATCGAGCAGCTCAGGGCAGTTTTCGGGAACGTCGATCCGGTTCGCTCGTCGCCGGAAGAATGGCGTAGCGACAGGCGAATATGAATCAGGCTGATTTTAACGACCGAAATGGACTCTGCCGTGGTCAGCCTTTCCGGCAGATGAGGACCGGACACCGGGCGTGGTGGATGAGGCTCTGGCTCGTCGAACCGACGATCGACGCGGTGAACGGATTTCGCCCGTGGCTGCCGACGGCGATCAATTGCGCGCCGAAGGAGTACTCGAGGAGCACCTTCATCGGCCCGCCGCGCTCGAGGCAGCGGGTGACCTCGACATCGGGATACTTCTCGCGCCACCCGGCGAGGCTCTCGGCGAGCCACGCCTCCTCGTGCTGCACCAGATCGGACCAGTCGGTGAAGCGGCGTTCCTCCGAATACCACGCACCGAGGGTGGAATGCTCGGCCCACGTGTGCACCGCGACGAGGGGAGCGCCGAAGAACGCCGCGAACTCGAACGCATGGGCCACCGCCATGTCGCTGAGTTCGCTTCCGTCCACACCGACCACGACGGGACGCGTCTCGCTGACCTCGTGGCCCTGGATGCCGCGCCAGACGACCACGGGGCATTCGGCTCGATTCGACACCCGGACCACGTCGGAACCGGCGACCACGGATTTCATCTCACTCGTGGCCGCGGGCCCGAGAACCAGCATCCGGGCCGTCTTGGACAGTTCCACCAACGCGTGCGCGGGTGGGCCGGGATGGGTACTGCGCTCCACTTCCAGGTCATGCTGCCCGTTCAGGACGATGCGCTCGGCGGCGTCGAGGAACTCATCGCCTTCAGGGTGACCGTCGCCGCTCCCGGAATTCGGATGCTTGGGTAACACGTGGACGAGGCGCAGCGGCTCCTCGAAGCGCCGCGCGGCGGAGGCAGCCCACGCCGCCGCCTCCAGTGCGCCGTCCGATCCGTCGATGCCTGCCACGATGCCGCGTCGAATCCGTGCTGTGCTCATGGGGGGTGCTCCTCACCTCCATTCCAGTTTGATCCAGGACGGCGGCGACGCGCCAGAGGTAAATCGGCAGGCGGCCGATCCCGGTGCGATCGACGTGGTCCGCGGGGATACTCGGGTGACCGGCGAGCGAAGACGAACCGAAGGGGCGACGGACCACATGGCGAAGCGAACGAGCGGCTCGAACGGGGGACGAGGAGACTCTCCCTCGCAGCTGATAGATGCGCGCATCGAGGAGCTGGGTGACTGGCGGGGCGAGGTGCTCGCCCGGATCCGGGCTCTCGTCACGCAGGCCGACCCCGACGTGGTCGAGGAGTGGAAGTGGCGAGGGGTCCCGGTGTGGTCGCACGACGGAATGGTCTGCACCGGTGAGACGTACAAGAACGCCGTGAAGGTGACGTTCGCGAAGGGCGCGTCGCTGGACGACCCGGCCGGTCTGTTCAACTCCAGCCTCGAGGGCAACACCCGGCGCGCCATCGACTTCCACGAGGGCGACACGGTCGACGAGAAGGCGTTCCAGGCGCTCGTTCACGCCGCCGTGGCGCTGAACACCTCCTGAGGTATGGGGCAAGGGACACCTCCTGGGGTACGGGGCAAGGGGTTTCGCTCGCCGAGGCACCGGTTCACCTGGGGTTTCCCTCCGTTTCGGTGGTGCGGTGAACCGGAGGCGCGGGTGAACCGTGTGTACTGCTGGGAGGTGGTGACCGATGCCGGATGCCCAGACGGAGCTCATGCACGCGCTGTACGAGGAACATGCCCCGGCAGTGTGGCGGTATGCCCTCCGGCTGACCGGCGACCGCGCCCGCGCCGAGGACATCGTGCAGGAGGTACTGCTGCGCGCCTGGAAGCATCCGAACGTGCTCGACCAGTCGGAGTCCTCGGCTCGGGCGTGGTTGTTCACGGTCGCCAGGAACCTCGTGTTCGACGAGCACCGCAGTGCCCGCTCCCAGCGTGAGGTCGGGATGAGTTCGACACCCGAACGGGCGGCCCCGGACGGTTCGGAGGGCGCACTCGACGCGTGGATGATGGGGGATGCGCTGGCCCGGCTCAGTGCCGACCATCGTGCGGTCCTCGTGCTCGGCTACTACCGGGGGATGTCGACCCACCAGATCGCCGGCGAACTCGGGATACCGGAGGGAACGGTGAAATCCCGCATGCATTACGGATTGCGGGCGCTTCGATTGGCTCTGCAGGAAATGGGGGTGACCCGATGACGCTCGACGACTTCGAGTCGCACGACGATCCCTACGTCCGCTGGGACGCCGCCTATGTGCTCGGTGCCATGTCCGGCGCGGAACGGCGCGAGTACGAGGCCCACCTCGCCCACTGCGCACAGTGCTCGCAGGCCGTGTCCGAATTGGCGGGCATGCCCGGTCTGCTCGCCCTGATCACACCGGAAGAAGCGTTCGGCACGCTGTCCGACGGCGCGCCGGAGGACGAGGAGATGCCCGCACCGCGGGTGCTGACCGGGCTGGTGGGCACGGTGCGGCGGCGCCGACGCCACCGGCGAGCGGCGACGGCCCTCGCAGCCGCGGCCGCCGTGATCGCCGTGGCCGTCCCCGTCGGGGTGCTGGCGACCCAGGACCGGACACCGGACGCCCCCGTCACGGCGCTGCCCGTCCCGGACCGGGGGAACACCACCGAGGCGGTGTTCGCACCGGTGGTTCCGACGACGATCACCGCGAGCGCGTCCGTCGTGTCGACGTCCTGGGGCACGGTGATCTTCGTGGAGTGCTCCTACGAGGACACGTGGCCCGGTGACGGACGCTACGGCGCCGACACCGAGGGGTACGCGCTGACCGTGACCGATCGCTCCGGAGTGGTCACCACCGTGGCCACCTGGACCGGGGAAGCCGGGCAGACGGTGCGGCCCACGGCCACCACCAGCCTGCCCGTCGACGCGATCGCGAGCATCGACGTGCGATCCGACGACGACCATCAGGTATTGCTGACCACGGCGTTGTGAGCGGGCCGCAGGGAGCCGGCCCGGTTTCCGTACTCTCTGCAGGCTCGACCGCCGTGTCTCGCTCGTCACGACCGTTTCCGCAAAAATGTTCTGCCACCGGTGAACCCGGCCGGCACGTGGTTCGTGTGTATATCCAGTGGGTGATCACAGTTCGCCCCATCCGATCCACGACACGGGGGTCTGCCGATGAATCTCACGCATCACGAGCCACGTAAAACCGGTCGGAGCATGCGCGTCGCCGACCACATCGTCGCGGTACTGGCCGCGGAGGGGGTCGAGCACGTCTTCGGTGTCGGAGGCGCGAACATCGAGGACCTGTACGACGCGCTGCACCGCTCCCCGGACGTCGAGGGTGTCGTCGCCAAACACGAGTTCTCGGCGACGACCATGGCCGACGGATACGCCAGAACCTCGAACCGGACAGGTGTGGTCGCCGCGACGTCGGGCGGCGGCGCGCTCAATGTGATCGCCGGACTCGGTGAGGCGTTCGCGTCCCGGGTGCGCCTGCTGGCACTGATCGGGCAACCGCCGACGTCGCTCGAAGGGTCGGGCGCGTTCCAGGACACGAGTGGGCTGGCGGGGTCGATCGATGCGTACCGGTTGTTCGGCGAGGTGTCGCTGTACTGTGCGCGCGTCGAATCACCGCTCGACCTCGACCGCCAACTCTCCGAGGCGCTCGCCGCGGCGCGTCGCGGCGGACCGGCAGTACTGCTGCTGCCGAAGGACATTCAGCAGGCGATCGGCGAGTTCCCGGAACCGCACCGAACGGTTCCGGCCGCACCGTGCGCTGCCACCACGGACGTCACGCGGCTCGCCGAGGCCCTGCGCGACGACTACGGCCGTATCACCGTCATCGCAGGCGACGAGGTCGCGCGGGCAGGCGCGCGAGGGGAACTCGCGGAACTCGCGCACGTGCTCGGGGCGCGAGTGGCCGTCACACCCGACGCGAAGGACGTGCTCGACCCGGCGGCGCCGGGACGACTCGGGATCACCGGCGCGATGGGGAACCCGGATGTGATCGAGGCACTGCAGGATTGCGACCTCTGTCTGCTCGTCGGCACCCGACTGCCGGTGATGGCACGGGGAGGGCTCGACACCGTACTGGAGAAGACGCTGGTGTACAGCGTCGGGTCGGCGACGCCGTATGTGCCGGCCCAGCACGTCCCGACCCGGGATCTGCGGGCGACGCTACGCGGACTCGTCGCCGACATCGGACCGGCAGCCTCACCGGTACCCGTCGCGCACTGCGATCCGACTCCGATCGACGTACCTCGATCGGGCACGTCGGGCCTGCGCTACACGGATGCGGTGACAGCGCTCGCCGCGGCGCTGCCCGACGGCGCCGACGTGTTCGCGGACGCCGGGAACACGGGCGCCGCTGTGGTGCATCACCTTCCGGTCGCGAGTGCAGGCCGGTTCGTGGTGGCGCTCGGAATGGGCGGGATGGGCTACACCTTCGGCGCCGCGATCGGTTCCGCGTTCTCGCGGGGCCGCCGCACGTTCGTGATCGCCGGCGACGGCGCGTTCTACGCGCACGGACTCGAGATCCACACGGCCGTCGAGTACGACGTGCCGGTCACGTTCGTCGTATTCAACAATAACGCCCACGCGATGTGCCTCACGCGCGAACAGGTGTATTACGAGGGCGCCTACACCTACAGCCGGTTTCGTCCCGCCCGCATCGCGGCCGGAGTCGGCGCACTGCTCCCCGGACTGCCGTGCCACACGGTCGACACCCACGCCGCCCTGGCCGACGCGCTGCAGTCCACGACGGAGTCGACGGGACCCGCTGTCATCGAGGTCGTCTGCGACCCCGACGAACTACCGCCGTTCCTGCCGTTCCTGACCGCACGCGGCACAGCCGAGAGAATCGAACCCCGAGAAGGAGCACGCCGATGACCGCCCACGAGATCGCACCGCTGCCCGACCTTCCCGCCGACCTGCCGGGCCTCGTCCGCATCGAGACCTCGGACCGTCACGCGACGACACCGATCATCATGGACATGTTGAGGTCGGTGTACCCGCACGACCAGGTGTTCGGAAAGTACTGCACCGTACAGGAATACATCGACTGCCCGCCGGACGAGGTGTTCCGCTACCTCTCGCACACCCGGAGCCTCGAGGAATGGACCTACAGCCTGCGGGGATTCACCCCCGCAGGAGAACCCGGGCTGTGGCTCGCGTACGACCGGCTGGGCGACACGACCGAGATCTACACGCGCACCGTGGCACACCCCGCCGCGATGACCGTCGACTATCACTGCGCCTGGGACCAGGGGAAACACCTGTGGATGGTGTACCTCATGCGGGTGGTGGACGCGCGCACGGTCCTCGACGTCGACGGATCCGTCGTGCTGTGGACCAACTGCCGCCACCCGTTCTACGACGAGAATCCCTACCCCGAGACCGCTCCCGCGGACCGGGTTCCGTGGGTGGGCGACTTCTGGGAGATGTTCGCCGCCGGACACCAGCTCGAGATGAGCAATCTCAAGGCGATCTGCGAATACCGATGGGCGAACGACCTGCCCGTGACCCCGACCTGGATGAGTGAGTGAGACATGGACACCGTCAGCCTGATCGACATCGCCGGCTACCTGCCCGAGAACCGGGTGGGAGCAGACTATTTCGCCCAATTCGCCGCCTCCGACCGACTCGCCGAGAACATCATGTTCCGGGCGCCGAAATTCCGTCACCACATCGCGAGCGACGAGAACGCCGTCGACATGGCCGAACGCGCGGTCGCCCCGCTGATCGAACGGAACGGCTCCGAACTCGTCTCCAACGTGGACATCCTCATCACCCACACCCAGCTGCCGGACGTCCCGGTCCTGGGCACCGGCGGAGAACTCGCGCGCCGGCTGGGGATCACCCCGGACTGGGTGGTGGACCTGCACAACGGGGGCTGCGCGTCGTTCGTGTACATGATCAAGCTGGCGCGGCAGATCATGCAGACCGGTGACGCCTCGACCGCCCTGATCGTGTCGGTGCAGAACAGTGCCGGTCAAATCTTCACGCAGTCGGACGTGCGCGTGCTGGCGCAGTCGGCGGTGCCGGGTGACGGCGCGGGAGCGTGCCTGCTGGTGAAATCGGAGGCCGGGCCAGTGCTCGGACTCGAATGCCGGACCTACCCCGAGTTCGCCGGGGACATGACGGCCGCCGTCGATCCGCCGCGCAAGTACTGGGAGGCGGGAACCGGCCAATTGCACATCGGGTTCACCGAAACGAAGATCGCGAAGGTCTTCGCCCGCGGGAACCGGCTGGTCCCCGAGGTGGCGCTCGCGGTGTGCAAGCAGATCGGCATCACCCCGGACGAGATCGACACCCTGGTCACCAACCAGCCCAACCGGCTGTTCCTCCGCAACTGGCGGGACGCACTCGAGCTTCCGGCGGAACGACACCCCGACACGTTCGACGAATGTGGGAACCTGTTCGGCGCCGCGATTCCCGTCACCCTCGACCTCGAGAACCAGGCGGGCCGGATCCCCAACGGCTCCCTGGTGATGATGTCCGCCTTCGCGCACGCGGGCGACTTCGCCGGCGCCGGGGCCATCCGATGGGGCGCCGCCCCGGTGGGGGTGTGAGATGACCGCTCCGACCCTTGCCGGCCCCGGCGTGAGATTCGATCTCGCGCTGAGCGAGAACCCCTTCGCCCCACTGCCCTCCGTGCTCGCCGCGCTCGACGGTGTCATGCGTCAGGCGCATCGGTATCCGGAGTTCCTGCCCGACCGGCTGGTCGGGGTCATCGCGGATCACGAAGGGCTCGACGCCGATCAGATGGTGGTGGGCGAGGGTGCCACCGGCGTCGCCCTGCAGATCATGCGCTCCGTCGCCGGGCCGGGGGAGCGGATCGTGTTCACCGCCCCGACATTCGACGGGTACCCGATCCTCGCGCGGATCGCGGCCCTCGACGCGGTGCCGGTACCGATCCGAGCGGACGGCGGGCAGGATCTGGCGGCGATGGCGGCCGCGATCGACGACCGCACCCGGCTCGTCGTCGTGTGCCGCCCGCACAACCCCACCGGAACCGTCGTCGGCACCGCCGAACTGGCCGACTTCCTCCGCCGGGTGCCGGAGCGGGTGGTCGTCGTTCTCGACGAGGCGTACGTGGAGTTCGTCGACCACCGACTGGTCCTGGACGCGCACCGCATCGTCGCCGAACATCCGAACGTCGTGTTCCTGCGCACGTTCTCCAAGGCCTACGGTCTGGCCGGGTTGCGGATCGGATTCGGCTTTGCGAATGCGGCTCTGGCCCGGCGGATTCGAACGCTGCAACTGCCGTTCGGGATGGTCAGCGCCGCCGTTCCCGCGGTCACGGCGTCGTACGCCGCCGAACACGAACTCCGCACCCGGGTGTCCGCCATCGTCGCCGAACGTGAGGAACTGTGGCGCACGTTGCGGGCGGCGGGAATCCCGGTCCCGCGCAGTCACGCCAACTTCCTGTACGTCCCCGGATCGGGAGTCGGCGACGCACTCGCCCGTGCCGGCATCCACGCGCGCACGTATCCCAACGGTGACGTGCGGATTGCGGTCGGGAACCCGGACGCCGGGCGTGCGGTGGTCGCCGCGCTCAGGCCGACAGTGCTCGGTAGCGCCGCAGTTCCGCGTGCGACTGCGAGTAGCGGTCGAGCATGACGTCGAGCAGTCGGGTGTGTGGTCCGATGGTGGCCGCGTAGGTGATGCCGGGCCCGCAGGACTCCGCCGCACGGCTCAACCGGTCGGTGAGCAGTCCCGGCGCAAGGAACCACGGTGCGATCACGATGCGTTCGGCGCCGCTCCGCCGCAGCGTCGAAATCGCCTGCTGCACCGTCGGTTCCGCCGCGGTGGCGAAGCACGTGACCGCGCCCGACCATCGGGTGCCCGCGACGACCGCCCCCGCCAGTGCGCGCGTGCGGTCGTTGGCAGCCGGGTCGGAAGAACCGACCGCGGCGAGGACGATCCCGAGTCCGGACTCGCCGGTCGCACCGACGGCTTCGCCGATCCGGCCCCGGACGGCCTCGACCAGCCGGGCATCGTGCCCGAGAACGTCGGCCTGCCGGACGTGCAGGTGGGGATGACGGAGGCGGGCGGCATCCAGCAGAGCGGGAAGGTCGACGCGGGCGTGGAACGCGCTGCCCAGCAGCATCGGCACCACGACGGCGGAGGAATGACCCTCGGCGGCGACCGCGTCGATCACCTGGTCCACGGACGGCGCGTTGAGGTCGAGGAAGCACAACCGGACGTCGAGGTCCGGGCGCCGCTCCCGGAGCGCCGACACGGCAGCCGCCACCACCCGCGCACTGCGGGGGTCGCGACTGCCGTGGGCGACAGCGATCAGCGGAGTCATCGCACTAGACGCGCTCGCCGAGCTCCACCGCCGCGATGGCATCCCCGACGAGGCCGGCCGCGAGCGTGTTGCCGCCGGCGGGATCGATCAGCAGGAAGCTGCCGGTGTGGCGGTTCACGGTGTAGTCGTCGGCGACGATCGGCTCGGCGACACGCACCGAGATCTTGCCGATCTCGTTGAGCTCCAGCGACTCCGGGGCGGCCTCCGACGTGAGCTCCTGCTCGTTGAAACGCTCGACGAGCGTGCCCACGATGGCCTGCGTGGTGCGGGTGCCGTGCTTGAGCAGCAGGCGGGCACCGGGACGCAGCGGCTTCTCCGCGAGCCAGCAGACGGTCGCGTCGAACTCGCCGAGCGGCTCCGGGGCGTCGGCGGGCGAGGCGATGACGTCGCCGCGGGAGACGTCGACGTCGTCGGCGAGCACGAGAGTGACGCTGCGGCCGGCGTGCGCGCTGTCGAGTTCGCCGTCCGCCGTGTCGATGCGCGTGACCGTGGTGCGGACACCCGACGGCAGGATCACGACCTCGTCGCCCGGGGTCAC
The DNA here is from genome assembly GCF_002300155.1 of Rhodococcus sp. ACS1. Lineage (NCBI taxonomy): Bacteria > Bacillati > Actinomycetota > Actinomycetes > Mycobacteriales > Nocardiaceae > Rhodococcus > Rhodococcus sp. ACS1. Next base: position 357,763 of record NZ_NSDZ01000010.1, read on the forward strand.
CTCACCCGCGGCGACCTGTCCGGCGTACCCGCGGTAGTCGGGGAACTCGGCGGTCCGCGGACGGATCACGTACTGGACGGGGAACCGGAGACCGACCCGGTGGGGTTCGGCGTCGACCGGCACCGACTCGAGGTGCTCGATGAGGGTGGGGCCGTCGTAGTACGGGGTGTTCTCCGAACGCACCGCGACGTTGTCGCCGCGCAGGGCCGACACCGGGATCTCGACGACGTCCTCGGACGCCCAGCCGAGGGAACTGGTCAGCGAGTTGAACTCCGCCGAGATGGTCGCGAACACGGTGGCCGGGTCCTCGACGAGGTCGATCTTGTTGACGGCCAGCACCAGCTTGGGGACGCCGAGCAGCGCCAGAACCGCGGCGTGCTTGCGCGTCTGCGAGATGACACCCTTGCGCGCGTCGACCAGCAGGATCACCAGCTGCGCGGTGGACGCACCCGACACCGTGTTCCGGGTGTACTGCACGTGCCCGGGAGTGTCGGCGAGGACGAACGAGCGGCGGGGCGTCGCGAAGTACCGGTACGCCACGTCGATCGTGATGCCCTGCTCACGCTCCGCGCGCAGGCCGTCGACCAGCAGCGACAGGTCGGGGGTGGACAGTCCCTTGTCCACCGACGCCCGGGTGACGGCGTCGATCTGATCGGCGAGAACCGATTTCGTGTCGTACAGCAGACGGCCGACGAGGGTCGACTTGCCGTCGTCCACACTGCCGGCGGTGGCAAGCCTCAGAAGGTCGCTCATGATCAGAAATAGCCCTCTCGCTTGCGGTCTTCCATGGCCGCTTCGGAAACTCGGTCGTCGCCGCGGGTTGCGCCGCGCTCGGTCAGCCGGGACGCCGCGACCTCGGCGAGGATCGCCTCGTTGTCGCCTGCCTCGGAAAGAACTGCGCCGGTAGTGGACCCGTCGCCGACGGTGCGGTACCGCACCGACAGCGTCTGCAGGTCTTCACCCTCGGACGGTCCGCCCCACACGCCGGGCGTCATCCACATGCCGTCGCGCTGGTACACCTCGCGCTGATGCGCGTAGTAGATGCTGGCCAGTTCGACGTTGTCGCGGGCGATGTACCGCCAGATGTCGAGTTCGGTGAAGTTGCTGAGCGGGAAGACGCGGACCTGCTCACCGGGGGAGTGCTTGCCGTTGTACAGGTTCCACAGTTCGGGGCGCTGCTTCTTCGGATCCCACTGGCCGAAACTGTTGCGCAGCGAGAAGATGCGTTCCTTGGCCCGGGCCCGCTCCTCGTCGCGGCGAGCGCCACCGAAGACCGCGTCGAAACGGTTCTCGGAGATCGCGTCGAGCAGGGGAACCGTCTGCAGCGGGTTCCGGATCCCGTCGGGACGCTCGGTGAGCCGGCCGTCGGCCAGGTAGTCCTCGACCTTCGCCACGTGCAGGCGCAGGTTGTACTTGGCGACGACGTGATCGCGGAAGTCGAGGACTTCCTGCAGGTTGTGACCCGTGTCGACGTGCAGCAGCGCGAACGGCAGCGGCGCCGGCCAGAACGCCTTGATCGCCAGGTGCAGCAGCACCGTGGAGTCCTTGCCGCCGGAGAACAGGATGACGGGGCGTTCGAACTCGCCCGCGACCTCACGGAAGATGTGGATCGCTTCCGACTCCAGCGCATCGAGCGTGTCGAACTGCGTCCCGTCCAACTGCGGCCGGGCGGCGGCTTCTGCGAGGGAAGTGGAGATGTCGATGGTCATGAGGCGTGCAACCCGCATTCTGTCTTGGCCTGACCGGCCCAGCGACCGCTGCGCGGATCGCTGCCGGGGGCTGGCTTGCTGGTGCACGGAGCGCACCCGATGGACGGATAGCCCTCGTCGACGAGAGGATTCACCAGAATCGAGTGCTCGTCGATGTAGGACTGCATGTCTTCGTCGGACCACGCGGCGATCGGATTGATCTTCACCAGACCGAACGCGTCGTCGAACGAGATCAGGGGGGCGTTGGCGCGGGTGGGGGCCTCGACCCGGCGGATGCCGGTGACCCACGCCTTGTAGCCGGCGAGCGTCTTCTTCAGCGGGGCGACCTTCCGCAGTGCGCAGCACCGGTTGGGTTCGCGGGCGAACAGATCCTTGCCCTCCGCCGCGTCCTGTTCGGCGACGCTCGCCTCGGCGCGCGCGTTGATGATGTTGACGCCGTACACCTGCTCGACGGCGTCACGGGTGCCGATGGTCTCCGCGAAGTGATAACCGGTGTCGAGGAACAGCACGTCCACGCCGGGATGAACCTGGGCGGCGAGGTGGACCAGGACGCCGTCCTGCATGTTCGAGGCGACGATGTAGCTATTGCGATACCCTGTCGCTTCGCTCGCCCCGCTCCCGAACGTCTCTTCCGTCCACCGCAGCAGTTCGTGCGCGGAGGCACCCTCGAGACTTGCCGCCCCCTGCGCGGCAAGGAGCCGAAGGTCGTCCTGTGTGGCTGTCGCGAGATTCAACGCAAGTCTCCTTCGTCTGCGCGCACGACCCATTCCGCGAAGCGTTCACCCTCGTTGCGGTGCTTCACGAAGTGCCGGACGACGCGATCGATGTAGTCACCGAGTTCGGCGCTGGTGACCTTGTGCTGGCGAAGCTTCCGGCCGAAGGCCGAATCGAATCCGAGACTGCCGCCGAGGTGGACCTGGAAGCCCTCCACCTGGTTGCCGTCGCCGTCATCGACGAGCATTCCCTTGAACCCGATGTCCGCGACCTGCGAGCGGGCGCAGGAGTTGGGGCAGCCGTTGATGTTGATCGTGATCGGCACGTCGAGCTGCGCGTTAATGTCGGCCAGCCGCTGCTCGAGCTCGGGAACGAGTACCTGCGAGCGCTTCCGCGTCTCCGCGAACGACAGCTTGCAGAACTCGATGCCCGAGCACGCCATCAGGTTCTTGCGCCAGTGCGACGGACGTGCGGGCAGACCCACCTCGTCCAGGTCGGCGATCAGCTGCTCGAGCTTGTCGTCGGCGACGTCGAGGATGATCAGCTTCTGGTACGGCGTGAAACGGATCTTGTCGCTGCCCGCACGCTCGGCGGCGTCCGCGACCTTGGCCAGGATCGTGCCCGACACGCGACCCGCGATGGGGGCGACACCGACGGCGTTGAGGCCGTTGCGAGTCTTCTGCACACCGACGTGGTCGATCGGCCGGGTGGGCTTCTCCGGCGCGGGGCCGTCGATGAGCTTGCGCTTCAGGTACTCGGTCTCGAGGACCTCGCGGAACCGCTCGATGCCCCAGTCCTTCACCAGGAACTTCAGGCGCGCCTTGTTCCGCAGCCGGCGGTAGCCGTAGTCGCGGAAGATCGACACGACGGCTTCCCACACGTCGGGAACCTCGTCGAGCGGCACCCAGACGCCGACGCGCTGCGCGAGCATCGGGTTGGTGGACAGGCCGCCGCCGACCCACAGGTCGAGGCCGGGACCGTGCTCGGGGTGGTTGACGCCGACGAACGCGACGTCGTTGATCTCGTGCACCACGTCCTGCTGGCCGGAGATCGCGGTCTTGAACTTGCGCGGCAGGTTGGAGTACTCGGGCTTGCCGATGTAGCGGCGCACGATCTCGTCGATCGCGGGAGTCGGGTCGAGGACCTCGGACAGCGACTCACCTGCCAGCGGTGAACCGAGGACGACGCGGGGGCAGTCGCCGCACGCTTCCGTGGTCTTGAGACCGACGCCCTCGAGACGCTTCCAGATCTCCGGGACGTTCTCGACCTCGATCCAGTGGTACTGGACGTTCTCGCGGTCCGAGAGGTCGGCGGTGTCGCGGGCGAACTCGGTGGAGATCCCGGCGATGGTGCGCAACTGCTCGACGTTCAGGGCGCCGGCGTCGCAGCGGACCCGCATCATGAAGTACCTGGCTTCGAGCAGGTCGATGTTCTCGTCACCGGTGAAGGTGCCGTCGTACCCCTGCTCGCGCTGGGTGTAGAGACCCCACCAGCGCATGCGGCCACGCAGGTCGCCCTTGTCGATGCTGTCGAAGCCCTGCTTCGAGTAGATGTTCTCGATGCGTGCCCGGACGTTGAGCGGGTTGTCGTCCTTCTTGGCCTGCTCGTTGGCATTGAGGGGCTCGCGGTAGCCGAGGGCCCACTGGCCTTCGGCACGTCGCCGGGCCGGCTTCGCCGTGCGCGTGCGCGCGGGTGCTGCCTGGGCGGCAGCGGGGGAGGCGTCGGTGGTCGACGTCATGGAGCACTCCTGAATCTCACGATGCACCGGCTGAGGCCGAGGAGGAGGGCTGATCCTCGCTCGGGGCATTCGAATCCGGCCGGAAGTCGAGAAGAAAGATGAACGGGCTGACAGGCTGAATTACTGCGCGAGACAGGGCAGACAACAACAGCTGCAGACACGCTTGAGATCGACGTGACGACGCGCCACAAGTCGCACTCCGGGTCCGGTCATGTCGACCATTGTGCCACGTCAGATCGCTCACGCAGAGCCGGGCACCGATTTCCACCATTTTTGCGGGAAATATCACGACGAGGGGCGCGCGACGGTCGGGTGGTCACGGAGGCGAGCCGACCATCGATACCGGAGGCGAGCCGACCATGGACACCGGAGGCGAGCCGACCATCGATACCGGAGGCGAGCCGACCATGGACACTGGTGGGGTGAGCGGATTGAGTACTTCCACGGTCGGTCGCGGCGAGGCGGCGGCATTCGCGTTGCCCGAGAGTGCCCTCATCGGTGTGGGGAGCCGCCCGTTCGGGATCTACGTGCACGTGCCTTTCTGTGCCACACGCTGCGGATACTGCGATTTCAACACGTACACGGCCGGTGAGCTGGGGACGTCGGCGTCGCCGCAGTCGTGGATGGAGGGGTTGCGCCGCGAACTCGACCTGGCGGCGCAGATGACGGGCGCCCCGGCCGTCGACACGGTCTTCGTCGGCGGCGGCACGCCGTCCCTGCTCGGCGGCGACGGCCTGGCGGACGTCCTCGGTGCGGTCCGCTCGAGTTTCGGGCTCGCGGACGGCGCCGAGGTGACCACCGAGTCGAATCCGGAGTCCACGTCGCCGGAGTTCTTCGAACGGTTGCTCGCGGGCGGATTCACGCGGATCTCGCTGGGCATGCAGTCGGCGGCGCAGCACGTGCTGAAGGTCCTCGACCGCACCCACACGCCGGGGCGGGCGGTGGCGGCGGCGCTGGAGGCGCGGGCCGCCGGGTTCGGGCACGTCAATCTCGACCTCATCTACGGGACGCCGGGGGAGCGCGACGAGGACCTCGACCTGTCGCTGGACGCGGTGCTGTCCGCGGGCGTGGACCACGTGTCCGCGTACGCGCTGATCGTCGAGGACGGCACCGCCCTGGCGCGGAAGGTGCGCCGCGGGGAACTGCCCGCGCCCGACGACGACGTGCTCGCGTCGCGGTACGAGCGGATCGACGCCCGGCTCGCCGAGGCGGGCCTGACCTGGTACGAGGTGTCGAACTGGGCGCGCGAGGACGCGGCCTGCCGGCACAACCTGGGCTATTGGGACGGCGGCGACTGGTGGGGCGCCGGGCCGGGCGCGCACAGCCACGTCGGCGGTGTGCGCTGGTGGAACGTCAAGCACCCGGCGCGCTACGCGGACCAGCTGGCGGCGGGAAGCCTGCCGGTCGGGGGCAGCGAGCAGTTGACGGACGAGGACGTCCACGTCGAGCGGGTGATGCTGACGGCGCGGCTGCGCACGGGACTTCCCGTGGCGGAACTGGACGACGCCGAGCGGCGCGCGGCCGAGAGGGTGGTCGCCGACGGACTGCTGGTGCGTGCGGGGGAGCACCTGGTGCTGACCGACCGCGGACGGCTCCTCGCCGACGCCGTGGTCCGGACGGTCCTGCGCTGACGTGCAGCGGCCGACTGCGCGGCCGTCTCAGGCCGTGACGATGCCGGGCATCTCGTCGTAGTCGAACACGCGGGCGTGCAGCACGACGCGGTTCCGCAGCGCCGAGCGCACCGCCCGGTGCAATCCGTCCTCGAGGTAGAGCACCCCGTGCCACTGCACCGCGTGCGGGAACAGGTCGCCGTAGAACGTCGAGTCCTCCGACAGCAGCCGGTCGAGTTCGAGAACCTTGGTCGTGGTGACGATCTCGTCGAGCCGCACCTGCCGCGGCGGGATCTTGGACCAGTCGCGCAGCGACAACCCGTGGTCCGGGTACGGCTTGCCGTCCATGACACCTTTGAAAATCATCGCCTCGTCATCCGCCCGTGGTGGTTGCCTCTGCTCGTCTCCGCCCACCACAGTAAGGCCTGAACCGGTATCGGCGACGCGACGATTAGACTGGACCGAGCCGAGACGCACGTGCATCTGCGCGTAGCTCAGGGGATGTGACGGCCGACCCGAACGAAGGTTCGGTGACGTCGCTGCTCGTGACGATCGAGAACTGGAGGTGGACGGCGATGTCGAGTACGGACGACAGACGGTTCGAGGTTCTCCGCGCCATCGTCGCCGACTACGTCTCGACCCAGGAGCCGGTGGGATCGAAGGCGCTGGTCGAGCGGCACAATCTGGGTGTTTCCAGTGCGACGGTGCGCAACGACATGGCGTTCCTCGAGAGCGAGGGCTACATCGCCCAGCCGCACACGAGTTCGGGCCGTGTCCCCACCGACAAGGGTTACCGGCAGTTCGTCGACCGCATCGCCGACGTGAAGCCGCTGTCGACGGCGGAACGCCGCGCGATCCTCGATTTCCTCGAGTCCGGGGTCGACCTGGACGACGTCCTCCGGCGCGGTGTGCGCCTGCTCGCGCAACTCACACGCCAGGTCGCGGTTGTGCAATATCCCACACTCTCGGCGTCCTCCGTCCGCCACCTCGAGGTGGTCGCGCTGACCCCCGCGCGGCTGCTGCTGGTGCTCATCACCGACTCGGGCCGAGTGGATCAGCGGATCGTCGAACTCGGCGACGTCCTCGACGACGAGGACCTGGCGCGGCTCCGCGGACTGCTCGGCGGCGCCCTCGACGGCAAACGGCTCGCGGCGGCGTCCATCGCCGTGTCGGAGCTGGCCGACGAGGCCCCCGAAGATCTGCGCGACGCCGTGATCCGGTCGGCCACCGTGCTGGTGGAGACGCTCGTCGAGCATCCCGAGGAGCGGCTGGTCCTCGGCGGCACCGCGAACCTGACCCGCAACGCGGCCGATTTCACGGGAATCAGCGGATTCCCCGGTTCGCTGCGTGCGGTCCTCGAGGCGCTCGAGGAGCAGGTGGTGGTGCTCAAGCTGCTGGCCGCCACCCAGGACGCGGGCACGGTGACGGTGCGGATCGGCGAGGAAACCCAGGTGGAGCAGATGCGCGGCACCTCCGTCATCTCGACCGGCTACGGTGCGGCGGGCACCGTGCTCGGCGGAATGGGCGTGCTCGGACCTACCCGGATGGACTATCCGGGAACAATCGCGTCGGTGGCAGCCGTTGCGAGATACATCGGCCAGGTGCTCGCCGAGCGGTGACGGCCGGCCCGGCGACAGCGCCGCGCGTGGACAGCGCGCACGGACCAGTGGCGAGATAACGAAGCAGAGAAGGACGAGAGACTCAACGTGGCACGGGATTACTACGCAACGCTCGGCGTCGATCAGAAGGCGACCGATCAGGAGCTCAAGCGCGCGTACCGCAAGCTTGCGAGGGAACTGCATCCCGACGTGAACCCCGACGAGGCGGCGCAGGCCCGGTTCCGGGACATCTCGACGGCCTACGAGGTGCTGTCGGACCCGGAGAAGCGCCGCATCGTCGATCTCGGCGGCGACCCCCTGTCCTCGGGCGGCGGCGGAGGCGGTGCCGGCTTCGGCGGCGGTTTCGGTGGCGGCCTCGGCGACGTGTTCGAAGCGTTCTTCGGCGGCGGAGGCGGTGCGGGCCGCGGGCCGCGCGGCCGCGTCCAGCCGGGCGCCGATTCACTGCTGCGCACCAAGCTGACGCTGGCGGAGTGTGCGACCGGCGTCAGCAAGCACGTCACCGTCGAGACGGCGATCCTGTGCGACAGCTGCACCGGTTCGGGCACCAACGGCGATTCCACGCCGGTGCGCTGTGAGACGTGTGGCGGCGCGGGCGAGGTCCAGTCCGTGCAGCGTTCGTTCCTCGGTCAGGTCATGACGTCCCGGCCGTGTCCCACCTGCCGCGGTGCGGGCGAGACGATTCCCGACCCGTGCCACAAGTGCGGCGGCGACGGCCGGGTGCGCGCCCGCCGCGACATCACGGTGAAGGTGCCCGCCGGCGTCGCGGGCGGCATGCGGATCCGGCTCGCCGCGCAGGGCGAGGTCGGCCCCGGCGGCGGACCCGCAGGCGACCTGTACGTCGAGGTGGTCGAGCAGGCGCACGAGGTGTTCGTGCGCGACGGCGAAGACCTGCACTGCACGATCCGGGTTCCGATGATCGACGCCGCCCTCGGCACGACCGTGACGATCGACACGATCATCGACGGTCCCAAGGAGATCACCATCGAGCCGGGCACCCAGCCGGGGTCGGTGACGGTCCTGCGCGGGCACGGCATGCCGAAACTGCGGTCCGGCATCCGCGGCGACGTGCACGCGCACCTCGAGGTCGTGGTGCCGTCGCGCCTCGACCACAAGGAGACGAAGATTCTCCGCGAACTCAAGGACCTGCGCGACCGCGACGTCGCCGAGGTCGTCTCCACCCAGTCCCAGCACAGCGGCGGATTGTTCTCGCGCCTGCGTGAAGCGTTCAGCGGTCGCTGACCGTGGCGGCGACTGTCTTCTTCCTCGACGCGCTGCCCGAGGTGGGGAGCACCGCCGTCCTGGACGGCCCCGAGGGCAGGCATGCCGCGACGGTGCGCCGGATCGGTGTCGGGGAGCGGATCGTGCTGGCCGACGGCCGGGGTGGTCTCGCCGACACCGAGGTGACGGCGGCCGGGAAGGACCGGCTCGAACTCACCGTCCACGAACGGCGTCAGGTGACGGCGCCGTCGCCGAGTGTGACCGTGGTGCAGGCGCTTCCGAAGGCGGAGCGGTCCGAGCTGGCGGTCGAACTGGCCACCGAGGCGGGGGTCGACGCGATCGTGCCGTGGCAGTCGTCGCGGTGCGTGGCGCGGTGGGAGGGCCCGAAGGTCGCGAAGGGTGTCGCTCGCTGGCGTAGCGCCGCTCTCGCCGCCGCCAAACAGTCCCGGCGGGCGATCGTGCCCGAAGTGTCGGAACTGCACCGCACCGCGGGAATGCTCGCCGTCGTCCGCGAAGTGGTCGGCCGGGGCGGAGTCGTCGCCGTGCTGCACGAGGCGGCGACGCAGGGCCTCGCCGAGCTTCCGCTGCGTGCGGCCGCCGAGATCGTGCTCGTCGTCGGTCCCGAGGGCGGTATCTCCGAGGAGGAGATCACCGCGCTGACCGAGGCGGGCGCCGTGCCCGTGCTGCTCGGTCCGCACGTCCTGCGGACCTCGACCGCCGCGGCCGTCGCGCTGGGCGCCATCGGCGTCCTCACCGACCGCTGGGGCGCGGCCCCGCTAGCCTGACTGTCCGTGGACCGCATTCGCATCGCCTACGGAACCGAACCGCAGCAGTTCGGGCACTTCTATCCGCCCGAGGAACCGGTGTCGACCCCGGTGCCGGTGGTGATGGTCGTCCACGGCGGTTTCTGGAGCGGGAAATACCACCTGAACCTGGGCACGAGTTTCGCGGTCGACCTGGCGCGCCACGGTGTCGCGGTCTGGAACATCGAATACCGCAGGCTTGGTGCGGGCGGCGGGTGGGACGAGATGTCCGCAGACGTTCTCGCCGCGCTCGACGCGATCGCCGGTCCGGTCGCCGAGCGGTCGGCGGTCCCGTTCGACCTGTCGAAGGTCCGGGTCGTGGGTCACTCGGCGGGCGGGCAACTCGCGGTGTGGCTGGCCGGTCAGCGGCAGACGGCGGTCCGGCCGGAGAAGGTCGTGTCGCAGGCCGGCGCCCTCGACCTCGCCTCCGCGGGGGAACGCGGCAGGCGGATCGGATACATCGAGGATCTCCTCGGGGTGCCGTTCGACGAGGACCCGGATCGGTACCGCGCCGCATCCCCGCTGCACCGCATCCCCACCGGGGTGCCGGTGGTGTGCATCCACGGCACGGAGGACGCACAGGTCCCGGCGAAGGTGAGCGTCCGGTACGGGGAGGCGGCGCGGGCGGCAGGCGATCCGGTCGCGCTGCACATCGTCGAGGGAGAAGACCACTACGCGTTCCTGAATCCCGAGACCGAATGCTGGAAGATCTCGCGGGACGCCCTACTGTCCGGTGACGGCGAGTTCTGAACTGCGGTCCCCGGATTCGGGTGTGACCGTGCGTCCGGGCAGGACGAGTGCCACGACCAGCGCGCCGATGCCCGGTGCGAGTCCACCGATCAGACCGGCCTGGGAGACGACGTCGTGCGCACCGCCGGAGTCGTGCGCCGCACCGTCTACGCGCATTTCCCCAGCCGCGAGGCGCTCGTCGAGGGCATCGCCGACGAGGCGTCCGCCGCCCTCGTCGCCGCCATGGGGGACGAGGCGCGGCAACCGGAGCGTCCCGACCTCGCGGAAGCGATGACGATCACCCTGCTGGACCAGGCGAATTCCGGCGAGGTGCAGGATTCGGGCGAGTCGTTCGCCGTCGCGTACCTCGAGGTGCTGGGGTTGACGCCTGCCGAGGGGACCCGCGTCGTGGACGAGGCGCGGCGGTGGCTGCGCGAGAATCCGGCCGTCCTGGATCGGTGACGGCGTCGCGTAATCGGGTGGGCGCTGTGACCTGCGAGCGATAGACTTCCCTCATCGCGACGACCGTCGTGACCGACCAGGAACCGGGAAGAAGGCCATATCCCTCACGTGAGCGAACAAGACCAGAACGGCGAGACGTTCGGCGCCACGCGTCCGGCGGAACGCACCGTGCGTTCGAGTATCGATCTCCCACCCGAAACGGTCCCGCCTCTCCTCGGTTCTTCCGACGAGAATCTGCGCGCTCTCGAACGGGTCCTGGACGCAGACATCCATGTACGCGGCAACGCCGTCACGTTGACGGGACGGCCCGGCGACGTCGCGCTCGCCGAGCGGGTCATCGCCGAACTGGGCGCCATCGTCGGTCGCGGGCAGCCGCTGACCCCCGACGCGGTGCGCCGCACGGTCGGCATGCTCACGCAGGGCCTGAGCGAATCGCCCGCCGAGGTCCTCACCCTCGACATCCTGTCGCGTCGCGGCAAGACGATCCGGCCGAAGACGCTGAACCAGAAGCGGTACGTCGACGCGATCGATGCCAACACCATCGTGTTCGGTATCGGGCCCGCGGGCACCGGCAAGACGTACCTCGCCATGGCGAAGGCGGTGCAGGCCCTGCAGACCAAGCAGGTGTCGCGGATCATCCTCACCCGCCCCGCGGTCGAGGCGGGGGAGCGGCTCGGGTTCCTGCCCGGCACGCTGCACGAGAAGATCGATCCGTACCTGCGGCCGTTGCACGACGCCCTGCACGACATGATGGACCCCGAGGCCATTCCGAAGCTGATGCAGTCGGGTGTCATCGAGGTAGCGCCGCTCGCCTATATGCGCGGCCGCACGCTCAACGACGCGTTCATCATCCTCGACGAGGCGCAGAACACCACCGCCGAGCAGATGAAGATGTTCCTCACCCGGCTGGGCTTCGGTTCCAAGGTCGTCGTCACCGGCGACGTCACCCAGGTGGACCTTCCGGGCGGCGCCCGGTCCGGGCTCCGCGCAGCCACCGAGATCCTCGGTGACATCGACGACATCTATTTCGCCGAACTCAACAGCAGCGACGTGGTCCGGCACCGGCTGGTGTCCGACATCGTCGACGCGTACGAGCGTTTCGAGGCGGACCGGGACGGCAAGGTCGAGCTCGGGAACCGCGCACAGCGGAGAGCGGCGCACTCGCGTTCTCCACGACGGTAGGGTGAGTGTCGCCGGAACCAGGAGGAAGCGACACACATGAGCATCGAAGTCTCGAACGAATCGGGCATGGACGTCTCCGAAGAGGAGCTGATCAGCGTTGCCCGCTTCGTGATCGCGAGGATGGACGTGCACCCCGCGGCCGAGTTGTCGATGGTCCTCGTGGACTCGGCCACCATGGCCGACCTCCACATGCGGTGGATGGACCTGCCCGGTCCCACCGACGTGATGTCGTTCCCGATGGACGAGCTCGAGCCAGGCGGCCGCCCGGATTCACCCGAGCCGGGACCGTCGATGCTCGGCGACATCGTGCTGTGCCCGTCCTTCGCCGCGGACCAGGCCGACAAGGCCGGTCATCCGCTGGCCCACGAACTCGCTCTGCTCACCGTGCACGGTGTGCTGCACCTCCTCGGCTACGACCACGCCGAACCGGAGGAGGAGAAGGAGATGTTCGGCCTGCAGAACCAGTTGCTCGACGACTGGTACGAGGATCTGCGCAGGGCCGAACGCGACGCCGCGCTCGCTGCCCGGGACCAGAAGCTGCTCGGCAAGGCCGGGTTCTTCGACGCCCCGGATCAGTAACCGCCACGTGAAGGGTCTTCTGTGAGTAGCGCCATCGCGCTGATCGTCCTCGCGATCGTCCTCGTCCCTCTCGGTGGTGTCTTCGCCGCCGTCGATTCCGCACTCAACACGATCTCGTCCGCGCGCATCGAGGAGATGGCGAAGGAGGATCGCCCCGGCGCCACCCGGGTGCTCCGCATCCTGTCGGATCGTCCCCGGTACGTGAATCTCATGGTGCTGCTGCGCATCCTGTGTGAGATCACGGCGACGGTGGTGCTCGTCGGAGGCCTGTCCGATCTCCTCGAACCCGTGTGGGCGCTGACGTTCACCGCCGTCATCATGGTGCTCGTCGACTACGTGGTGATCGGGGTCGGCCCGCGGACGCTCGGCCGCCAGCACGCGTACACGATCGCGTTGATCACGTCGTTCCCGCTGCAGGTCATCGGAACCCTGCTCGGTCCGATCAGCCGCCTGCTCATCCTGATCGGCAACGCGATCACCCCGGGCAAGGGATTCCGCAACGGCCCCTTCGCCTCCGAGATCGAACTGCGCGAACTCGTCGACATGGCGCAGGAACGGGGCGTGGTGGCCGACGAGGAACGCCGGATGATCCAGTCCGTCTTTGAACTCGGCGACACCTCCGCCCGCGAGGTGATGGTGCCGCGCACCGAGATGGTGTGGATCGAAAGCGACAAGAGCGCCGGGCAGGCGACGTCGCTGGCCGTCCGCAGCGGACATTCGCGGATTCCCGTGATCGGGGAGAACGTCGACGACGTCCTCGGGGTGGTCTACCTCAAGGACCTCGTGCAGCAGACGTACCACTCCCGCGACGGCGGACGCAGTGTCCTCGTCGGCGACGTGATGCGGCCCGCCGTCTTCGTGCCCGATTCCAAACCGCTCGACAGCCTGCTCGCCGAGATGCAGCGCGACCGCAACCACATGGCCGTGCTGGTCGACGAATACGGCGGCATCGCAGGCCTGGTCACCATCGAGGACGTCATCGAGGAGATCGTCGGGGAGATCGCCGACGAGTACGACCAGGACGAGACCCCGCCGGTCGAGGACCTCGGCGACGGCATGTACCGGGTGTCCGCGCGGCTGCCGATCGAGGATCTCGGTGACCTGTTCGGCATCGAGGTGGAGAACGACGAGGTCGAAACAGTCGGTGGGCTCATCGGATACGAACTCGGCAGGGTGCCGCTCCCGGGATCGGAGGTCGTCTCGCACGGTCTCGTCCTCCGCGGTGAGGGTTCGCCCGACGTGCGCGGGCGGGTGCGGATCAGCACGGTCTTCGTGCAACGCGCACCGATCGACGAGGACGACGACGTCAACGACCGTGAACGGGAGGGCGACGATGACTGAACTGGACGCCGAGGACGCGAAACTGATCGTGCTCGCGCGAGGAGCGTTCGGCCGCACCGGAAGTGGTCAGGGCGCCGCCGTCCGCGATCTCGACGGCCGCACCTACTCTGCCGGCGCGGTCGCGTTGACGGCGCTGTCGCTGACCGCGCTGCAGGCGGCCGTCGCGGCGGCGGTGTCGAGTGGTGCCGAGGGTTTCGAGGCGGCAGCCGTGATCGGCGGGGACCCGGACGACCCGGGCATCGCCGCGCTACACGAAGTCAGTGCGCAGGCGGCCGTCGTCTTCGCGCGAACCGATGGATCCGTGATCGAGGAGCAACATGAGTAAACCCGAATTCCGTTCCGGATTCGTCTGTTTCGTCGGACGGCCCAACACGGGCAAGTCCACGCTGACCAACGCGCTGGTGGGCAGCAAGATCGCGATCACGTCCTCGCGGCCGCAGACCACCCGGCACACCATCCGCGGCATCGTGCACCGCGACCACGCACAGCTGATCCTCGTCGACACCCCGGGGCTGCACCGTCCCCGGACGCTCCTCGGCCAGCGCCTCAACGACCTCGTGCGCGACACCTACTCCGAGGTCGACGTGATCTGCCTGTGCATCCCGGCGGACGAGAAGATCGGCCCCGGCGACCGGTGGATCGTGCAGCAGGTCCGGCAGATCGCGCCGAAGACCACGCTCGTCGGCATCGTCACGAAGATCGACAAGGTCAGCAAGGACATGGTCGGGCAGCAGTTGCTCGCCGTCTCCAAGCTGCTCGGGCCGGAGACGGACGTCGTGCCGGTGTCCGCCGCCTCCGGTGAGCAGGTGGAGGTGCTGGTCGACGTCCTCGCGTCGAAGATGGAGGAGGGCCCGGCGTTCTACCCGGACGGCGAACTCACCGACGAACCCGAAGAGACGCTGATGGCCGAACTCATTCGCGAGGCCGCTCTCGAGGGCCTCGGCGACGAACTGCCGCACTCCCTGGCCGTGGTCATCGAAGAGATCATCCCCCGCGAGGGACGCACCGAGAAGCAGGGCGAACTGCTCGACGTGCACGCGCTGCTGTACGTCGAGCGGCCGTCGCAGAAGGGCATCGTGATCGGCAAGGGCGGCGCCCGCCTCCGCGAGGTGGGGACCAAGGCGCGGCTGCAGATCGAGAAACTGCTCGGCACCAAGATCTTCCTCGAACTGCACGTGAAGGTCGCCAAGGACTGGCAGCGCGACCCGAAACAGCTCGGCAGGCTGGGGTTCTAGGCGGCTCCGCCGCCCGTGCGTGGTTGGCGAGTCCAGGGACCCGTCAACCACGCACGGGGCCGGCGGCCCGCAGGAGAAGCAGCACCGACGCCGCGAAGTCGTGCTCCCCGTCGCTTCCGGTGGCGAGTCTGCGCAGTTGCAGGCCGGCGATGGTCGCTACGACCGTGGGGGCGACGGACTCCGCATCGGGGACGCCGAGGGCGGTGAGAATCGTCACCGTCAATTCGTCGTACGCGGCGAAACATTCGGCGGCGGCCTGACGGAGTTCGTGATCGCGGCCCGCCTGGATGTACAGCTCGAACGGGGCGATCCGCTCCGCGGAGAACGCCAGATCCTTCGCGACCTTCTCGGTCAGTGCGGCGACGTCCTCGAAGCTCAGCCCCTTGTCGCGGTACCCCTCCGCCAGCTCCGACAGCCGCTGCGTCTCCTCCGTCACGAACCCCGACAGCGCGGCGCGCAGCAGGTCCGTCTGCGTGGGGAAGTGGTACGTGATGGAGCCGAGCGAGACCCCGGCCTGCGCCGCGATCCGCCGATTGGTCACGCCGGGAATGCCTTCCGTGCCGACGATGTGCAGCGCCGCCGCGAGGATGCGGTCACGGACGTCCGTCGAAGCCACGCTCACCACCACTTCCCGGGACGTTCCAGGTCCCACCGGAGCACCGACTCGAGCTGGGCCGCAACGGAAACCAGGAGCGGCTCCGCGTTGTCGTGCCCCATCAGCTGGGCGCCGATCGGCAGGTTTCCGGACGTGAACCCGGCCGGGACGTTCACGCTCGGCCAGCCCAGCACGTTCCACGGCCACGCGTACGGGCAGACCGCGGTGATCACCTTGTCCGTGGCCCACGAACCGATGCCGTCGATCTCCTCGACCCTCGGCGGGGGAGTGGCGGTGGTGGGGGCGAGGACGAGGTCGTACTCGTCGAAGATCGCACCGACGCGTCGCCGCATTCTCGGCTCGGCCGCCCGGGCGGACCGGAGCGGGGCCCCGCGCAACAGCCGCCCGGTCCGGGCGTTGCCCTTCGTGCGGGGGTCGACGAGGGACGGGTCGGGGACCTTCCGCATCCAGTCGTCGATGCCGACCATCGACCGGGGGAGGAAGCCGAGACCGAACATGATCCCGTAGTCGGGGTCGTCCACCACGACGCGGTGCCCGAGCCTGCGCAGTGCCTCGGCGATCCGCGCGACACCCCGGCGCACCTCGGGGTGCAGCGTGGTGGGGGTGGCGGTGAACGGGATCCGGAGGGACAGCGCGATGCGCAGCGGCCCGGGGTCGCGGCCGATGGCGTCGCTGACGGTGACCGGCGGCGGTGTGTGGATGTCGCCCTCATGAGGTCCCGCCGCGATATCGAGGAGCAGGGCCGCGTCGGCGACCGTCCGGGCCAGCGGTCCGTTGACGGTGAGACCGTAGAACGCCTCGGCGGCAGGCCAGGTGGAGATGCGGCCGCGTTGCGGCTTGATCCCGACGAGGTTGGTCCACGCGGCGGGGATGCGGATGGAACCGGCGCCGTCGGAACCGATCGCGGCGGACACGAGGCCGGCGGACACGGCCGCCGCAGCGCCCCCGGACGACCCGCCCGGGGTGTGGTCGCCGTTCCACGGATTGCGGGTGTGACCGAAGGCGGGTCCGCCGGTGAGCGGCCACTGCCCCAGTTCGGGACTGTTGGTCTTGCCGACGACGACGGCACCGGCCGCGCGCAGTCGCCGCACCATCTCGGAGTCCCGCGCCGCGGGCGGGAAGTCGCCCGGGCAGCCGAACGCGGTGGGCTCCCCGGCCACGTCGACGTCGTCCTTGACGGCGATCGGGACTCCGAGGAGCGGGAGGCGTTCACCGGCGGCGATCCGGCGGTCGGCCTCCGCGGCCTCGGCGAGGGCCTTGTTCCGGCGGACTACCTTGAACGCGTTGAGCGTCGGCTGGCTGGCATCGATGCGGTCGAGGGCGGCGCGGGTGGCCGCGACCGACGTGGTGTCGCCGGAGGCCAGGGCTTTCACCTGTTCGACGAGTCCCGGTGACCGGTCGCCGTCCTCTTCGCGCCGCTGTTCGCTGCCCAGTTGTCCCGTGCTCATCTCGCCCCTCCCCGTGACTGTTCGTTCGAACGAACAGTATCAGCGGAGGTGCCTGCGGACCACCTCCCCGATCACCCCGGCGGCCCCGCGGGCCGCGGACTCGGGCAGTCGGGCGTACCCGCAGACCAGTCCCTGGGGTCCGCTCGGCGTGGTGCGGTAGTCGGCGAGGCTCGGCACCGTCACCCCCTGGTCCTGCAGTTCCGCGGCGAGGGCGACGTCGTCGACCGAGCGCGGCAGTGTCAGGACGACATGGAGACCGGCCTCGATGCCGGCGACCCCGACGTCGTCCGTGCCGACCGCGGACAGCTGCTGTTGCAGTGCGGCGACGAACGCCGACCGGCGGGCCGCGTACGTGCGGGAGGCGCGGGCGAGGTGCCGCGACAACGCACCCGAGTCGATGAAATGCGCAAGCGCGAGGGCCGTGATCGCACAGCAGGCCTCGCCGGTCGTGTCCAGCGCCCGGATGATCCCCGGCCGCAGCGCCGCAGGGGCGATCACCCACGCCACCCGGACCGCGGGAGTGAGGATCTTCGACGCGGTGCCCACGTAGGCCACGCAGTCGGACCCGCGGTCGATGCTGCGCAGGGCGGGCAACGCCGACACGTCGTAGCGGAACTCGCCGTCGTAGTCGTCCTCGATGATCAGCGTTCCGGACGCCGCGGCGTCGGCGACGAGCCGGGCCCTGCGGCCCACCGGCATCCGGGCGCCCATCGGATACTGGTGGGCCGGCGTGCAGTAGGCCGCCGCGTCGGTGCCGCGCAGCAGTGCGGGATCGAGGCCGTCGTCATCCACGGGCACGCAGCGTGCCCGC
This sequence comes from Rhodococcus sp. ACS1, assembly GCF_002300155.1. NCBI lineage: Bacteria > Bacillati > Actinomycetota > Actinomycetes > Mycobacteriales > Nocardiaceae > Rhodococcus > Rhodococcus sp. ACS1. The sequence goes on from NZ_NSDZ01000010.1 coordinate 375,577, forward strand.
GCGCCCGCGGCCTCGAGGACCAGGCGGGCCCGGCTGTAGCCGGGCTCCTCGAACACCACGTCGCGGCCGCTCAGCCGGGCCGCGGCGACGAGAGTCCGGAGCGCGGAGCCCACTCCGGGAACGATCACGAGTTCGTCGGGCCGCGCCGCGATGCCCCGGGTGCGGCGCAGATGCCCCGCGAGGGCGCGCCGCAACTCCGGGTGCCCGTCGGGGCCGGGAACGTCGGACGTCACCGTGGCGGCCGCGGCCGACCGCCACGCCCGGCGCCAGTCGGTGGTCGAGATCAGGCCGGGGTCGGGGTGGCCCGGGGTGAGGTCCCACCGCGCCTCCGGTGTCGCGGCAGCGGCCTGCGACGCCCGCTCCGACGTGTGCGTGATCGCGTGCGAGGCGACGTGCGCGCGGGCCGCCACGTCGGCGCCCGGTGCGATCCGGGTGCCGGAACCGGCACGGGCGTTCGCGTATCCGGACGAGCAGAGTTCGTCGTACGCGTCGACCACCGACGCCCGCGCGACCGTCAGGTGGCCGGCGAGCGCCCGCGTGGAGGGCAGCGGATCGCCGGGCCGCAGACGGCCGCCCCGGATCTCGTCGAGGATCGACTCCGCGATGCGGTGCCGAAGCGGTGCGTCGGTGTCGGGGAGCCGCAACGTCAGGTGCAGTTCGGGGCTGATCCGGGGCATGAACCCACAATACTGGTCTGCCGATATTGTCAATTGTGGATCTGGAAGCTGATCCACATAGGGGCGAGGATGGTCTCGTGGACAAGATCAGGAGATACCCGGACCGTGCCCGAACCGAACGGGCGCAGCTCGACGCCGTCCTCGACGCCGCGCCGATGGGCACCCTCGCCACCGTCGTCGACGGCCTGCCCTGGGCCGTGCCGATGCTCTACGCCCGCGACGGCGACAGGATCCTGCTGCACGGTTCCACCGGGGCCGGCGCGCTGCGGCAGGTGGCGGCAGGCGCCCCCGCCGTGCTGTGCGTCGCGATGCTCGACGGAATCGTCGTCGCGGACACACTGTTCGACTCGTCCGCCAACTACCGTTCGGCGGTGGTGCGGGGCAACCTCGTCACCCTCGGCGAAGACGAATCCGCCGGCGCCCTCGACGCACTGTCGGACGTGCTGATCCCCGGTCGCAGCAGCGAGGTCCGGGGACACCGTCGCAAGGAACTCGCCGCGACGCTGGCCCTCGCCCTCCCGATCACGCCGGGGCAGTGGACCGTCAAGGTGCGGGACGCGCCGCCGGGCGAACCCGCCGAAGCGAGCAGTGCGTGGGCCGGGGTCGTCCCCGTGCGGTCGGTCGCCGGTGCGCCCGTCCCGGCGCCGTGGGTGGCGACCGGCACACCCGTGCCCGCGTCCGTGTCGCGGCTGACCCGGACCGCGTAAGGAAAGCGTCAAGAGCCCTGGACGTCCCGTAAGCGCTTCGTCAGCGAGGCCTCTGTCGCCCGGATCCGGCGTGATGCTGGCATGACACCCCGCAACCGTGGGGTGTCATGCCTGCGCTGAACCGCAGGATCAGTACGAAGAGGGATCCTCACATGGCCGACGTGGCCTACGTTGCGCTCGTCCTCGGCGGGTTCGCCTGTTGCGCGCTCGTTCTCCGTGCCCTGCAGACCGGACGCGTGAAATGACCGGCGCCGGAATACTCGCCGTCGTCCTCGTCGCGATCGCGGCGGCGCTCGTCGTGTATCTGCTGGTCGCGCTCATCGACCCGGAGCGGTTCTGATGACGCCCGCCCTCGCGGCCGGCCTGCAGATCGCGCTCGTGATCGCGGTACTCGCGGCGCTGTACGTGCCGGTGGGCGACTACATGGCCCGCGTCTACGAATCGCGCCGCCACCTGCGGGTCGAATCCGTGCTGTACCGCCTGTGCCGCATCAACCCCCACACTGAGCAGACCTGGTACGGCTACGCGGGCAGTGTGCTGGGCTTCTCGATGGCCGGCGTGCTCTTCCTGTATGTCCTGCAACGCATTCAGGGTGTACTTCCGCTGTCCGGCGACCTGACCGGGGTCAGCGCCGCGGTCGCGTTCAACACGGCCGTGTCGTTCGTGACCAACACCAACTGGCAGTCCTACGCCCCCGAGACCACGATGAGCAACCTGACCCAGCCGGTCGGACTCGCCGTGCAGAACTTCGTGTCCGCGGCGGTCGGCATGGCCGTCGCGGTCGCGCTGATCCGCGGGTTCGTCCGCGTGGCCCGCAGCGGTGAGATCGGCAACTTCTGGGTGGACCTCACCCGCGGCAGTCTGCGGATTCTGCTGCCGTTCTCCTTCGTCATCGCGTTGATTCTGTTGAGCCAGGGCGTGATCCAGTCATTCCACACGGGATTCGAATCCACCGGCCTGGACGGCAATGCCGTCACCAACGCCCTGGCGCCCGTCGCCTCGCAGGAGGCGATCAAGGAACTCGGCACCAACGGCGGCGGCATCCTCGCCGCCAACTCGGCACACCCGTTCGAAAACCCCACCCCGGTCAGCAACATCGTCGAGATCATCGCCATCCTGCTGATCCCGGTGTCCCTCACCCGCACGTTCGGCACCATGGTCGGCGATCCTCACGACCGAGCGAGCGAGGTGTCCGGGCACCGCCAGGGCCTGACCCTGCTCGCTGTGATGGGCATCCTGTGGGGTTCACTGCTCGCCGTCACCCTTGCCGCCGAATCGGGACGACGCGGCGTCGCAGCCACCGCGGCAGGCGCGATGATGGAAGGCAAGGAAGTCCGATTCGGCATTCCGGGCACCGCACTGTTCGCCGTGAGTACCACGGGAACCTCCACGGGCGCGGTGAATTCCGCCCACGACAGCCTGTCGCCGCTCGGTGGCGCAGCCGTGTTGCTGAACATGCTGCTCGGGGAGATCGCGCCCGGCGGTGTGGGCACCGGGCTCTACGGCATTCTCGTCCTCGCCCTCATCGCCGTCTTCGTCGGTGGACTCCTCGTCGGCCGCACACCCGAGTACCTGGGCAAAAAACTACGGCAACGGGAGATCACCCTCGCCGCGCTGTCGGTGCTGGTGATGCCCGCGCTGGTCCTGATCGGAACGGGCATCACCGTGATCCTGTCCTCGACCACCGGTTACCAGGGCAACAGCGGCGACCCCGGCAGTCCCGGATCGATCCACGGATTCTCGGAGGTGCTGTACGCGTTCGCGTCGGCGTCGAACAACAACGGCAGCGCGTTCGGCGGGCTGACGGTCACGAGCGACTGGTTCCAGACCGCGCTCGGCGTGTGCATGCTGTTCGGCCGGTTCCTGCCGATCATCTTCGTCCTCGCGCTCGCCGGATCCCTGGCGTCGCAGAAGAAGACGGCCCCGGGCGCCGGAACCCTGCCGACGGCGGGCCCGATGTTCACCGGGCTGCTCACCGGCACCGTCGTGCTCGTGGCGGCGTTGACATTCTTCCCGGCCCTCGCGCTGGGACCGATCGCGGAGGCCCTGCAGTGAGTGTGAACGTGACCAGTCGTCCGGCGACCGAGCCGACGACGCCGCCCGAGGGCGGCCACGCCCCGGCGCCCGTCAAGGCCGGGATCTTCAGTCCCGCCCAGCTGGTGACGGCGTTGCCGGGCGCGCTGCGCAAACTCGACCCCCGGCACCTCGCCCGCAACCCGGTGATGTTCGTGGTGTTCGTCGGTTCCGTCGTCACCACCGTCATGGCCATCGCCGACCCGTCGGTGTTCTCCTGGGCGGTCACCGCGTGGCTGTGGTTCACCGTGCTGTTCGCGAACCTCGCCGAGTCGGTCGCGGAGGGGCGGGGCAAGGCGCAGGCGGCGAGCCTGCGGAAGGTGAAGCAGGACACGGTCGCCCACAGGATCACGGCGAGCGGCGCTCTGGAATCGGTGCCGGGCACCGACCTCGTCGTCGGCGACCGCGTGGTCGTTGTCGACGGTGAGGTGATCCCGGGCGACGGCGACGTCGTCGAGGGCATCGCCACCGTGGACGAATCGGCGATCACCGGCGAGTCCGCGCCCGTCGTCCGCGAATCCGGCGGTGACCGGTGCGCCGTCACCGGCGGCACGACCGTGCTGTCCGACCGGATCGTCGTCCGCGTCACCGCGGCCCCCGGGCAGTCGTTCGTGGACCGGATGATCGCCCTCGTGGAGGGGGCGGCGCGGCAGAAGACGCCGAATGAGATCGCGCTGAACATCCTGCTGGCGTCGCTGACGATCGTCTTCCTGCTGACCGTCGTCGCGATCGGCCCGATGGGTCTGTACGCGGGGCAGGAACAGGACCCGATCAAACTGATCGCGCTGCTGGTGTGTCTGATCCCCACCACGATCGGCGCCCTGCTGTCGGCCATCGGGATCGCCGGGATGGACCGGCTGGTGCAGCGGAACGTCCTGGCGATGTCGGGGCGGGCGGTGGAGGCCGCCGGCGATATCGACACCCTGCTGATGGACAAGACCGGCACCATCACGTTCGGCAACCGGCAGGCCACCGCCCTGCATCCCGCACCGGGAGTGTCCGCGAGCGAGCTGGCAACGGCGGCACGGCTGTCCAGCCTCGCGGACGGCACTCCCGAGGGGCGCAGCATCGTGGACCTGTGCGCCCGGGACTTCGGGTTGGACCCCGCGCCGTCCGAGGCCGAGAGGGCAGCGGAGTTCGTGCCGTTCACCGCGCAGACCCGGATGAGCGGGCTCGACATCGACGGCACCCGCATCCGCAAGGGCGCCGGCGACGCGGTGCTGAACTGGGTGCATTCGCTCGGCGGACACACCTCGCCCGCGGTCACCGGCGCGGTGAACGAGATCGCGCAGGCCGGCGGAACACCCCTCGTGGTGGCCTCGATCCACGCGGATGCGCCGACGGTGCTGGGTGTGATCGCGCTGTCGGACGTGGTGAAGCCGGGCATCGCCGAGCGGTTCGCGGAACTGCGGGCGATGGGAATCCGCACGGTGATGATCACCGGCGATAATCCGCTCACCGCCAAGGCCATCGCGGCCGAGGCCGGTGTCGACGACTTCATGGCGGAGGCGACACCCGAGGACAAACTCGCGCTGATCCGCAAGGAACAGGAGGGCGGCCGGCTGGTCGCGATGACCGGTGACGGCACCAATGACGCCCCGGCCCTGGCCCAGGCGGACGTCGGGGTCGCGATGAACACCGGCACGTCCGCGGCGAAGGAAGCCGGGAACATGGTGGATCTCGATTCCGATCCCACCAAGCTCATCGAGGTGGTGGAGATCGGCAAGCAGCTGCTCATTACCCGAGGTGCGCTGACCACGTTCTCCCTCGCCAACGACCTGGCCAAGTACTTCGCCATCCTCCCCGCGCTGTTCAGCGTCATCTATCCGCAGCTGGACACGCTGAACATCATGCGTCTGGCCACCCCGGAATCGGCCATCCTCTCGGCGGTGATCTTCAACGCCGTCGTGATCGTGGCGCTGATCCCGTTGTCGCTGAAAGGTGTTCGCTATCGGCCGTCGTCGGCGTCGAAACTGCTGGGCCGCAACCTGCTGATCTACGGCCTCGGCGGCGTGATCACACCGTTCGCCGGTATCTGGCTCATCGACCTCGTCGTCCGTCTCATTCCCGGAATTGGGTGACTTCGCATGCGTTTTCTCATCGGACTGCTCCGGCAGACCTGGGCCGGACTCCTCGTCCTGCTCGCACTCACCGCCGTTCTCGGCGTGCTCTACCCCGCCGCGGTGTGGGGGGTGAGCCGGATCGGCGCCGGCGCGGCGGAGGGTTCGCCGGTCCGCGACACCACCGGGTGCGTTGTCGGGAGCCGGTGGGTCGGTGTCGACCCGCAGGTGCCGGCAGGGGACCCGGACCCGTTCTTCCACAACCGGGTCACCGGGTCGGTCGCCGCACAGGATCCGTTCGCACCGGGCGACCCCGCCGGCGCGCTGCCCACCAACCAGGGACCGAGCAGCGAGATCCTGGCGGCGTTCGTCACCCAGCGCCGGAACGCGATCGCCGCCCGCGAGGGGGTGCAACCCGAGTCCGTGCCGGCGGACGCGGTCACCGGATCGGGTTCCGGCATCGATCCGCACATCAGCCCCGCGTACGCCGCGTTGCAGGTGCCGAGGGTCGCACACGTGAACGGCCTGAGCGAGAGCCGCGTCCGGCAGCTGGTCGACGAGAACACCGAGGGACGGCAACTCGGGTTCCTCGGGGAGCAGCGGGTGAACGTCCTCGAACTGAATCTCGCCCTCGGCCTGACCGTTCCTCGGTGCACCGCCCCGACAGCTGGTGGATGATGGCGAGGTGAGTGGTACCGGACCCGAAGGCGAACGCCGGCGCGGCGAACTGCGCATCTATCTCGGCGCCGCACCGGGTGTCGGCAAGACGTTCGCGATGCTCGGCGAGGCGCACCGCCGCCGCGAACGGGGGTGCGACGTCGTCGCGGCCGTGGTGGAAACCCACGGCCGCGACCGCACGGCGGCGCAACTCGGTGACCTCGAACTGATTCCGCCGAAGGTCATCGCCTACCGCGGCACGCTCGGCCGCGAGCTGGACGTCGAGGCGGTGCTGGCCCGCAGGCCGGCACTGGTGCTCGTGGACGAACTCGCGCACACGAACACGCCGGGCAGTGTTCACGAGAAACGCTGGCAGGACGTGGAGATTCTGCTCGGCGCGGGCATCGACGTACTCTCGACGCTCAACGTCCAGCACCTCGAAAGCCTCAACGACGTGGTCCAGCGGATCACCGGGGTGGTGCAGCAGGAGACTGTCCCCGACGAGGTGGTGCGCGCCGCCACCCAGGTGGAGCTGGTGGACATCACCCCGGAAGCGCTGCGCCGCAGGCTGTCCCACGGCAACATCTACGCCGCAGAGAAGGTCGACGCCGCGCTGAGCAACTACTTCCGGAAAGGAAACCTCACCGCGCTGCGCGAACTGGCCTTGCTGTGGGTCGCCGATCAGGTCGACGCCGCACTCGCGAAATATCGTGCGGAGAACAAGATCACCGACACGTGGGAGGCCCGGGAACGGGTGGTGGTCGCGGTGACGGGCGGACCGGAATCGGAGACACTCGTCCGGCGGGCAGGGCGGATCGCGTCGAGGTCCAGCGCCGAGCTGATCGTCGTGCACGTGGTGCGCGGCGACGGCCTCGCCGGCGTGTCGGCCCCGGAGATGGGCAAGGTGCGGACGCTCGCCGCGAGTATCGGGGCGAGCCTGCACAGCGTCGTCGGGGACGACGTCCCGACCACACTCCTCGACTTCGCCCGGACCGCGAACGCCACCCAGCTGGTGCTGGGCACGTCGCGACGCTCACGGTGGGCGCGGATCTTCGACGAGGGAATCGGTGCGAGCGTGCTGCACCAGTCGGGGTCGATCGACGTGCACATGGTCACCCACGGCGAATCCCACCGGCTGAGGCGGTTGTCGCCGGTGGGATCGCGGTCCCGCACGATGATCGCCTGGATCGCCGCGGTCCTCGTGCCGTCGGTGGCGACCGTGGTGATGAGCGCCGTCGACCGCTGGCTCGGGCTGGTCGGCGAGGGCGCCCTGTTCTTCATCGTGGTGCTGCTCGTCTCGCTGCTCGGCGGTGTCGCCCCCGCAGCGTTCTCCGCGCTGATCTCGGGTCTGTTCCTCAACTACTTCTTCACGCCGCCGGTGCGGAGCTTCACCATCGCCGAGCCGGACAACTTCATCACCACGGTCGTGCTGCTCGTGGTCGCCGTCGCCGTCGCGGTCCTGGTCGACGCGGCCGCCAAGCGTTCACGGGAGGCCAGGCGGGCGTCGCAGGAGGCCGAGTTGCTGGCGCTGTTCGCCGGATCGGTGCTGCGGGGGGCCGATCTCGGCACGCTGCTCGAGAAGGTGCGCGAGACGTACGGTCAGGAGTCCGTGAGCGTCCTGCACCGGGACCGCGGTCTCGTCGGGTCGGTCGGGCCGCATCCACCGGCGAGCGTCGACGACGCCGACACGGTCTGCGAGGTGGGGGAAGGGGAGTACGCGCTCGCCCTCCGCGGCAGCGAACTGCACGCCCGGGACCGCCGCGTGCTGCTCGCCGTCGCGAATCAGGCCGTGGGCATGATCCGCCAGACGGAACTCGCGCAGGAGGCGGGGCAGGCGCAGGCGCTGGCCGAGGCCGACCGGCTGCGGCGGTCGCTGCTGTCCGCCGTCAGCCACGACCTCCGGACGCCGCTCGCCGCGGTCAAGGCCGCCGCGTCCAGCCTGCGCAGCGACGACGTCGACTTCTCCCCGGAGGACACCGCCGAACTGCTGGCGACCATCGAGGAATCGGCTGACGTCCTGACCTCTCTCGTCGGCAACCTGCTCGACTCGTCCCGGCTCGCGGCGGGAGTGGTGACCCCGACGCTGCGGCCCGTGTACCTCGACGAGGTGGTGCACCGGGCGCTGGTGGGGCTGGGAATCGGCGGCCGGACCGGGACACGGGCCCGCGAACGGGTCGAGGTCGACGTCGGAACGGTCGCGGCGATGGCGGATTCGGGCCTGCTCGAGCGGGTGCTCGCGAATCTGATCGACAACGCGCTCCGCTACGGTGAGGACTCCGTGATCCGGGTCGGTGCCGCGGCGGTGGGAGACCGTGCCGTCGTCACCGTCGCCGACACGGGCCCGGGAATTCCGCGGGGCCGGGCGGAGGAGATGTTCGCCCCGTTCCAGCGGCTGGGGGACCGCGACACGACCACGGGAGTCGGGCTCGGGCTCTCCGTCGTCCGCGGATTCGTCGACGCGATGGGCGGCACCATCAGCGCCACCGACACCCCCGGTGGTGGTCTGACGATGGTGGTGGAACTGGCCGGGGCGGGAGGGGAGCACCCATGACGAGAATCCTCGTCGTCGACGACGAACCGCAGATTCTCCGCGCCCTGCGAATCAATCTCAGTGTGCGCGGATACGACGTGGTGACCGCCGCATCCGGGGCTGCAGCACTGCGCGCCGCGGCCGAGCGACCGCCCGACGTGATCGTGCTCGACCTCGGGTTGCCCGACATGGACGGCACGGAGGTGCTCGCGGGCCTGCGCGGGTGGTGCCCGGCGCCGGTGATCGTGCTGTCGGCGCGCACCGATTCCGCGGACAAGGTGGAAGCCCTCGACGCGGGCGCCGACGACTACGTCACCAAGCCGTTCGGGATGGACGAGTTCCTGGCCCGGGTGCGGGCCGCGGCCCGCCGGGCGACGACGGCCGTCGACACGAGCGAGCCTGTGGTGGAGACGGATTCGTTCACGGTCGACCTGGCTGCGAAGACGGTGCGGCGGGCGGGCGCCGAGGTGCACCTGACGCCGACGGAGTGGGGGATGCTCGAGATGCTCGTGCGCAACAAGGGCAAGCTGGTGGGCCAGAAGGAACTGCTGCGGGAGGTGTGGGGTCCGGCGTACGCCACCGAGACCCATTACCTGCGGGTGTATCTGGCGCAGTTGCGGCGCAAACTCGAGGACGACCCGTCGCACCCGCGTCACCTCATCACCGAGGCCGGAATGGGGTACCGGTTCCAGGTGTGACCGTGATCCCGCTCACGACCGATGATTCGGGCCCGGTCCGGGAGTCTTACCTTCGACCGCAGCATCACACTCGACCGGAGGAGCCACGAATGCCCGCACCGAAGACCCCGCAACCGCTCGCGCACACCTTTACGGCGCCGATCCAGAAGGACGGGGCGTTCGCGACGTACGTGACCGTGCCGGACTCCGCCGAACTCCTCGGAACGAGGCGGCCGGTGAAGGTCGGCGGGACGATCGACGGCCACCCGTTCAATGCCACCCTGATGCCCTCGGGCGAGGGTCCGCACTGGCTTCCCCTGAAGATCGCACTGTGCAAGCTCATCGGCAAGGACGCGGCCGGCGTCGAGGTGACGGTGCACCTCGAGCAGCGTTTCAGCTGATGTGGGCTGCCCGGGTTTGATCCGGGGAGCACGGGGTACGGATCATCCGGAAGCGGTCCGCGTTTCCGGACGGGTTTCGAGGTGTGTCGTGCCGAGGTGGCCGCGGTTGTCGGGATGGCTCCCCACGCTGGGGGTCGTGGTGCTCGTCGCCGCGTGCGGAACGGGCGACGACGGCAACACGAGCGAGGAATTCGCCGGCACCGTCGACATCGGCGGGGGCCGGAACATCTATCTCGAGTGTGCGGGCACGGGCACGCCGACCGTCGTGTTCGTGTCCGGTCTCCGGTTCGGTGCCGATCAGTGGACGATGACGGCTGATCCGGCGAGCACCTCGGCCTTCGACGGAGTCGCCGAGTTCACGCGAGTCTGCTCGTACGATCGGCCGGGAGTCGTGCTGGGCGGGGATACAGTGAGCCGCAGCGACCCGGTCCCGCAGCCGATCACCACCAGCGACGCGGTCGCCGACCTCCAGTCGCTGCTGGGCGCCACGGATGCAGCCGGGCCCGGTCCCTATGTTCTGGCCGCCCACTCCTACGGCGGTCAGATCGCGAGACTCTTCGCCGGTACCCATCCCGACGAGGTGGCGGGCCTGGTGCTGATCGACGCGCAGTCGGAGGAGTTGCAGACACTCCTGCCCCCGGAGCAGTTCCAGGAGTTCCTGCGCCTCAACGAACCGCAGCAGGACAGTCTCGACGAGTACCCGGATCTCGAGCGCGTCGACTTCGTCCGCAGCTTCGACGAGATCCGCGCCGCCGAACCGATCCGGCCCCAGCCGCTCGTCGTACTCTCCGCCGACCGCTCGGTGGCGCCGCAGATCGCGGAGGGCGTCGCAAACGGAAGCCTCCCCGCCGACATCGATCCCGGCTACGGCCCGGCCCTCGACGCCGTGCAGCCGAAGGCGCAGGAGGATCTGGCCCAGCTCGTACCGGGTGCCAAACATGTCACGAACACGAACAGCGGCCACAACATCAACATCGAGCAGCCGCAACTCGTCGTCGACGGGGTCCGCGACGTCGTCGACGCCGTGCGCGACGGGCGCAGCGAGCCCTGACCGTCGCATGTGGCTCGGCCTGCGGAATGTGGCCGCCCGGGCGTGGGAGACTGGACCGGTGAGGTTGTATCGAGACAATGCGGTGGTCCTGCGCCAGCACAAGCTGGGCGAGGCCGACCGTATCGTCACACTCCTCACCCGGCAGTACGGTCTGGTGCGCGCGGTCGCCAAGGGAGTGCGGCGCACGAGATCCAAGTTCGGCGCCCGGCTCGAGCCGTTCGCGCACATCGACGTGCAGCTCTACCCGGGCCGCAACCTCGACATCGTCACCCAGGTCCAGACGGTCGACGCGTTCGCGACCGACATCGTCGACGACTACTCGCGGTACACCACGGCGTGCGCGATCCTCGAGACCGCCGAGCGGCTCGCCGGCGAGGAACGGGCCCCGGCGCCGCAACTGCACCGCCTGACGGTCGGGGCGCTTCGGGCCGTCGCGGAACACCACCGGCCGTGCGAGCTCATCCTCGACGCCTTCCTGTTGCGGGCCATGGGTTTTGCGGGGTGGGCGCCTGCCCTCGACGACTGCGCGCGGTGCAGCGCACCCGGCCCGCACCGGGCATTCCACGTGGCCGCCGGGGGAGCGGTGTGCGTCCAGTGCCGGCCGCCGGGCGCTGCCACCCCGTCGCCGGGTGTCCTCGACCTGATGGACGCTCTGTTCCGCGGCGACTGGGCGAGCACCGAGCAGGTGCCCGAGTCGTTGCGAGGGCAGGCCAGCGGTCTGGTCGCGGCGCATCTGCAGTGGCACCTCGAACGGCAACTCCGCACTCTCCCGCTGATCGAACGCGCACGACCGCATGCGGCGGTAGGGGCGGAGGATTCGGTCAGGCAGGATGGGGACCGTGATTCGACGACGCGAACCCCGAGCTCCGCATAATTCCGGGGCCGAGCGCCAGATCCGGCCGCCGGACCCGCATCCCTCGGGCGCCCGCCCGCCGGGCCTGCAACCCGAACTCGTGCCCCGGCACATCGCGCTGGTGATGGACGGCAACGGCCGTTGGGCGCAGGAGCGGGGACTGCCTCGGACCGCGGGCCACGAACGCGGCGAGGCCGTGTTGATGGACGCCGTCTGCGGGTGCATCGAGATGGGCGTCGAGTGGTTGTCGGCGTACGCGTTCTCCACCGAGAACTGGAAACGCAGCCCCGAGGAGGTGCGCTTCCTGATGGGCTTCAACCGCGACGTGATCCGTCGTCGCCGTGACGAGATGCACGAGATGGGGGTGCGGGTGCGGTGGGCGGGTCGCAGGCCCAAGCTGTGGCGCAGCGTCATCAAGGAACTCGAGATCGCCGAGGAGTTGACGAAGCACAACACGGTCATGAACCTGACCATGTGCGTCAACTACGGCGGTCGCGCGGAGATCGCCGACGCGGCGAAGGAGATCGGCAGGCGGGTCGCGGCGGGTCAGCTCGACCCGGAGAAGATCACCGAGGCGACCGTCGCCCGCTATCTCGACGAGCCGGACATGCCGGACGTCGACCTGTTCCTCCGGCCGTCCGGCGAGCAGCGCACGTCCAACTTCCTGATCTGGCAGTCGGCCTACGCCGAGATGGTGTATCAGGAGAAGCTGTTTCCCGATTTCGACCGCCGCGACCTGTGGGCGGCGTGCGTCGAATACGCGTCACGTGACCGCCGGTTCGGTGGCGTCAAATGACCGTCGACGGGGCGCCCGCACTCCTCGGGCGGGCAGCGGACGCGCTGGAGCATTTCGCCACCGTCGCCCGGGCCGAGGACGGCTCGCTGAGCTTCGAATACGCCGGGGCGCTGTGCTCGATCAGTGCGATGACTCTCACCGACGGCCTCGACGTGCTGTCGATGACGTGCGTCCTGGCCTGGGATCGTCCGGTCAGCGCCGCGCTGCACAAGAAGGTCGCGGAGCGCAACGGCGCATTGCAGTTCGGTTCGATCGCGGTGTTCGGTCACGGCAGGCTCGCGGACGTCATCCTGCGTTACACGTTCCCCGCCGCCGGACTCGTGGACGAGGCGCTGACCACGATGCTGCTCCTCGTGCTGAGCGGCGCGGACACCGCCCGGCAGGGGCTGATCCCCTGACGTTCACCGCGGCGCGTTGCAGTCCTTGCAGAGACCGAAGATCTCGATGGTGTGGCTGACGTCGGAGAAACCGTGGGCGTCGGCGATCGACTGCGACCACTGCTCGACGGTCGGCCCTTCGACCTCGACGGTGTAGCCGCACGCGCGGCAGACCAGGTGGTGGTGGTGTCCGGACGAGCAGCGCCGGTACACCGATTCGCCGGTGTCGGTGCGCAGGACGTCGACGGTGCCGGCGTCGGCGAGCGTCTGCAGGGTGCGGTAGACGGTGGTCAGCCCGATGCCCTCGCCGCGCTTGCGGAGTTCGTCGTGCAGTTCCTGCGCCGACCGGAACTCCTCGATGTCGTCGAGGAGTGCGGAGATGGCGCTGCGCTGCTTGGTGGCGCGGACTCCCACCACGACGGGCTTGCGCTGGCCGGTGTTCTGGGTCAAGGCGTTCATCCTTCCTCGGCGTGCGCGACGGCGTCCACGACGATGTGGGCGAGGTGGTCGTCCACCAGGCGGTAGAGGACCTCACGTCCGGTGCGTTCGCCGCGCACGACGCCCGCGGCCTTGAGCACGCGAAGATGCTGACTGATCAATGGTTGTGTGACGCCGAGCGCCCCGACGAGTTCGTGCACGCACCGTTCCGATTCGCGGAGTTGGAGGACGATCGCGATGCGGACGGGGGCGGCGAGGGCGCGCAGGATGTCGCCTGCCGCCGTCAGCGTCTCCTTCGACGGCACAGGAGCCGGGGGAGCGGCCTCGAACGGATGCGGGGCCGCCTCGAACGGATGCAGATCCCCGGGATCGACGACGCTCACCAGTGATCTCCTTCGGTGTGCCGGACAATGGACGGGACCGTGGCCGCGTGGCCGTCGGCCCCGGGAGGAACACCCCATCTTATTGCAAATCGATTCCATTTTGATATGCACGAATACGCATGTCAACCGGCGGGGTGAACCGACCGTGATCGGACAGATAGGCTGGGATCCGAAAAGCGCACGTGAACCATGCATCTATTACCCAGATGGAGAGCACCCGAGTGGCACCGAAGTCCAAAGTCGAAACCGTCGTCAATCTCGCCAAGCGTCGTGGCCTGGTCTACCCGTGCGGTGAGATCTACGGAGGCACGAAGTCGGCCTGGGACTACGGCCCCTTGGGTGTCGAGCTCAAGGAGAACATCAAGAAGCAGTGGTGGCGCAACATGGTCACCAGCCGCGAGGACGTCGTCGGCCTCGACTCCTCGGTCATCCTGCCGCGCGAGGTGTGGGTGGCGTCCGGCCACGTCGGCGTGTTCAACGACCCCCTCGTCGAGTGCCTGAACTGTCACAAGCGTCACCGTCAGGACCACCTGCAGGAGGCGTACGCGGAGAAGAAGGGCCTCGACAACCCGGACGACGTCCAGATGGACGTCGTGGGCTGCCCCGACTGCGGCACGGTCGGTCAGTGGACCGAACCCCGCGACTTCAACATGATGCTCAAGACGTACCTCGGCCCGGTCGAGAGCGAAGAGGGCATGCACTACCTCCGCCCGGAGACCGCGCAGGGCATCTTCGTGAACTTCGCGAACGTGCTCACCACGTCGCGCAAGAAGCCGCCGTTCGGCATCGGCCAGATCGGCAAGAGCTTCCGCAACGAGATCACCCCCGGCAACTTCATCTTCCGCACCCGCGAGTTCGAGCAGATGGAGATGGAATTCTTCGTCAAGCCCGGCGAGGACGAAGAGTGGCACCAGTACTGGATCGACTACCGCATGGACTGGTACACCGGTCTGGGTATCAACAAGGACAACCTGCGGCTGTACGAGCACGCGCAGGACAAGCTGTCGCATTACTCCAAGCGCACCGTCGACATCGAGTACCGCTTCCACTTCCAGGGCAGCGAATGGGGCGAGCTCGAGGGTGTGGCCAACCGCACCGACTTCGACCTGTCGACGCACTCGAAGCACTCGGGCACCGATCTCAACTACTACGACCAGGCCTCCGGCGAGCGGTACACGCCGTACGTCATCGAGCCGGCAGCCGGTCTCACGCGTTCGCTGATGGCGTTCCTCGTCGACGCGTACACCGAGGACGAGGCGCCGAACGCGAAGGGCGGCGTCGACAAGCGCACCGTGCTGCGTCTGGACCGTCGTCTCGCCCCGGTGAAGGCCGCGGTGCTGCCGCTGTCGCGTAACGCGGACCTGACGCCGAAGGCGAAGGATCTCGCCGCGACGCTCCGCCAGCACTGGAACGTCGAGTTCGACGACGCAGGCGCGATCGGCCGCCGCTACCGCCGTCAGGACGAGATCGGCACGCCGTTCTGCATCACCGTGGACTTCGACACCCTCGAGGATCACGCCGTGACCGTGCGTGAACGCGACTCCATGGCCCAGGAGCGGGTCGCGCTCGACCAGGTAGAGGGCTACCTGGCGCAGCGCCTCATCGGTTCCTGATCCGCGGTCACCTGCGCGCGTCGCAGGTGGTGGTCAGATAGTTCGTCAGGATTCGCCGGTTTTCCTCGGACACCGGGATACGCGAGTATTCCGGTGCCGAGGAGCCGACCGCGATCCACAGCGGAAAGACGAAGGGCTTCTTCGATTCCGCGAGTGCGTGCGGGTCGCAGCGTGCCGCGTCGATCGTGATGTCGATGCTCAGCCGGTCCTCGTCCGCCCGCATGGTGGCGGGCAGCGCGCCGCGCAGGGCGTACAGGACGCTGCCGCCGATTTCGTCGACCCGGACGTCGCCCGACGCTGTTCCCCGGCTCACGACGAGCCGAGCGGGGAGGGGCGCTGCCGGCTCCGGCGGCGTCGCCGCCGGGATCAGTGTCACCGGGACGGCCCGCGCCAGTTCCTCTGCGGCGCAATCTCCGTCGTGGATGCGGCCGAGGACGTCGTACGGGGTGGCGAGCGGCACCCGCACGGGCGACGCGCCCTGACCGGTGACCCCGATCACGGCGTACGCCGGTTCCGGTCGGGTGTCGCAGCGGACGGTGCCGTACTCGGCCTCGACGTCGATCCGGTTGCCGGGGCCGAGTTCGACGACCCGCCCGGTTTCGGGCGCCGCCTCGAAGCCCGGGCTGTCCAGCGCCACGGATGTCACGGTGACGGGCGCGCCGCCGGTATTCGCGATCCGCACGTGGATCCGGCCGCCCGCCGCGTCGTCCTCGCGGCTGCGGTACGCCTCCGCCGACAGCGGGATCGCCGGCTCGTCCCCGGCGTCTCGCCCGCCCGCGCAGCCCGGCAGGACGCCGCAGCCGGTGGCCGCGACGCAGGCGAGTGCGACGAATGCTCGGGAGGACGTCAGAATCGGCCGCCCCCGCTGATCCGGCCCGAACTGCTCGGCCCGCCGAACGAACGGGGACCGCTGCCGGAGCCGCGGCTACCCCAGTTGCCGCCGCCGCTGAATCCGCCGCGCAGGATGCTGTCGATCAGGATGCCCCCGAGGATCGCGCCGGTGGCATTCCCGCCGCCGGCACCGGGCCCGGGGCGCTGACGGGACTCCCAGCGGCTCACGTCGTTCTGCGCCAGCCGCAGCGCGTCGGCGGCCAGGCTCGCGGCGGCCTGGGCGTGCTGCAGCGCGCGGGAGGCGTCGGTGGTGCGCAACTGCTGGGCCCCCGCCAGGTGCCGCTGTGCCTCCGTCAGGCGGGTCCTGGCCTCCGCTCCCACCGCGCCGCGGCGGGTGCCGATGAAGTCCGATGCTGCCGTGACCTGCGACTGCGCGGCCACGAGGTCCTGCTCGAGACGCTGCTGTGCACGCTCGGCCTGCTGCCGTGATTCCTGCGCCTCGGCGAGGACCGCGTCGAGTTCCGCGTCGGCCTTCACGATCTGGGTGAAGCTGCCGAGCGGGTCGGTGTCCGCGGCGGTCCGGGCCGCCGCCAGCGCGGCCTCGGCCGCGGTGCGCGCCGCCGCGAGCCGGTCCCCACCCTGCTCGGTGAACTGGGCCGCGGCCGCGATCCCCGCCTCCACGTCGGTGATCGCGGCAGGCAGCGTGGCGATGGCGTGCCGGATGTCCTCCGCGGCGTGATCGACGGCGTCGAGCAGGATCCGGGCCTGTTCGAGGGCGCCCTCGGCGCCGCGGATCGCCGACACCGCCGGTTCCTGCTTCCCCGGTGGCAGGGCGACGGCGTCCCGGCCCTCCGTTACGGCCTTCTCGGCGTACGCGAGCCGTTCCTCCGCCATCGTCACGTTGTGGGCGACGGAAGCGAGTGCGGCGGCCGGGAATTCGGTCTGCAGGGTGGCGAGGGTCCGGGTGGAGTCGGGGATGCGCACGGTCAGCGCAACCATGTCGCGGGTGAGCGCGTCGAGCCGGTCGGGGGCGTTGATCAGCAGGTCCCGCAAACCGTCGAACTCCTGGACCTTCTCGTTGAGTTCGCGGTCCGCGCGCCCGCACGAGGTGATGATGTCGATGAGCATTTCCCGCTGCTGCTGCGGGGTCTCGGGGATCGCGTCGTCGAGCCGCTGACGCACGGTGAACGCCGCCGCGAGGGTGGACTTCGCCGTGTCGAACGCCGCCGTGAACGCGGCGGTGGCCTGCTCGCCGAATTCGCCGCGGGCCAGTTCGAGTTCCTCCTGGCTCGTGCGCAGCGCGTCGTCCGTCTCGACGAGCACCTCCTTGGCGCGCTCGTCGAGGGTCGGCAACGGCAGCGCCGTCAGGGCGGCCGTGTCCTCGGGGCTGATGCTGCGCGCCGCCTCGACGCCGGCCCGGGACCGGTCGTGCTTCTTCTTCCGCGAATACAGCACGACCCCGCCCGCGCCCACGACGACCACGCCGCCGCCGATCAGCAGTGTGCGCACCGACATACCGCCGCCCGGACTCATCGCGTCGCCGAGCCCGCCCGCCGCGGCAATCGCGGCGCCGGCCCAGTCCTCCTCGCGCAGGGCGGGTTCCACCGCGTCCACCCGGATCGACTCGGCTTCGTCGCTGGTGATCTCGGACAGACCGTCCGGTGCGATGAGGGCGTACTCACGGTCGACCGTCGCGACCGCGAGCAGTGCGTCACGATCGCCGAGGGACGACGCCTGCGCCGTCTGATCGGCCCACGGTCCGGCGCCGAGACCGTTGAAGTCGGGAACGTAGACCACCCACAACCGCACCTTGTGATCGTCGTAGAGCTGATCGATCGCGGCCTGGACGTCGCTCTGCTGGTCGGCGTCGAGCACCCCGACGGTGTCCGTGATCTGGCCGGGCAGACGGAACGGTGCGTCCGCCGACGCGATCGCGGGGGAGAACAGGATCGCCACGAGCGTCAGGAGTGCGGAGACGGCGCCGAGGGCGGCGAACCGCCGGGTGCCGGGGAAGGGGAGTCTGGGGTGGGACGACGGCGTCTGCTCGAGGCGCGGTGCGAGTGGCATGGCAGCAAATCTATCGGGTGTGGCGAGTCGTCATCGGGACAGTTCGGCGACAGCTGGCAGAATCAGGGAGTGAATTCTGCACCGAGCCGTGAACGCCACGACCTCCCGCGCCGTCCTGCGCGTCTGGGGTTCGCAGGCACGCTGGCCCGGTGGACCCGCCGGATCATCGCCGGCGTCGTTCTCCTCGCGGCGGCCCTGGTGTTCGGCACCGCGGTCCGGGTGTGGCAGGTCGCGCGGATCGACGACACGTCGACGGCCGACGCGATCGTGGTGCTCGGCGCCGCCCAGTACTCGGGAACGCCGTCGTCCGTGTTCGAGGCCAGGCTCGAGCAGGCGTACAAGCTGTACGAGCGCGGGGTGGCCCCGGAGGTCATCACGGTGGGCGGCAAGCAGGAGGGCGACGAGTACACCGAGGCGGCGTCCGGGAAGAACTACCTGGTCTCGCGCGGTGTCCCCGCCGACAGCATCACCGCCGTCGAGGAGGGGTCCGACACCCTGCTCAGCATCGAGGCGGTGAGTGAGGCGATGGGTGCGCAGGGCATCGATTCGGCGGTCCTCGTCAGCGACCCGTGGCATTCGCTGCGGACCCGGACGATGGCCCGCGACGCCGGCCTCGAGGCGTGGACGGCGCCCACCCGGCAGGGGCCCGCGGTGTTCACCCGCGAATCGCAGTTGCACGGAATCGCCCGGGAGACAGGGGCGTTGATCTGGTATCAGCTCACCCACTTCTCGGCGGACTTCCCCTACACGGCGGGACAGTAGGCGTTTCGATGACTCCACACACGACACCCCTCGGCGAGGTGTACTCCGCGCACGACGTCGCCCGGCGGGTCCGCGAGGCACCGAAACGGGCCGGGATCCCGGGCAGCCAGATCGCGGCCGCCCAGCACCGGTCCGTCTTCTCCCGTGACCGCGCGCGCGTCCAGCATTCGGCGGCGCTGCGCAGGCTCGCCGACAAGACCCAGGTGGTGGGCCCCCGGGACGGGGACACCCCGCGAACGCGGTTGACGCACTCGATCGAGGTGGCACAGATCGGCCGCGGGATCGCCGACGGTCTCGGCTGCGATCCCGATCTGGTCGACCTCGCCGGCCTCGCACACGACATCGGTCACCCGCCGTACGGTCACAACGGCGAGAAGGCCCTCGACGAGGTCGCGGAAAGCTGCGGCGGGTTCGAGGGCAACGCCCAGAATCTGCGCATCCTGACAAACCTCGAACCGAAGGTGCTCTACCCCGACGGACGTAGCGCCGGGCTCAACCTGACCCGGGCGTCGCTGGACGCGGCGATCAAGTACCCGTGGATCCGGCCGCGCCCGGGCGCGAAGTTCGGGGCCTACGACGACGACGCCGAGGTGCTCGCGTGGATCCGCGAGGGTGCCCCGGACGGTCACCAGTGTCTCGAGGCGCAGGTCATGGACTGGGCCGACGACGTCGCCTACTCCGTGCACGACGTCGAGGACGGGGTGATCGACGGGCGCATCGACCTGCGTGCGCTGGCCGATCCAGTGGACCAGCGGGCGCTCGCCGAGTTCGGCGCCGCGGAGTTCGCGGGACTCGACGTCGAGGAACTCGTCGAGGCCGCGAAACGGCTGAGCCTTCTGCCGGTCGTCGTCGGGGTGGGCAGCTACGACGGCACGCTCACCAGTTCGGTCGCCTTGAAGAACCTCACCAGCGAACTGGTGGGCCGGTTCGCGACCGCCGCGATCATCGGGACCCGCGACGTCCACGGCGACAAGCCGGTCGCCCGGTACGACGCCGATCTGGTGGTCCCGCCGGTGGTCGCGTCCGAGGTGGCGCTGCTCAAGACGTTCGCACTGAACTTCGTGATGTCCGATGCCGGCCACCGGGCGCGGCAGGAACGGCAGCGGGACCGCGTGCACCGCGTCGCCGAATGGCTGCTCGCGACCGCACCCGACGGGCTCGACCCAATCCTGGTTCCGGCCTGGAACGCCGCGGCCGACGACCCCGCACGGGTCCGGGTCGTCGTCGACCAGATCGCCTCCTACACCGAGAGCAGGCTCGAACGCGTCGACAAGTCCAGTCTCGGGGCCCAGGCGAGCTGGGGCTGACGAGCGTCGAAGTCGGACCAATCCGCCCGCCGCGGTGCTCCGAATAGGACTACAGACAGCTTGCACCCAATGGTCAGGGAGACCGGATGAAGTCTGCAGTGCGCAAGATCATCGGTTCGACGTCCGCAGCGCTGGCGGTGGCGGTCGGCGCCGCCCTGCTGGCCCCACCCGCGGCACAGGCCGCACCCGTGTACCCGTTCGCGGACCCCGACCCGTTCTACGGTGCACCCGCCGACGTCGGGGCACGCGCCGACGGTGACGTGCTGGCGAGCCGCACGGTCGCCGCCACCGGTTTCCCCACCGCCGACGCCTGGCAGGTCAAGTACAAGTCGACCAACTCCGCAGGCGCGCCCATCGCCGCCGTCACCACGGTGCTGGTGCCCCGCGGCACTCCCGCGAACCGGCCGCTGGTGTCGTATCAGCCGTTCGTCAACGCGCTCGGGCTTGAGTGTGCCCCGTCGCATCAGCTGTTCACCGGCGGACTCCAGGAGGCCCCGGCCCTCAACGCCCTGCTCGCGCGGGGCTGGGCGGTCGCCATCCCCGACCATCTCGGACCGACCAGCGCATACGGGGCCGCGAAACTCGGCGGCCGGCTCGTCCTCGACGGCGTCCGCGCCGCGCAGCGGCTCCCGGAAGCGGGACTCGGTGGCAGTCCGGTCGGGCTGGCCGGCTACTCGGGTGGCGCCATGGCGACCAACTGGGCCGCTGCGCTCGCACCCACCTACGCGCCGGAACTGAACATCGTGGGCGCCGCCGAGGGCGGCACCCCTGTTAACATCGGCGAACTGGCCGACCGTCTGGGCAGCACGCGCTCGCAGGCGTTCGGCCTGGGTTTCGCGGCCGCCATCGGGCTCGAGCGTGAATACCCGACGCGGTCACCGCTCGGGGACGGCCTCAACGGCGACGGACTCGCCCTGCGGGCGCAGATGAGCAACATGTGCACCGATTCGATCCTCGGCGCCGGTGCGGGGAAGTCGCTGCCCGACCTGACCAACGGTCCCGGCATCCTCGCCGACCCGTCCGGTCGCGCGGTGATGGACGAGAACAGCGTCGAACTGTATCCGGGAGTCCCGAGGACGCCGATGTTCGTCTGGCACGGCAGCGCGGACCCCCTCGTCGCCATCGGGCCGGTGCAGAACACCGTCGCCCGGTACTGCTCACAGGGCGCGCGCGTGCAGTTCGACGTGATCCCGGGCGCCGACCACGGCACCGCCACCATGCTCGGTGCCGGCCCCGCGTTCGGCTACCTCGGCGACCGATTCGCCGGGATTCCCGCCCCGTCGAACTGCTGACCCCGAGGCGGAAGTTCGGGCCGCGGCGGAGCGCCTAGACTGTCGGGCGTGGCTGGCAGAATCCCTGATCGTGACGTTGCGGCCATTCGCGAGCGCACACGGATCGAGGACATCGTGGGGGAGTACGTCTCCCTCAAGCGCGCGGGCGGCGACTCCATGAAGGGGCTGTGCCCGTTCCACGACGAGAAGTCGCCGTCGTTCCACGTCCGCCCCAACCACGGGCACTATCACTGCTTCGGGTGCGGCGAGGGCGGCGACGTCTACTCCTTCCTCCAGAAGATCGACCACATCAGTTTCGTCGAGGCCGTCGAGCAACTCGCCGACCGGCTGAGCTACACCATCTCGTACGAGGGCGGCGGCACGTCGGTGCAGCGCGACCGCGGCACCCGCTCCCGGCTGGTCGCGGCCAACGCGGCCGCGCAGGAGTTCTACTCGGCGCGTCTGCAGGAACCCGACGCGCAGGCGGCCCGCGACTACCTGACGGAACGGAACTTCGACGCGCAGGCCGCGCAGCAGTTCGGGTGCGGGTATGCACCCGACGGCTGGGACATCCTCACGAAGCATCTGCTGGGCAAGGGTTTCGACGTCAAGGAACTCGAGGCCGCGGGCCTGTCGAAGGCGGGGCGGCGTGGTCACATCGACCGCTTCCACCGCCGCCTGCTCTGGCCCATCCGGAACCTGTCCGGCGACGTCATCGGGTTCGGCGCCCGCAAGTTGTTCGACGACGACACCATGCCCGGCAAATACGTCAACACTCCGGAAACCGTGCTGTACAAAAAGTCTCAGGTGCTGTTCGGGCTCGACCTCGCCAAGCGGGACATCGCCAAGGGGCATCAGGCGGTGGTGGTCGAGGGATACACCGACGTCATGGCGATGCACCTGGCCGGGGTCAAGACCGCCGTCGCCGCCTGCGGCACCGCGTTCGGTGAGGACCACCTCTCGATGCTGCGGCGACTGCTGATGGACGACAGCTACTTTCGCGGCGAGATCATCTACACGTTCGACGGGGACGCCGCAGGCCAGGCCGCGGCGATGAAGGCGTTCGAGGGTGACCAGAAGATGGCCGGGCAGACGTTCGTCGCCGTGGCGCCCGAGGGCATGGACCCGTGCGAACTGCGGCAGAAGTCCGGCGACGCCGCCGTCCGCGACCTGGTGGCGCGTCGCACCCCGATGTTCGAGTTCGTGGTCAAGTCGATCCTCACCGAGCACGACCTCGAGACCGCGGAGGGCCGGGTCGAGGCGCTGCGGCGCACGGTGCCGGTGGTCGCCCAGATCAAGGAAGCGACGCTGCGTGACAGCTACGCCGTCCAGTTGTCCGGCTGGGTGGGCTGGGACGACATCGCCGCGGTCCGGCAACGGGTGCGGGACGAGGCACGCAAGCGGGCGTCCACCCGCGGGTCGGTGTCCGCGCCCCCCAAGAAGAAGGCGACCCGGGACGAGAACCAGGACGCCCCTCAGTTGCCGGTCGGCCTGTCCCGGCCCCGGCCGAACGATCCGACGCTGTGGGCGCAGCGCGAGGCGCTGAAGGGTGCGTTGCAGTACCCGGCCATCGCGGGGACCGTGTTCGACTCGCTGCCGGTGGAGACGTTCACGCATGCGACGTACGTCGTGATCCGCGAGTCGATGATCGCGGCAGGCGGCGCCAGCGCGGGCCTCGGCGGCGGCGAGTGGGTCGACGCGGTCAGCCGGGGAGTCGAGGACGTCACCGCGGCGTCCCTGGTGTCGGAACTCGCCGTCGAACCGCTGCCCGCCGAGGAGGACACCGTCCCGCGATACATCTCCGGCGTCATTGCACGCCTGCAGGAGGTGTGGGTGGGGGAGCAGGTGGCGGAACTGAAGTCCAAGCTGCAGCGCATCTCACCGGCGACGGCGTCGGACGAGTTCCACTCGCTGCTCGGCGACCTCGTCGCCCTGGAGCAGTACCGCCGGAGCCTGCTCGATCAGGCGATCGGCGACACCAACCGGGACGGCATGGCCGGCTGAACCGGCCGTCGTCGGCTACTTCTTCTTGAGCTGGTCCTGCGGGACCAGGATGGTCGTGTCCTCGTCGAGCGGCTTCATGGGCTCGAGCTTCGGCTGGGTGTTCAGCGAGTCGGACAGCTTCTGGCGTGACATCTGCAACACCTTCTTCGTGGCCGGACTGGTGGCCACGGCCTTGGTGGCCCGGCTGATCTGTTCGTAGCGCGCACGTCCTGCTCGCGTACCCAGCACGTACCCAGCAGCGATACCGATCAACAACCGCATCATTCCCGCTTCCTCCCGACGCACAACGACCTTCCCCATCCTGCCTGATGCATCGACAGGCAGGCGATTTGGTACTGGGGTGGGGCTATGCGCTACAGTTTCTCT
Organism: Rhodococcus sp. ACS1; assembly: GCF_002300155.1. Taxonomy (NCBI): domain Bacteria; kingdom Bacillati; phylum Actinomycetota; class Actinomycetes; order Mycobacteriales; family Nocardiaceae; genus Rhodococcus; species Rhodococcus sp. ACS1. The sequence goes on from NZ_NSDZ01000010.1 coordinate 399,478, forward strand.
CGCATCGCCGGGAACGGCGAAGCACAGCAGAATAATCCCCTGTAGCTCAATTGGCAGAGCTTCCGACTGTTAATCGGACGGTTGCTGGTTCGAGTCCAGCCGGGGGAGCATCGAAACCCCGTCCGGTTCATCCGGGCGGGGTTTTCTGCTGCGCCCGGCCAATTCGGATCGGTGCGCGTCCCGGGCGAGTACATTCCCGCTGTATCGGCAGCAAGCGACCGCGGGGTGTGCGATGAGCGAGGGCGAGGACGGCGGCGAGACAGCACCGACGGGGCCGGGCGGGCGTTTCGGCACGAGCGATGCCCCACGGTGGTTGCTGCCCTCGATCCTGTACGTCCTGCTGGCCGTCGCCGCCTACCAGTTGTCGGGGTGGCTGTTCGTCAACCTGCGCGGATTCCTGGGGCTGTTGTTTCTCGCGTGGCTGTTCAGCATCACCCTCGAACCGGTCGTCGACTGGCTCGAGCGCCGGGGACTGCGGCGCGGCCTCGCCACCGGGCTGGTGCTGCTGGCACTGTTGGTCTTCGCCATCGCATTCCTGGCGGTCTTCGGGACACTGCTCGCCCAGCAGCTCGCCCAGCTTCTCAAAGCGCTGCCGGGCGCGCTGTCCTCCGTCACCGACTGGTCCAATCGTGTGTTCGATACCGACTTCGCGACCGGTGAGGACCTGATCCGTCTCACCCCCGAGACCGTCCGGGACCTCGCCGAGCGATTCACGCCCGGAGTGCTGGGCGTGTTGTCCTCGTTGCTCGGCGTCGTCTTCCAGATGCTGACGCTGCTGCTGTTCGTGTTCTACATGTCCGCCCAGGGACCGGCTCTTCGCCGGACCATCTCCAGCTGGTTTCCGGCGCGGCAACAGCGGGTCATCTCGGTGGTCTGGGAGATCTCGGTCGAGAAGGCCGGCGGCTACGTCGTGTCGCGGCTCATCCTCGCCGCCATCAGCTCGGTCGCCACCGGCATCTTCCTCGTGGTGATCGGCGTGCCCTACTGGCTGCCGCTGGCACTGTGGACCGGCATCGTCTCGCAGTTCGTCCCCACCCTGGGCACCTACCTCGCGATCGCCCTCCCCGCGATCATCGCCGCGGCGTCCCAGCCCATGGACGGCGTGTGGGTGATCGTCTTCGGCACCGTCTACCAGCAGATCGAGAACTACGTGCTGCACCCGCGCATCACGTCCGCGACGGTCTCGATCCACCCCGCGGTCGCGTTCGGATCGGTGATCGTGGGCGCCTCGCTGTTCGGCCCGGTCGGCGCGCTGGTGTCGGTCCCGGTGGTCGCGGCGATCCAGGCCCTCGTCGAAACGTACGGGCGACGATACGAACTCGTCGCCGACGACCCGGCGACGGTCACCTCGGTCGAACAACGCGAACCCGCGAGCGACGAAGAACGCCGCGATGCCCAGGACGAGTAGGCGTCGACCACGAAAAGCGCTGTCGGGACGGGCTCGTCCCGGCTACGCGCCCGCGGCGGGCGCACGGTAACATCGGCAGGCCGCGACAGCGAGTAGTGCGGTGATGGGGCGGTAGCTCAGTCGGTTAGAGCCGTGGACTCATAATCCATTGGTCGCGGGTTCGAGCCCCGCCCGCCCCACCCTCTTCCCCGGTCGGTCCGGCCTTCTCGAGTCGGCCCGGATGCGGGCAGTGTGAAGACCATGGAGTTGGCGCGCGAGGAACGGGAAGAATTTGCCGAACTGCTCGCCGGGCTGTCCCCGCAGCAGTGGGAGTCGCCGAGCCTGTGCGAGCGGTGGCGGGTCCGGGACGTGGTCGCGCACGTGATCAGCTACGACGAGCTCGACTTTCGCAGTCTGGCCGTACGGTTCGCGAAGGGCTGGTTCCTGCAGGACCGGGTCAACGAGCTCGGGGTCGACGACCTCGTGGACCGCACCCCCGGGCAGCTGCTCGAGTTGATGCGCATTCACGCCGAACCCAGCGGTCTGCCAGCCGGTTTCGGTGGGAGGATCGCCCTCGTCGACGGCATGATCCATCAACAGGACATCCGGCGGCCCCTTGCGATTCCCCGGACCATCCCCCCGCGGCGGCTGCGAGTGGCGCTGGACTTCGCGCGGTTCGCTCCGCTGATCCGCGGCGCCTGGCGAGCCCGCGGGGTGAAGCTGGTGGCGACAGATCTCGACTGGTCCTACGGCCGGGGACCGCAGGTGAGTGGAAGCGGAGAAGCGCTGCTGATGGCGATGGCCGGGCGCCGTGACGTACTCGGCGACCTCACCGGCCCCGGCCGGTCGAAATTCGCCGCCCACATCGGCGCCTGACCGAGGGCGCAGCACGTGCCGCGTCGTTGTTCTCGGTGCCGGCGCGGAGCAGACTGAAAGTCACCCGAGGAGGCCATCGTGGACCTGCAGATCGTGGCAATCGACAAGCCCGACGACATGAACGTGATCGTCGGGCAGTCCCACTTCATCAAGACCGTCGAGGATGTGCACGAGGCGCTGGTGGGGGTGAGTCCGCACCTCCGGTTCGGTGTCGCGTTCTGCGAGGCGTCGGGGCCTCGCCTCGTGCGCTGCTCCGGCAACGACGACCGTCTCCTCGAGTTGGCCACGCGCAACGCCGTCGCCGTCGGCGCGGGCCACTCGTTCTTCGTGTTTCTGGAGGACGGCTATCCGGTGAACGTGCTGAACACGCTGAAGCGGGTGCCGGAGGTGTGCGGCATCTTCTGCGCCACCGCCAACCCCGTCGAAATCATCGTGGCCGAGACGGAACTCGGCCGGGGCATCGCCGGTGTGATCGACGGGCAGCCTCCTGCCGGTGTGGAGACCAGCGCCGACGTCGCCGACCGCAAGGCGTTGCTGCGGACGATCGGGTACAAACTCTGAGCGAGCGGCATTCGCCTGGCGCTCTACGATGACCGGCATGGCGATCACTCCCGACACGAAGAACTGGACCTGGGTCCTCGACCGGGCGTGCCCCGACTGCGGGTTCGACTCGGCGGCAACCCGGTACGAGGACATTCCCGCTCTGGTCCGGGCGAACGCGGACGCCTGGTCGCCGGTCCTCAACCGTACCGACGTGACGGTCCGGCCGGACGAGCAGACGTGGTCGGCCCTCGAATACGCGGCGCACGTTCGCGACGTGTTCCGGATCTTCGACGTCCGGCTCCGGCTCATCCTCGAGCAGACGGACCCCCTGTTCCCGAACTGGGACCAGGACGAGACCGCGATCGCCGAGCGCTACAACGAGCAGGATCCGGCCGTCGTGGACGCCGAACTGCGTGCGGCAGGCGTCGCGGTGGCGGACGGCTTCGAGGCCGTCGACCCGGAACTCCGGTCGCGGACCGGGCGGCGGAGCGACGGCGCCTCCTTCACGGTGGAGACGCTCGCCAGGTATTTCGTTCACGACCCAATCCATCACCTCCACGACGTGTCGGGGTAACAGTTTCGGATTCCCGGACCCGATTCGGTAGAACGTGTTCCAATTCGGTCGGTTTGTGTCTATCGTCACATCAGCAGATGCGCAGACATGAACGAAGGGTTGGGAGTCACATGAAGACCAAGGGTGCGATCCTGTGGGGCCTGAACGAGCCGTGGTCGGTCGAGGAGATCGAGATCGGCGATCCGGTTGCGGGCGAGGTGCAGATTCGCATGGAAGCCGCCGGAATGTGCCACTCCGACCACCACATCGTCACCGGTTCGATGCCCATGGCGTCCTTCCCGGTGATGGGCGGCCACGAAGGGTCCGGCGTCATCACCAAGCTGGGGCCGGAGGTGAAGGATCTCGAAGTCGGCGACCACGTGGTGCTCTCCTTCGTTCCCGCCTGTGGACGCTGTCCGGCGTGCTCGGCGGGACATCAGAATCTCTGCGACCTCGGCATGGGGCTCCTGAGCGGGCTCGCGATCAGCGACGGCACGTTCCGCATCCACGCGCGCGGCGAGAACGTCATCCCCATGTGCCTGCTCGGGACGTTCTCGCCCTACATGGTCGTGCACGAGACGTCGGTCGTGAAGATCGACAAGGACATTCCCTTCGACGTCGCCGCTCTCGTCGGCTGCGGCGTGCCCACCGGGTGGGGTTCGGCGACGCGGATGGCGGAGGTGAAGCCGGGCGAATCCGTCGTCATCATGGGTGTCGGCGGCGTCGGCATGAGCGCGCTGCAGGGCGCGGTGGCGTCCGGGGCGCGTCAGATCTTCGCCATCGACCCGGTGCCGTGGAAGCGGGAACAGGCGCTGAAGTTCGGGGCCACCCACGCGTTCGAGAGCGCCGCCGCCGCGATCGAACCGATCATCGCGCTCACCAACGGGCTGATGGCGCAGAAGACGATCATCACGGTCGGGGAGATGCACGGCGAATACGTCGAGGAAGCCCTGCTGCTCACCAGCAAATTCGGCACGTGCGTCGTCACCGCGATGGGCGCGATGACCGACATGGACGTCAAGTTGAACCTGTTCCTCTTCTCGATGCTGCAGAAGGACCTGAAGGGCACCATCTTCGGCGGCGGCAACGCCCGGGTCGAGATCCCGAACCTACTGGCCATGTACAAGTCGGGGCAGTTGAACCTCGACGACATGATCACCCGCACCTACAGCCTCGAAGGGGTCAACGACGGGTACCAGGACATGCTCGACGGCAAGAACATTCGCGGCGTCATCCGGTACACCGAAGCCGACTGGTGACGGCTCGCCGCTGCAGGCGGGTGCGGCTCGCTGCAGCCGACCGGTGGCGGCTCTCGTAGTCTGACCGGGTGCAGAGTCTCGATCAGATCGCCCGATGGCCCGTGGACAACGCTGCGGCGGTGGTCCTGTCGCGAGACGAAGGGGTGATCGGCGAGTACGGCGACCAGCAGCGCGTCTTCCCGCTGGCCTCGGTGACCAAACTGCTGTGCGCGTACGCAGTCCTGGTGGCCACCGAGGAGGGGGCCGTCGAACTCGACCAGTCCGCAGGCCCCGAGGGCTCGACGGTGCGTCATCTCCTGGCGCACGCGTCGGGTCTCGCCTTCGACGCGAACCGGGTGCAGACGACGCCGGGGCGCAAGCGGATCTACTCGAGTGCAGGCTACGAGGTGCTCGCCGACTTCCTCACCGCCGAGACGTCGATCGACTTCGCCGACTACGTGGCGGAATCCGTGTTCGCTCCGCTGTCGATGGACGCGTCCGCTCTGGTCGGGCCCGCCGGCCACGGAGCGCAGGCGTCGGCGGGAGATCTCGGCCGCTTCACCGCCGAACTGTTCCGCCCGGCGCTCATTTCGCCTCAGACGTTCGCAGATGCCACTTCGGTGCAATTCCCCGGACTGGACGGAATCCTGCCCGGATACGGCTCTCAGCGCCCCAACGACTGGGGTCTGGGATTCGAGATCCGGTCGGCCAAGAGCCCGCACTGGACCGGAACGGGCAACTCGCCGCGGACGTTCGGCCACTTCGGGCAGTCCGGCACGTTCCTCTGGGTCGACCCGGCCGCGGGGCTGGCGTGCGTCGCGTTGACGGACCGGGACTTCGGCGACTGGGCCAAGCCCGTGTGGACCGAGCTGAGCGACGGTATTCTCGCGGAACGCGAAAGGCGATGACACACCGATTGCTCGAATCACTGGCGCAACACAGGCATCACAGGGCACACTGGTCAACCGAGCGTGCTGCACACACCGACTGAGGCCGTTGGGGAAGACGTCCCTCGTCGAAGCAGGAGGCTCGAGTGCGCGCATTGAATCAGTTCGCGGACGTGACGGCTGGTGTTGTCTACATCCACTCGTCGCCCGCCGCGTTGTGCCCCCATATCGAATGGGCGCTGACCGCGACCCTCGACTGCCGAGCGAACCTGAAATGGACCTCGCAGCCGGCCTCCAACGGCGTCCTGCGCGCGACCACCAATTGGGTGGGGCCCGTCGGCACCGCCTCGCGGTTGGTCAATGCGCTCCGCGCCTGGCCGATGCTGCGCTTCGAGGTCACCGAGGACGCCAGCGAGGGCGTGGACGGCGAACGGTTCAGCCACGTGCCCGGCATGGGTCTGTGGCACGGATCCACCAGCGCGAACGGCGATGTCGTCGTGGGGGAGATGCGTCTGCGGGCACTGATGGAGGCCGGCGGTGACATCGCCACCGAACTGGACTACGCCCTCGGAACCGCCTGGGACGAGGCGCTCGAGCCGTTCCGCAGCGGCGGCGAAGGCGCCGAGGTCACCTGGCTGCGCCGCGACGTCGGCTGACACCCGCACACGGACGCGAAAAGGCCCCCACCGCCGGTGGGGGCCTTCTCTCGATCAATGCTCAGATCACAGCGGGATGTTCTTGTGGTCGCCGCGGGTGGAGGGGGCGGCGGCGAGGGCCGCGGTGACGACACTGCGCGTCTTGGCCGGGTCGATCTCCTCGTCCACCACACCGATCGCGACGGCACGGTCGACGCCGCCGGCGATGCTCTCGTGCTCGACGGCCAGTCGCTCGTGCAGGGCCTCCCGCTCTTCTTCCGGCGCCGCGGCCAGGGCCCGCTTGTGCAGGATGCCCACGGCCGCCTTCGCGCCCATGACTGCGACCTCGGCGTCGGGCCACGCGTAGACGGCGGTGGCGCCGAGAGCGCGGGAGTTCATGGCGATGTAGGCGCCGCCGTAGATCTTGCGGGTCACGACCGTCACCCGGGGCACGGTGGCTTCGGCGAACGCGTGGAGCAGCTTGGCTCCGCGGCGCACGACGCCTTCCCATTCCATGCTCACACCGGGGAGGTATCCCGGAACGTCCACGACCACGACCAGCGGGATGCCGAACGCGTTGCACAGCCGGACGAAGCGAGCCGACTTCTCGGCGCTCTCCGAGTTCAGGCACCCACCCAGGCGGAGCGGGTTGTTGGCGATGACACCGACGGTGCGGCCACCGAGGCGTCCGAGCCCGGTGACGATGCTGCGGGCGTAATTGCCCTGCAGTTCCTCGAAACTCGACTCACCCTCGACGTTGTCGAGAAGTTCGTGAACGATCGGGCGGACGTCGTAGGCGCGCTTCGCCGACTCCGGCATGAGCGCGCGGAGATCGGTGTCGCCGTGCGCGGCCGCGGCCTGATCGAACTCGCCCTGCTCGCAGAACATGGACACCAGGCGGCGTGCCCGGTGCAGAGCGTCACCCTCGTCGTGGGCGGCGATGTGCGCCACACCCGACTTCTTCGTGTGCGTGTCGGGGCCGCCGAGCGACACCATGTCGACCTGCTCGCCGGTGACGCTGCGGACCACGTCGGGTCCGGTGACGAACACGCGGGCCTCGGGCGCCATGATGACGACGTCGGTCAACGCGGGACCGTATGCCGCACCACCGGCCGCGAAGCCGAGGACGACGGAAATCTGTGGGACGCGGCCGGACGCGCGGACCATGGCCTCGAAGACCAGTCCGACGGCGTGCAGGGCCTCGACGCCCTCGGCGAGACGCGCGCCACCCGAGTGCCAGAGCCCGACGATGGGGGCATCTTCGTCGAGGGCGGTATCGATCGCCGTCACGATGTGCTTGCAGCCCTCGACACCCATGGCGCCGCCCATGACGGTGGCATCGGAGCAGTAGGCGATGGTGCGGACACCGTCGATGTTGCCGGACGCGGCCAGCACACCGGACTTGTCACGCGGATGGAGCGGGACGACCGTCCCGGCGTCGAACAGCTTCTCCAGGCGCGCAAGGGGATCGCGCGGATCGATCGACGCATCGGACTTCGTCGCGGGTGCCAGGATTGTCATCGCGTCCTCCTCTGTAGCGGGCCCCTCGTGGGCTGTCGATGGGTGGAGACCCCTTCAGCGAAGGGGTCTCCACCCGCGATCTAGCAGGACCGGCTGTCAGGCCCGGCCGAAGGCGAGCGCGACGTTGTGCCCACCGAAACCAAACGAGTTGTTGATCGCGAAATCGATCTCGCCGTAACGGGCTTCGCCCTTGACGACATCCAGGTCGATCTCTGGATCCTGATTCTCGAGATTCAGCGTGGGCGGAATGACTCCGTCACGCAGACTCAGGACCGTGAGCACCGCCTCGAGCGCACCGACGGCGCCGATCGAGTGCCCCAACGCGGACTTCGGTGCGTACACCGCAGCATGGTTGCCGACGGCAGCCTTGATGGCGTTCGCCTCGGCGGTGTCACCGATCGGCGTAGCCGTGGCGTGCGCGTTGATGTGCTGGATGTCCTTCTTCGTCAATCCAGCAGTCTCGATCGCCCTCGTCATGGCCCGCGCAGCGCCCGAACCCGAGGGATCGGGAGCGACGATGTGGAACCCGTCGGAGGTGATCCCCGCGCCCAACAGGCGGGCGTGGATGGTGGCACCGCGAGCCTTGGCGTGCTCCTCGGTCTCGAGGACCATCATCGCTCCGGCCTCACCGAACACGAAGCCGTCGCGATCCTTGTCGAACGGCCGTGAAGCCGCCTTCGGATCGTCGTTGCGGGTGCTCAGCGCACGCATCATCGCGAAGCTCGCGATCGGCACGGCGTCGAGGTAACCCTCCACACCACCGGCGACGATGATGTCGGCGTCGCCCATCACCAGCATGCGGTACGCATGGGCGATGGCCTCGGAACCCGAGGAGCAGGCCGACACGGGAGTGATCACTCCGGCGCGAGCCCCCAGTTCGAGTCCGACGGTGGCCGACGGACCGTTGGGCATCACCATCTGGACGGCGAACGGCGACACCTTGCGGTAGCCACCGGCCTTCATCTTCTCGACGGCGTCGATCAGAGCTTCGCCGCCGCCGAGTCCGGTGCCGATCACGACGCCGAGGCGATCCTTGTCGACCTCCGGGCTGCCGGCGTTCTCCCAGACCTGACGGCCCAGGACGAGCGCCAGCCGCTCGACGAAACTCATCCGGCGGATCTCGACCCGGGACAAGGACTCGTCGGGCGACACCTTCAGCTTGCCGCCGATCGTCACCGGAAGGTCGTTCTCCGTGACGAACGCTTCCTGGATGGTGTCGATGCCGCTCTCGCCGGCCAACAGGCCTTTCCACGTGGCATCCACGTCACCAGCGATCGACGTCGTAGCCGCGAGGCTGGTGACGACGATGTTGGGGAACTGTCTCCCGTTGGTCGAGGCGGAAGTCACGGCTGAGCTCACTCCTCGTCGTTCTTGGCAGCTTCGAGCTTGGCCTTCACGGCCTCCGCGTCGGCGCCACCTTCTGCTTCGAGCTTCTGGATGTACGACACGGCGTCACCGACGGTGCGCAGTCCGGCGAGATCCTCGTCGGGGATCTTCACGCCGTACTTGTCCTCGGTCTGGACGGCGATCTCAACCATGGAGAGGGAGTCGATGTCGAGGTCGTCGACGAAAGACTTTTCGATGGTCACCTCGGACGGCTCAATACCGGTGACCTCCTCGATGATCTCCGCGAGTCCGGCGATGATGTCTTCCTGGGTGGCGGCCACTGAGTGGCTCCCTTCTGATTCGGTGTAGATGTATCTGGAGTTGTGCAGGCACGTCCCCATCGGCCGCGCCTGCGGGCCCTGCACGCACCGAGGTGCGCGCAGCAAACTAGCCGAGTTCTGTCAGTTCGGCTAGCGCGGAGATATCCCCCGGGGTCTTGAGTGCCAGAGTCGGCGTGCCGCGCATTTCACGCTTGGCGATACCGACCAGGGTTCCGGCTGGTGGAAGTTCCGCAATCGCCGAGACCTGAGCGGTCCGCAGGCTTGCGGTACACAGGTCCCAACGCACAGGTCGGGTTACCTGCGCGGCCAGCTTAGTCAGTGCGTCGGCTCCGGATGCGACCGGTGCGCCGTCGGCGTTGGAGAGCAGAGTGCGGGTGGGTTCACCCGGTGTGATCTTGGACGCAGCCTCGGTGACGGCCTCCTGCGCGGGAGCCATGAACCGGGTGTGGAACGCGCCCGCGACGGGCAGTGCACGCACCCGAGCCTTCTCCGGCGGGTTGGCTGCGAGTTCCTCGAGCGCCGACAGCAGGCCTGCCGCGACGATCTGGCCCGCGGCGTTGCGGTTGGCCGGTTCGAGGCCCAGTTCGTCGAGTCGGGCGAGCACCTCGGCCTCCTCGCCCCCGAGGACCGCGGACATCCCGGTCGGTTCGAGTGCGCAGGCCTTGGCCATCTCCGCGCCGCGGACGGCGGCGAGGGCGACGGCGTCGTCGGCGGAGAGGACTCCGGCGACTGCCGCTGCGGCGAGTTCACCGACGGAGTGCCCGGCCGCGATGGTGTCTGCGGGAATCAGGCCACGCGCGTCGAGTTCCTCGAAGGCGAGGATCGCGGCGGCCACGACGAGAGGCTGAGTCACCGACGTGTCGGTGATCTCCTCCGCGGTCGCGGTGGTACCGAGGCGGACGAGGTCGAGGCCGGCAGCCTTCGACCACAGTGCGACACGGTCATGAGAACCCGGCAGCTCCAACCAAGGGATGAGCATGCCGGGAGTCTGAGAGCCCTGACCCGGGGCGAGCAACGAAATCACTCTTCAAGAGAACACCGTCAACGGCGTACCGCGAGATGTCGTTGCGGATGAACCTTTGTCGGCGGATTTGTTGGGTTCCCACAAAATTGCACGTGGGGTCCTCGCATCGAATCTGGACAGACGTTCGTTACAGCCCTGCTTCTCCGAATGGGAAGGGTGTGACTGGTGTTAAACGTGATATGGGTTCGTTATGGGAATGTGTCAATCGACCCACGGTAGCGGCCACTCTGAGCACATACGCATCCCGTGGATTCGTCGGATCGCGCCCGGTGACTTCGGCGATTCTCTTGAGTCGATACCGCACAGTATTTGGATGAACAAACAGCTGCCGGGCGCAAGTCTCAACCGCACCTCCACAGTCGAGATACGCGTCCAGAGTGTCGGTGAGAACACCTCCGGCGGCCGCCAGCGGAGCGACCAGATGGTCGTTGAGAGCGGTGACTGCGGCGTTGTCTCCGAGCAGTGCGCGCTCCGGTAGCAACTCGGCCGCGTGGACGGGCCGGGGGGCGCCCCGCCACCCGGCGACCGCCTGCATCGCGGCAAGCGCCTCGACGGCACTGAAGTGAGCCGCGCCGAGTGTCGGCGTGGTCGGTCCGATGATCACGGGCTCGTCCGAGAACTTGCCGAGCAGGTCGGTCATGAAACTCGAGTGCCCCGACCCCTCCTGCAGCTCGCCGCTGACGACCATCACCAGCCGCGAACCCTGCACGACCGCGAGCGCGGCGCGGCCGTGCCTCTGCGCGATGGTGTGGACCGTGCCGACGACGGAGACCCGTTCGTCCTCGGGGGGTGTGCCGACGATGACGGTGGCGGGAGCCGTGGCATCCCAGTTGAGGGTCGCCGCCCGCGACAACATGTCGGACCCGGTGTCGCCGCGGACCACGGCGTCGACCACGAGGGCCTCGAGCCGCGTGTCCCAGGCGCCGCGGGACTCCGCAGCACTCGCATACACGGAGGCAGCTGCGAAACCCAGTTCGCGGCCGTAGCGCAGCACGGCCTCGGTGAGCGCGATCAGCTGCTGGTCGTTACGGGCGAGCGCCGGGAGCCACTGCTCGAAGAACTCCATCGCCACCCGCACCATGTCCACCGTCTGGCTGAGAGTGAGCCTGCGTGCCAGATCCTGCGGAATCACCTGGAACGCGTCCAGACTGAACCGGATGTCACTGTCCGGGTTCTTCAGCCATTCGAGGAAGTTGACCACCGCGGTCTGGACCAGCAACTGCACGTTGGAACGCTGAGCGGCGTCGAGGTCGTCGAAGAACGGCAGTTGATCCTGCATCGTCGTGACGGCCTCGGTCGAGAGGCGCCCGGAGAACTGTTTGACGCGACGCAACAGTGCGTCGGGCAACGGATCCCGGGTTTGTCGTCTGCGGGAGACCAACGGACTCTGCTCGACCATAGTCAAGAACCTACGCGCACCGCCGCCCGTGTTGTCCGACGGACACACGGGCGGCGGTGGTGAGGATGGCGGCGTTACGCGCTTCCGGTATCCGTGTAGGAGACGGCGGCGGCGCGGACGTCGTCGATGCGGTACTTCGTGGCGGCTTCGACGGCCTTGGAGCGGTCGAGGGTGCCTTCGCCGGCGAGGGCGGACAGGACGGCGACGACGATGGATTCGGCGTCGACGTTGAAGTACCGGCGGGCGGCGGGGCGGGTGTCGGAGAACCCGAACCCGTCGGTGCCGAGGGTGGTGTACGAGCCGGGGACCCACTGGCGGATCTGGTCGGCGACGGCGCGCATCCAGTCCGAGGCCGCCACGAACGGGCCGGCAGCATCCGACAGCGCCTGGGTGACGTAGGGCAGCGGGGCGTCGGTGCCCGGGTCCCGCAGGGCCTGGCGTTCGGATTCGATGCCGTCGCGGCGCAGTTCACCCCAGGAGGTGACCGACCACACGTCGGCGGCCACACCCCACTCGTCGGCGAGCAGCTGCTGCGCCCGCAGGCCCTCGGGCATGGTGACACCGGAGACCAGGATCTGCGCCTTCGGGCCCGAGGCCTCGGACTTCTTGAACAGGTACAGGCCCTTGAGCAGGCCGTCGACGTTCAGGTCGGCGGGTTCGGCGGGCTGCGAGTAGGGCTCGTTGTAGAGGGTGATGTAGTAGAAGATGTCCTCACCACCGAACCCGTCCACCCCGTCGGTGCCGCCGTACATCCGGCGCAGCCCGTCCTTGACGATGTGCGCGATCTCGTAGGAGAACGCCGGATCGTAGGCCACCGCCGCCGGGTTGGTCGAGGCCAGCAGCAGCGAGTGCCCGTCGGCGTGCTGCAACCCTTCCCCGGTCAGGGTGGTGCGGCCGGCGGTGGCACCGAGCACGAACCCGCGGGCCATCTGATCGGCCGCCGCCCACAGGCCGTCGCCGGTGCGCTGGAACCCGAACATCGAGTAGAAGATGTACAGCGGGATCATCGGCTCACCGTGCGTGGCGTAGGAGGTGCCGACCGCGGTGAACGAGGCCGTCGAGCCGGCCTCGTTGATGCCCTCGTGCAGGATCTGCCCGATCTCGGACTCCTTGTACGCCAGCATCAGCTCCGCATCCACCGCCGTGTACAGCTGCCCGTTACGGTTGTAGATCTTGAGCGAGGGGAACCAGGAGTCCATCCCGAAGGTGCGGGCCTCGTCCGGGATGATCGGCACGATCCGCTTCCCGATCTCCTTGTCCCGCAACAGCTCCTTCATGATCCGCACCAACGCCATGGTGGTCGCGACCTGCTGCTTACCGGACCCCTTGCGGACCACGTCGTAGGTGGAGTCCGCCGGCTGCGGCAACGGCGCCGCCGTGGTCCGCCGCTGCGGCAGGAACCCGCCCAGCGCCTTGCGGCGGTCCAGCATGTACTGGATCTCCGGGGCATCGGGGCCGGGGTGGTAGTACGGCGGCATCTTCGGGTTCTTCTCCAACTCGGCGTCGGAGATCGGGATCCGCTGCAGGTCCCGGAAATTCTTCAGATCATCGAGGGTCAGCTTCTTCATCTGGTGGGTGGCGTTGCGGCCCTCGAAATGCTTACCCAACGTGTAGCCCTTGATGGTGTGCGCCAGGATCACCGTCGGCTGCCCCTTGTGCGCCATCGCCGCCGCGTACGCGGCGTAGATCTTGCGGTAGTCGTGGCCGCCGCGTTTGAGGTTCCAGATGTCCTGATCGGAGAGGTTCGCGACCAGCTCCTTCGTCCGCGGGTCCCGGCCGAAGAAGTGCTCCCGCACATACCCGCCGTCGTTCGCCTTGTACGTCTGGTAGTCGCCGTCCGGGGTGACGTTCATCAAATTGACCAGGGCGCCGTCCCGGTCCGCGTGCAGCAGGGCATCCCACTCGCGGCCCCAGACCACCTTGATCACGTTCCAGCCGGCGCCGCGGAAGAACGACTCCAACTCCTGGATGATCTTGCCGTTGCCGCGGACCGGGCCGTCGAGGCGCTGCAGGTTGCAGTTCACCACAAACGTCAAATTGTCCAGGCCCTCGGTGGCCGCCACGTGGGCGAGGCCGCGGGATTCGGGTTCGTCCATCTCCCCGTCACCCAGGAACGCCCACACGTGCTGGTCGGCGGTGTCCTTGATGCCGCGGTCGTGCAGGTAGTGGTTGAACCTGGCCTGGTAGATGGCGTTCATCGGGCCCAACCCCATCGACACCGTCGGGAACTCCCAGAAATCGGGCAGCAACCGCGGGTGCGGGTACGACGGCAACCCGCCGCCGGAGTCGGTGTGCGAGTGTTCCTGCCGGAACCCGTCCATCCGCTCCGCCGGGATCCGCCCCTCCAAAAACGCGCGCGCGTAGATGCCGGGGGAGGCGTGGCCCTGGATGAAGATCTGATCGCCACCGCCGGGATGGTCCTTGCCGCGGAAGAAGTGATTGAACCCCACCTCGTACAGCGCGGCGGAGGAGGCGTAGGTGGAGATGTGGCCACCGACACCCACCCCGGGGCGCTGCGCGCGGGTCACCATCACCGCCGCGTTCCACCGGATGAACGCCCGGTACCGGCGCTCGACCTCCTCGTCGCCGGGGAACCACGGCTCGTTCTCCGTCGGGATGGTGTTCACATAATCGGTCGACGTCAACGCCGGCAGAGCGACGTGCTTCTCCCCGGCCCGCTCGAGCATCCGCAACATCAGATACCGGGCACGAGTCGGACCGGACCGGTCCAACAAACCATCGAACGATTCCAACCACTCCGTGGTCTCATCCGGATCGATATCCGGCAGATACGACGCAACACCCTCACGGATGACGCGCACGCGTCCGTCGGAGCCCGGGGTCGCACTGGGGTTGGAAGGTTGGGCCGCTCCGGCGCCGGGTGTGGCGGAATCCGGTTGAGACGCGGGTCCCTGGATCAGGTCTGACAACGTTGCTCCTCATTGTGGTGGGACGCGCGGTGTGGCGTCCTCTCCATGCGATCGCGGCCTTGTTAGGCCCGATCCATCTCCTTTATGAATATGGCGCACCCTCATCTTTCCCCATTGCGGCGCGGTCGGCACACCGTGCTCGGGTTACTCTTCGGTAGCGTTTGCGCAGATCCGGGGGCGAATGTTGAATTTATCGATGTCGTCGAAAACGTGGGGGAGACGAATGTGCACGTCGTCGCGCCGCTGGGGGCTGCTGAGTGCTGCCGCCGCGGCGATCGTCGGCGCCGGCGTCATCGCCGGATGTGGCGGCGCGATCGAGGGAACCGCGCAGCAGAACGATTCCCAGGCCGCCGAGTACGCCGCCGAAGCGACGTCCTCATCGGTGGCCGCGTCGTCCTCGCAGAAGGCTGCGGCCGAGCGGGAGGCGCTCGTGGAGCAGTGCACGATGTTCGTGACCCGGGCCGGCGACACGATCGACACCTACAACACGTTCATCGATGCCGCCAACGCCGAAGCCGCGGACACCGGCGCGAAAGCGAGTGCCGCGGCGGCGGCACTCCGGTCGGCCGCAGACGGCGCGAACGCCGCCACACCCGCACTTCCCCCCGACCTGACCGGACTCCTCACCGATTACGCGAACAACTATCGCGAACTCGCTGCGGCCGTCGACAGCGGGCAACGCGGAGACATTCTGAACACTCTCGCGAGCCGTGGAGACGAGCTCAGCGACTCGATTCGGGCAGCCTGCCCCACATCGTGACTCCCGCACCGTAGGCTCGGTCGATGACCACGCATCACTACATTCTCAGAAAAATTCGCGTGGTCGGCTTGCGCGAAAGCGTTCGAGCATGTTCGCTTTCACCTAATTGATCTTCATCCGGCAGGTGTTCGGGTATCCGAGCACCGTCAACAAAAGGAGGACCCCACCGTGGTCGCCGCGGCGGACGCCCAAAACTACGCTCAGAAACTCGGGATCACTGCCGACATGGCGGTACAGGAACTGGGCTGGGACGAGGACACCGACGACGACCTGCGTGCCGCGGTCGAGGACACCATCGGTGGAGAACTGCTGGACGAGGATTCCGACGAGGTCATCGACGTCGTGCTGCTGTGGTGGCGCGACGAAGACGGAGACCTCGTCGACGCCCTCATGGATGCCATCGGGCCCCTGGCCGACGATGGATTCGTGTGGGTCCTCACCCCCAAGACCGGTCAGCCCGGTCACGTGGAGCCCAGCGAGATCGCCGAGTCCGCACCCACAGCCGGTCTCACCCAGACGTCGGCGGCAAATCTCGGGGACTGGTCGGGAAGCCGTCTGGTTCAGCCGAAGTCGCGTCCCGCGAACAAGCGCTGAGCAGTCTCACCTTTCCCGTTCACTCACCGAAGGAATCACGTCATGCCGCTCGAGGTGGGCACCACTGCCCCCGATTTCACCCTCAAGGACCAGAACAACCAGGAGGTGACGCTTTCCGATTACCGCGGAAAGAAGAACGTCCTGCTCGTGTTCTACCCGCTCGCGTTCACCGGAACGTGCCAGGGTGAGCTCTGCAAGGTTCGCGACGAACTGCCGAAGTTCGAGAACGACGAGACGGCGATCCTCGCCCTCTCCGTCGGTGCGTCGCCGACCCACAAGATCTGGTCCGCCGAGCAGGGATACACCTTCCCGCTGCTCGCCGACTTCTGGCCGCACGGCGCGGTCGCGCAGCAGTACGGCGTCTTCAACGACAAGCTGGGCTTCGCGAACCGCGGCACCTTCGTCATCGACAAGGAAGGCATCATCCGGTTCGCCGAGATGAACGGGCCCGGAGAGGCCCGTGACCAGGGAGCTTGGGAGAAGGCGCTCGCCACGCTAGAGTCCTGATGCGCATCCGGCGAGGTTCTCGCCGGATGTTCGGGCGTGTAGCTCAGTGGTAGAGCTCTGGTTTTACACACCAGCGGTCGGGGGTTCGAAACCCTCCGCGCCCACCGTCAGGTAAGGCCCCGATCTGCGTTCGTGCGCGGTCGGGGCTTTCTCGTTTCGCCGGCGTCAGTCGTCGGTGAGTTCCGCGAGCTGCTCGGCGGCGGTGATGTTTCCGCTGTCGGCGAGGCGGCGGAGCTCATCGAGGTCGCCCAGTTCGGTGGCGACTTCGATGAGCTGGTCGGCCGCGTCGGAGCTGCCACCGTCGGCGAGGCGCCGGAGTTCGGCCATGTCACCCCGCTCGCCGGCGAGTTCGATCAGGATGTCGACCGCC
The DNA here is from genome assembly GCF_002300155.1 of Rhodococcus sp. ACS1. Classification (NCBI taxonomy): domain Bacteria; kingdom Bacillati; phylum Actinomycetota; class Actinomycetes; order Mycobacteriales; family Nocardiaceae; genus Rhodococcus; species Rhodococcus sp. ACS1. The sequence continues at coordinate 416,369 of NZ_NSDZ01000010.1, forward strand.
GTCGGGTCGCCGTTCGCGGCTCGCTCGCGCAGAGCGGACAGGTCGGATTCAGTCATGATGCACGTCCCCTTCTCGATCGACTGTGCTGGTTCGCCGGGCTCGGAGCTCATCGCGGCGTGTGTGCCATTCGTCCCGCAGCTCCGGCAGTCGCTCGCTGAGGAACTCGGCCAGCGCGATCATCTCCTCGAGCGGAGCGCGGCGTTCGGGTGGGGCGTCGGCCAGCAACGCCAGCCCCTCCCGGAACAGTGCCGCGTGCTCGCGGTGGAGGGCGGAATCGAAGTTCTGCGGTTGCTGACTCGCCGGGTCCAGGCTCACCCGGTCCACCCGTTCACCGGCCACGCGGGTGCGCCGCGCCATCCGATAGCCCTCCAGCAGTTTGACCGCGCCGGTGACGGCGCTCCGGCTCGCCAGCAGGGCTTCGCCCAGCTCGTCGATCGTCTGCTGCGGCGGGTCGCACACGAACAGGTACCCCAGCAGACGTCCTGCCATCGGAGGGAAGCCGTACTGGCGGGCGTAGAAGCGGCCGACGTGGTCGGCGAAGATCAGCTGTGTGTCGGACGGCACACCACCGAAGGTATCAGTCTTAACTGAAATAACACAGATTTGTGTCATTTCAGTTCGGCTGCGGTGCTCCGACTGGTTTCGTGGAGTTAACCTGTTCATCGCCTGGAGCTTCGCCTGCAGTGGCATATTCCTGATATGTCCAGGTACAAGGTAACGCTGCGCAACGGCACGTCGAGCGACAGAGCCTTCGACTCAGACTTCCAGGCCGTCAACGAGACGCACCGGCCCACCGAGCCCGGGGCGGGCATCGTGAAGATCGACCGTTACGAGGACGGCGGGGGAGTGGCCGGCGTCTGGGCTGCGCCGGCCACGAGCCGCCCCTCCCGGTAGCCGGTCAGGTGCCGTGTCGCGAGGCCGTCGATCCGCGGCGATCGAGTTCGGCCTCGAGTTCGGCGATCCGGCTGGTGACGGTGCGCACCGTTCCGCAGCCGTAATCGTTCGCGATCGACTCGCCGAGCAGCGCTCGCTGCTCGGCGAGAAGCGCGAGCAGTTCGTCGTCGCCGAGCTTCGTCACGTCGCTGGACACCCTTCGATCGTCTCAGGCCCAGTCGCCGATTCCAATGGCTCACTGAAATTCCCCACCGGACGCACCGAACCCCGCCGAGCCACGTGGGTGTGTTGAGTCAGCACCGAAGATGTGAGCGGGGCGGGGCCGTGCGCCGCCCCTGAATGGGGGGAACGAGGCGGCAAATACCATGGTAGGCGCACGAAAGGGCGCTTGGCGAGTTCCTCAGGAGAGTTTCAGGAATCAGACATTCCGACCGGAACGTGTCCGTCCGGCAGGGACGGCCTCTACCGGTTGCGCGTGCCCGGACCCACCGTGTCGTAGGCCTCCGCGAGGAGGGCGGCCAGGGTGTCGTCGAGCTGATCGTCGGAGGTGATCGTCAACCGGTGCGTGATCACCGTTGTCGTGGTGGGAAACGCCTCCCGCAACTGCGGGTGATGGACACGCCGGCGCAGGTCGAGGGCGATCTCGAGCCGCGACGAATAGATGAACGCTGCAGCAAAGACGCGGGCACGAGCCCACGCGATCTCGGTCCGGTGGACGCGCTCGTCCACCTCGCCGCACGCCAGAACGAGGTCACGGAACTGCAGCAGGCGCTCGGTGGCGTCCGGGTCCTTGCCTGCCAGGTACTCGTCGATCGCGGCACTCATGGGACGCTCCTTTACATCGCCTGCAACGTTAGTTGATACAAATAGCGGCGTGCATCGAACCTCCCGTCCCGCCACCGCGCGCGCCGCAGGCCTGCTCCTCGGCTTCGCCGCCGACCGCGCGTTCGCCGACCCCGCGCGATGGCATCCCGTGGCCGGATTCGGCCGCACCGCAATGGCATTGGAGAAGTCGACGTACCGCGACTCCCGGTCTGCCGGAATCGTGCACGTCGCCGTTCTGGTCGGTGGAGCGGCCGGTCTGGGGGTCGCCGCGGCTCGGACGGCGCGGCGCGGGGGCTGGGCCGGCGAGGCAGCCGCGACCGCCGTCGCAGCGTGGGCGGTGCTCGGCGGAACGTCCCTGGGACGGACCGGGTCGAGAATGGCCGCGCACCTCGAGGCGGACGACCTCGCCTCCGCCCGCGCCCTCTTGCCGTCGCTGTGCGGTCGCGACCCCAGTGTGCTCGGCGTCGACGGGCTCACCCGGGCGACGCTGGAGTCGGTGGCCGAGAACACGTCCGATTCCGCGGTCGGGGCGTTCGTGTGGGGCGCGGTGGCCGGCATCCCCGGACTGTTCGTCTACCGGGCCTCCAACACCCTGGACGCGATGGTCGGCTACCGCTCGCCGAAGTACGGCAACTTCGGCTGGGCCGCGGCGCGGTGGGACGACCTCCTCAACCTGCTGCCCGCCCGCCTGACGGGTGCGCTGTCGGTCGTCGCCGCGCCGGCGGTCGGCGGGTCGCCGAAGGAGGCGTGGGAGGCGTGGCGGCGCGACGCGTCCCAGCACCCCAGCCCCAACGCCGGTGTCGCGGAGGCCAGCGCGGCGGGCGCTCTCGGGATCTCGCTGGGCGGGCGCACCGAATACGCGCACGGCGTCGAGATGCGACCTGTGCTCGGATCCGGGCCATCGCCCCGGCCCGTCGACCTCGACCGGGCGGTGCGGCTGTCGACCGCGGTGCAGGGTGGTGCGGCGCTGGTGTCAGCGGCCCTTGCCGTAGCGGTCGGCCAGTTTCGCTTCCGCCGCCGTCCTCGGCGCTGATTCCACCGGTTTGCTCCGGGTGAACGGCTTCTTCCGGGCCACGGGCGCGGGAGCGGCGTCGTCGGCGGCCTTCGCGGACTTTTCCCTGCGGCGTTCGCGCCACTCCGCGCGGATGAAGTAGGCCAGGCCGAGCGGGGCCATGATGCCGAACGCCAGCCACTGCAGGCCGTACGACAGGTACGGGCCCGCGTCGAGTTGCGGGAGCGGAATAGTGCCGAGGCCACCCGGCTGATCGGGTTCGAGTTGCACGTACGCGTCGACGAGGTCGGTGCCGATGTAACCGCCGATCTGGCCCGCGTCGATGTAGTACACCTGCCGGAGCCCGTTCTCGTCGATCGGCTCCTTGCCCGCGATGGTGCCCTCGGACTTGCGGACGCGACCGTCGAGCGTCACCGGCCCGGCCGGCGGCGGATCCACCGGCGGCGCCTCGGTGCCCTGGATCGGGCGCACGTAGCCGCGGTTGACCAGGATGGCGCGGCCGTCGGTCAGCTGCAACGGGGTCAGGACCTCGTACGCGGGCTGCGACTCGATGGACCGCAACCGGACCAGCAGATCACTGTTCTGCACGTACGACCCGGTCGCGGTGACGCGGCGCCACTCGTCGTCCGGATTCGCCGCACCGCCGGACAGCAGGGTCTCCAGCGGGACGGGCTCGGCGTCGACCGAGTCGGCGATCAGCTGGTTCCGGTGCTCCGTGGACGTGTTCTTGCCGAGCTGCCACGGCGCGAGCACGTAGAAACACATGAAGGCGAATCCGGCGACCACCAAGGCCAACACCAACCAGCCGGGTCGCAACAGAAATCTCAGCCTTCGCACGCCTCCACGGTAGCCGCTCGCAGGTCGGGCCCCTGATCGTGGGTTACCGGCTGCGCACCCAGTCGAGCAGCCCGGGCACCGCGGCCTCGATCTGGAGGCGGACCCGTTCGAAGTCCTCGAGGTCCCCGTAGAACGGGTCGGGTACGGACGACGTGTCCGCGTCCGGGTCGAAACTGCGCAGCAACCGGCGGCGCTCGTCGGGCACGCCCATGTGGGCAAGCTCACGGTCGTGGTTGGCCGCGAGAGCGACCACCAGATCGGCGCCGAGGTGGAACGGGCCGACCTCCGCGGCCGTGTGGCCCGTCGGATAGCCGTTCAGCTTCAGGGTCTCGTTGGTGCGGATGTCGGCCTCACGGCCGACGTGCCAGCCGTGGGTCCCGGCGCTGCTCACCATCACCCGCTCGTCGAGGGCTTCCCGCCGGAGGTGCTCGGCGAAGATCTTCTCGGCCATGGGGGAGCGGCAGATGTTGCCGGTGCACACGAACGTCACGTGCAGCGGGGTGTCAGGCCGCGTCATCGAGCAACTTCCCGAGGTCGGCGACGGTCTGCGCCGTCGTGTGCGCGCGCTCGGCCTCGGTGGGGAACCCGTAACCCCACTCGACGAACACCGCGGGGATGCCCCAGTGCGCGGCGCCGAGGACGTCGTGGTCGCGGTCGCCGATCATCAGGACGTCGGCGGTGGCGCCCTCGGTGGCGGTGACTCCCAGGTTCCGCAGCGAATGCGCGATCACGTCGGACTTGGCGCGGCGACTGCCGTCGTCGCTGGCGCCACCGATGAACTCGAAGTAGTGCGCGAGTTCGAAGTGTTCGAGGATGCGGATCGCGAACCGCTCGGACTTCGACGTGGCGACGGCGAGCCTCCTGCCGCTGTCGTGGGCGGCGACGAGCACCTTCTCGATGCCGTCGAAGACGGCGTTCTCGGCCCACCCCACGCGGTCGTAGCGTTCGAAGTAGGCGGCGATCGCTTGCTGCACGAGGTCTTCGCCCAGTCCCATCGACCGGAACGTGTCGATCATCGGCGGGCCGATGACGGCGTCGATCATCTCGTCGGTCGGTTCCGGCTGACCGATCGTCGCGAGCGCATGGCGGAAGCCGGCGTGAATGCCGGGCGCGGAATCGGTCAGCGTGCCGTCGAGGTCGAACAGCACGATCGGTGCGGACAGGGCAGAAGAGGCAGGCGGGGTGGTGGACGCGGAGGTGGAGAGAGATGTCACCGGACCATTGTCCCTTAGGCTCGACAATCGTGGACATTCGTGCCGGGAGCCGGGAGAGCCTGCGTCACCACGGAGACGTGGATGCGGGGCCCGGACTCCTCGATTTCGCAGTCAACGTGCAAGGTGACGGGCCACCGGACTGGCTGCGCCTCCGCCTCGCCGACGCGCTGGCGCACCTGGGCACGTACCCGACGGTCGCGGCTGATCTCGCGGCCCGGACCGCGGTGGCGTCCCGGCACGGCCGGACACCCGAGGAGGTGCTGCTGCTCGCCGGGGGCGCCGAGGGGTTCTCCCTGCTGCCGCGGCTCGGAGTCCGGGAGGCGGCGCTGATCCACCCGTCGTTCACCGAACCGGAGTGGGCGCTGCGGGAGGCGCAGGTGCCGGTCACACAGGTGCTGCTCGACGACCCGTACGTCCTCGACTCGGCGACGGTCCCGGAATCGGCCGACCTGGTCGTGATCGGCAACCCGACCAACCCGACGTCGGTACTGCACCCCGCCGAGGCGATCCTGCGGTTGCGCCGACCGGGCCGGATCGTCGTCGTCGACGAGGCGTTCATGGACGCGGTCCCGGACGAGGGCGAGTCGCTGGCCGGTCGCGCACTGCCCGACGTGCTGGTGCTCCGCAGTCTCACCAAGACGTGGGCGCTGGCGGGACTGCGCTGCGGGTACGCGCTCGGGGCCCCCGAGATCCTCGAACGACTGCAGGTGGGACGGGCGCACTGGCCGGTGGGCAGTCTGCAGGTGGAGGCGATCGCCGCGTGCAGCGAACCGCAGGCCGTCGCCGCCGCCCGCGACCACGCCGTCGTGCTGGGCGAGTGGCGCGAAGACATGGTCCGGCGGCTGACCGGGATCGGCGTCGCCGTGCACCGGCCCGCCGCCGCGCCGTTCCTGCTGCTCCGCCTGCCGGACGGCGAACTGATGCGCAAGCACCTGCGCGAACGGGGCATTGCTGTACGCCGCTGCGACACGTTCCCCGGACTCGGACCGGACCTCCTCCGCGTCGCGGTGCGCCCCGCGGAGCAGACCGCCGTGCTCGTCGACGCGATGAAGGAGATCCTGTGAACCCGGTGCGTCTCACCGACGTGATCGCGACCCTGGACGCGGCCTACCCGCCCGCCCTCGCCGAGTCGTGGGACTCCGTCGGCCTCGTGTGCGGCGACCCCGACGACACGGTGGCGACGGTGACAGTCGCGGTCGATCCGACCGCCGCGGTGGTCGACGAGGCGATCGCCGCCGGTGCCGACCTGCTCCTCGTCCACCACCCGCTGCTGCTCCGCGGAGTCGACACCGTTGGCGCCCACACCCCGAAGGGTGCGCTCGTCCACAAGCTGATCAAGGCCGGCTGCGCCCTGTTCACAGCGCACACCAACGCCGACTCCGCGGACCCCGGCGTCTCCGACGCCCTCGCGGCGGCGCTCGGGCTCACCGTCACCGGGCCGATCGAGCCGCAGCCCACCGAGAACCTCGACAAATGGGTGATCCTCGTCCCCGCCGATGACGCCGACACGGTCCGCCGCGCACTGTTCGACGCCGGCGCCGGACACATCGGCAACTACCGCGACTGCAGCTGGTCCGTCACCGGTCACGGTCAGTTCCTCCCGACCGACGGCGCGAATCCGGCACTCGGCGAGGTCGGCGCACTCAAACGGGTCGAGGAGAGCCGGGTGGAGGTGATCGCGCCGCGAGCCCTCCGGCCGAAGGTGCTCGCCGCCATGCGCGCCGCCCACCCGTACGAGGAGGTCGCGTTCGACGTGTTCGAGACGGCGACGTTCCCCGGCCCCCGCGGACTCGGACGCGTCGGCGAGCTACCCGAACCGCTGACGCTGCGCGACTTCACCGACCGGGTGGCGGACGCGCTGCCCGCAACCACGTGGGGTGTGCGGGCCGCGGGCGACCCCGAAGCCACGATCCGCACCGTCGCCGTGTGCGGTGGCTCGGGCGACTCGTTCCTCGACGACGTCGCACGTCTCGGCGTGGACGCCTACGTGACCGCCGATCTGCGACACCACCCGGCCGACGAGCACCTGCGCGCCGGAGGTCCGGCCCTGATCGACGTCGCGCACTGGGCGAGCGAGCAACCGTGGTGCGAACAGGCGAAGGGCGTGCTCGACACCGCGTTCGCGCACACATCGGGGTGGCAGGTGCAGGTGTCCGCGGTCCGCACCGATCCGTGGTCGATCAGCGCGCCGCCGTCGTAGCGCCGTCCGGCCGAAACCCGTGATGCGCCGGGGTACGGTTGACACCCAGCAATCTGCCGCAGAAGAACCCTTCACAGAAGACAGCAGGAGTTACCACGCGTGAACGTCGAACCACAGGTGCAGTCCAAGCTTCTCGACCTCGCCGGCGTCGATGCGGAGCTGTCGAGGATCGCCCACCGACGCACCGCGCTCCCGGAGCGTCAGGAAGTCGAGCGGCTCGAGGCGGAGCGCGTCACCCGTAAGGACGCGGCCGTGGCCGTGGAGATCATCCTCGACGACCTCGACCGCGACATCCGCAAACTCGAAGGCGAAGTCGACGCCGTCCGTCAGCGTGAGGACCGCGATCGCAAGCTCCTCGAGAGCGGAACGGTCGGATCGAAGCAGCTCACCGAACTCGAACACGAACTCGGCAGCCTCGTCCGCCGTCAGGGACTGCTCGAGGACGAACTGCTCGAGGTGATGGAACGGCGCGAGGCGTCGCAGTCCGACCACGACCACGCCGGTGCGCAGCTGTCGCAGATCGAGGAAGACCTCATCGACGCGTCCCGCCGCCGCGACGACGCCGTCGCCGACCTGGACGCCGCGGAGCAGCGCTGCACCCGGGACCGGGCGGCACTCGCCGACCAGTTCCCCGCCGACCTGATCACCGTCTACGAGAAGCAGCGCAGCCAGAACGGCGTCGGCGCAGCGCTGCTGCAGGCGCGGCGCTGCGGAGCGTGCCGCATCGAACTCGACCGCGGCGAGATCTCCCGCATCACCGGCACCGCACCCGACGTCGTGGTGCGCTGCTCCGAGTGCGGCGCGATCCTGGTGCGCACCAAGGAGTCGGGTCTGTGAGTGTCGGTCGCGTCGTCGTCGAGGCCGACGGTGGATCGCGCGGTAATCCCGGACCCGCGGGCTACGGCACCGTGGTGTTCGCCGCCGCCGACGGCGCCGTCCTCGCCGAACGCAAGGAAAGCCTCGGCACCGTCACGAACAACGTCGCCGAATACCGGGGGCTGATCGCCGGGCTCGAGGCCGCCGCCGAACTCGGCGCGTCCGGGGTGGACGTGCGGATGGACTCCAAACTGGTGGTCGAGCAGATGTCCGGGCGCTGGAAGGTCAAACACCCGGACATGATTCCGCTGCAGCGCCGGGCGTCGGAACTCGCCCGGCAGTTCGATTCCGTGACATACACGTGGATTCCGCGGGCCGAGAACGCGCACGCCGACCGCCTCGCCAACGAGGCCATGGACGGTGCCGCCGGTTACGGCGCCGAACCGGAACCCGCCGCCGCGGCGTCGGACAAGCCCACCCCGGCGGCGCCGGGCTGGATGGACACGACCGGCGCCCCGACCCGGATGCTGCTGCTCCGGCACGGGCAGACCGTCCTGTCCGTCGACCGGCGGTACTCGGGTCGCGGGAACCCGGCGCTCACCGAGATCGGGCTGGCCCAGGCGAACGGCGCGGCTTCGCGCTTCGCGGGCAACGACGGCATCGCGGCCGTGGTGTCGTCCCCGCTGGGGCGCGCGCAGCAGACCGCGGCGGCGGCGGCGAAGGTGCTCGGGCTCCCGGTCACCGTGCACGAGGGCCTCACCGAAACCGACTTCGGCGAGTGGGAGGGCCTCACGTTCAGAGAGGCCGCCGACCGCGACCCCGAACTGCACCGCAAATGGTTGTCGGACACGTCGGTGCGACCGCCGGCGGGGGAGAGCTTCGACGAGGTCCGGGAGCGGATAGTGAAGGTCCGAGACGACCTCACCGCCACCTACGGCGGCTCCACGATTCTCGTCGTCACGCATGTGACCCCGATCAAGACCCTGCTGCAACTGGCGCTCGACGCGGGACCGTCGCTGCTGTACCGGCTGCACCTGGATCTGGCGTCGCTGAGCATCGCCGAGTTCTACCCCGACGGCGGCTCGTCCGTCCGCCTGGTCAACGACACCTCCCACCTGTGAGTACTTATTAACCGCCGGCGGTTAATAGGTACTCACAGGTCCAGAGGGCAACAACGGCCGCGAGCAGGGTCAGCGGCGTGGTCACCAGCGCGAGAATCGTGAAGGTCCGCAGATCCGCGGGCGATCCGGCTCGCGCTGAGACCCGCCGCCACAGCATGATCGCCAGCGACCCCACGTAGGTGAGGTTGGGGCCGAGGTTCACCCCGAGCAGCATCGCCAGGACGAGGGCGGTCGGCGGGTGGGGTCCGAGCGCCGCCAGCAGGAGCAGTGTGGCGGGGAGGTTGTTCACCAGATTCGCGGCGACCGCCGCGACGACGGCCATCGTGAGCAGGGCCGCGAACGACGTGTCGGTCGGCAGCCGCGAGCCGATCCAGTCCCCGATCGGGCCGTTCGCGACGCCGGCGACGACGACGCCGAGGACCAGGACGAACGCGCAGAACCACACGTCGACCGAATACAGGATGCGGCCGAAGTCGGTGCGGCCGTCGCGCAGCGCGACGACGCCGAGCACGATCGCCCCCGCCGCCGCCACCCATGCCGGCGCGATTCCCACGAAGCCGGACACCGCGAAACCGACGAGCGTCGCGGCGATGATCGACAGTGCGACGGTCGGTGCGGCTGGATCGCGGGCCGGTTCCGGTTCGGCGTCGGGCCGAACCAGGTCGCGGCGGAAGAACATCCGGAACAGGATCAGTTCGACGACGATCGCCACCGCCCAGGGCAGCGCCATGACGGCGGTGAAATGGAGAAAGGTCAACCCCGTCGCGGAAAAGGCGATCAGGTTCGTCAGGTTGGAGACGGGCAGCAGCGTCGACGCCGTGTTCGACAGGTGAGCCGTGGCATACGAATGGGGGCGCGGATCCATCCGCAGCGAGCGGGCCGTCGCGATCACCGCCGGCGTCAGCAGCACCACCGTCGCGTCGAGACTCAGCACTGCCGTGGTGAGTGCCGCGGCCCCGAACACGAGCGTCAGCAACCGCTTCGGATCTCCGCGGGCCCTGCGCCGCAGCCGGGCCGCGATCCAGGTGAACACACCCATCGCGTCCGCGAGGTGCGCGAGGACGAGGATCGCCGCGAGGAACCCGACGGTCGGGGCCATCTCGGTCACTTCGTCCCGGGCCTGCGCCGGCGTCACCAGACCGGTGGCCAGGACGATGACGGCGGCCGGTGCGGCCGCGACGATCTCGGGTAACCGGCGAGGCCGGACGACCGCGAAGACGAGGACCGCGGCGACGAGCGCCACTGCCAGAACAGTCACCGGCGGGTCACTTCAGGAGCTTGAGGAGGGTGCGCAGGTTCCGCGTGGTGGTGAAGGCCTTGAGTTTGGGAGTGCCGGTGCTCTTGCCGAACTTGCTCTTCAGCGTCATGCCCCGTTCCACCTCCCAGTACAGGACACCGTCTCCGGCCTGCACGCGTTCGACCTCCGGGTCCAGGTCGTCCCGGATCCCCAGCAGGGTGTCCAGGACCTCGGGGTCGGGAGTCACCAGCACGTACGGGTGCCAGCCTTCTCGCTCGGGGTCGAACGGGTAGTCGTCGACGATCTTCCGGATCGTGTCGAGGTCGAGGACGAAAACCCAGGCTTCGTAGTGGAAGTCGGCGCGCAGCGCGGATTCGATCTCGCTCTTCAGCGCGGGGACGTCGTCGCGGTCGGAATCGAACAGCACGTTGCCCGACGCGAGGACGGTCTTCACGTTCTCGAATCCCAGCTCGGCGAAGGTGCTGCGAAGGTCGGCCATCTTGATGTTGATGCCGCCCACGTTGATACCGCGCAGGAGGGCGGCGTATCGGGTCATGCTCAGACCATAGTGCGGCGGCATGACACGTTCGCGCGAACTGTAGGCTGATCGGGCGGACGAGTTGGCCGGGCGACCGCGGCACGGGGAACCAGCACATCAGTGCGCAGGCCCCGAGTCGAGGAAAGTCCGGACTCCACAGAGCAGGGCGGTTGTTAACGGCAACCCGAGGTGACTCGCGGGACAGTGCCACAGAAAACAGACCGCCGACGCCACATCCTCCGGGGTGCGGTGTCGGTCAGGGTGAAACGGTGCGGTAAGAGCGCACCAGCACCCCGGGTGACCGGGGTGGCTAGGTAAACCCCGCCCGGAGCAAGGTTGAAGGCCGCATCGGATCCTCCGGGACCCGGTGCGGCTGCGCAGGTGTTCGAGGGCTGCTCGCCCGAGCCTGCGGGTGAACCGCTCGAGGTACCCGGCGACGGTGTGCCCAGATGGATGGTCGCCACCCGGAGCTTCGGCGCCGGGGACAGGATCCGGCTTACACGCCAACTCGTCCGCCTCAATCTTGCGTCTGCGGGATCCGCCGCGTGCGGCTGGAGACCAGGTCACGGCCCTGACTGGCGAGTAACAAACAGACCGGTTAGTGTTTTTCCCGCAGCGGCCCGACTGACCCGAATCGGGGTCGATGCCGGGGCCCGTCGTCCACGTCCGTGGGCGATGGGGCCCCTCGCCGACGGTGCCGGAACAGTAGATGTTACTCATGATAGCGGTAACATCTGCTCATGGACTTGCCTCACGACATCGCCGGTTCCGGCCCCACCCTGGTCCTCGTGCACGGGGTGGTGCATCGCAGGCAGGCCTGGAACGTCCTGCTCGACCAACTGACCCCCTATCGCCGGGTGGTCACCGTCGACCTTCCCGGGCACGGCGAATCGGCGGCACTCGAAGACGGCGCGGACACGATGGACCAACTGGTCGAGGAATTGAGCGGGTTCGTCCGCTCGGTGACGCCTGCCGGGGAACGGCCGCACGTTGCAGGGAATTCGCTCGGCGGCTGGCTCTCGCTCGCCCTCGCCGCCCGCGGCGAGGTCGCCTCGGCCACGGCACTCTCACCGGCAGGCTTCTTCGTCAATCACGCCGATCAGGCCCGCACCATCTACACGTTCCGCGCTCTGCGCGGAGTCACCCGGGCGCTGGGCCCGAACACTCCGAAGGCGTTGCGATACAAAGCCGTCCGCTATCCCACGCTCGCCGCCTTCTTCGCGCGGCCCAGTCGGGTGCGCTACGAGGACGCCGTGATCGACGCGCAGTCGCTGGCCACGAACGCTCTGGTCGACAAGGGGTTGACGGCCTCGTTCGACCTCCCGCCGGTCGTCGACGCGACGGTACCGGTCACCGTGGCGTGGGGGCGGCGGGACCTGATCCTGCCCGTCTACCAAGCGCGACGGGTGCGCAGAGTGTTCCCGCAGGCGCGGATTCTGATCCTGCCCGGCATCGGGCACGTCCCGATGACCGACGACCCGGACCTGATCAGCACGATCCTGCTCGGCGGCAGCGCCGCGAGTTCCAGCGACTCCCCGAACTGACCGCGCTACCGCGCCTCGGTGACAAATCGGCGCTACCGCGCCTCGGTGACAAATCGGCGCTACCGCGCCTCGGCCACGACGATGGCGCCGAAGCCGAAGAGAACGGTTCCGGTGATCCGGTCGAGGACCTTTCGCACCGAAGGCTTCTCCAGCGTGGTGCGTGCGCGGGTCAGCAGGATGCTGTACGCGCCGAGCCAGACGATGCCGAGCAGCCCGTGCACCAGCACCAGCAGGGCCAGGCTCGGGGCGGTCGGCCAGCCGGGCGGGACGAGCTGGGGGAGCAGGCCGGTGTAGAACACCGCGATCTTGGGGTTCAGGAGGTTGGTCAGGAATCCGGCCCGCCAACTCGACCCCGAAGACGGCGCCGGCGCCGGCGCGGACGGGGCGGCGTGGGGGCGCGTCCGGCTGCGCCAGAGGGTGGAGACCCCCAGATACACCAGGTACATCCCGCCGACGATCTTCACGACGGTGTACGCCTCCGCGGAGGCGGCGAGCACGGCACCGAGCCCGACGACGGTCAGCGCGCCCCATACCATCAATCCGGCGACCACGCCGAACGTGGCCCGCAGCGCGGCGCTGCGCCCGCCGGACAGTCCGGCGCGGGTCACCACCGCCATGTCCGGACCGGGAATCACGGTCAGAAGCCCGAGGACCGCGAACGCTGTCACCACCACACCGATCATCGGCCCAGTATGTGGGGTGTGGTCAGCGCAGTGAAATCCACACCTGCGACTTGCCGAGCACGGTGTGCCCGTCGAACGTGACTGTCAGGTCGATCCTCGCGGTGCCCGCGGATTCGTCGACCTCCGCGGCCTTCGCGACGACCTCGACCACCGCGCCCCGGTCCGGGCCGACGATCACCGGCTTGGTGAAGCGCGCGCGGTACCCGGTGACCAGTGCCGGATCGCCGAGCCAGTCGACGACGCACTGCGTCGCCAGTCCCAGTGTGAGCATGCCGTGGGCCAGCACACCGGGCAGGCCCACTGCGTCCGCGATGTCGTCCCGGTAGTGAATGGAGTTGAAGTCACCGGAGGCTCCGGCGTAGCGGACCAGGGATTCCCGGGTCACGTGATACCGGGCCTTGGCGACGGTGTCGCCGAGCAGGATTCGTCGCGGGGAGGTCATTCCTCCCCCCTGACGAACAGTGTCGACGTCATCGTGCTCACGTGATCGCCTGTGGCGTCACGGATCTCGATGTCGGCGACGAGCAGGGTGTGCGGGCCGCGCGAGGTCACGTGCGTCACGGTGAGCACGGCGGAGAGTTCGTCGCCCGCGACGACGGGGCGGTGGGACGTGGCGTGCTCGGTGCTGTGCACCATATTGACCGGCTCGATCCCCGACGTCGGATCGGCGACCAGTTGCGCGAGTGCGCGTTCCTGCACGATGACGGGAAACGTGGGCGGGGCAACGAGATCGGCGTGACCGGCGGCGCGGGCACTGTCGACGTCGAACGACGTCGGGTTGGTGGCGAAGACGGCGCGGGCGAATTCCCTGATCTTCTCGCGGCCCACGAGGTAGGGCTCGGTCGGTGGGTAGACACGACCCTCGATCTCCGGATTCACTCCCATCACGTCAGCCTAGAGACGTGAGGTCCGGTGGGCAGGGCGAAGCGTCACGAATGTGTTGCGGGCGTGCGTGCCCTGATGCAGGGAAACCCCCGCCGGATGCGTCCGGCGAGGGTTTCGGGGTATCGACTGATCGACAACCGTCAGACGGGATCGACCATCAGCAGTTGGGCCCAGTAGGTGGCGCCTTCGGCACCGAGGTAGGGAAGTAGCTGATCAAAAATGATCGTCGACATGCTCGCTCCATTCTCTGTTCGGGCACTGCGCACGGGAAGAACGAGCCATCGGCACCGCACTGACCGGCGCCGGAGACCGTATCACCGGACAGGACTCCGAGGGTAACAGTCTGAGCGTGATCCACAACCCCACACGTCCCACCGGTGCCACACTGAGGACATGACTGACGAAGATCACCTCTGGTACTACAACGTCGAGGACGGCACCGTCACGCAGGGGAAGGCGGCGTCGTCGATGACGCGGATGGGCCCGTATCCCGACCGCGCGTCGGCGGAGAAGGCGCTGCAGATCGCTGCGGAGCGGAACAAGGCGGCGGACCGGGCCGACGAGGAGTGGAACAACTAGCGTTACGGAAAGGGTGTGCGCGAGGTGCCGATGAGTCGTTTCGTTGCGCGCGGAATCGATTTCGGCACCGTGCGCACCGAATTCCACCTGCCGGACGGGTATCCGCCCGCCGCGGTCGCGCAGGCGCGGACGGCGTCCGACCGGTTCGCGTCCGGACGGCAGGACCGCACCGATCTGGCGTTCGTCACCATCGATCCGCCCGATTCGATGGATCTCGATCAGGCGTTGCACCTCGAGCGGACAGCCGACGGGTTCGTCCTGCACTACGCGATCGCGGACGTCGGCGCCGTCGTGGAGCCCGGTGGGGTGCTCGACGTGGAGACCCGCAAACGCGGGCAGACGTTCTACCTCCCCGACGGCAAGGTGCCGCTGCATCCCCAGGAACTCTCGGAGGGATCGGCGAGCCTTCTGCCGGGTGAGGACCGCCCGGCGGTGGTGTGGCGGATCGAACTCGACGAGTCGGCCGAGCCGCTGTCGTGCACCGTGTCCCGTGCCACTGTGCGGTCCGTGGCCCGACTCGAATACTCCGGTGTGCAGGCCGATGCGGAGGCGGGGCGACTGCATCCGTCCATTGCGTCGCTGCCCGAGTTCGGCCGGCTCCGCACGGCGGCGGCGGTGGCGCGCGGAGCCATCGAACTCCGGCTCCCCGAGCAGGAGGTGGTGCCGGACGGCGACAGCTGGCGCGTCGACCTCGCGCCCCGCACCGAGGCCGACGACTGGAACGCCGAGGTCTCACTGCTGACCGGAATGTGTGCGGCCGCCATGATGCTCGACGCGAAGATCGGATTGCTCCGCACTCTGCCGCCTGCCGGGCCGGACGCGGTCGGGGCGCTGCGGCGCACAGCGGCGGCACTCGGGGTCGACTGGCCCGAGAGCGTCGGTGTCGGTGAACTCCTGGCGCGGTTGGACCCGAATTCGGCGTCGACGCTGGTGCTGATGACCGAGGCGCCGTCGCTGCTGCGGGGCGCCGACTACGCGGCGTTCGACGGCACCCTGCCGGAACTGACGGCGCACGCCGCCATCGGCGCCCCCTACGCGCACGTGACCGCGCCGCTGCGCCGGCTCTCGGACCGGTACTCCACGGAGGTGTGCCTGGCCGTGTCCGCCGGAACGCCGGTGCCGTCCTGGGCGCGGGACGCCCTCGGATCGATGCCCGAGATCATGGGCGGCTCGGATTCCCTCGCGAGCAAGATCGACCGGGCCTGCATCGACCTCACCGAGGCGACCGTGCTCGCCGACCGGGTGGGGGAGACGTTCGACGCGACCGTGCTGCGGTCACGGAACGGCAAACGCACCGCGGACGTGTTCGTCCCGTCGGTGTCCGTGATGGCCAAATGTGTCGGCGACCCCGCCGAGGGCGAGCAGGTGAAGATCAGACTCGTCTCCGCCGACGTCGCGAAGCGGACCGTCGAATTCGGTTATCCCGCATAGCGGGTCAGGTGCGGAACCGGTCCGTCGCCTCGACCAGGTGGTGGACGATGCCTGGTTCCATCGCGGAGTGCCCAGCGTCGTCGACGATCTCGAGCCGGGAACCCGGCCACGCCCGGTGCAGCGCCCACGCGCTGGCCGCCGGGCAGACCACGTCGTAGCGGCCCTGCACGATCACGCCCGGAATGCCATCCAGCGCGGCGGCGTCCCGCAGCAGCTGGCCCTCGTCCAGGAATCCGCGATGGTGGAAGTAGTGGTTCTCGATGCGGGCGAAGGCCAGCGCGAACCTCGGCTGGGACGTCTCCACCACCCGTTCCGGTTTGGGGAGCAGCGAACTCGTCGCGCCCTCCCACGTGGACCACGCGACCGCGGCCCTCGTCGCGACGTCGGCGTCGTCGGAGTGCAGGAGCCGGTGATAGGCCTCGACGAGATCCCCGCCCCGCTCCGGCTCCGGCACCGGCGCCAGGAACTCGTCCCACAGTTCGGGGAACAGGTGTCCGGCACCACCGTTGTAGTACCAGTCGATCTCGCTGCGGCGGAGCAGGAAGATGCCGCGCAGCACCAGTTCGGTGACCCGGTGGGGGTGCTGCTGGGCATAGGCGAGTGCCAGCGTGGAGCCCCACGACCCGCCGAAGACCTGCCACCGGTCGATGCCGAGATGCTCACGCAGCAGTTCGATGTCGCCGAGGAGGCGGCCGGTGGTGTTGACCGACAGATCGGCCCCGTCGGCGACGTGGGGTGTGGAACGCCCGCACCCGCGCTGGTCGAGCAGCACGATCCGGTACACCCGCGGGTCGAAGAACTGGCGTTGCGCGGGGTCGGTGCCGCCGCCGGGCCCGCCGTGGAGGAACACGACCGGCTTCCCGTCGGGGTTTCCGCTCTGCTCCCAGTACATCTGCTGGCCGTCGCCGACGTCGAGGTGCCCGAACTGATACGGCTCGAGCGGCGGGTACAGGGTGCGCAACTGGCTCACGTCGGCCTCAGAACCCGATCAGGCCGGACGCCAGATCGGGGATCTCCAGCGCGGTGATCGCCTGCTGCCGGATGTCGGGGCAGGCCGCCGTCGTGATGACGTCGATCCGGGCCCGGTCCTGCAGGAAGTCGAGCGCATTGAGGTTGTTCTTCGCGATCCACGTGCCGACCAGGCCGTTCAATCCGGTCTTCCCGATCGTCGGGGTGTAGGTGCGCCAGCTCTGCAACTGACCCTCGAGGTCGGTGCACAGCTGGGCGGCCTGCGCCTCGGTGACGCCACCCGGCACCAGGGCGGTGCCGGGAACCGCGGTGGTGGCCGGCGGCGGGGGCGCGGTGGTGCCGGGTGCGGGGGCGGGGCCCTGTCCGGCGCACCCTGTGACCAGCGCCGCGGCCGCCACCGTCCCGGCCGCGGCTGCGGCCAGGCGGTGACGACGTCCGAAGCCGTGCACGCGTCGCTGTCCCATGAACATCCCCCTCGAGTGTGTGCCGGCCCGGTGAGTCGAGGACGACCTAGAAGCTGTGCTCTTCCGCCGGAAACGTTCCGGTGCGCACTTCGGCCGCGTAGGCGACGGCCGCGTTGCGCAACTCGTCACCGACGTTACCGAAGCGCTTGACGAACTTCGCCGTCTTGCCACTGGTGTAGCCGGCCATGTCCTGCCACACGAGGACCTGGGCGTCGCATTCGGCGCCCGCTCCGATGCCCACGGTGGGGATGGTGAGCTTGCGGGTGACCTGGCCTGCGATCTCGGCGGGCACCATCTCCATGACGACGGAGAACGCGCCGGCCTCCTGCACGGCGATCGCGTCGGCGACCAACTGCTCGGAGGCGTCGCCGCGGCCCTGCACGCGGAATCCGCCGAGCGAGTTGACGCTCTGCGGGGTGAACCCGACGTGGGCCATGACGGGGATGCCCGCGGCGGTGATCGCGGCGATCTGCGGAGCGACGCGCTCGCCGCCCTCGAGCTTGACCGCGTGGGCCAGCCCCTCCTTCATGAACCGGGTCGCGGACGCGAGGGCCTGCTCCGGCGAGCTTTCGTAGCTGCCGAACGGCAGGTCCGCGACCACGAGGGCGTGCGGCGCTCCGCGGACGACGCCGCGAACGAGGGGCAGGAGTTCGTCGATCGTGACCGGGACGGTGGTCTCGTATCCGTAGACGACGTTGGCGGCCGAGTCGCCGACGAGGAGGACCGGGATTCCGGCCTCTTCGAAGATGCGGGCGCTGGAGTAGTCGTAGGCGGTGAGCATCGACCAGCGTTCGCCCTCGGCCTTCATGGCCTGCAGGTGGTGGATCCGGGTCTTGCGCTTGGGAACGTCGTGCGATGGTGCTGATCCGTAGAGCCGATCTTCTGACGTGCTCGCGGACGACTTGCTATCGGACATCGTTGTCCCTTTCTGGCCTCGAGGCCCTTGACGGGTCCCCGGGTGCGGGTGATGACGCCTACAGTCTGCCACCGGCCGGCGGGGGAGCGAAGGGGTCGCGCGGGTGCAATGGGTCACACCTGCGGTCCGGTCTCTGACCTGCGGGAAGGCCCTTCGCCGCGGAACCCCTGGCACGATCGTCCTATGTCGAAGAGTGCTCGGGTACCGGCCGCGTTCGCGGGGTGCATCGCCGTCGTCCTTGTCGTCGCAGGCTGCGCGGGGGGCGGACAGGGCACCGGTGAGGCCGTCGCCGAACCGTCGGCGGCCGAGGCCGCTCCGGCCGGACCGATCCCCGCCGGGCTCGAGGAGTTCTACACGCAGCAGGTGCAGTGGGGCTCGTGCGACGGGTTCAGCACGGACGGGTCCCCGCTCGGGGACACGCTCGAGTGCGCCGAGGTGACGGTGCCCAACGACTACGCGAATCCCGGCGGGGCCACCGCGCAGATCGCCGTCTCCCGCTCGAAGGCGACCGGCGACAAGATCGGATCGCTGCTCGTGAACCCGGGCGGCCCCGGGGCGTCGGGTATCGGGCTGGCATCCGTGGCCGACGGCACCGCCATCGCCGAGCGGTTCGACGTCATCGGTTTCGATCCGCGCGGCGTCGGCGCGTCCACACCGCAGGTGACCTGCCTGACCCCGGCGGAAGTGGACGCGAGGCGCCAGGACGACGACGTCGACATGAGCCCCGCCGGAATCGCACGAACCGAGGCCGAGAACCGCGACTACGCGGACAAGTGCGCGCAGCGGACCGGTGTCGACGTCCTCGCCCACGTCGGCACGAACGACGTGGTGCGCGACATGGACGTCATCCGGGCGGTGCTCGGCGACGAGAAGCTGAACTACCTCGGCTATTCGTACGGAACCCGGCTCGGCTCTACGTACGCGGAGACGTTCCCCGGCAACGTGCGCGCGATGGTCCTCGACGGCGCCCTCGACCCGGAGCAGGACCCGACGCAGGAGGTGATCCTGCAGGCCGCCGGATTCCAGTCCGCGTTCGACGCGTTCGCCGCGGAGTGCATGCAGCAGAAGGACTGTCCGCTCGGCACCGACCCGGCGCAGGCGAATGCGAGGTTCCGGGCGCTCGTCGACCCGCTGATCGGCAAGCCCGCCGCGACCACCGACCCGCGCGGACTCAGCTACACCGACGCGATCACCGGCGTCCAGCAGGCGCTGTATTCGCCGAACCTCTGGGGCCCGCTCCGCGGCGGGCTGGAGAGCCTGCAGTCGGGGACGGGTGATTCGCTGCTGATGCTGGCGGACCTGTACGAGGGGCGCGCCGACGACGGCACGTATTCCAACCTCAACGACGCATTCAATTCCATCCGCTGCATGGACGATCCGCCCGTCACCGACCGCGCGGTTGTCGGGGAGGCGGACGTGCGGTACCGCCAGGCGGCGCCGTTCCTCGACGACGGTCGCGGCACCGGCAACGCTCCACTGGACGTGTGCGCGTTCTGGCCTGCGCCGAACACGGGCGCGCCGCACACCGTGTCCGCGCCGGGGATCCCGCCGGTCGTCGTCGTGTCGACGACCGAGGATCCGGCGACGCCGTACCAGGCGGGTGTGGATCTGGCGAAGCAGATGAACGGCTCGCTCGTCTCGTACCGGGGCACCCAGCACACCGTCGTCCTCGACGGCGAGGCGTGCGTCGACGACGCCGTCACGGACTATCTCGTCGACCTCGCAGCGCCGCCCGCCGAACTGATGTGCTGACCGGTGCCTGTGACGGGATCGCCCGAGGTGCCCGCACGCTGGCCCGATGCGGAATCCGGAACAGCCGAATCAACGAAGTAACACAGATTTAACGAACTTTGCTTACTCTCGCGGACATGGATCGCCAAAAGGAATTCGTGCTTCGCACCCTCGAAGAGCGCGACATTCGGTTCGTCCGATTGTGGTTCACGGACGTTCTCGGATACCTGAAATCGGTGGCGATCGCCCCCGCGGAACTGGAAGGTGCCTTCGAGGAAGGCATCGGCTTCGACGGATCCGCGATCGAGGGCTTCTCCCGGGTGTCCGAGGCGGACACGGTCGCGAAGCCGGACGCCTCCACCTTCCAGGTGCTGCCGTGGAGTTCGAGCAAGGGGCATCAGCATTCCGCCCGCATGTTCTGCGACATCGCCATGCCGGACGGTTCGCCGTCCTGGGCGGATTCGCGGCACGTGCTGCGCCGCCAGCTGAACAAGGCCAGCGATCTGGGCTTCAGCTGCTACGTGCACCCCGAGATCGAGTTCTTCCTCCTCGAGAACGGGCCGATCGACGGCACCCCGCCGAAGCCCGCCGACTCCGGCGGCTACTTCGACCAGGCCGTGCACGACTCCGCGCCCAACTTCCGCCGCCACGCCATCGACGCGCTCGAGTCGATGGGCATCTCCGTCGAGTTCAGCCACCACGAGGCGGCTCCCGGCCAGCAGGAGATCGACCTGCGGTACGCGGACGCCCTGTCGATGGCCGACAACGTGATGACGTTCCGGTACGTCGTCAAGGAGGTCGCGATCGCCGAGGGCGTGCGCGCCACCTTCATGCCCAAGCCGTTCAGCGATCAGGCCGGCTCGGCGATGCACACCCACATGAGCCTGTTCGAGGGCGACACCAACGCCTTCCACAACCCGGACGACCCGATGCAGCTGTCGGAGACCGGTAAGGCGTTCATCGCCGGCATCCTCGAGCACGCCAACGAGATCAGCGCCGTCACCAACCAGTGGGTGAACTCCTACAAGCGCCTGATCCACGGCGGCGAGGCCCCGACCGCGGCGTCCTGGGGTCCGTCCAACCGGTCGGCGCTGGTCCGCGTCCCGATGTACACGCCGAACAAGGCGTCGTCGCGTCGTGTCGAGATCCGCAGCCCAGATTCGGCCTGCAACCCGTACCTGACGTTCGCGGTACTCCTCGCCGCGGGTCTGCGCGGAATCGAGAAGGGCTACGAACTGCCCCCCGAGGCCGAGGACGACGTGTGGGCGCTGACGTCGGCCGAGCGCCGCGCCATGGGCTACCGGGAGCTGCCCGGCAACCTCGACGGCGCACTGCGCGAGATGGAGAAGTCGGAGCTGGTGGCCGAAGCCCTCGGCGAGCACGTGTTCGACTTCTTCCTGCGCAACAAGCGGCGTGAGTGGGAGGAGTACCGGAGCCACGTGACGCCGTTCGAACTCAAGACGTATCTGGGGCTGTGAGCAAGAGCATGGTGAAGCCTCCGGCAGCGCGTTCTGCCGTTCCCGGTCCGGGTCGTCTGGGTCTCGTCGAGCCGACCGCTCCGTCCGAACTCCGCGAGCTGGGCTGGGTCGGTGAGGACAGCATCGAACTGCTGTGGTCGCTGTCGCGGGCCGCGAACGCCGACCTCGCCCTCCGCACCCTGGTGCGCCTGAGGGACGGGCTCGGTGAGAGCTGGGCCGAACTCGATACGGCACTGCGTACCGACAAGGGCCTGCGCGGCCGATTGTTCGGGTTGTTCGGTGCGTCCAGCGCGTTCGGTGACCACTTGGTCGCGGATCCCGCGTCCTGGAAGATCCTCGCCGGCGACGTCCGCCTGCCGTCGAAGGACGAGGCGACCGCCACGATGATGGCCGCGGTCGGCGCCGAACCCGAGGAGGGCGCCCACCCGGACGCCCGCCTGTACCGGGCGAAGGTCACCGGACCCGATGCCATCGCGGCACTGCGCAAGACGTACCGCGACGAACTGATGCTGCTCGCCGCCGTCGACCTCGCGGCGACCGTCGAGAACGAACCGGTACTGCCGTACCAGACCGTCGGGCATCAGCTGTCCGATCTGGCCGATGCGGCGCTCGACGCCGCCCTCGCGGTGGCCGTCGCAGCCGTGTGCCCGGACGCCCCGTGCCCCGTGCGGCTGGCCGTCATCGCCATGGGCAAGTGCGGTGCCCGCGAACTCAATTACGTCAGCGACGTCGACGTGGTCTTCGTCGCCGAACCCGCCGACTCGATCGCCAGCCGCATCGCGGGCGAGATGATGCGCATCGGGTCCTCGGCGTTCTTCGACGTGGACGCGGCGCTGCGGCCGGAGGGCAAGCGCGGGGAACTCGTCCGCACCCTCGAATCCCACGTCGCGTACTACAAGCGCTGGGCCAAGACCTGGGAGTTCCAGGCCCTGCTCAAGGCCCGCCCGATGATCGGTGACGTCGCGCTCGGGCAGCAGTATTTCGACGCCCTCAACCCGATGGTGTGGACCGCGTCGGAGCGCGAGGACTTCGTTCCCGAGGTGCAGGCGATGCGCCGCCGGGTGGAGGAGATGGTTCCCCCGGAACTGCGCGAGCGGGAACTGAAACTGGGTCGCGGCAGCCTGCGCGACGTCGAGTTCGCGGTCCAGCTCCTGCAGCTCGTACACGGGCGCGCCGACGAGGCGTTGCACGTCCAGAGCACCATCGACGCGCTCACCGCACTCGCCGCCCGCGGCTATGTGGGCCGCGACGACGCCGCGAACCTGGCGGCGTCCTACGAGTTCCTGCGGTTGCTCGAGCACCGGCTGCAGTTGCAGAAGCTGCGCCGCACGCACACCCTGCCGCCCGCCGAGGACGAGGAAGCGCTGCGCTGGCTGGCCCGGGCCGCGCACATGCGACCCGACGGCAGCAAGGACGCGCTCGGCGTCCTCAACGCGGAGATCAAACGCAACGCGCACCGGGTGCGGCGCCTGCACGCCAAACTGTTCTACCGGCCGCTGCTCGAATCGGTGGCGCGCATCGACAAGGAAGCGCTGCGGCTGAGCCCGGACGCGGCCATCCGCCAGCTGGCGGCGCTGGGTTACACGGCCCCGGAGAACGCGCTCGGCCACCTCACCGCACTCACCAGCGGTGCGTCCCGCAAGGGCCGCATCCAGGCGCTGCTGCTGCCGACTCTGCTCGAATCGCTCGCCGACACACCGGATCCCGATGCGGGCCTGCTCGCGTACCGGCGGCTGTCGGACGCGATGACCGATCAGACCTGGTTCCTCCGGTTGCTGCGCGACGAGGCCTCGGTTGCCGAGCGGCTGATGACGGTGCTGGGATCCTCGGCCTACGTTCCCGACCTGCTGATCAAAGCACCGGACGTGGTGCGGCTGTTCGCCGATTCACCGGCCGGCCCACGGCTGCTGGAGTCGAAGCCGGAGGACGTCGCCCGCGGCATCCTGACGGCGTCGGCACGACACGACGATCCGGCCCGCGCGATCGCGGCGGCGCGCTCCCTGCGCCGCTACGAACTGGCCCGCATCGCCTCCGCGGACATCCTCGGCATGCTCGACGTGCCGGGCGTGTGCCAGGCGTTGTCGTCCGTGTGGGCGGCCGTGCTCAACGCCGCCCTCGCCGCCGTCATCAAGGCGAGCGAGAAGGAGCTCGGCACGCCCGCTCCCGCGACGTTCACCGTGATCGGTATGGGCCGGCTCGGCGGCGGTGAACTCGGCTACGGTTCGGACGCGGACGTCCTGTTCGTGTGCGAGCCGCGCGAGGGGATCGACGAGACCGTCGCCGTCAAGTGGGCCAACAGCATCGGCGACAAGGTGCGGACCCTGCTCGGCGCGCCGAGCACCGATCCGCCGCTCGAGGTGGACACGGGCCTGCGGCCGGAGGGGCGCAGCGGCCCGATGGTGCGCACGCTGGCGTCCTACGAGGCCTACTACGCGCAGTGGGCACAGGCGTGGGAGATCCAGGCGCTGCTGCGCGCCCATCACGTGGCCGGCGACGCCGACCTGGGTCTGCGCTTCCTGCACATGATCGACAAGACCCGCTACCCCGAGGGCGGGGTGTCGGAGCAGGCGGTCCGCGAGATCCGGCGCATCAAGGCGCGCGTCGACTCCGAGCGGCTGCCGCGCGGCGCCGACCCCGCGACCCACACCAAGCTCGGGCGCGGCGGGCTCGCCGACATCGAGTGGACCGTGCAGCTGATCCAGTTGCGGCACGCCCACGAGATCGAGTCGCTGCACAACACGTCGACCCTCGAGACACTCGACGCGATCGGTGCCGCCGAGTTGCTCAGCGAGTCTGACGTCGAACTGCTGCGCGACGCGTGGATCACGGCGACGAAGGCACGCAACTGCCTCGTCCTCGTCCGCGGCAAGGCCACCGATCAGCTGCCCGGGTCGGGACGCGTCCTGTCCGCGGTCGCGCAGATCGCCGGCTGGGGCGGCGGCGACGCCGGCGAGTTCCTCGACAACTACCTGCGGGTGACCCGGCGGGCCAAGGCCGTGGTGGAGAGAGTCTTCGGGGAGTGATCGCCACCTGGGGGGTGCGAGCACTGATCGCCCTCGGGTGGCTCGCGGTGCTCGTCGGCGTGTTCGGTGTGGTGCTGCGATTCCTCGACGTCCAGAATCAGCGTCTGCTCGTGCTGGCGTCCGCGGCGCCCTACCTGATGGCGGCCGCCGCGGTCGGGGTTCTGCTGCTGGGAATCACCCGGCACTGGATCGGGTTCGGGGTCGCGCTGACCGTGGCCGCGGTGGCCACCCTGTCGCAGGGCCCGCTGTACGTGGCGAATTCGGCGCCGGCGTCCGGGCCGGAACTGACCGTGATGCAGGCCAACATCTGGCTCGGCAACGCGGACGCCGACTCCCTCGTCCGGCAGATCCGGGACCGCGACGTCGACGTGCTCACCGTCGACGAACTCACGCCGGAGGCCGTCGACCGGCTGGGGACCGCGGGCCTCGAATCGACCCTGCCGTACTCGTTCCTCATGCCCGGCGGCGGCGGTGAGGGAACCGGGATCTGGAGCCGGTACCCACTGACCGACAAGGTCCACCACTCGGAGTTCGTGCTGTCCGCGCTGTCGGCCAGGGTGGAACTCCCGGACGGCGCGAGCACGGCACTGTACGCGTTCCACCCGGTCCCGCCGTGGCCGTCGGATCCGTCGCTGTGGTCACGCGAAATGGACCGCATCAAAGCCATTCTCGACGCCGTCCCCGCCGACTCGGGACCCGTGATCGTCAGTGGCGACTTCAACTCCACCCGCGACCACGTGAAGTACCGCAACCTGGTGACCGGACGCTACCGTGATGCCGCCGACCAGGTCGGTGCCGGAATTCAGAACACGTATCCCGCCGACCGGCAGCCGTTTCCGCCGATGATCGCGATCGATCACATCGTCACGAGCGGGGCGCAGGCGCAGTCCGTGGAATCGGTGGTGCTGACGGGCTCGGATCACCGGGGTCTCGTCGCCAGGATCACCCTCGGCGGCTGACCGTCACGGGAGCGTGACGAATCCCTTCTGCACCAGCCAGTCCCGGGCCACGTCGGCCGGTTCCTCGCCCTCCACGTCGACCCGCCGGTTCAGTTCGGTGATCTCCTCGTTGGTCAGGGCCGCAGAGATCGGGGCCATCACCTCCGCCACCTGCGGGTGCTCCTCGGCGAAATCCTTGCGCATCGTGATCGCCGGGTTGTACTTCGGGAAGAACTGGCGATCGTCTTCCAGCAGCACCAGATCGAGCGCGATGATGCGGCCGTCCGTCGTGAACACCTCACCGAACTTGCACTGGGTTCCGTCCGCGGTGGCCTGATAGATGATGCCGGTCTGCAGGATCTGGCGGTTCGCGCGAGCCGGATCGAAGCCGTACTTGGCGGCCATGCCCGGGAATCCGTCCTGGCGGACGTTGAACTCGGTCTCCACGCACGTCGTCGCCGCGGCGGGGTCGCGGTTGACCAGGTCCGCGTACTCCGACAGCGTGGTGATCCCGGTCTCCTCGGCGGTCTGCCTGCTCATCGCGAGCGCGTACGTGTTGTTCATCGGGGCGGGATCCACCCACACCATGCCGTTGCGTTCGAGGTCCTCGTCGCGGACGGCCTCGAACTGCGCGGTCGGGTCGGGAATCGGAATCTCGTTGCCGAGGTAGTTGATCCACCCGGTGCCGGTGTACTCGTAGGTGACGTCGATCTGACCGTCCAGCTGGGCGTCCCGCGTGCTGTTGGACCCCTGGATGTTGGTGAGGTCGCGCACGTCGGCGCCTGCGGCGCTGAGCGCGAATTCGATGATGTACCCGAGGGTGACCTGCTCGGTGAAGTCCTTGGACCCGACGGTGATCGGGACGCCCTCGAGTTCGGGCACGGGCTGGATGCTGCCCGGCTCCACCGACAGCGGCAGGGCGCCTCCGGATTCGAGACCGCAGGACACTGCGAGGACCCCGCAGAACGTCACGGCCGTCGCGGCGATCGCCTTCCGCAGGAGGTTCATCAGCGCAGCCCCTTCGGGCCGAGGAACTCCTCGGCCAGGGCGCCGCACCAGTCGACGAGCAGCGCCAGCGCGACCGCGAGCACGGCTCCCACGACCAGAGTCACGTTGTCGCGCAGCTTGTATCCGGTGTCGATGAGGATTCCGAGACCGCCGGCGCTGACGAGGAAACTGAGCGTCGCGGTGCCCACCGCGAGGACCAGCGACGTGCGCAGTCCGGCGAGGATGTACGGGACGGCGAGCGGGAACTCGACCTTGCGCAGCACGAGACCGGCCGTCATGCCCTGTCCCCGCCCGGCGTCGATGACCGCGGGATTGACCTCCTGCAGACCGAGGATCGTGTTCCGCAGCACGGGCAGGAGGGAGTAGAACGCGATGGGGAGCACCCCGATCCAGAATCCGGTGGTCCCCGTCGCGAGGAACAGCAGCACGAGCAGTCCGATGGCAGGCGCGGCCTGCCCGATGTTGGCGATGCCGATGAAGACCGGTGCCAGCTTGGTGAACCCGGGCCGGGTGAGCAGGATCCCGAGCGGGACGGCGACGATGACGACGATCACCACCACGACCACGGTGATCAGCACGTGCTGCCACGTCAGGGTCGCGATGTTCGCGGCGTTGAGACTGCCCTTCTGCGTGGCGGTCAGGTCTCGGCTGAACGCCCAGCCGAGGACACCCACCACCAGGAACAGGACGAGGATCGGCTGGACCAGCAGGCGGGCCCGCTCCGAACGCCGGGCGGCCGGAGCGGTGGGCTTCGTGGTGACGGCGGCCGTCATGACGGTGTCCCGCGCTCACTCGCCCCGTCCTGCTGCGGCTCGGCGTCCTCGTCGTCGTGCGCGTGTTCTTCACGCATCGCGGATAGGTGTGCCACCAGCGTGTCGATCGTGATCAGGCCGCGGTACTCGCCATGCAGGCCGGTGACGATCGTCGACGCGCTGCTCTCCGCCAGCAGTGCCTCGAGGGCGTCCTGCAGTGTCGACTGGGTGGACATCACCTCGTCGATCGGGTCGCCGAGGTCGTGCAGCGAGGTGGCGGTGGCCAGATGGTGCAGCGACACCCAGCGGATCGGCCGGTCCCGCGCGTCCAGGACGATGCCCCACTTGATCTTGCGGGGGGAGATCGCCGCCCGCAGATCGTCCACCGAGCCGTCCTCGTACGCGGTCGGGCAATCGAGGAGTTCGACCTCCGCCACCCGGGTGAGCGTCAGCTGCTTCAGCGATGCGTCGGCGCCGATGAACCCGGCGACCATGTCGTTGGCGGGATGCGCGAGGATGGCCTCCGGCGTGTCGTACTGCATGATGTGCGACTGGTTGCCCAGCACCGCGATGCGATCGCCCAGCTTGACCGCCTCGTTGAAATCGTGCGTCACGAACACGATCGTCTTGCCGAGATCGGACTGCAGTCTCATCAACTCGTCCTGCAGTAGTGCGCGGGTGATCGGGTCGACCGCGCCGAACGGCTCGTCCATCAGCAGCACCGGGGGATCGGCGGCCAGTGCCCGCGCCACCCCCACCCGCTGCTGCTGACCGCCCGACAACTGGCGGGGGTAGCGTTCCCGGTAGAGGCCGGGTTCCAGTCCGACGAGGTCGAGCATCTCGTCGGTGCGGTCGGCGATCTTCTTCTTGTCCCAGCCGATCAGCCCGGGGACCGTGCCGACGTTCTTGGCGATGGTCAGGTGCGGGAACAGCCCGGCCTGCTGAATCGAGTAGCCGATGCCGCGCCGCAGCTTGTCGGGGTCGATGGACAGGGCGTCCTTGCCGCCGATCGTGATCTTCCCCGACGTCGGTTCGATGAGCCGGTTGATCATCCGCATCGTGGTGGTCTTCCCGCAGCCGGACGGGCCGACGAGGACCACGATCTCCCCGGCCGGGATGCGCATCGACACGTTGTCGACCGCCGCCTTCTCCTGGCCGGGATAGCTCTTGACGACGTCTTCGAGGACGATGTCCACGCCCGAGACCGTGCTGCCGTTGGTGTGAGGTGTATCGAGATCAGTCACGGATCCCCCTGGAGGTGGTGAGTCGGCCGACGACGGCGAGGACGCCGTCGAGTACGAGGGCGAGGATCACGATGAGCACGGTCCCCGTGAGGGCCTGCGGTATCGCTGTCGGGCTGCCGACGCGGGACAGTCCCGAGAAGATCAGGTTGCCGAGCCCGGGGCCCTTGGCGTAGGCGGCGATCGCGAGGATGCCCATCAGCATCTGCGTGCTCACCCGCATGCCCGTCAGGATCGACGGCCACGCGAGGGGGAGTTCGATCCTGCTCAGCACGGTCGTGCGGCTCATCCCCACACCGCGGGCGGCGTCGGTGACGGCGGGGTCGACGGACGCGAGTCCGAGGATGGTGTTCCGGATGATCGGCAGCAGCGCGTACAACACCAGGGCGGTCACGGTGGGGGCCACACCGAGCCCGAGGATCGGGATGAGCAGGCCGAGCAGGGCGAACGACGGGATGGTGAGGATCGTGCCGGCCAGGGCGGTCGCGATCGCGGAGCCGGCGGGGCTCCGGTACACCAGGATCCCGATCGCCACCGCGACGATCGTGGCGATGACCACCGACTGCACGACGGCACTGACGTGCAGGAGCGAGTCTGTGAGGAGTTGCTGTTTCCTGGCGGAGACGAAGTCCCACAGTTGCTGCATGTCCAACCGCGCACACCTTTCTCCAGATGTGAAAACAGACCTCGGTCCTTCACAGTGCTATGTACCCGGACATCGCGCAGGTGAATCGGGAAACTCCCGTCAGGTCGTGGGGATCATGAACAGCAGGGTGCACACGCCGATCGAGATCGCGAACAGCACGACCATGACGGTGTAGCCCAGGTTCCGCCGCCGGGCAGGGATCGCCGGGTCCATCCACCACCCGAACGCCTTGAACGCCGCGGGAACCGCCCACCACCCGAGGATCTGGGTGGTGACCAGGTTCCCGATGAACAGGGCGACCGCGATCGGCACACCGTGCGCCTCGATGAACGGCGCGCTGAAGAAATGACCCCAGATCACGACCAGCGGGTACAGCACCAGCAGCGCCAGCAGGTTGCTGCGGGCGACGGGCACCGGGGGCGGTTCGTCGCCGCCCGTGCCGCGGAACCAGAAGTCGAAACCGTAGCTCGCTTTGCGGATCCGGAGATTCCTGTTGAACTTCTCACCCTCCTCGAGGAGGGCGGCCCGCTCCGGTGAATCCATCCACGACCCCAGGTTGTCCTCGGTGTCGAAGCTGAGCACGATCGTCCAGTCCTCGGTGATTCCCTGCACCGGCCTCTCGACCTTGTGCCCCCGGAAGCCGCGGAACCCTGCCTCGGCGGCGGAGATCTTCCGCTGCCAGTCCATGAACGCCGACTCGTCCGCGGGGTCGACGTGACAGGAGATGACCACCGACGTCGCGGACTGCTCCCGGGTCTGCTCACCGGTGAGCAGGTGGACGTCCTCGTTGCCGATGAAGGCGTGCTTGATCTCCGCCACCAGTTCCGTCCGCAGGTCGCTGTCGAGCCACGCCCGGGCGTCGTCGAGGGTGGTGAACCGCAGCACGTCCACCCAGTCGTCCTGCACGGGCGGCGACGGCGGCACGATGTCCTGATCGATGAAACCGGGAACCGTCGCGAGGGCGTCCGCCGCGCGTTTCTGCCACTGCGAATATTCGGCGTAGCGGGCGTCGTCGATCCGGCGTTGAAAGATCACCGACACCGGGGATGCGGCTGGGCCGTGCTGGCTCGGGTGCGGCACGTGAGATCACCTCCGGTCGGTTCGTGGTGCGCGCGCCTCGGCGGGGGAACTGTCGGACTGCCGGGCGGATGTGGTGAGCAGGAGCAGAATTCCGGCGCCGGCGCCGAGAGCGAGGTAGAGCCAGCCGAGCGGTGCCTGGCTGTTCTCCGGCAGCACGCCCGCGACGGCCATCGCCGCGCTGACGACGAGATAGCAGGCGGCGGTGACGACACCGCCGATCAGCCCGAGATTGCGGGTGAACAGCCCGAGAGCCAGCCCGTACATCTGCGGGCAGAGCACGCCGCATCCGGCGAGTGCGAGGCAGGCGCCGATCGTGATGGCCGGCGCGGTGACGACGGACATCCCGGCCGTGACGGCCAGTACCAGCGCGCCGAGCACGAACACCCACCAGGCGCCGAAAGCGAGGCGGCGGGTGCCGACCCGGACGGCGAGTGCGCTGCAGGCGAGTTCGCCGAGAAGGTTGGCGCCGCCCACGACGAGCGCCACCGCGCCGTACGCGGCGGGGGAGAAGCCGAGGATCTCCTGGTACAGGAAGGGCGCGACGACGCCGAACACCATCTGGGCGGACGCCATCAGTCCGAACACGAGCACGAAGCCCACGAAGAGGCGGTGGCGCAGCGCGGCCCGCAGCACCCGCGCCGCCGCCGTCGCATCGACCGGTGATCGCGATTCCTTCGGAAGCGTCTCCGGCAGTCCCGCGAAGACGAGGGGAACGGCGAGCGCAGCCAGAAGCGCGATCAGCCCGAACACCAGGCGCCACGACATGAACTGCACGAGCACACCGCCCACGGCGGGCGCGAGAACGGGGGCCAGCCCCCACGCGGCCCCGAGGAGACCGGACACGGATGTGAGCCGGGCGCCGCGGTAGCAGTCGGCGGCGATCGCATACGCGAGGACGAGGCACGCACACCCGCCGATACCCTGCACGAATCTCAGCCCGAGCAGGACCGTGATGTTCTGCACGAGTGCGCATCCCACACTGGTGACGACGAGGATCGTCAGGCAGGTCAGCAGAGTTCGTTTGCGGCCCACCGCATCCGCGATCAGTCCGACCGGGATGAACGCCAGACTCATACCCAGCATGTACGCCGTCACCGTGTTCTGCACGACGGCCGCGGACGAGTCCAGATCGAGCACCATCTGCGGCAGCGCCGGGGTGTAGATGTCCAGCGGGATCTGGCTGAGCGGAATCACCAGCAGCAGGATGACCACGACACGGCGCGGCACCGGGACGCCGGTCGGCGTCGTGGGCACTGACATCCCGCACCACCTGCTTCTCGACCCATGGGGGATGGAGAACGGAGCAAGTTTCCCGAAAGTCTTCACGTGAACATGCCGCAACGGTCCGTGCGGTCGGTTCCCTGGATCATACGACTGCGCACTGCCGCGCCGTGCCGGTTCCGGGTGCGCCCGCAGCGGGGGAGCCCGCGACGCACAACGAGCCCACCCATGTCACCGGCTGGAATCAGCCGGCGCCACGGATGGGCTCGTCAGGAAGTGCCGGCCCGCATGTCGGCGGGCATCACGACTTACACGTCGTAGTACAGCTGGAACTCGTAGGGGTGCGGACGCAGGTTGACCGGAGCGATCTCCTGCTCACGCTTGAGCGAGATCCACGTCTCGATCAGGTCGGAGGTGAACACGCCGCCCTCGGTGAGGTAGTCGTGGTCGGCCTCGAGGCGGTCGATGACAGCCGACAGGCTGGTGGGGGCCTGCGGGATGTTGCGGGCCTCCTCCGGCGGGAGCTCGTAGAGGTCCTTGTCGACGGGAGCCTGCGGCTCGATCTTGTTCTTGATGCCGTCCAGGCCGGCCATCATCTGCGCCGCGAAGTTCAGGTAGGGGTTACCCGAGGAGTCGGGGGCGCGGAACTCGAGGCGCTTGGCCTTCGGGTTGTTGCCGGTGATCGGGATACGCACGGCCGCCGAGCGGTTGCGCTGGCTGTACACCAGGTTGATGGGGGCTTCGTAGCCCGGCACCAGGCGGTGGTACGAGTTGATCGTCGGGTTGGTGAACGCCAGCAGCGACGGAGCGTGGTGCAGGATGCCGCCGATGTAGTGACGCGCCATGTCGGACAGGCCTGCGTAACCGGCCTCGTCGTGGAACAGCGGCTTGCCGTCCTTCCACAGCGACTGGTGGACGTGCATGCCCGAACCGTTGTCGCCGAACAGCGGCTTCGGCATGAAGGTGGCCGACTTGCCGTGCTGCCAGGCAGTGTTTTTCACGATGTACTTGAACAGCTGCAGGTCGTCAGCGGCTGCGAGCAGCGTGTTGAACTTGTAGTTGATCTCCTGCTGGCCGCCGGTGCCCACCTCGTGGTGGCCGCGCTCGAGCTCGAAGCCCGCGTTCTGCAGGTTGGTGGAGATCTCGTCGCGCAGGTCGACGTAGTGGTCGTACGGAGCGACGGGGAAGTAACCGCCCTTGGGGCGGACCTTGTAGCCCAGGTTGGGGCTGCCGTCGGCGTTCACGTCGTTGCCGGTGTTCCAGGAACCCGAGATGGAGTCGAGTTCGTAGAACGCGCCGTTGATGCCGGAGTCGTAGCGGACCGAGTCGAAGATGTAGAACTCGGCCTCGGCGCCGAAGAAGGCGGTGTCGGCGATGCCGGTCGACTTCAGGTATTCCTCGGCCTTGCGCGCGACGTTACGCGGGTCGCGGCTGTAGGACTCGCGCGTGAACGGGTCGTGCACGAAGAAGTTGATGTTCAGCGTCTTGGCGGCGCGGAAGGGGTCGATCTGGGCGGTGGCGACGTCGGGGAGGAGCATCATGTCGGACTCGTGGATCGACTGGAAGCCGCGGACGGACGAACCGTCGAACGCGAGGCCGTCCTCGAACACGTCCTGGTTGAACGCGGACGCGGGGATCGAGAAGTGCTGCTGCACACCCGGCAGGTCGCTGAACCGGATGTCGACGTACTCGACGTTCTCGTCCTTGATGAACTTGATGACCTCTTCGGCCGTGGTGAACGCCACGCTTGTGCTCCTTAAGTCGCTTCAGCCAAGTGGATATTGGCGAAATTCGTCGAGCCAGACGGTATGGACTTGGTGTTGCCCGCCGGTCAACCTTTTGTTTCGCCCGTGTTACACGTCGAATCTTCCTGGTCTTTTACACCCGCTGTGACTGCGCACACAGCCCCAAGCTCCGGTGTGAGGTCCTCGGAGAGACGACGCCTATCCTGGACAGCATGGCACGTATCACCGGTTCTTGGCTCTCCGGACCTTCGGCTGCACTGCCGGACGGCGCCGACGAGACGACGCAGTCCTTCCGGGGCGAGCGCCTCGGGTTGCAGGCGGAGGGACCCGGTTCACTCGCGAGCACGGGACGCCGTCTCGCCGCGTTGATGATCGACTGGGTGTCGTCGGCCGGCGTCGCGGCTCTGATCATCGGCGACAACTTCTTCGACGGCCCGTTCTCCACGATCACACTGCTCGTCTGGTTCGTCGTCGGTGTCACCACGGTGACGCTGTTCTCCTTCACCCCGGGGCAGTTGTTCCTCGGCATGCAGGTGGCGCGCGTGGACGGACCCGCCCGCGTCGGCTTCGTGCGGGCCCTGGTGCGTCAGGCGCTGCTCGTGTTCGTCGTGCCCGGCACCATCACGGACGTCGACGGTCGCGGCATGCAGGACCGCGCCACCGGCACCTCGCTGATCCGCACGCGCTGACCCCCCGAACGTCTTCCGCCCGATGTCGGATTCGACATCGGGCGGAGTAGGTGTGACGCGGACCAGGTGGAAGGCGACCGGCTTCTAGCGGCGACGGATGGTGCGCTGCACGCCGCGCATCTTCGCGCCGCCGGGCATCGGACCCTTGGGCAGTGCCGCGCCGCCACCGCGGCTGCTGAGCGCGGCGAGCCGCGACTCGATGGCGTCCATCCGCTTGGTGTCGATGTTCTTGGGAAGCTTGTTCAGGTGCTTCTGCAGCTGCGACAGCGGGACCTGGCCCTCGTCGTTGCCGATGACGATGTCGTAGATCGGGGTGTCGCCGACGAGGCGCGCCGTCTTCTTCTTCTCCTGGGCGAGGAGCGACTTCACGCGCTGCGGTGATCCCTCGGCGACCAGGATGACGCCGGGGCGTCCGATCACGCGGTGCACGGCGTCGAGTTGGGTGGTGCCTGCGACCGCGCTGGTCACGCGCCAGGAGCCCTGCATGTTGTCGAGCGCCCACGCGGCCGCACCGGCCTGGCCCTCGGCCTTGCCGTACACCGTCTTCTGCACGCGCCGGCCGAAGATGATGAACGCACCGAGGACGCCGAGGAGGAGGCCGATCGGGAGGAGGAACCACTGCAGGCCCCAGATCAGACCGACGAGGAAGAACACCACCGCGAGTCCGACGAGTGTGCCGAGCATGAGCGGCAACAGCAGCTTGTCTTCCTTGCGCTGCATCTGGAACGCCTGCCAGAGCTGGGTTCTGCGTTCCTTCGACGCCTGCCTGCGGGCTGCCTTGGCGGCTGCCTTTGCTTCTTTACTGGGTTTGCCCGCTTTACCGGTTTTACTGCCGTTCGCCATGCTCTTCAGGATACGTCCCTGGCCGTGCGCGGTGATGACCCGTCCGGTGTCGATCACCGCGCACCCGCCGTGGTCAGCGGGCGAGGCGCGCCATGAGGGAACTGGCCTCCTGCGAGGCGTCACCGCTTTCGGTGAGATGCGCCTGTCCAGCAGGCAATTCGCGCCCGTGGTGGGCCATCGCCTGCGCGTAGAGGCGGCCGGCGCGGTACGACGAGCGGACGAGCGGTCCGGCCATGACGCCGGCGAACCCGATCTCCTCGGCGGCCTTGGAGTGCTCGACGAACTCTTCGGGCTTGACCCACCGCTCGACGGGGTGGTGGCGGGGGGAGGGGCGCAGGTACTGGGTGATGGTGATGATGTCGCAGCCCGCGTCGTGCAGGTCGTGCAGCGCCTGGGTGACCTCGTCGGGGGTCTCGCCCATGCCGAGGATGAGGTTGGACTTGGTGACCAGGTTGTCTTCGCGGGCGGCGGTGATCACGTCGAGGCTGCGCTGGTAGCGGAACGCGGGCCGGATCCGCTTGAAGATGCGGGGGACGGTTTCGACGTTGTGGGCGAGCACCTCGGGGCGGGTGGAGAACACCTCGGCGAGCTGGTCGGGTTTGGCGTTGAAATCGGGGATGAGCAGTTCGACGCCGGTGCCGGGGTTGAGCTGGTGGATCAGGCGGACGGTTTCGGCGTAGAGCCAGGCGCCGCCGTCGGGGAGGTCGTCGCGGGCGACGCCGGTGATGGTGGAGTAGCGCAGTCCCATCGCCTGGACGGATTCGGCGACGCGGCGGGGTTCGTCGCGGTCGAGGTCGTCGGGTTTGCCGGTGTCGATCTGGCAGAAGTCGCAGCGGCGGGTGCACTGTTCACCGCCGATGAGGAACGTCGCCTCGCGGTCTTCCCAGCATTCGTAGATGTTGGGGCAGCCGGCTTCTTCGCAGACGGTGTGCAGACCCTCGCGTTTGACGAGGCTTTTGAGCTCGGAGTATTCCGGGCCCATCTTCGCTCTCGTCTTGATCCAGTTGGGTTTGCGTTCGATCGGAGTCTCCGCATTTCGGATCTCGAGGCGGAGCAGTTTGCGTCCTTCTGGGGCCACAGTCACGGAGACGATGGTACGCCCGGCCCGTCGCACCCGGCGGGCCGGGGAGCGGAGGTCAACCGTACTGAACAGTAGTGAAGGTGGGTGCGGAGGACGTCGTCTCCGCGGCGGCGGAGTCGAACGTCACCCGCTCGATGTCGTGGTCGGTCACCGGAAGTTCGCCGTCGAGTGCGGCGACGACGGCCGCCGTCACCGCGGGTGTGACCTCCTCGACCGTGACGTCGCGGCCCAGTTCCCGCGACAGCGACGTCACCCCGGCGTCGCGGATGCCGCACGGGATGATCGCGTCGAAGCCCGTCAGAACGGAGTTGCAGTTGAGCGAGAAGCCGTGCAGAGCGACACCGCGCTGCACCCGCACCCCGATCGCCGCGACCTTCCGCTCGGGCAGCCACTGCCCGTTGTCGAGGGACGCGGGCAGCCACACGCCGGAGCGGCCGTCCACTCGGCCGCAGACGATGCCGAGGTCGGTGCACACGGAGATCAGCGCCTGCTCGAGCCTGCGGACGTACCGCACGACATCGACCGGTTCGGCGAGCTTGACGATCGGGTAGCCCACCAGCTGTCCCGGGCCGTGCCAGGTGATCTTCCCGCCGCGGTCGACGTCGATGACGGGAGTGCCGTCGGTGGGACGATCCTCCGGTTCGGTGCGGCGTCCCGCGGTGTAGACGGCGGGGTGTTCGAGCAGGAGCAGCGTGTCGGTGCCCACGTTCTCGGCGCGCTGCGCCGCCAGCTCGCGCTGTCGGTCCCAGGCGTCGACGTACCCGATCGTGCCGAGGTGTTCGACGGAGATCGGAGAGGGGCTGAAACGGGCGGATTGTGTCGCGCTGCTCATGCGCTAGAGGTTACGCCGGGCCGGTGGCCGTACCGCCACGAGCCGGGTTCACCGCACGAGGGCGGCGTCGAGCGCTTCCCCGATGGTGTTGTGCCGGAACCGGAATCCCGCGTTCTCGAGCACCGTCGGGATCGCGCGCTGCCCGGCCAGAATGCCTTCCTGCGCGAACTCGCCCACCAGCGCGCTGAGCGCGAACCCGGGCACGATCCACGGGGCGGGGCGGTGCATCGTCCGCGAGACCGCGCCGTTGAACTGCGCGTTGGTGACGGGTGCCGGGCCGGTGACGTTCACGGGACCGGCCACGTCGTCGCGGGAGAGCACGAACTTGATCGCATCGACCTCGTCCTCCAACGAGATCCACGACAGGTACTGGCGGCCGTTCCCGAGCCGGCCGCCGAGCCCGAACGAGTACAGGGTCTTCAGCCGGCCGAGCAGGCCGCCGTGGGGGGACAGGACGATGCCACTGCGCAGCCGCACCGTCCGGATCTTCGAGTCGTCGGCGGGGGCCGTCGCGGCCTCCCAGTCGCGGCAGGTGTCCGCGAGGAAACCCGTCCCGGACGGCGAGGTCTCGTCGACGACGCGGTCGCCGGTGTCGCCGTAGTAGCCGACGGCGCTCGCATTCACGAACACGGGAACCCCGGCCTCGGCGACGGCCTCGGCCAGGACGTCGGTGGCGGCGATCCGGCTGTCCCGGATCAGTTGCTTGTATGCACCGGTCCAGCGTTTGTCGCCGATCCCGACGCCGCACAGATTCACGACCGCGTCGGCGTCCGCGAGGATCCCGGTG
Source organism: Rhodococcus sp. ACS1 (assembly GCF_002300155.1). NCBI lineage: Bacteria > Bacillati > Actinomycetota > Actinomycetes > Mycobacteriales > Nocardiaceae > Rhodococcus > Rhodococcus sp. ACS1. The sequence continues at coordinate 453,629 of NZ_NSDZ01000010.1, forward strand.
TCGAGCCGGTCCTTCTGCGGATCCCAGCGGGACTCGTCGGGACCCGCCGACGACCGGCGGACCAGACGGACGACGTCGTGACCGTCGCCGCGGAGGGACGAGACGAGAGCGGTGCCAATCAGCCCGGAGGATCCGGCGATGACCACGCGCATGTGCAACAGCCTCCTTCACAGCGCAGGGGCACCATCCCTGCTGGAAATGGTGCCCCTGCGAAACTACGTTCGGCTCGAAGTCCGGTGACGGATCAGAGGCCGAGATCGGCCTCGAACGCGCCCTGCTCCAGACGCTGCTTGATCGTGGTCAGGAAGCGGCCGGCGTCGGCACCGTCGACGAGACGGTGATCGTAGGTCAGCGGCAGGTAGCACATCGAGCGGACGCCGATGCTCTCGCTGCCGGACTCGTCGGTCACGACCACGGGACGCTTGACGATCGCACCGGTTCCGAGCATCGCGGCCTGCGGGGGCACGAGGATCGGGGTGTCGAACAGGGCGCCCTGGCTGCCGATGTTCGTGATCGTGAACGTGCCACCGGACAGCTCGTCCGGCTTGAGCCCACCGGAGCGGGCGCGCTTGGCGATGTCCGCGATGGCGCGGGCCAGTCCGGCCAGCGACAGGTCGCCGGCGTTGTGGATCACGGGGGACAGCAGGCCCTGGTCGGTGTCGACCGCGATGCCCAGGTGCTCGGCGTCGTAGTAGGTGATCTGCTTGTTCGCCTCGTCGTAGCTGGCGTTGACGTTCGGGTGCGACTTCAGCGCCTCGACGACGGCCTTCGCGAAGAACGGGAGGAACGTGAGCTTGACGCCCTCGCGCTCGACGAAGGTGTTCTTGGCCTGCGAGCGCAGGGCCGCGATCTTGGTGACGTCGACCTCGAAGGTCTGGGTGAGCTGCGCCGTGCTCTGCAGCGACTCCCGGGTCTTCGTGGCGGTGATCTGGCGAATCCGGTTGGCCTTCTGCGTGGTTCCGCGCAGGTGGGCCAGCTCGGGGCGGACCCCGGCGGAGGCGGCTGCCGGAGCAGTGGCGGCAGGCCGTGCGGCGGCAGGCGCGGCAGCGGCGGCCGGTGCCTTCTTGGCTTCGGCGGCAGCGAGAACGTCCTGCTTACGGATGCGGCCACCGACTCCGGTGCCCGTGACCGAGGACAGATCGACGCCGTTGTCCGCGGCGAGCTTACGTACCAGCGGGGTGACGTACGGGGTGCTGTCCCCGGACGTCGCCGCGGGAGCGGGTGCAGCGGCGGCGGGAGCAGGCGCGGATGCTGCCGGTGCGGCGGCCGGAGCCGGAGCGCTCTGGGCGGGTGCGGGCTTCGCCGGTTCCGGGGCCGGAGCGGGCTTCGCGGGCTCGGGGGTGGGCTCGGGCTTCGGTGCCGCGGCCGGCTTGGCGGCGGGCGCACCCGAACCGATCACGGCGAGCTGACCGCCGACGGAGACGGTGTCGTCTTCCTCGGCGCTGATCTCGAGAAGCGTGCCTGCGACGGGCGACGGGATCTCCGTGTCGACCTTGTCGGTGGACACCTCGACGAGCGGCTCGTCCACGGCGACCTCGTCGCCGACGGCCTTGAGCCAGCGGGTGACGGTGCCCTCGGTGACGGACTCACCCAGTTCGGGCATGTTCACCGCGGTGCCGTCGGCGGAACCGCCGCCGGACGCTGCGGGCGCGGGCTCTGCGGCCGGTGCCTCCGCGGCGGGAGCCGGCTCTGCGGCGGGCTCTGCGGCGGCGGGTGCGGGAGCGGAGTCGGAGGCGGGAGCCTCACCGGCGTCGCCGATCACGGCAAGTTCGCCACCGATTTCGACGGTGTCGTCTTCCTGAGCAACGATCTTGCTGAGAACGCCGGCCACGGGAGACGGGATTTCCGTGTCCACCTTGTCCGTGGAGACTTCGAGCAAGGGTTCGTCAACTTCGACCGTGTCTCCTTCCTGCTTGAGCCACCGCGTGACAGTTCCCTCGGTGACACTCTCACCAAGCGCTGGCATCTGGACGGAGAAGGCCATGTCTTTTGACTCCTCGACAGTTGTGTTCGGGTTGTTGAATTTTGTCGACTTGTGGTCGTGAACCATTGTGCTCGAGATGCACGTGTCTTGCGTCTACTTGCAGGTAATTCCGATTCGTCGTCACCCACTCGCTGTGTCGGCGCTCCACATCTTTCCATTGATCCGACGGGCGCGTCCGCCGAGGGGGACCCCCCGACGACTCCGGTGTGTCGCGACGTAATCCCTACTGGCCGGTAGTTTTCGTGCGCGGCGGAAACCGGACGTTCGCTGGCAAACTTGGAGGACATCGCGGGCGCCATCCCGCGTACGCACTCGAGGAGGCTCGACGTGGGGTTGTTCGACCGTTTCTCGCGGCCTCGGTCCGGCCGATCTCAGGCGTCCCCGGAGGATGCCGCCCATCTCGCGAACTGGACTCGCACGCACCTCGGTGTAGAGGCGTACGTGGAACCCCGGACGACAGTGACCGAAGTCACCGTCGTGCTCGTCGCGGCGGACGGCGAGTGGACCCGGCGCCGGGTGGGCGGCGAACGCGGCGCCCGCAAACTCGGGGAGGATCTCCGCATCCCGGTGTACGACGTCCGCAAGACCGGCTACCCGCAGCGGATGCGCGACCACGACGCGCGGCGCCGCATCGAGCGGAAGCGGGAGCGCGAACGCGACCTGTAGGCGGCTCCGCCGCCCGTGCGCCTTTGTGGTTGCTGGAACAACCGGAAAGGCGCACGAGCCCGGAGGGCCTAACCGTTGGCGGCGATGTCCTCGATCACCGAGATCATGGTGCGCACCGGCACGCCGGTGCCGCCGCGGCCGGTGTAACCCCACGGTCCCGACGAGTTGTAGGCCGGTCCGGCAACGTCGATGTGCGCCCACTGGACGCCGTCGGCGACGAACTCCTTCAGGTACAGGGCCGCCGCGAGCATGCCGCCCCAGCGGTGATTCGTGACGTTGGCGAGGTCGGCGATCTTCGAGTCGAGGTCCGAGCGCAGTTCGGCGGGCATCGGCATGGCCCACGCGTTCTCACCGATCGTCTGGGAGATGGCGGCGACGCGGTCGCGGAACTCGTCGGTGCCCATGACGCCGGGGGTCCGGTTGCCCAGTGCCACCATCTGCGCGCCGGTAAGCGTCGCCGTGTCGATCAGGTAGTCGGGTTCGTCCTCGCAGGCGCGGACGATGGCGTCGGCGAGGACGAGGCGTCCCTCCGCGTCGGTGTTGATGACCTCCACCGTGGTTCCGCCGTACTGGGTGAGGACGTCGCCGGGGCGCTGCGCGGTGGACGACGGCATGTTCTCGGCCATCGGGACGGTGGCGGTGACGTCAACGGGCAGTCCGAGTTTGGCGGCGAGGACCACGGTCGCGACAACGGCTGCGGCGCCGCCCATGTCGGACGTCATGTTCTCCATGCCTGCGGCGGGCTTGATGGAGATGCCGCCGGTGTCGAACGTGATGCCCTTGCCGACGAGCGCGACCTTGGGGGCGTTCCGCTTCTTGGCGGAGTAGCTGAGGCGGACCAGTCGCGGCAGGCGGGACGAGCCCTTGCCTACTCCGAGGATGCCGCCGTACCCGTTCTTTTCGAGCGCCTTCTCGTCCAGGACCTCGACCTTCAGTCCCGCGTCGGTGCCGAGTGTCTTTGCGCGGTCGGCGAATTCGGCGGGGAAGAGGTGGCTCGGGGGTGTGTTGACGAATTCGCGTGCGGTGGCGACGGCTTCGGCGATCGCCGACGAGCGTGCGAGGGTGTCCTTCGCCTCCTTCGCCCGCGGGGACGACACCAGCAGCTCCACCCGGGAGACGGGCTGTGCGTCCGGGCCGGGTGCGGACTTCGCGGACTTGAATTCGGTGAACCGGTACGCGCCGAGGGCGAAACCTTCGGCTGCCGCACCGAGATCGAGCACGGACAGGGTGGTCGCGACAGTGCCGACACCGCTGAGCGAACGCGCCGCGGCGCCCGCGGACTTGCGGATCTGCTCGGCGTCGAGTTTCTCGGCCGAACCGAGTCCGACGGCGAGCACGCTGTCGACCGGCAGCGTGCCGGGTGCCGGGATGCGGGTGGTCTCCTCGGCCTTGCCGGAGGCGCCCACCGCGACGAGCGTGTCGAGCAGGTCGGTCAGCACCGATTCGTCGACGATGCCGTCTCCGAGCGCGATTTCGGGGCCGTCCGGGCTCGACGTCAGTCCGATCACCAACACGTCCACGCGCTTGCCGACGGTGCCGGCCAGTGCGAGTTGTGGTCCGAGGGGTCGGGCTGTGCGAGTGCTCACGGTGTCTCTCCTGCAGCGGTGGGGGATGAGTGGTGCCGGGTGGCCGACGTCCGTCCCGATGGTAGTGCTCCGCCGTCGTCGGCTACCCGGTGCGCGTCTACCCGGAGGTCCGATAGGTTGAGGCGCATGACCGAGGAGCAGTTGTCGCAGGGGCCCGTCCACGCCGTCCACGTCGAACTCGGGGCCACGTTCGCTCCGTTCGGTGGCTGGGAGATGCCCGTGTCGTATGCCGGCACCGTCGCCGAACACACCGCGGTCCGTGAATCGGTCGGAGTGTTCGACGTCAGCCACCTCGGCAAGGCCCTCGTGCGGGGCAGCGGCGCCGCCGCGTTCGTGAACTCGGCGCTGACCAACGACCTCGACAAGATCGGGCCCGGCAAAGCGCAGTACACGCTGTGCTGCACGCCGTCGGGTGGAGTGATCGACGATCTGATCGCCTACTACGTGGGCCCCGACGAGGTGTTCCTCGTCCCCAACGCGGCCAACACCGCGGACGTGGTCGCGGCACTGGCCGCCGCCGCCCCCGACGGGGTCACTGTGGAGGACCAGCACCGGGACTTCGGCGTGATCGCCGTGCAGGGGCCGAAGTCGGTAGAGGTGCTCACCGCGCTCGGCCTGCCGACCGACATCGACTACATGGCCTTCACGGACGCCACCTGGGACGGCGTTCCCGTCCGTGTCTGCCGCAGCGGGTACACCGGCGAGATCGGCTTCGAGCTGCTGCCACGCTGGGAAGACAGCGAGAAGTTGTTCCGGGCGGCGGTCGAGCAGGTTCGCGCTCACGGCGGCCAGGTCGCCGGTCTCGGCGCCCGGGACACGCTGCGCACCGAGATGGGGTACCCGCTGCACGGGCACGAGTTGTCGCTCGAGATCTCGCCGCTCGAGGCGCGCTGCGGCTGGGCGATCGGCTGGAAGAAGCCGAAGTTCTGGGGCAGGGAGACTCTCGCCGACGAGAAAGCGTCCGGCCCGGCCCGCAGGCTGTGGGGCATCAAGGCGCTGGACCGCGGGGTCCTGCGCGCCGGTCAGACCGTGCTCCGCGACGGCGAGTCGATCGGCGAGACCACGTCGGGCACGTTCTCGCCCACGCTCAAGGTCGGGATCGCGCTGGCGCTGCTCGATTCCGGGTCCGGGGTGTCGGCCGGAGACGAGATCTCCGTGGACGTCCGGGGGCGCTCGCTGCGCGCCGAGGTGGTGTCCCCGCCGTTCGTGGAGATCAACACCAAGTAAGCACCTGTCGCGGACGACCTGTCGGCGGTGGGGCGGAGGAAGGCGTTCGATAAGATCACGAGCATGACAGGTGTCACCGAGTTCGTTCGCGTCCCGCATCCCGCCCCCACCTCCGACGAGGTACGGCGAGAGATACTGGCGGCGCCCGGATTCGGCCGGTACTTCACCGACCACATGGCGTCGATCACCTACTCCACGGAGCTCGGCTGGCACGACGCGAAGGTGGAGCCGTACGGGCCGCTCCAGCTCGACCCCGCCGCGATGGTCCTGCACTACGGACAGGCCATCTTCGAGGGTCTGAAGGCGTACCGGCAGCCGGACGGCGGCATCTCGACGTTCCGCATCGAGGCGAACGCCGAGCGGCTCGCGACGTCGGCTCGCCGTCTCGCGATGCCCGAGCTGCCGGAGGAGTTGTTCGTCAAGTCGATCACCGAACTGCTCGAGCTGGACCACGAGTGGGTGCCCGCGGCCGGCGGTGAGGACGCGCTGTACCTGCGCCCGTTCATGTTCTCCACCGAGGCCGGTCTCGGTGTGCGTCCGGCCGACGAGTACCGCTACCTGCTGATCGCCTCGCCCGCGGGCGCGTACTTCCCGCGGGGGGTGAAGCCGGTCAGCGTGTGGCTGTCGACGGAGTACGTCCGGGCCGCACCCGGCGGCACCGGTGCCGCCAAGTTCGCCGGCAACTACGCGGCGTCGCTCCTCGCGCAGGCGCAGGCCGCCGACGAGGGTTGCGACCAGGTGGTGTGGCTCGACGCGATCGAGCGGTCGTACGTGGAGGAGATGGGTGGCATGAACCTCTTCTTCGTGTTCGGCTCCGGATCCGACGCCCGCCTCGTGACGCCGTCCCTGTCCGGTTCGCTGCTGCCGGGGATCACCCGCAATTCGCTGCTGACCCTCGCGATCGACGCCGGTTTCGCGGTGGAGGAGCGGCGGATCAGCACCGACGAATGGCGCACCAAGACGAAGTCCGGCGAGATCACCGAGGTGTTCGCGTGCGGAACGGCGGCGGTCATCACGCCCGTCGGCCGGGTCAAGTCCGCCGAAGGTGAATTCACGATCGCCGACGGCGAGCCCGGCGAGGTCACCATGGCCCTGCGCGACACGCTGACCGGAATTCAGCGGGGAACGTTCGCCGACACCCACGGCTGGATGACCAAACTGCGCTGAGCCGTTGCGGCGGTCGACTGCGCTGAGCCGTTGCGGCGGTCGGTCAGAAAGCGAGACCGATCGCCGAGACGGTGACGGTGATCTCGAGCGCGGCTCCGAGCACGTCACCGTTCAGGCCGGCGAATCGCCGGACGCAGTGGCCCACCAGCAGTGCGGTGAGTGTCAGCGCCACCGCCACGACGACCGGTCCCTGCCACCCCGGCGAGATGCACCACGCGCCCGCCGCGAGGAGCGGAACGGTCCAGGCGAGTCCGGTCCACGGCGACTGGGTTTCGGCGACCAGCGCGCCGAACCCTTCCGTGGAGGACGCGGGGATTCCGCGGCGGCAGGCGAACACGACCGCCACCCGCCCGGCCGCCACGGCGACGGCCACACCCGCGAACTGTCCTGCGGCGGCGAGAGATCCGAACGCCAGCCCCTGCGCGCCCAGGCAGATCACCAGGGCGCACACCCCGAACGGTCCCGCACCACCGCTGTGCATCACGGCCCGCGCCCGCTCCGGCGGCCCGTAGCAGCCGAGCCCGTCGACGGTGTCGGACAGTCCGTCGACGTGCATGCCGCGGGTGGCGAGGGCGTGCGCCCCGACCGTCACCAGGCCGGCGAGGGCGGGGTCGAGACCGGCGGACACGAGCACCCACAGCAGCCCCGCGGCCAGGGCGCCCAGCGCGATCCCCGTCACCGGCGCCGCGCGGATCGCGCGGCCTCCCGCCGCGCGGTCGACGGTGTCCGGTCCGCGCAGGGGGAGGACGGTCAGCCAGGAGAAGGCGAGCAGCACGCCCGTCACGGTCAGCCCGCGGTGTCGGCGGCGGAGTCGGTCCCGGTGCCGGAGTCGGTCCGGGTTTCGGAGCCGTCTTCGGCGTCGCGGGTGCTGACCCCGGCTTCTGCGAACGTCGCCATCTCCGCGAGTGTCGCGACGGCGGCCTGAAGGATCGGCAGTGCGGTGACGGCACCGGACCCCTCGCCGAGTCGCATGTCGAGTTCGAGGAGGGGGTCGAGTTGCAAATGCTTCAGCGCGATCGTGTGGGCCGGTTCGGTGGAACGGTGGCCGGCCAGCCACCACGCGCGGGCGCCGGGCGCCAGTTCCTCCGCAACCATCGCGGCCGCGGTCACGACGACGCCGTCGAGGATCACCGGCGTCCTGCGGGCGGAGGCCTGCGCGAGGAACCCGGCCATCGCGGCGAGGTCGGCGCCCGACACCGTGCGCAGGAGCGCCACCGTGTCCCGGACCACCGGCCGGGCGCGGCGCAGCGCGTCGCGGATCGCCGCCGTCTTCCGGATCCAGCCGGCGTCGTCGACACCGGTGCCCCGGCCGACCGCCGCGACCGGTTCGGTGTCCGTCAGCGCGGCGATGAGAACGGTGGCCGGTGTGGTGTTGCCGATTCCCATGTCGCCGGCGATCAACAGGTCTGCGCCGGAATCGATTTCGGAGTCGGCGATCGATCGTCCGGCCTCGATGGCCTTCAGGGTCTCTTCGTGTGTGAGCGCGTCCTCGCGGTCGATCGCCCCCGACGAGCGCCGAATCTTGAACGCGGACACCGACGGATCCGTGTCGCCGTCGACCGACAGGTCGACGACGCGCACGCCGGCGCCCGCCCGGTTCGCGAGAGCGTTGACGGCCGCCCCGCCGCCGACGAAGTTGGCGACCATCTGCGCTGTCACCTCGGGCGGATACGCCGAGACGCCGGTCCGTGCCACGCCGTGGTCGCCGGCAAACACCACCACCCGTGCCCGTGCGAACGGGGCGGGTGGGCAGACGCCCTGGCAGGCCGCGGCCCAGCACGCCAGCGTCTCCAGACGTCCGAGCGATCCGGCCGGTTTGGTGAGCTGAAGCTGACGGGCCTCGGCCTGCGCGCGAATCCCTTCGTCGGGTGGGGTGACGGGTTCGAACCGACCGGGGTCGGTGCTCACGGACTCGCTGGTCACGCTTGGCCTCTCGCTCGAGTGGAATCTGCCCCGCACGACGCACGTGGGGGATCGTCTTTCAGGGTCATGGTCAGCCCGGCCACGACGAGGACCACGCGATCGCAGACCTGCGCGAGCCGCGAGTTGAGGGCGCCGATCTCGTCGCGGAACAGGCGACCGGACCGGGTCTCCGGGACGACGCCGAGCCCCACCTCGGGGGTCACCAGCACGAGTGCCCCGCGGTAGTCGCGGACGCTCGCGACCAGGTCGTCCGTGCGGGGCCCGATGGTGCCCCGCGGCGAATCCCAGGCGGCGGCGCCGTCGAGTTCGACGGTGAGCCAGGTGCCGAGATCGTCGACGAGGGTCGCCGTAGCGTCGGTGCGGGCACGAAGTTGATCGGCGAGGTCGCGACGGTGCGCGGTTTCCACGGTGACCCAGCTGTCGGGGCGCCGATCGCGGTGCTCGGCGACCCGGTGCTCCCAGTCCTGGTCGTCGGGGTCGCGGTGGCTGGTGGCGACGTAGCGCACCCGGCCCGCCCCGGCCAGGGCCTGGGTCAGTTCCTCGGCATGCGCGGATTTACCGGACCGTGCACCACCGAGTACCAGCGTTCGCGAGGGCTGGTACGGGTGACCCGGGTGGTCCCGGGGATCGGCGGTGGGCACGGAGGGAAACGCTACCAACCCGCCGACGTGGCAGTATTTTGACGAAGAACGTCAATTCCGCCACTGTTGGCGGGAAGTGGACGAGCGGAGAATTTCAGCCATGACCGAATTCCTCGTCCTCGTTGCACTTCTCCTCGTGCTGCAAGCGGCCGTGACATACGCCGGTCGGCACCTGGGTCCACTCCATTCGCGGCTGCGGAACAGCTACCGCGACAACTTCTTCCGGCCTGCCGATCCCCTGGCGGACCTGTCGCACGACCGCGACGCCGAACTGGGGCGGCTGCTCGCCGCGACGCACCGCGCGCCCCACAACTGACCGTCAGATGGCGTCGCCGGGCCGCACCCGCGGCTTGGGGGCCCGCAGCTTGCGGATCTGCGACGCCCGCACGAACGCGTACCAGCCGAGCTTGAAACCGCCGTCGGGGGTGTCCGGGAAGCGTTCCCGCACCTGATTGTTGATCTTGCGGCCCAGCCAGACACCCTCGATGGCCATGAACATCATCATGATGAGCATGGCGAGCGTCACGATCGCCTGCAGGGCCGGGCTGACGAACATCGCCATGATGAGCACGAGCGCCAGCGGCATGAACAGGCCGACCAGGTTGCGCCGGGCGTCGACGATGTCCCGGACGTACGCGCGGACCGGGCCCTTGTCGCGGGGGAGAAGGTACTTGTCCTCGCCGGCGAGCATGCGGTTGCGTCGCTCGGCGGCGGTGGCGCGTCGCTCCGCCGCGGCAACCTTGCGCTCTTCCTTGCTGCCGCGGGTCGCCTTCTTGCGGGCCCGGGCCTCTTTCGCGGTCAGGGGTGCGGGCGCAACCGGTCCGCGACGCTTCGACTCTGCGTCACGCCGCTTGGGGGTCGGGCGGCCCTTGCCCGCCTGCTCGACGGACTCCGCCTCCTGGGCCGTGGACGACTCGGCGACCTCGACGTCCCGCTTGTCTGAATCGTCCGAATCACCGCGGCGTAGCAATTTCACCCTTCCAGACTATGGGAAGACGCCACCGAGTGGAAAATTGCCCTCACATCGAAATGCCGGGTCGCGCCCGTCGCCATACACTTCGCCGATGCGAGTGTTGATCGCACCGGACTCCTTCGGTGAGACGCTGACCGCCGTCGAGGCGGCCGCCGCCATCGCGGCGGGATGGTCGGCCGTGCGCCCGGACGACCAGCTGATCGAGGCCCCGCAGTCCGACGGCGGCCCCGGCTTCGTGGACGTGGTCGCCGCAGCGGGCGGCACCGTCCGGACCACGGTGGTGGAAGGTCCACTCGGCGTCGACGTCCCCGCCCGTTGGCTCCTCGACGGCACCGACGCCTACCTCGAATCCGCCCAGGCCTGTGGGCTCGGCTTGCTCGGCGGACCGCCGACGCCCCGCACCGCCCGAGACGCGCACAGCCGGGGCGTCGGGCAGCTCGTGGTGGCGGCCCTCGACGCCGGAGCCCGCAGAATCGTCGTCGGTCTCGGCGGCAGCAGCTGCACCGACGGCGGCCGCGGCCTCGTCGAATCCCTCGCGGAGGGATTCGGCAGTGCGGACGCCGCTGTCGCCCGGCTGCGCGCGGTGGAACTGGTGGCCGCGACCGACGTCGAACACCCGCTGCTCGGCGAGCACGGCGCCGCCCGCGTGTTCGGGCCGCAGAAGGGTGCCGACCCCGGCACCGTCGCCTTCCTCGAGGACCGGAACACCGCGTGGGCCGGGCAACTGCACCGGGCGACCGCCCGGGACGTCGCGGCCGAGGCCGGAGCCGGAGCCGCGGGTGGTATCGGCGCCGCGCTGCTCGCGCTCGGTGGGACCCGCGAATCCGGCGCCCACGTGGTCGCCCAGCGCACCCGGCAGGACCGGCAACTCGCCTCCGCGCAGCTCGTGATCACCGGCGAAGGTCGCCTCGACCAGCAGTCGCTGCGCGGCAAACTCGTGATCGCGCTCGCCGCCGCAGCCCGCAGGCGGGCCATCGCGACGCTCGTCCTGGCGGGGCAGGTGCTCCTCGACACCGCCGATCTGGACCGCGCGGGCATCGACGACGCGCTGTCCCTGGCGGACCACGCCGGGTCGGTCGAACTCGCGATGTCGGACGCATACGCGCAGCTGAGAGACCTCGCCGCCGCCGCAGCCCGTGGATGGGACGGCACAGCCGCACGGCAGTAACCCGAAACCCCGACGTCGGATACCATGGACGTGGATCGATCTGCGGACGCTGCCGCAGTGAAGGGAACCCGGGAATAAGTCGGGCGCGGAGTACCGTTGAAGCGTTCACGGGTTTGTTACGAACTACAGGGAGAGCCCATGACTGTGCAGAACGAGACCGCCGTCCACGGCGTCAAGATGACCGAAGCCGCGTCCGCCAAGGCGAAGGCGCTGCTCGATCAGGAAGGTCGTGACGACCTCGCACTGCGTATCGCCGTGCAACCCGGCGGCTGCGCAGGACTGCGTTACCAGCTTTTCTTCGACGACCGCAACCTGGACGGCGACCTGATCGTGGACTTCGGTGGCGTCGCCCTCGCGGTGGACCGGATGAGCGCGCCGTACGTCGAGGGTGCCTCGATCGACTTCGTCGACACCATCGAGAAGCAGGGTTTCACCATCGACAACCCCAACGCGACCGGTTCGTGCGCCTGCGGCGACTCCTTCAACTGAGTCCCGGGACGAAGCACAACTGAATCGACAAGTCTGACGCGGCGCCGACCGGCTGCCGCGTCAGACTTTTTTCGTGCCCGACCACGCCGTCCCGAGTCGTCGTGCTGCCGACCGAACATGGTGGTACGCCGGGGTACGGTGAGAAATCCCGACCGAACTCATCGAAAGGCATCCGCCCGTGACAATTGCGGTAACCGGTTCCATCGCCACCGACCACCTGATGCGGTTTCCGGGCCGGTTCGCCGAGCAACTGCTCGCCGATCAGCTCAGCCACATCTCGTTGAGCTTCCTGGTCGACGACCTCGTAGTCCGGCGCGGGGGAGTGGGCGGCAACATCGCCTACGCCATGGGCGTCCTCGGTGGTTCCCCGCTGCTGGTGGGGGCTGTCGGAGCCGACTTCGCGGACTACCGCCAGTGGCTCGAGGGCAACGGTGTCGACTGCACCGCCGTCCGGATCTCGACCACCGCGCACACCGCGCGTTTCGTGTGCACCACGGATGAGGACATGGCGCAGATCGCCTCGTTCTATCCCGGGGCGATGAGCGAGGCCCGCGAGATCCAACTGTCCGGCATCGCACCGGACGCCGACACGCTCGAGCTGGTCCTGATCGGCGCCAACGACCCCGAGGCGATGATCCGCCACACCGAGGAATGCCGCCGACTGGACATCCCGTTCGCCGCCGACCCGTCGCAGCAACTCGCGCGCCTGAATGGCGAGGAGGCGGCGGCGCTGATTCGTGGCGCGAAATACCTGTTCACGAACGAGTACGAGTGGGGATTGCTGCAGCAGAAGACCGGACTGTCCGAGGAGGAGATCCGCGCACAGGTCGGTGTCCGCGTCACGACGCTCGGGTCCAAGGGTGTCGAGATCGTCGACGCCGAAGGCAACTGCACCCGGGTCGCTGTCGTCCCCGAGAAGGCCAAGGTCGACCCGACCGGTGTCGGTGACGGATTCCGGGCCGGATTCCTCCTCGCGCACAGCGCAGGCCTGAGCTTCGAGCGTTCCGCGCAACTGGGGTCGCTGGTGGCCGTGCTGGTACTGGAGACCACCGGAACCCAGGAATGGACGTTCGACCGCGACGAGGCTGTCAAGCGCCTCGCGGATGCCTACGGCTCCACCGCCGCGGACGAGATCGCCGCGATTCTGCCGTAAGGCGGCTCCGCCGCCCGTGAGTGGTTGACGAGTCCCTGGACTCGTCAACCACTCACGGGCGCGAAGCGCCTAGATCGAGACCGGGTACGCCGGCTCGGCGATCTCCGGGACGATGCGGTTCTCCACGAAAATGCCGTGCCAGACCATGAAGATCAGGACGGTCCACAGTCGACGGCTGTGATCGGACACGCCGTCCCGGTGGTCGTTCAGCATCTTCGTGATCGCGACCTTGTCGAGCAGGTGATCGGTGCCCGAAGCCGCGATCTGCTCGTGCGCCCAGTCGAACAGTTCGGTGCCGCGCAGCCAGTGCCGCAACGGCACCGGGAAGCCCAGCTTCGCCCGATGCAGCACGTGGCCGGGGACGATCCCCTCCAGCGCCTGACGCAGCGCGTACTTGGTGGTGCTCTTGGTGATCTTCTGATCCAGCGGCACCCGCGACGCCACGTCGAAGACCTCCGGATCGAGGAACGGCACCCGCAGTTCGAGCGAATTGGCCATCGTCATCTTGTCGGCCTTGACCAGGATGTCGCCGCGCAACCACGTGAACAGGTCCAGGTGCTGCATCCGGGCCACCGGATCCCACCCCTGAGACTGCGCGTAGATCGGGTCGGTGACGTCACGGTGCGTCCACTCGGGCCGGAAGTCGCGCAGGACGGCGCGCAACTGCGCGTCGTTGAAGCTGCGCGCGTTGCCGTAGTACCGCTCCTCCAGGGTCAGCGAACCGCGATTGAGCAGGCTCTTGCCGCGGGTGCCGTCGGGGATGCGTTCGGACAGCTTCCCGGCGGCCCTGCGCAGGCCCTTGGGCAGGTACTCGAACGGCTTCAGCGAAATCGGCTCGCGGTAGATGGTGTAGCCGCCGAACAGTTCGTCGGCGCCCTCACCGGACAGCACGACCTTGACGTGCTTGCGTGCCTCCTTCGCCACGAACCACAGCGGAACCAGAGCGGGGTCGGCGACCGGGTCGTCGAGGTACCACACGATCTCGGGGATGGCGGCGGCGAACTCGGCGGGGCTGACCACCTTCACCACGTGCCGTGCGCCGATCGCCTCGGCGGATTCGGCCGCGACGTCGACCTCGGAGTAGCCCTCACGCTCGAAACCGGTGGTGAACGTGATCAGGTTCGGGTTGTGGCGCATCGCGAGCGCCGCGATGGCCGTCGAATCGATGCCGCCCGACAGGAACGAGCCGACGGTCACGTCGGCGCGCATGTGCTTGGCGACCGAGTCCTCGAGCGCCTCCGCGATCTCGCGGTACCGGGCCTGCTCGGTGCCGGCGGCGAACGGACGCACCGGGAACGTGGGTGCGAAATAGCGGGTGATCACGGGTGCTTCGCCCGGCCGCACCCGCGCGAAGCACCCGGACTCGAGCCGGCGGATCTGCTTGTGGAGGGTTTCCGGCTCCGGCACGTACTGGAGGACGGTGTAGTGCTCGACCGCACGCGGATCGAGTTCGGTGCCGATGCCGATCAGGCTCGCCAGTTCCAGCAGGCTCTTCTTCTCGCTACCGAATGCGGTGCCGCCGGTGCCCGTCGCCAGGAACAGCGGTTTGATGCCGAACGGATCGCGGGCGATGAACAACTCCCGCGTCTCGGTGTCCCAGATCGCGAACGCGAACATGCCGCGCAGGCGACGGACGGCGTCTTCACCCCAGTAGTGGAACGCGGCGACGATGGCCTCGCTGTCGCCCTCGGTGACGAACTGCGCACCGAACTGCTCCGCGAGTTCGGCCCGCACTTCGAGGTAGTTGTAGATCTCGCCGTTGAACGTCAGCGCGTAGCGTTCCGGATTCTCCGCCGGACCCCACCGCAGTGGCTGGTGGGAGTGTTCGATGTCGATGATCGACAGCCGATTGAACCCGAAGACCAGGTGGTCGTCGTGCCAGGTCCCGTGCTCGTCCGGCCCACGGTGCCGCAGGCAGTGCATCGCCTGGTCGACCTGTGAGACGGCGTTGTCGCTGGTTTCTCCAGAGGTCAGTAGCCCGAGCAGTCCGCACACAGCGTCCGGTACCTCAATTCAGAATCTTGGAAGGCTCCACGAGGTGGAGGGGTCAGGGATCTCTGCCGGAAAGTATGCCGCAGATTGCCGACGCGTCCGGTTCGGGCCGTCGCCGGCACCGCCGCGGCCCGAACACCGGTACCGCCGCGGCAACGACAGCGACACATCGCCCGACCCGAGGATGGAGAGCCGCCACCTTTGGTCTACGCTGCGTAGTAATTGGGCCTTCCCATCGGGTGTGCCCTAGTGGAATTTGCGGCGATCAGGAAGGCGTGAACGTGGCGCAAGGTCGGATCCTTCGGCGGGCAGGGTTGGCAGTATCTTTGGGCATTGCTGCCTTGCTGCTGTCGGGTTGTTCAATCGACAACGAGGTGCTTCGTTTCGGGTGGCCTTCGGGCGTAACCCCGCAGGCGCACCGCATGCGTGAACTGTGGACCTGGTCGGTTATCGCCGCCCTCGTCATGGGTGTGCTGGTGTGGGGACTCACCTTCTGGGCGGTGATCTTCCACCGCAAGAAGAAGGACTCACCCGAGTTCCCGCGTCAGACGGCATACAACGTGCCGCTGGAGCTGGCGTACACCGCGGTTCCGTTCGTCATCATCGCCGTGCTGTTCTACTTCACGGTGGTCGTGCAGAACCATGTCCTCGAGAAGGAGGACAACCCGAACGTGGTGGTGGATGTCACTGCGTACCAGTGGAACTGGAAGTTCGGCTACCGCTCCATCGATCTCGGTGAAGGTGGCGGCCTGTACGACGGTGTCGACCAGGAGGCGCAGGCCGCCGTCGAGTCCGCATCGGCGCCCGAGGCGGAGGGCGAGGGTGAGCACGCCCTGCCCGGGCCGATCCACGGCAAGACGCCCCAGGACCTGTCGTACCTGCACTACGACAAGATCGAGACGGTCGGTTCGAGCAACGAGATTCCGATCCTCGTCCTGCCGACCGGCAAGAGGATCCAGTTCGAACTGGCCTCGGCTGACGTCATCCACGCCTTCTGGGTGCCGGAGTTCCTGTTCAAGCGTGACGTGAACCCGAACCCCAAGGAGAACCACTCCGACAACGTCTTCCAGATCAGTGAGATCGAGAAGGAAGGTGCCTTCGTCGGGCGCTGCGCCGAGATGTGCGGCACGTTCCACGCGATGATGAACTTCGAGGTTCGTGCCGTGAGCCCGGACAAGTTCGCGCAGTACATCGAGTTGCGCAAGCCGGCGAGCGAGGGCGGCCGGGATCTGACCACGGCGGAGGCTCTGCAGGCCATCGGCGAGTCCCCCGTCGCGACGTCGACGTCTCCCTTCACCACCGACCGCGGCTACAAGCAGGCGAGCGGTGTCGAAGGTAACTGAACCTGCTGCTGATACCTCACTGACCAAGGACAAGTGCTGATATGAAGATCGAAGCCAAGCTCTTCGAGATCCTGACGGTATTCTTCATTCTCGTCGCGATCGTCTACGGCGTCTTCACCGCCGTTTCACGAACCGGTATCGAGTGGGCGGGTCTGACGGGCATCTGCCTGTCGGCGGGACTGACGCTGATCATCGGAACGTATTTCCGGTTCGTCGCCCGTCGCCTCGACACCCGTCCCGAGGACTACGAGGACGCGGAGATCGCCGACGGCGCAGGCGACCTGGGCTTCTTCAGCCCCGGTAGCTACTGGCCGATCCTGCTCGCCGCCGCGGCCGCGTTCGTCGCCGTCTCGATGGCGTTCTTCCAGCCGTGGATGCTGGTGGTCGCCGTGGTTGCCGTGCTGGCCGCCGCTGCGGGTCTCGTCTTCGAGTACTACGTCGGGCCCGAGAAGCACTAGTCCACACACTTTTGTGACGGCGAAGGCGCCGAATCCCTCTGGGGTTCGGCGCCTTCGCTTTTCGTCGTCAGGCTTCGCGGTTCCGGGCGGCCGCCGCGGCGAGGAGGGCTGCGGCCTGTTCGGACGCGAGTCGCACCGCATCGGGGAACACCTGCAACCCGTGTGCGACCAGGGCGCCCTCGTGGAGCAGCATGACGGTGCGCGCGAGTGTCTCCGGATCGCGCACCGACGCGTCCCGGCACACATCGGTGAAAAGGTCGAGCATCCACCGCTTCTGGCCGATGATGATCGCGTAGGCCGGATGTGACGGGTCACTGATCTCCGCGTGTGCGTTGACCATGCTGCATCCCTTCGCGCTGTTCTCCGCGGTCCATTCGCGGGACGCGTCGAAGATCGCCGTCAGCCGCAGTTCGGGTGAGTCGCCGACGGTGTCGAGATGGCCGGCGAGAAACGCCCGCCACCGCTGGTCCCGGTCGGCGAGGTACTCGACCACGATCTGTTCCTTCGAGCCGAAACGGTCGTAGAGCGTCTTCTTCGTGACGCCGGCTTCTGCGGCGATGAGATCGACGCCGACCGCGTGGATTCCCCGCTCGTAGAACAGTCGGTCCGCCGCGGCCAGCGCTCGTCGCGCGCCCGGCGTCAGCGTCACGCGCTGCGGTTGCTGCACAGACTCCATGGCAAAAGTATACAGATCGGTGTACTTTCAGGAAGTAAACCGATCTGTTTACTGGGTGGTGGTTCGTCGTGAACGTGTTGTTCGCCGTGATGTTCGTCGTGTGCTGGAGTTCCGGTTTCATCGGGGCCAAACTCGGCGCCGGGGACGCAGATCCGCTCACGGTGCTGACCTGGCGGTTCCTCCCACTGGCCGCCGCGCTCGTACTGGGCGCGGCGCTGTTCCGACGCCTTCGGTGGCGGGGAATCGGATTCCGTGCGCTCCGCCGTGGGGTGGTGGTGGGCGCGCTGTCGCAGACCGGGTATCTGCTGACCGTCTACCAGGCGATCGGACTCGGCGTCTCGACCGGCACCACCGCACTGATCGACGGCACCCAGCCCCTGGTCGTCGCCGTGCTGGCAGGCCCACTGCTCGGTCAGAACGTCGCGGCGAGGCAGTGGTGGGGGCTGCTGCTCGGACTGACGGGTGTCGTGATCGTCACCGCCGGCGACGCCACCGCGGCCTCCGGCGTGCCGTGGTGGGCATACCTCGTGCCGTTCGCCGGAATGCTGTCGCTGGTGGCCGCGACATTCGTGGAGAGCCGGTCACCCGACGACACCGACCCCTCAGTGGCCCTCACGGTGCACTGCGCGACCAGCGCCGCGCTGTTCACCGCTTTCGCGGCGTTCGACGGAAAGCTGTCGCCGCCGGCGACGGCACCGTTCTGGTGGTCGGTCGCGTGGCTGATCGTCCTGTCCACCGTCGGCGGCTACGGCCTGTACTGGCTCGTGCTGCGCCGGAGCGGGATCACGCGGGTCAATGCCCTGATGTTCCTGATGGCGCCGGTGACGGCGATCTGGGGAGCCGTGATGTTCGGCGAGCCGTTCGGGGGCCTCACCGCGCTCGGACTTCTCGTCTGCCTCGGGGCGGTCGTACTCGTGTTCCGTGCGCAGCCGCGGGGGAGGGGAGCGCGCACGGTCCAGATACACGACCAGAGCCCCGAACCGGAAGTGGTTCGGGGCTCTGGTCGGTTGCGGAGGTGAGGCTAGTGCGCCTCGCCGTTGCCGGACGATCCGTTGCCGGAGGTCGGCGAACCGTTGCCGTGGGCACGGTCCTGGTACTCCCGCAGCATCGTGAGCTGCTCGTGCTCGCCGTGGTGCAGGGCGTGCTCGAGCGCCAGGCTCTCCTCGACCGGGTCGGCCGTGACGAGGCTGCCGGAACCGGGCTTGCCGGCGGAACCGAGCTTGTTCATCTTCTTCGGGACGGTCGCACCCTGGTACTCGAGCGGGATCGGGTGACCGTGGTCGTCGACCGGGCCGAGCGGCTGGTGGATCTCGATGTACTGACCGTTCGGCATCCGCTTGATGATGCCGGTCTCGATGCCGTGCTCGAGGACCTCACGGTCGCTGCGCTGGAGACCCAGGCAGAACCGGTAGGCGACGAAGAAGGCGATCGGAGGCAGCAGCACCATGCCGATACGGCCGATCCACGTCATCGCGTTCAGGGAGATGCTCAGGTGGTACGCGATGATGTCGTTGATGCACGAGATCGTCAGGACGGCGTAGAACGCGATCGCCATCGCACCGATCGCGGTACGCACCGGAACGTCGCGCGGACGCTGCAGCAGGTTGTGGTGAGCATCGTCCTTGGTCAGACGCTTCTCGATCCACGGGTAGGCGATCAGGACCGTGAACACCAGACCCATGATCAACGCGACGGCGAACACCGACGGGATGGTGTAGCGGTTGAACAGGTAGATGTCCCATGCCGGCCACAGACGGGCCAGGCCGTCCGTCCACATCATGTAGATGTCGGGCTGCGAACCTGCCGACACCTGCGACGGGTTGTAGGGGCCGATGGTCCAGACCGGGTTGATCTGCAGCACGCCACCCATGACGGCGAGAACACCGAACGTGATCGCGAAGAACGCACCCGACTTGACGGCGAACACCGGGAGGATGCGCACACCGACGACGTTGGTTTCCGTGCGGCCGGGGCCGGGGAACTGCGTGTGCTTCTGATACCAGACGAGCGCGAGGTGACCGGCGATCAGGGCGAGGATGATGCCCGGGAACAGCAGGACGTGCGCGACGTACAGGCGGGGGATGATCAGGTCGCCGGGGAAGTCGCCGCCGAAGATCAGCCAGTGCATCCAGGTGCCTGCGATCGGGATGCTCAGCGTGATGCCGGAGAACGCGGCGCGCAGGCCCGTGCCGGACAGCAGGTCGTCGGGGATCGTGTATCCGAAGAATCCCTCGAACATCGCCAGGATCAGAAGCAGGCAGCCGATGACCCAGTTGGCCTCACGCGGACGACGGAAGGCGCCGGTGAAGAAGATGCGCAGCAGGTGCACGACGATCGACGCCGCGAACATCAGCGCAGCCCAGTGGTGGATCTGACGGACGAACAGGCCGCCGCGGACCTCGAACGAAATGTTCAGCGTGGTCTCGTACGCGCGGGACATCGTGACGCCGCGCAGTGGCTCGTACGCACCGTTGTAGACGACGTGCGCCATCGACGGATCGAAGAACAGGGTCAGGTAGACACCGGAGATCAGCAGAATGATGAAGCTGTACAGCGCGATCTCGCCGAGCAGGAACGACCAGTGGGTGGGGAAGACCTTGTTGATCTGCCGCCGCATTCCCGCTGCGAGGTGGTAGCGCGAGTCCATCGCTTCCGCCTGGCCTGTGGCCATCGCGCTCAGTTTGGACGGTTTGTTGTCGGTCACGGTCGACGCTCCCAAAATGCCGGGCCGAGAGCTTCGATGTAGTCACCCGTTGTGACTAGGAAACCCTCTTCGTTCACTGTAATAGGCAACTGCGGAAGTGCACGAGCGGCCGGACCGAAAATCGGCTTTCCGTAGGTCAGCGCATCGAACTGCGACTGGTGGCACGGGCAGAGGATTCGGTTGGTCTGCTGCTCGTACAGGGAGGTGGGGCAGCCGAGGTGGGTGCAGATCTTCGAGAAGGCGAAGTAGTCGCCGTAGTTGAAGCTCTCCTGGCCCTTGCGCTTGGTGACGTTTGCCGCGTCCTCCGTGCGGAGGCGGATGAGCATGGTCGCGTTGCGGATGCCGCGCAGCGCCTCGAGCAGCGCGTCGTGGTCGCCGCGATCGGACTCGCGGAAGGGGAACACCGTTTCCATGGCGCCGGCGTCCAGGTCTTCGGGGCGAACCAGGACGACGTCCTCGGGACGACCGGTGTCGCGGCGCAGGTAGATGGTCTCGCCCTCGTAGCGGGGGGTCCATCCCGACACCCACAGCGGGGAGTCGTCGCGCTTGGCCCACGGGTTCTTGATCAGACCACCGAGGGGCATGACGGACATGATGCCGAGGGCGCCGCCGCCGAAGATCAGGGTCCGCTTGAGCAGCTTGCGGCGTCCCAGCGTCGACGTGTCGAACGAGTCGCCGAGTTCCGCGACGATCGTCTTGCGATCGACCTCGGACGATCCACCGTCGTGGCGGTCCTGGATGGACACCTCTTCGGGGATGAACTTCTTGGTGAACTGCACCGCGCCGACACCGAGGCCGAGGATGGCCAGACCCATGGTGAAGCCGATCAGCGGCGTGTACAGGCTGTAAGCCGAGTAGTGCTCCTCGCCGGAGCCCGCGTACTCCCAGGGCCAGAAGAGGTAGATCGCGATGAATGCGATCGCGGAGACGCCGGAGAGAGCGAACCAGAACGCGACCGACCGCTCGGCGCGCTTCTCGGCCTTCGTTCCCGGAACCGCCCAGCGGTTGCGGCGGAACGCGACATCGACGTGGTCGAGGTTGGTGCCGAGCTCGACCAGTTCGTCGCGGCTCAGGTTCTCGAGTTCTGCATCCGTGTACTTCTTTGGCGTGGCGCCGCCCGGCTGGCCAGCGTCGCTCATGACCTTGCTCCGATCCACAGTGCTGCACCGACGACAGCGATGATTCCGACCACCCACATGGCCAAGCCCTCGGAGGCGGGACCGATGCCGCCGAGTCCGTAGCCACCGGGCTGCTTCGTCTCGCCCGACGACTTGATGTAGGCGATGATGTCTTTCTTCTCCTCGAGGGTCAGCTGACGGTCCGAGAACTTGGGCATGTTCTGCGGGCCGGTGACCATCGCGGTGTAGATCTGCTGCTCGTTGGCCGGGTCGAGGACCGGCGCGTACTTGCCGGACGAGAGCGCGCCGCCGCGCCCGGTGAAGTTGTGGCAGGACGCGCAGTTGAGGCGGAACAGCTCGCTGCCGCGTCCGATGTCGCCGCCGCGCAGCGAAGACTGGGCGACTTCGCCGTTCTCGTCACGAATGACCGTGGGGCCGCCGCCGTTGGCCTGGACGTACGCGCCGATGGCGTCCGTCTGCTCGGCGTCGAACTTGACGGGCTTGCGCTCGACCTGGGCCTCGTTGCGCGAAGCGGGCATACGTCCCGACGACACCTGGAAGTACACGGCGGCCTCGCCGACACCGATCAGGCTGGGGCCGCGGTCCTGCACACCCTGCAGGTTGGCGCCGTGGCACGTGATGCACGAGGTGTCGTACAGCTGCTTGCCCTCGCGGATCAGTGCTGCCTGATCATCGGTGGCGGTGGCCACCTGCGGGGTTGGCGTCAACGCGGACGCGAGGAAACCGGCGCTGACCAGTCCCATCATCAGGACCAGGGCGCCCGTGGCGCGCCTGCGGAGCTTCCGCTGGCGGCGTGCCTTGGCGGCAGACGCCGTGGTGTCGGATGCGGGAGGGGGGGATGAACTCATCTGTATCCCTTTGGTATGTCGGGACGGACTGGACGTCAGGGGGCTGCCTGGGGCGTTCAGCTGATCAACGGATGAAATAGATCGTGGCAAACAGGGCGATCCACACGATGTCGACGAAGTGCCAGTAGTACGAGACGACGATGGCGGCGGTGGCCTGGGCGGGCGTGAACTTGCTGACCTTGGTGCGGGCGATCAGGAACACGAACGCGATGAGGCCGCCGATCACGTGCATACCGTGGAAGCCGGTGGTCATGTAGAACACCGAGCCGTACACGCTGCTGGAGATGGAAGTGCCCTCTTCGATGAGGTGGATGTACTCGTATCCCTGTCCGAGGACGAAGAAGGTGCCCATCGCCAACGTCAGGAGGTACCACCGGCGGAGGCCGAAGACGTCGCCGCGCTCGGCTGCGAACACACCCATCTGGCAGGTGAACGACGAGGCGATCAGCACAAGCGTCACCGGCACGGCGAGGAACAGATTCAGCTCGGTCGGCTCCGGCGGCCAGTTCCCATTCGCCTGTGCTCGCGCCACGAAGTACATGGCGAAGAGCCCTGCGAAGAACATGAGCTCACTTGACAACCACACGATGGTGCCAACGCTGACCATGTTAGGTCGGTTCAGCGAGTGCACGCGTTGGGTGATTGCTGATCCTGAAGTCCCTACTGCGCTCGTCACAGACAGAAGTATGACGCTTCGTCGTAAGAGACGACTACCCGGGTCCACCCTCGGCGCGCCGAGGCGCCCCGCTTGTCCGATTCTCCCTGCTGACAGCCTGGTCGCGGACCGTGAAAGGGTGGAGTCATGCGCTCTGGAGACAACAGTACGGGGTGGCTGCGGCGACTGTTCGGAAGTCGGAAGCAGGCCCCTCTCGATCAGGATCGGCCCGACCTCGTGGTCGTCGCCTCGAGCTTCGACGACGTGGAAGCGTGCTCGACCGCGCTGGGCCGTGCCGCCGCCGAGGATCCGCGGTGGGACGCCGACGCGGAAGCGGTACTGCGGCACCACTTGCGGTTGCCTGCGGCGTCGGTGGCCGACGCCGTGTCGATCGCCGCCCAGGACGGCTACCGGCCGCTGGATCCGGACAGGCAGGCGTCCCCGGCCGAGGACGGCGCGACGGTCGAACTCGTGCTGCAGCGGGTCCAGGTCCTCGATGCGCTGCACTGTTCCCAGGAACGGTCGAGGATGGCCGGGCTGGCCCAGCGGCTCGGGGGCTCGGTCGACGGATGGGACGCGACGCAACCGGCGCGCGAGTCCGATCTGCCCGGTGACTAGGCTGCCAGGGATCGGATCCGCCACTAGTACAAGGGGACACGACGATGCAGAGCCCGACTGCTCAGGGGACCAACGACGGTGTGCTGCCTGCACGCACCTGGCCGTCGGTCCTCGGTGCGCTCACCGACGGACGTGACCTCGCGGTGGACGACGCGAAATGGGCGATGGACGAGATCATGTCCGACAACGCCACGTCCGCGCAGATCGCGGCATTCGGCGTCGCCCTGAAGATGAAGGGCGAGACGCCGGAGGAGTTGCGCGGCCTGGCCGACTCGATGCTCGGGCACGCACGTAAGGTTCCCGTCGACGACGACGTCGTCGACATCGTCGGAACCGGTGGTGACCGATCCAACACCGTGAACATCTCCACGATGGCGTCACTGGTGGTCGCGGCGTCCGGCATCCGCGTCGTCAAGCACGGAAACCGGGCGGCGTCCTCCAAGAGTGGCGGGGCGGACGTTCTCGAGGCGCTCGGCGTCAAGATCAATCTCGGTCCCGACGAGGTGGCCCGCTGCGTGCGGGAGGTCGGCATCGGCTTCTGCTTCGCGCCGGTGTTCCACCCCGCGCTGCGGTTCGCGGGCGCGCCCCGCAAGGAGATCGGCATCCCGACCGTCTTCAACGTGCTCGGACCGCTCACCAACCCGGCCCGTCCACGGGCCGGCCTCATCGGCTGCGCCTTCCCGGGCCTGATCTCGGTGGTGGCCGGTGTGCTCGCGCAGCGCGGCAATTCGGCGCTGGTGGTGCGCGGCGACGACGGTCTGGACGAATTGACGACGTCGACGACGTCGGCCGTGCACATCGTCGCCGACGGGTCGGTGACCACCCGTCAGTTCGACCCCCGTGACATCGGCATCGCACGGGTGTCGCTCGACGAACTGCGCGGCGGCGACGCCGACGTGAACGCCGCGGTGGCGCGGCGACTCCTCGCGGGTGAGACCGGACCCGTCCGCGACGCAGTTCTGCTCAACGCCGCGGCGGCGATCGCGGCGTTCCGGGGTCTCGGCGGCCGCACCCTCGAGGAGGGACTGTCGGACGGGCTCTCGACGGCGGCGCAGTCCATCGACAGTGGAGCGGCCGCGACGCTGCTCGGGCGGTGGGCCGATCTCACGTCGGGCCTGGCCACCAGCAAATAGCCGGCGGACCTATTCGCCGATCGAGAAGCCCGCTTCCACGTCTGCGCTGGAGTAGGACTGGAACGCGATGTGCGTCGCCGTCCGCGAGACGCCGTCCACCTTGTTGATTCCCTCGGTGACGACCTCCGCGATCTTCGCGTGGTCCCGGACCCGCACGATCGCGATGAGGTCGACGTCGCCCGCGCAGGAGTAGACCTTGTCGACGCCCTCGATGTCGGCGACGGCCTGAGCGGTCTCCGGGATGCGGTGGGCTTCGGCGTGGATCAGGACGATGGCGTTGATCATGATCGCCAGCCTAAGCGGTGGCCGGCGGAACCCGGTGCGGGTGGTCGGGTCTCGGCGTCCCGTGTCGACGCGCTGCCGGCGCGGGCGAGCGCGCACCAGTCGGACCAGGATCCGGCGCCCCGTGCGGGCTCACACCACCCCGAGGACGCGCTGACGATGCGGGTGTCGTCCTGGTCGAGCCAGCGCGCGAGCAGTCCGGCCTCCTCGGGGGACGCGCCGCGAAGCGGAGTCGTGTCGGGAACGACGGTTTCTGCGGTGAGGACGAGCGCGTCGACCACCGGCATCGGGTGGATTCCCCGCCGGGCGCAGCCCGCGGACGCGAGGCGCCCGGAACGGATCACCGCGAACTCCCAGCCGCCGGTCGCGGCGGGGCGAGCGGCCACGAGCTGATCGAGGGCGGTGAGCGACGCCAGGCGCTGCATTCGGCGCAGCGCGAGGACGACCTCCGCGGTGCGATCCCGCAGCCGTGCGGCGTTCTCGAACAACTCGCCCGCGGCCAGTTCCTCCACCCGTGCGCGCATCCGGTGCAGCGGCGTGTCGTCGGCGCCGCGCAGGAAGAGCCGGAAGAGCTCCGGACCGGGACGGTAGGCGTCCTCCGTGTCGCGGTCGTGGACGGACGCGGGGCAGCGCCCGAGTTCGCGGGGCGGGCACTGCGCACCGTGCGCCCGTCCCTTCGGGATCCGGCTCGTGCAGGTGCGGAGAATGCAGTACTCGGCGAGGACGTCGGCGACGTCGGCGGCGGTCGAGCGGGACCGGAACGGACCTAGCGAATCGGCTGCCGGGGTCCGCACGACCGACAGCCGGGGGAAGGCCTCCGCGGTGAGCGTGATCCACCAGCCGCGTTTCGGGTACTTGGATCGCCGGTTGTACGGCGGCGTGTGGGCGGCGAGCAGCCGGAGCTCGCGCACACCCGCCTCGAGAGCGTGCGCGCATTCGACGTGGTCGATCCGGGTGGTCAGCGCGACCATCTCCTTCATCCGGCCGCGCGTCTCCGAGCCGGTGAAGTAATTGCGCACCCGGCGGCGCAGATCCGTCGCCGTGCCGACGTAGAGGACCTCGTCGGACGGCCCCCGGAACAGGTAGACGCCGGGCGAACGGGGGAGATGACTGGCGAGCGTGCGTTTGGCCCGCTGGTGCGAAGAGACGTCGGGAAGGTAGTCGACGAGCTCGGTGAGACTGTGCACTCCCTGGTTGCCGACCCGGGCGATGAGGGCGTGCAGGACGTCGACGGTGGCGCGGGCGTCGTCGAGGGCCCGGTGGGTCGGGGTGGTCCCGACGTCGAACAGCCGGGCCAGCGACGACAGCTTCACGGACGGCGCCTCGTCGCGGGTGAGGACCCGCCGGGCCAGTTTGACCGTGCAGAGCACGGTGAACTTGGGCCAGGGGGTGTCGGTGGCCGCGGCGGCGGCCTTGAGGAACCCGGTGTCGAAGGGGGCGTTGTGGGCGACGAGCACCGCTCCGCGTGCGAACTCGAGGAACGCGGGCAGCACGCGCTCGATGCGGGGTGCGTCGATCACCATCGCGGTCGTGATGCCCGTGATCTCGACGATGTGCGGCGGGATGGACCGTCCCGGGTCGACGAGGGTGGCCATCTCGGCGATCACCTCGCCGCCGCGGATCTTCACCGCCCCGATCTCGGTGATGGCGTCCTCGCCCGGCCGCGCTCCGGTGGTCTCGAGGTCGACCACCACGAACGTGGTGTCCCGCAGCGGGGTGTCGAGCTCGTCGAATCTCAACTGTTCGGGTACGCCGGGGACACTCACGGCTCAGAGCGTATGGACGGGCACCGACAGACCCGCCCGGGAGGCCCGGAGAGACGAGGATCACACTGCCCGTGTGCGGGCTGCGGCGGCGGGTGGAGCGACGGTCGGGCGCGCGACCCAGAACGGGGGTTCCGGGGGTGCGGGGGCCGAGGGCGGCGGGTCCGGTGCGGTTGTCGGGCAGCGTCCGCGCCACCCCCGTTGAACAGCGGGAACGCGGAGCCCGACACGCCCGGAGGGTCGAGGGGCTACGTGAAATGTCCACTCCCGCTGTCGAAAAGCGAACGGAAACATACCGCTTGTTATCGAGTCGTTACCGAATGTGGGTATCGCGCGCCCGCATGCCTCGAAACGGTGCAAACGGACACTTTCCGCGTGTTCCGGTCGACACCGGGGTATTCCATTTCGTAACCTTCCTGAGACCTAGCGGAGTCTCGCAGCCTCAACACCGGGGCAGCATCGCTAGTCACCGCCTAATCGGCCACTCGCGAGAGCGGTCGTACCGGGAACCCAAGTTTCTACTGGGGTGAATCCCGCCGGGACGTCCTCACGCACCGGTGGGTAGGGCTGATCTTCCCAGCCCGAACCCGTCAGCTAACTCGGTCGGCGGATGAATGGAAGAAACGGAGTACCCCTTTCGTGGCGTCACAAGTTTCCAAGCGGAATGTGCGACGGGCAGTCGTCGCCGGCGCGCTCGCAGTCGGAGCGCTCACCGCTACCGCGGCCCCCGCGGCCGCAGACCCCATCACCATTCCCGGTGTCGGAACCTTCGAGATCCCGGGTGTCGTCATCCCGCAGATCCCCGGTGTCCCGAACCTGCCCGCGCCCCCCGCGCCGGGCAGCACCGCAGGTGACAAGGCCGTTCAGGCCGCTCAGACGAAGCTCGGCTCGCCGTACGTCTACGGCGCCGCAGGTCCCAACTCGTTCGACTGCTCCGGCCTGGTGCAGTGGGCGTTCAAGCAGGCCGGACTGAACCTGCCGCGCACCAGCTACGCGCAGGCGGCCGCCGGTACCCCGGTGTCGCAGTCCGATCTCCGCCCCGGCGACGTGATCTCCTTCTACGGCGGCTCGCACTCGGGCATCTACGCCGGCAACGGCAACGTGATCCACGCCTCCACCGAGGGGCAGCCCGTCAAGTTGGCGCCCATCGCGTCCATGCCTTTCGACGGGGCACGCCGCTACTGATCCACGCGCGAGGCGAGGCATCCACCGAGTCGAGGGCGGGGATGCACGGGGTAGCTTCGTAGGATCTCGCACGACCACCGAGGGTGGGTTCGAATCACGATTCGAACCCACCCTCGATGTCGTTGCGCCCCAGGCAGACAGCGTGTCGTTCACCCGCCCGGTGGTCCCCGCCACCCCCGTCGTGACATGGGTGGACACACACGTATGTCATTCCGTAACCTAACCGAGACCTTGCGAAGTCTTGCCGCGCCAACCGGGCGGCAACGCGGGGTCACCACCTCTTCGGCATTCCGCGGTCGCATCGGCCGGGGAAATTCCTGAGCCGCGCATCGGACAACCGACCCGGCGGGTGGAGATCGACGATCGGAGAACCGCATTTCCGTGGCCTCACACAAGATGAAGCGCTCCCTGGGCAGCGTGCTGACAGCCGGAGCGCTGTCGGTGGCACTCGTGTCGCTGCCCTCGATCCCGGCGGGTGCGGACCCGGTCACCACCAACCCGACCGAGACGCTGACGAAGCTCGGTGACCTGTCCCGGCAGTCCGAGCAGACGTCGGAGGCCCTCCACAACGCGCAGATCGATCTCGAGGCCAAGCAGTCGGCCCAACGCGATGCGGACGCCCGGCTCGCGGCCGACCAAGGTGTGCTCGACGAGGCCAACGCCCGCGTCGCCGTCTTCCAGCCCGTGGTGAACAAACTCGCCACTGCCAACTACCAGGGTGCCCGGACCAATCGCCTGTTCGCCGTGATGGTGAGCGACTCACCGCAGCAACTCCTCGACCAGATGTCCGCTCTGGACGCCATCTCCAACGACACCCGCAATCAGGTCGCGCAATTCCAATCGGCCACGTCGGACGCCACCAAGGCGGCCGAGGCGTCGAAGCAGTCCGCGGATTCCGCGCGGGCGGCCACCGAGCAGGCCAAGGTGGTCAGCGACGACCTGCAGCGCAAGCAGAGCGACCTGCAGGCGCAGATCGCCGACGTGATCAAGGCGTTCGGAGATCTCACCGGCGCCGAACGCGACCAGCTGGCGGGGACGCCCTTCCCGCCCGGCTTCGACCCCGACACGATCCTCGCGCACCTCACCCCCGGCTCGGGCACGAGCGCACTGCAGGCAGGCATGACCCGCATCGGCGACCCGTACGTGTGGGGCGCCACCGGGCCCGACCAGTTCGACTGCTCCGGGCTCGTCGTCTGGGCGTACAAGCAGATCGGCAAGACGCTCCCGCGGTCCAGTCAGGCTCAGGCCAGCGGTGGCACCCCGGTGTCCCGCGACGAACTCCAGCCCGGCGACGTCGTCCTCTTCTACAACGACGCGTCCCACGTCGGCCTGTACGCAGGAAACGGCAACATTCTCCACGCCTCGACGTTCGGTGTGCCGGTGAAGATCGAGTCGATGGCGAAGTTCCCCTTCTACGGGGCGCGCCGCTACTGACGGCGACCGTCCGGCGACGGCGCGCAGGCGTGCTCATACACTCACCGGCGTGCCCGCATCAGACCCGT
Organism: Rhodococcus sp. ACS1; assembly: GCF_002300155.1. Taxonomy (NCBI): domain Bacteria; kingdom Bacillati; phylum Actinomycetota; class Actinomycetes; order Mycobacteriales; family Nocardiaceae; genus Rhodococcus; species Rhodococcus sp. ACS1. Next base: position 482,904 of record NZ_NSDZ01000010.1, read on the forward strand.
CTTCCGCAACGGATCCGACCTCACGCCGTCAGGCGCGCCCGTGGGAGCTCGCCGCGCTGGCCGGACTGGTCCTCGCCGTCGTCGTCGTACTCGCGCTGACCGGGTTCTCTCACGACGAGCGGGGCGCCGACGGGGCGGTCGGCACCGCGCAGGCCGACACGGAGTCGCGGGCAGCGGCCGTCCAGTTGCTCCTCGACACGTGGGCGTCGGCCGTGCGGACGAACGACACGGCCCGGCTGTCGGGTCTGATGGATCGGGCGGCGTCGCCGGGCTTCCTGGCCGCCGAGACGCGCCGCGCGAGCAACGTTGCCGGGGTGGAATTCTCGGACTGGGGTTACGAGATCACCGAGAGTCCCGAGGCGGCGGTGCCGTCGAGTCTCGTCGACGCGCTCGGGGCCGACGAGGTGTGGGCGCCGGCCGTGCAACTCCGCTACGCGATCGCGGGGGCGGACGAGAGCCCCACCCGCAAACCGATCGCGCTCGTCGTGGCCCGGCGTGGTGACAGCTGGGCCCTCGTGAGCGACAGTGCCACCGTGAACGGCGAGCGGCGGACGTGGCGCGGCCCGTGGGACTTCGGAACGGTCGTATCGCGCCGCGTCGACACCGGCGACGGCCGGACGTCGGTGGTGCTCGGACATCCCGAGAACGCCGCGATGGTGGACCGGCTGGCGGAGGAACTCCCCGCCGCCGTCGTCAACGCCACCCAGCTGTGGGGTTCGGACTGGGCGGGCCGCGCACTCGTGTGGGTCGCCGGATCGCAGGACGAGTTCACCGCCCTCGTCGGTTCCGATCACGACGGCCGTGGCATCGCCGCGGTCGCCATCTCGGACGCCGTCGACTCCGACGCCGACGCGGTCACCGGGCAGCGGATCGTGTTCAGCCCCTCGTCGGCGGAACGGCTCACCGAGGTCACCCGGCGGGCGATCCTGCGACACGAACTCACCCACGTGGCGGCGCGCGCCGAGACGGTGGACCGCTCACCGATGTGGGTGCTGGAGGGCTACGCCGAGTACGCCGCCTACCGGGGCACCGGTGAGGCCGCACGGCAGATCGCGCCGGCCCTGACCGCGCAGGTGGGCGCCGAGGGCCCGCCGACCGGATTCCCCGAGAACACCGACTTCTCCGAATCCGGCGAACGCGGCTCGGTCGCCTACGAGACCGCGTGGTCGATCAACGCCTTCGTCGCGGAGCAATACGGCGAAACGAAGCTGACGGAGCTGTACCGGACACTGGCCGTGGGGGAGGCCGATCCGGACACGGTCGACGCACGACTGTCCGACGTCCTCGGCGTCGACGCCGAGCAGTTCCGGGACCGCTGGACCGACTGGGTGGGCGCTCACCTGGGGTGACCCTGCGTCGGTGTCCGCGCGGTCGACCGCCTACGGTGATCACATGCGCCGAACCCTGTTGGTGACGAACGATTTTCCGCCGCGACCCGGTGGAATTCAGTCGTACCTGCACACCTTCGCCAAGCACCTGCCCGCCGACGACCTTGTCGTCTACGCCCCGCGCTGGCGCGGTGACTCGCACATCAAGTTCGATGCGCGGCAACCGTTTCAGGTCGTCCGTCACCCCACCACCCTGATGGTGCCGACACCGTTCGTCGCGCGCCGCGCCACCAGGTTGCTCGCCGAACACGACTGCACCGGCGTCTGGTTCGGCGCAGCGGCCCCGCTCGCACTGCTGAGTTCGACGCTGCGCCGCGCCGGAGCGGAACGGGTGGTCGCGAGTACCCACGGACACGAGGTCGGCTGGTCGATGCTCCCCGCCGCCCGCCAGGCCCTCGGCCGGATCGGCGACGGCACCGACGTCGTCACGTACGTCAGCCGCTATACCCGTGGCCGATTCGCGTCCGCATTCGGCGCCGGTGCGGCACTCGAGCACCTGCCGCCCGGAGTCGACACCGACCTGTTCACCCCGGACAGCGGGGCGCGGTCCGAACTGCGGGCCCGATACGGGCTGGGCGACCGGCCGACGATCCTGTGCCTGTCCCGGCTCGTGCCGCGCAAGGGCCAGGACATCCTCATCAGGGCGCTCCCGACCGTCCGCGAACACATCGACGGCGCCGTCCTCGTGATCGTCGGCGGCGGACCCTACGAGGACCGCCTGCGCTCCCTCGCCCGCTCGGCGGGCGTCGAGGACCACGTCGTGTTCACGGGAACGGTGCCGTCCGCGGAGTTGGCGGCGCACCACACGATCGCCGACGTGTTCGCGATGCCCTGCCGCACGCGGGGTGCGGGACTCGACGTCGAGGGCCTCGGCATCGTGTTCCTGGAGGCGTCGGCCTCCGGTGTCCCGGTCATCGCCGGACAGTCCGGCGGCGCCCCGGAAACGGTGCGGCAGAACGAAACCGGGATGGTCGTGGACGGCACGTCGGTGGCCGAGGTGGCGCGATCGGTGATCGCGGTGCTGTCGGATCGCGACCGGGCGGCGGCGATGGGCGCCGCCGGCCGGGGCTGGGTCAAGGCGCAGTGGCGATGGGACGTGCTCGCCGCGAAGCTGCAGTCCCTTCTGGCGTGACCGCCCCGTGAGTACTTGTTAACCGCGGGCGGTTAACAAGTACTCACGGGCCCGAAGGGCACTATTTGGCGTAGAGGGCGGCGATGTCGTCGGCGAAGCTGTCGTGCACCACGTTGCGCTTGAGCTTCATCGTCGGCGTGAGCTCGCCGGTCTCCTCCGTGAAGTCCACGGGCAGGACCCGGAACTTCTTGATGGCCTCCGCGTGCGACACGAGCTTGTTCGCTTCCGCGACGGCCTCGTCGATCTCGGCCGTGAGGTCGGCGTCGGCGAGCAGATCGGCGACCGTCGTGCCCGCGGGCTTGCCGTTGCGCTCGTTCCACGCCGGCAGTGCATCGGCGTCGATGGTGATGAGCGCGCCGATGAACGGCTGCTGGTCGCCGACGACGATGGCCTGGCTGATCAGCGGGTGGGCACGCAGGTGATCCTCGAGCTGGGCGGGGGAGACGTTCTTGCCGCCCGCTGTGACGATGATCTCCTTCTTGCGTCCGGTGATGGTGATGTAGCCGTCCGCGTCGACCGATCCGAGGTCGCCGGTGTGGAACCAGCCGTTCTCGATCGCGTCGGCGGTTGCGCTCTCGTTGCGCCAGTAGCCGCCGAAGACGACCGGCCCCGACAGCAGGATCTCGCCGTCGTCGGCGATGCGAACGGAATTGCCTGCGAGGGGCTTGCCGACCGACCCGACCTTCTGCTCGCCGATCGTGTTCACGGCGAATGCCGCGGACGTCTCGGTGAGGCCGTAGCCCTCGTAGATGGTGATGCCGATGCCGCGGAAGAAGTGGCCGAGGCGGGCACCGAGCGGGGCGCCGCCGGAGATCGCCAGCTGGCACCTGCCGCCGAGCGCGGCCCGCAGCTTCGAGAACACCAGCTTGTCGAACAGCGTGTGCTTGACCTTGAGGACCAGTCCCGGGCCGCCGTTGTCCTGGGCCTCGCTCCACGCGATGGCCGTCTCGGCGGCGGCGTCGAAGATCTTGCCCTTGCCCTCGCCGTGGGCCTTGGCGCGGGCGCTGTTGTACACCTTCTCGAACACCCGCGGCACGGACAGGATGAAGTCGGGACGGAACTCGCCGAACGTCGGGACGAGGTTCGGGATGTCGCTGGTGTGCCCGAGTGCGGCCCCGGCGTCGAACGACGCGATGCTGACCGCGCGCGCCAGGACGTGCGCCATCGGCAGGAACATGAGTGTGCTGACGCCGGGCGTCTTCAGCAGGGTGCCGAGGCTGGAATCGAGGATGCCCTTCGACTCGGCGATGAGGTTGGCGTGGGTGAGCTGGCAGCCCTTGGGCCTGCCCGTGGTGCCGGACGTGTAGATGAGGGTGGCCGGATCACTGGACTTCAGTGCGGCGACGCGGGCCCGGACCTCGGAGTCGGGAACGTCGGCGCCGCGTTCGGTCAGTTCCTCGACGACGCCGCGGTCGCTTTCCGACGCCTCGATCCGGTAGACGCCGCGGAGCGCGGTGGCCTCAGCGGCCACGGCCTTGACCGTGGCGGCGTGTGCCTCGTTCTCGACGACGAGGTCGATCGCGGCGGAGTCCTCGAGAATCCAGCGGACCTGCTCGGCGGAGGACGTCTCGTAGATCGGGACGGTGACACCGCCTGCCGCCCAGATCGCGAAGTCGACCAGCGGCCACTCGTACCGGGTGGCCGACATCAGGGCCACCCGGTCGCCCTGCTGGACGCCGATGGCGATGAGTCCCTTGGCGACCGCGGTGACCTGCGCGGCGAACTCGGCGGCCGTGACGTCGGTCCACCGTCCGTCGATCTTGCGCTTGTACACGACCAGCGTCGGGGCGGCCGCGGCATGGGCGAACACCGAGTCGACCGCGGACGCGTCCTCCGCGATCGTGAACGACTGTGGCGCGCTGAACTCGGGCACGAAAACCTCCGACACTGAAAATACTGGCGAGTAGGATTGTCGTCGCCAACTTTAGACCTTCCCCCGCAGGCTCCGCCTCCTGGCCGAACACGGGTGGTCAGAGGCCTGCTCGCGGGGCACCGCGGAACCGCGCCGAGGGCAATATGTGAAGCTTGTCGCCGTGAGCAGCATTCAGGTCGCAGACCAGACGTTCATCGCGGCCCCACCGCAGCAGGTCGCGGCGGCGATCGCCCCGCCTGCCCGCTGGCGCCGGTGGTGGCCCGACCTCACCCTCGCCGTCCGCGAGGACCGCGCCGAGAAGGGCATCCGCTGGACCGTGGCCGGACCTCTCACCGGGACGATGGAAGTGTGGCTCGAGCCGGTGCTGGACGGAGCGATCGTGCACTACTTCCTCCACGCCGAACCGGCGCGCAGCGAGCCCGCCCCGGATCTGGCCGCCCTGAACCGTCGCAGGCGAGTCGAGGGCAAGGTGATGTCTTTCGAGGTGAAGAAGGAACTCGAGGCCGGTCGCGCAGCGGGAGAACCGCCGTCCTGAGCCCGTTCCGGCTGTCGCGGCGGGGTCGGCATTGTGTCCGGGCGCCGGAATCGTGTGTGATAGTCGGGCACCACACAGACATACGGAACCGGTAACGGCGTGGCCCCGGATCGACGACGGGTCGGCCAGGCGAAAGGAAGCGTTCACTCCATGCCCGAGAGGACCAAGAGGTCGATCAGTATCGAGGCGCCGCCCGCCCGGGTGATGGATGTGATCGCCGACTTCGACGCGTACCCCGCGTGGGTGGCAGCCGCGAAGTCCGTCGAGGTCATGGAACCCGGAAAGAACGGCCGCGCCGACCGGGTGCGGTTCGTGCTCGACGCGGGCATGGTCAAGGACACGTACGTCCTCCGTTACGACTGGGCGCCCGACGGCAAGTCGGTCAGCTGGGAACTCGAGTCCGGTGAGATCCAGAAGTCGCAGTTCGGTTCGTACGTCCTCGAGGACGAGCCGGACGGCGGCACCACCGTCACGTACGAGCTCACCGTCGACCTCACTATTCCGATGATCGGCCTGTTCAAGCGCAAGGCGGAGAAGGCGATCACCGACACCGCGCTCAAGGAACTCAAGAAGCGGGTGGAAGGCTGAGCAGCGAGGGCCGTGCCGGACCTGCGCGGGTCCAGTTCTTCGTGGGGAAGGGGGGCGTCGGTAAGACGACGCTCGCGGCCGCGACGGCACAGGCGGCGGCCGAGTCCGGGAACCGGACGCTCCTCGTCTCGCTCGACCAGGCGCATTCCCTCGCCGACGTGGTCGGGATCGCCACCGCCCGCGACGTCGTGTCCGTGACCGACACCCTCGACGTCCTCGAACTCGACACCCTCACGTTGCTCGAGAACAGATTCCGCAGCCTGGCAGCGGTTCTCGCGGCCGCAGGGACGCATGACCACGGCGCTCAGTTGTCCGCGCTCGAACCGGAGGAGCTGACCGGGCTTCCCGGCGTGCAGGACGTGCTCGGGCTGGGCGAGATCGTCCGGTTCGCCACCGAGGGTGACTACGACGCCGTCGTGGTCGACTGCCCGCCCACCGCGGATTGCCTCCGGACGCTCGCCGCGCCCGCGATGACTCTGGACTACCTCGAACGGGTGTGGCCGCAGCACCGCCGGATCGCCGCGCTGCTGGGTTCGGACCCCCGCCTCGTCATGCTGGTGTCGCTGATCGAACAGGTCGTGTCCGCGGTCGGCGAGGTCCGGGAGTTGCTCGCGAACCGCGCGAAAACCACTGTGCGACTGGTGACGACACCGGAGCGGGTGGTGCTGACGGAGACCCGGCGCACCGTCGCGGTGGCCGCGCTGTCCGGTCTGCGCATCGACGCGATCCTCGTGAACAATCTTCTGCCGCACTTCGATTCGCCGGCAGGACATGACGATCCCGGTGTGGCATGGTTGATCAGGCGGCGTGCCCTGCAGCAGCGGGTGCTCGACGAGCTCACCGCCTCCGCGGGCACCACGGTGATCCTCTCGGTCACCCGGTCGGTGACGGAGCCGGTAGGGTGGGCCGATCTCGGCGGTATCGCCAGGGAGTTGTATGCCGACGACACGGACGCGGTTGCGGTGTTGGGGAAGAACCCGCCCGCGGTGCGGGTGGGGCTGGAATCGGGGGCCGGTGTGGATTCTGTGTACACGATGCGGATGTATCTGCCGCTCGTGAACCCGTCGACCCTGACGTTGGGTCGAGTGGAGGACGACTTGGTCGTGGGAGCGGAAGGGGTGCGCCGCCGGGTGCGCCTCGCCTCGGTCCTGCGCCGGTGCGTCGTCGCGGGCGCAGAACTCGACGGAAGCGATCTGGTCGTGCGCTTCACGCCCGACCCACAGGTGTGGCCGGTATGAACGACGACCACGCGCAGCTGCTGGCGGAGCTGCGGGCGCTGGCCGAGACCGCCCTGGACCGTCTCGAGCCGATCCTCCAGCGCGCGGCGGCGCCGCACGCCGCGGCGGACGCTGCGGGAACGGCCGCCGGCACCGGTCAGTGGTCGGGATGCACGTGGTGCCCGGTGTGCGCGCTCGCGGCCCTGATCCGCGGCGAGCAACACGACCTCGTGACCCTGCTCGCCGGTCAGGCGTCCGTGCTGATCGCCGTGCTGCGGCAGATCCTCGACGAGCACACCGATCACGATCCCTCGGGCCCCGGCGCGCCGGAACCGGGTCCGGGCGACGGCGGCGGAATGCCCGATCCGGACGGCGGCCCCGCGTTCGAACCGATCACCGTCACCGTCAAGCGCTGACGGTGCCCGCCACCGGCCGGATCGGCGGACTCGTGCACGTCGGCGATCCGGCATGGGCACAATCATCTTCATGAGCACAGGCACGGGCAGCGATCGCACCCCCGGCTCGGCGCTGACCATCGGCATCGACGTGGGTGGAACGAGCATCCGTGCGTCGGTGGTCGACTCGGCCGGCGAGGTGCTCGACTCGCTCCAGTCGCCGACCCCGGCGTCGGCGAAGGCCCTGGAGAACGGCCTGGACCGGGCGGTGCGGGAACTGTCCGCGCGGCACGACGTCGCCGCGGTGGGGCTGGCGGTCGCCGGGTTCATCACCCCCGACCACACCACGGTGCGGTTCGCGCCGCATCTGCCGTGGGTCGGGGCGCCCGTCGGCCGGGACCTGGGGCAGCGCCTCGGTCTCCCGGTGATCCTCGAGCACGACGTGAACGCGGCGGCGTGGGCCGAGCACCGGTTCGGTGCGGCGGCGGGCGGCCGGAACGTGGTGATGCTCGCGATCGGCACGGGCATCGGCGCGGCGCTCCTCGCCGATGGCCGGCTGTACCGCGGCAGCCACGGCGTCGCACCCGAACTCGGGCACATCCAGGTCGTTCCCGGCGGTCGCCCGTGTGCGTGCGGCAAACACGGCTGCTGGGAGCGGTACTGCAGCGGGACGGCCCTCGTCGACACCGCGATCGAACTTCTTGCCGCGGATCCGGCGACGTCGACCGTCCTCGCGCGGGAGGTGGCGGTCGATCCCGGGGTGCTCACGGGCAGGAGGATCGCCGGCGCCGCACAGGACGGCGATCCGCTCGCGCTGGAGACGATGCGGGACTTCGCCCGGTGGCTCGGGGTCGGCCTGGCTCTCATCGGTGACGTGTACGACCCGGATCTCGTCGTGATCGCCGGCGGAGTCGCGAGTTCGTCGGCGCTGTTCATCGACGAGGCCCGCGAGCACTATGCGGCGCTGACGACGGGCTCCGGGCACCGGCCGCTGGCCCGGATCCGGCCGACCCAGCTGGGGGAGGCGGCGGGCATGATCGGGGCGGCGGAACTCGCGCGGGCGGTCCTGCCCGATCGGGTGGGTTGACGCCCGGCCGATCGCTGTAAACCCGCAGAGTGTGATGTTGTGCGGGCCTCCCGGCCGTGTGTAGCGACCCTCACCCACCCGAAGTAGAGTCGAGCCGAACGAAGCTTGGGTTGTGAACGGGAGGGACGCCATGTGGTACTGGCTCTTCAAGTACGTGTTTTTGGGGCCGGTTCTCTGGGGGTTGGGCAGACCGACCGTGGAGGGTACGGAGAACATTCCGGCGGAGGGCGGTGCCATTCTGGCGAGTAACCATCAGGCCGTGCTGGATTCGTTCTTCCTGCCGCTGCGAGTGCCGCGGAGGATCACTTTTCTCGCCAAGAGCGAGTATTTCACCGGGACGGGACTCAAGGGCGCGTTCCAGCGCTGGTTCTTCTCGGTGGTCGGCCAGGTGCCGATCGACCGGACGGGCGCCGACGCCGCGCAGGACGCTTTGAACGCCGGCTTGCGCGTCCTCTCGCAGGGCAAGCTGCTCGGCATCTACCCCGAGGGCACCCGGTCGCCCGACGGCCGGCTGTACAAGGGCAAGACGGGTCTGGCGCGCATGGCGCTCGAGTCCGGTGTGAAGGTCATCCCGGTCGCGATGATCGGAACGGAGAAGGTCAACCCGATCGGCTCCCGCGTGTGGCGTCCCGCAAAGGTCACCATCCGCGTCGGCGAGCCCATCGACTTCTCGCGTTTCGAGGGGATGGGTGGCAACCGGTTCGTCGAGCGGGCCGTCACCGACGAAGTCATGTACAAGCTGATGAAGCTGTCGGGTCAGGAATACGTCGACATCTACGCGGCCACGCTGAAGAAGAAGGCCCCCGCCGCGGACGGTTCCGCACCGGCTCCGGTGGCCGGCGTGGCACCGGCGAACGATGCGAGCACCGTCACGCGACTGCCGGACACCCGGGCGAGCTGACCGCCGCGACCTCTCAGCCGACGGGGACGGTCAGATCGTCGGAGTTCTCCGACCGATCGTCCTCGTCGGGCTGCGTGGGCCGGGTGCGGAACGCGACGCTCGCGACCAGCACCACGGCGAGCCCCCACCACACGTACGACGACGCCAGGAACTGATCCCACAGATTCCAGTGGGTTCCGCTCCAGCGTCCCACTCCGAGCTTCCAGTGCGCGGCGAGCTTGACGACGACGACGCCGACCACGGCCGTGACCGCCAGGGCGACACTCTTTCGTCGGTAGGCGAGGACGCCGAGCACGAGGACGACCGGCACCGACCACACCCAGTGATGCGACCAGGACACGGGGGAGACGAGCAACCCGAGGACGGCGTTGAGTCCCAGCGCGAGCGCCGTCTCACCGGCCCGCAGCGCCCGCACCATCGCGACGATCACCAGCGCGAGAACCGTGACGCTCAGCAGCAGCCAGATCGGGGTGCGCATCCCGTCGCTCAGACCGAGCCGGGCCAGCACGCCGGTGATGCTCTGGTTCGCGGGATACGCCGGTGTGCCGATCCGATCGGAATCGAAGAGCGTCTGCGTCCAATAGGTGACGGAATCGTTCCACGTCGCGATCGCGCCCACCGCGCTGAACGCAAGGAAACTGACCGTGGTGACGACGGCGGAGCGAAAGTCTTTGCGCACCAGGAAATACAGGATGAACACGGCCGGTGTCAGCTTCACCGCCGCGGCGAGGCCGATCAGCAGTCCGCGGGGCCACGGCGTCTTCTTCGGCAGGCAGTCCGCCGCGACCAGCAGCATCAGCAGAATGTTGATCTGCCCGTAGTCCAGGGTCGACGAGACGGGTTCGAGGGCCATCGCCACCGCGAGCGCGCCGAGCGCCGTCCACACCAGAGTGCGGCGAGGTGCGATGCCCAGCGAGTCGAGTGTGACGACGAGGACGCCGAACAGGGCGATCAGCGACAACACCGTCACCACGGTCCCGGCCGTCGCCAGCGACACCGTCGACAACGGACTGAACACGACCGCGGCCAGCGGCGGGTACGTGAACGGCAGGAAGTTGCCCATCTGGGTGGCAGGCATCGACCCGTACAGCGTCGGGCCGTGCAGGAACACCGAACCGCCCAGGCGGTAGACGTCGAGATCGAGCCGGTAGTAGAAGCCGAAGTCCCGCAGGCCGGGCAGTCCGAGCAGGTTGTAGGCGAATCCGACGGCGAGCCCGGCGAGCACGAGGACGCGGATCACGAGACCGCCGGCCCGGAGGTGCACGGGCACCCGCGGCCGGTCGAGCGGGTCCGCGACAGGGGCGGCGGACTGTCGACCGTCGGAGCGTGCGCTCACCGAGGCCTCCTTCACGAGGTAGGGGTGGATCCGGATGACGCCGACGGGTGAGGCATAGTTTGCGGGCGTGCGTTACTTCTACGACTGCGAGTTCATCGAGGATGGTCGCACGATCGACCTGGTGTCGATCGGGGTGGTCGCAGAGGACGGACGTGAATTCTACGCGGTGTCCACCGAGTTCGATCCCGACCGTGCGGGCAAGTGGGTGCGCAGGAACGTGCTGCCCAAGCTGCCGCAGCCGTCGTCGCCCCTCTGGAAGAGCCGCGCCCGCATTCGCGACGACCTCTACGCGTTCCTGATTCCCCGGCCCGGCATCGTCCCCGAACTGTGGGCGTGGGTGGCCGCCTACGACCACGTCGCGCTCTGCCAGCTGTGGGGTGACATGACGGAGCTGCCCCAGACGCTGCCCCGGTACACCCGCGAACTCCGGCAGTACTGGGAGGAGCACGGCAGCCCGGCGCTCCCACCTGCACCGGGCGACGCTCACGACGCACTCGCCGACGCCCGGCACAACCTGGCGAAGTTCGAGGCAGTTCAGGCGGCACGGTCACTCCGGTGACCTGACTCGCCATCGCTCCGGTCGAGCGAATATCCTGTATGGGTGAACTGGACTGTCGACGTGCCGATCGACCGCTTGCCCGAACTCCCGCCGCTGCCCACCGAGATGCGTGAGCGCCTCGACGCAGCGCTGGCCAAGCCCGCTGCCCAGCAGCCGCAATGGCCCGAAGGTCAGGCCGCCGCGATGCGGACCGTCCTCGAGAGCGTGCCCCCGATCACGGTGGCCAGCGAGGTCGTGGCCCTGCAGGAGAAGCTGGCCCAGGTCGCGCGCGGCGAGGCGTTCCTCCTTCAGGGCGGTGACTGCGCCGAGACGTTCGCGGACAACACCGAGCCGCACATCAAGGGCAACATCCGCACCCTGCTGCAGATGGCCGTCGTCCTGACGTACGGAGCGAGCCTGCCCGTCGTCAAGGTCGCGCGCATCGCCGGTCAGTACGCGAAGCCGCGGTCGTCGAACGTCGACGCCCTGGGTCTGCAGTCGTACCGCGGCGACATGATCAACTCCCTCGTCGCGGACGAGGCCGTGCGCGCCCACGACCCGTCGCGGCTCGTGCGGGCGTACGCGAACGCCAGCGCCGCGATGAACCTGGTCCGCGCGCTCACCGGCGCGGGCATGGCCGACCTGCACAAGGTGCACGACTGGAACCGCGAATTCGTGTCCTCGTCGCCGGCCGGGGCCCGCTACGAGGCACTCGCCGCGGAGATCGACCGCGGGCTGCAGTTCATGAACGCCTGCGGTGTCACCGATCCCAGCCTGCACCACGCGCAGATCTTCGCCAGCCACGAGGCGCTCGTCCTCGACTACGAGCGCGCGATGCTGCGCCTCGACAACGACGACGACCACGCCAAGCTGTACGACCTGTCCGCCCACTTCCTGTGGATCGGCGACCGCACCCGTCAGCTCGACGGAGCGCACATCGCGTTCGCCGAACTCGTGTCGAACCCGATCGGCCTGAAGATCGGTCCGAGCACCACCCCGGAGATGGCGGTCGAATACGTCGAACGCCTCGACCCCACCAACAAGCCGGGCCGGCTCACCCTCATCTCGCGCATGGGCAACAACAAGGTCCGCGACCTGCTGCCGCCCATCATCGAGAAGGTGCAGGCCACCGGTCACCAGGTGATCTGGCAGTGCGACCCGATGCACGGCAACACGCACGAGGCGTCCACCGGCTACAAGACCCGCCACTTCGACCGCATCGTCGACGAGGTCCAGGGATTCTTCGAGGTCCACAACGGTCTCGGCACCTACCCCGGCGGAATCCACGTCGAACTCACCGGTGAGAACGTCACCGAATGCCTCGGCGGCGCGCAGGACATCTCCGACCTCGACCTGTCCGGTCGCTACGAGACGGCGTGCGACCCCCGCCTCAACACCCAGCAGTCGCTGGAACTGGCGTTCCTCGTCGCGGAGATGCTGCGCGGCTGACCGCCCGCATCGGAGACCCTCACTGCCCTGCTCCCGCGGGGTCAGGGCAGTGAGACCAGGGTGACCGTGCTCCCCGGTTTCACCAGATCGCCGCTGCCCGGGTTCTGGCCGATGACCAGTGACCTGTCGGTGTCGGTCACCTGACGCACCTTCACGTCGAGACCGAGACGGCTCAGTTCGTCGCGGGCGGATCCGACGGTCCGCCCCAGCATGGACGGCAACCGCACCGCGTTCGACACACTCAACGTCACGCTGGTGCCCGCATTGACAGTGGTGCCCGCCTTCGGGCTGGTGGCGATCGCGTCCCCGGCGGCGACGTTCCGGTCGAAGTCGGTCGTGGTGTCCTGCACGACGATGCCCACCGCCTCGAGCGACGCGCGTGCCTCGGCCTCCGACATGCCCTTCACGTCGGGAACGTCCACCGGCGGTGCACCTTTGCTGACGATCAGTTTGACCGTGGAACCGGTCGCGAGTTCCGTGCCCGGTGCCGGGTCGAGTGCGGCCACCGCACCGATCGGGACCTTCGCGCTGAACGCCTGACCGCCGTCGACCGGGGTGAACGTGCGGTTCCGCAGTTCCTGCTCGATCCCCGCGCGTTCGCCGCCCGCGGGCAGCGGCGGGACGGTCGGCCTGCCCAGCGAGACGAGCAGGGCCACCGAGCCGTCCCGGGAGATCCGCGACCCACCCGTCGGATCGGTACCCAGCACCGTGTCGAGCGCCGCCGTGTCCGAATACTGCCCGCGGATCTCCGTCGACAGACCGGCCGCTTCGATCGCCGTCACCGCGGCACCCCGCGACAGACCGTCGGTGGTCGGGACCGCGGTGAACCGGCCCGAACCCATCCACCAGCCACCGAAACCCACCGCCAGGGCGAGCATCAGGATCACGAGCAGCCACACGATCGTGGTCCGGCGGGACCGTTGCCGTTCGGCGGCGAAGTCGGGGTAGTGGTAGCCGTCGTCGGTTTCGTCGTCCACCGCGAACGGCGGTTCGTCCATCGGCGGCCGCGGAGTCTGGGTGGTGACGACCCTCGTGTGCTGGATTCCGGGCTGCGCAGGCAGCGGGCTGGGCGGCGACAGCGGCGCGGCGGGCGGAAGGTGCACCGTCGGCGGTGCGACGGGGCCCGGCGGCGCGGTCAGGGGAGGAGCGCTCGCGGCGGCCGCGGCGCTCAGGTGCTGCGCCGAGCGTCGCGGGGCGGGCACCCGGTACGCGGGCAGGTCGAGCGCCGCCGCGATGCCGCGCAACGCCGAACCCATCTGCTCGGCGTCGGCGAAGCGGTGCGACGGCTCCCGGTGCGTGGCCTCCGCGACGAGTTCGTCGAACTCGGGCGGCACACCCGCGATGTACGAACCCGGCCGCGGAACGTCCTGGTTGATTCGCTGATACGCCACGGACAACGACGTGTCTCCGGTGAACGGGGTCCGTCCGGTGAGGAGTTCGAACAGCAGGACACCGGTGGAGTAGACGTCACTGCGGGTGTCGGCGATCCCCGACGTCACCTGCTCCGGCGACAGATACGCCGCCGTGCCCAGAATCACACTGTGCGACGTGGTGTTCGACGCCGCAGCCGCCCGCACCAGACCGAAATCCGCGATCTTCACCTCACCGCCGTCGGAGATCAGGATGTTCTCGGGTTTGACGTCGCGGTGCACGAGACCCGCCCGGTGGGCGACGGCGAGCGCGTCGAGAACCGGCCCCACGACCGCGGCCACCGCGTGCGGCGGCATCGGCCCGCGTTCCCGCAGGAGTTCGCGCAGCGTTCCGCCGTCGACCAGTTCCATCACCAGGAACGCGTGATCGCGGTCGTGTCCCTGGTCGTACACCGCGACCAGGGAAGGGTGCTTGAGTCGCGCGACCGAGCGGGCCTCGAACTCGAACCGGGTCACGAACGCCGGATCGGCCGCGAACTGCGGATCCATCACCTTGATGGCCACCGGACGGTCGAGACGCGTGTCGAGCCCCCTGTACACGGTGGACATGCCGCCACGCGCGATCGTGGCATCCACCCGATAGCGCCGGTCGAGCAGCTCGCCGATCAAACGTTGACCTCCATCGTGCACAGTGTCCGTTCCCCCGTCAGTGCGCGCAGCCCGGCCACGCGCCCCTCAATCGTAGCCAGCGACACCGACCGGTAGCGCCACGCCGGAGGCGACCAGATAACGTTAGGGGAGTGAGTGCCATCCCTTACTGTGACGATGTCCTGGACCCTTCCGTCTCGCTCCTCCAGCTGGTGGACGTCGCGAAGAACCTCGGTGTGGCCGTCACCCGCGTGCAGCAGCTTCTGCGGGATCAGCAGTTGATCGCTGTGCGCCGCGACGGCGTCCTCGGCGTCCCCGAACTCTTCTTCGACGAGACCGGTGAGACCGTCAAATGGCTGCCCGGTCTCATTGCGGTGCTGCACGACGGTGGATTCAAGGACGAGGAAATCCTGCTGTGGCTGTTCCGTGAGGACGACAGCCTCCCCGGCACGCCCGTCCAGGCCCTGCACGGCGACCTTGCCCGCGAAGTGATCCGCCGCGCTCAGGCGATGGGATTCTGACCGCCGGTCACCACATCCTGCCGCGGGCAGGCACCGCGAGCCGGGCGAACTGAGGCACCGCCGTCGCCCACCGGTTTCTCCGCGGAACGGTGGCGCGCCGGTCGAGGACCCGGTACCCGCCACGTTCGATCTCGTCGAGGATGCGCGAGTACAGCACGAACGCCGTACGGATGCCGGGTTGGACGCGTCGATCCAGCATCGCGATGCCCGGTTCCGCGTCCCGGTACACCGACCGGGTGACCGCGATCAGGTGGGCGAGCGCCCGCACGATGCGCTGGTCCGTCGTGCCGCGGCGGCGGCTTTGCGCGAGGAGTTCGGTGTCGACTCCGAACGCGGCCAGCTCCTCGGCCGGGAGATAGACCCGGCCCCGATCCAGGTCCTCGCCGACGTCGCGAAGGAAATTGGTCAGCTGGAACGCCTCCCCGAGGGCCGCGGCGTGCGGTTCGGCGCCGGGCCCGGTGGTGCCGAGGACGGGCAGCATCTGCAATCCGATCACGACGGCCGACCCGTACATGTACGTGCGGAGTTCGGTCAGAGTGGCGTAGTCGGCCCGGTGCTCCGGAGTCCCCGGAACGTCCATCCGCATCGAGTTCAGGAACGCGAAGAAGTAGTCGTGGGGGATGGCGAAGTCCGCCACGGTGTCGAGGAACGCGGGAAGGACCCGCCGCATCTCCGGTGAGCAGGCGGTGTCACCGACGGCGTTCTTGTCGGTGAAGCCGCGCCGTAGCACCGCGTCGATCCGGTCGAGTTCGGCGGCGCACTCCCCGGCGGTCCGGCCGGGATCGACGTCCACGAGGTCGTCGACCGTGCGGGCGAACCCGTAGAGGGCGTGCACGGCGGCCTGGCGGCGCTCGGGAAGCAACCGGGTGGCCAGGTGGTACGTGCGTCCGTGCTCTGCCGTCACCGCGCCGCAGTACCGGTAACTGTCGGACAGCGCGGTCATCGACCGGTCATTCGAGGCCGGGCGACGACGCAGCACCTGCGAGGTCGGAGGTGCGCTCTTCCTCGACGGGCCGGGGTGCGCGCAGCCGCAGCGGGTCGACCGTGCGCAGCGACACCGCCGCCACGACCGCGGCGAACGTCGCGAGCATCACGTGCGCCAACGTGTAGAGCCCGATCGACCCGTCCGGCTGGAAGACCAGCATCAACCAGGTGGACAACCCGACGAGGATCATCAGGGTCCGCGTCGACAACGCGAAGCCGGCCGCGATGGCGATCGGCCACGAGTAGTACCACGGCAGCGCCGCGGGCGACAGAATCACGATCGCGACCAGGACGATGAGGATTCCGAGGATCGCATCCCGCTCGGTCTTCCGGTACCGCCACCAGGCGGCGAGCACGATCGCGACGAGGGCCACCGCACAGATCGGGCGGGTGACGGCCAGGACCTCGCCCAGCCGCAGGTCCGCGAACCACGACGTTCCGACCGTCACGAAGTGGGCGAGGATCGTCGGCAGCGACAACCAGTTGATGATCTTGTTCGAACCGGACAGCGCCGTCATCCAGCCGAGCCCGACACCGGCGACGGCCGATGCGGCGGCGAAGACGACCGCGAACACGGCGAATCCCGCGCCGGCGGTCTTCGCGAACGACGCGAGCGGCGACGCGGGTGTGCGCCCTTCCGCCTCGGCCTTCTCCTTCTCGTGGAGCATCCAGATCCACACCATGAAGGGCAGCGCGGCGCCTGCGGTCGCCTTGATCGCGACCGCCACCGCGACGAGCGCGATGCCGGCCAGATGGCGGCGCTCGAGGACGAGCGCGATGCCGGCGATCATCAGGCCGACCATCAGCAGTTCGTTGTGGACACCGCCGATGAGATGGACGAGGACCAGCGGATTGAGCACGGCGAGCCACAGCGCGATGGCCGGATTACCGCCGAGGTGCCGCGCGAGGTGCGGAACGCCCCAGACCATCAGCGCGAGCCCGGGCAGCATCGTCACGCGCAGCAGCATCGTCCCGGCGATCACGTTGTCGCCGGTGATCGCGGTGATGCCCTGACTGAGCAGCAGGAACAGCGGACCGTACGGCGCGGTGGTGGTGGTCCACACGTTGCTGACGTTGTCGAGGAGGATCCCGGGGTTGACCACCGGACCGACGGCGTAGGGGTCGAACCCGTCACGCAGCAGCGCGCCCTGCGCCAGGTAGGAGTACGCGTCCCGGCTGAACATCGGCACGGCCAGCAGCAGCGGCGCCGTCCACACCGGAACGACCATCCGTAACTGCCGGAGCGTGACGTCGCCGCCGAGCGTGGCGCGGCCCAGCCGCACCCACGCCGTGATCATCGCGACGACACCGATCCAGACGATGACGGTCGACAGGATCTGACCGTGACCGAACCGGAGCCACGACAGGTGCATCGCCTCGAGCAACGGGTCCTCGCGGCGGACGCTGCCCGCACCGAAACCACCGAACGTGATCATCACGGCGCCCACGAAACCGAGGAGCGCGGCATGCCCCTCCGGGCTGCGGAGGAAGTCGGCCGTGGACTGGGGCCACGACCGCTGCGGCGTGGTCGTCGCAGCGGCGACGGTCGCCTGCCGGGCAGAGGACGTCATGAGTGCAGATTCCTCCCCCGAGGTGAGTTCGGTTGCGGTCGGTGCGCTCGTCGTCGCGCGCATCGCATGGTCGAGGAACCAGTTTAATTGCTGCCGCCACCAGTTCTCGCCACGCCTCGCCCTATCCTCCCGCACTTCGTGCTTTCGAGTGCAATTGCGCACTTCGTGCCGTGACGGGCCCGGTGATGCGTGCGGCCGCGAGTTTCCCCGACAGCAGGACGGTCGGAACCCCGACACCGGGCACGGTCCCGGAACCGGCGAGGACGACGTTGTCGAGGCCCCCGACCAGGTTGGGGCGCCGGAACGGTCCCGTCTGCCGGAACACGTGCGCCGCCGCGAAGGGGCTGCCCGCCGCCATGCCCTTCCCGAGCCAGGTCAGCGGAGTGTCGACGTGGTCGATGGTGAAATGCTCCGCGATCCCGCTGTAGCCGCGCTTCTCGAGTTCGCGCAGCAGTTCGGTCACGTACGGGCCGGTCAGCGAGGACCACTCCAGTGGTGCGCTGTGCAGGTTGGGGCAGGGAGCCAGCACCGACAGCGGTTCCGAGGCGGTGCCCGCGCGGTCCACGGCGAGGCCCGGGTCCGACACGGCGGGCCGGGTGATCAGCAGCGACGGGTCGGTCATCAGCCGTCCGCGTCCCCGGCGTGCGGTGATCTCCGCGAACGTCCGCTTCCACGCGTGACCGAAGTCGATGGTGTGGTGCCGCTGGGCGGCCCACCCTGATGCGACCGCGGTGGGGACGGTCCCGTGCAGGACCACGGCGGACGGCGACACCCGTACCCGGCGGGGGGTCCGGCGGGTCACCGGGCGCAGCAGCGCGTCGACGACGGCCGTGTCGGCGGTGAGCACCAGCGCGTCGCAGTCGATGCGGTCACCCGTAGACGTGACGACGGCGCCGACGCGATTACCGGTTCGCTCGAGTGCCGCGACCTCGGTGCCGAACCGGATCTCCCCACCCGCGGTGGTGAGGGCGTCGGCGAGGGCGAGCGCGATCGAACGCATCCCGCCCCGGGGGAAGTAGACGCCGAGCGAGGTGTCCATGTGGGCGATCGCGCCGTACACCGCGAGGGCGTCGGCGGGGGCGACGCCGGCGTACAGCGCCTGGAACGTGAAGATCCGGCGCAGTCGCGGATCCGTGACGGTCCGGTCGACCCGGGCGCCGAGCCGGCCGAATCCGCCCAGCGCGGTGAGCGTCAGCAGATCCTTCGCGGCCTCACGGGACGAGACGAGATCCAGCGGCGAGTCGAAGTTCGCGTCCATGAAGCGGTGGTACTCGGCGTCGAAGATCCGGCCGAGCCAGCGCCGCAGCCGCAGGTACCGGGCCGATTCGTCCGGCCCGCACACCCGGCCGACCTCGGCGGCCATCGCGTCGGGATCGGAGTGGACGTCGAGCGAGGAACCGTCCGCGAACCGCGCGTGATACGCCGGGGCCAGCCGTTCGAGGACCAGCGGCGGGCGGGTCGACGTGAAATTCGCGCCGACGGCGGCGAGGGCTTCACCGACCAGTTCGGGCATCGTGAGGACGGTCGCGCCGTTGTCGATGTCGTAACCGGGACCGCGGTAGGTGCCGACCCGGCCGCCCGGTGACGACTCCCGTTCGAGGACGGTGACGCGGCGGCCCGATCCGGTGAGGTGCAGGGCGGCGGAGAGACCGGCGAGGCCCGCGCCGACGACCACGACGTGATCGGTGCGGCCGGGAACCGTCCGTAGCGCGCGAGCCACCGCGGGCCTCAGTAGTCGCGGCGCGTCGCGGCGACGGCCATCTCGGTGAGCTGCTGCTTCGCCGCGGCGGTGGCGGTGCTCGTCTCCAGCGTGGACAACGCGTTCGCGACGAGATCCTCGATCTGCTTCTCCACGTCCGCGACCGCGCCGAGCGAGGTGATCGTGTTCCGGAGGGTGTCGACGTCCGAATCGGACAGATCGGTGCCGATGCCCTCGCGGAGCAGGGTGGCCGCCGCGGGGTCGCCCGCATCGGCGCGCTGCAGCGACATCGCGAACAGGACGGTGCGCTTGCCGGCCCGCAGGTCGTCGCCCGACGGCTTGCCGGTCACGGCCGGATCCCCGAACACGCCCAGCAGGTCGTCGCGGAGCTGGAAGGCGATACCGATGTCGGTGCCGAATCGGCGGTACGCCGAGACCAGGGTGTCGTCGGCGCCGGCGAGTGCCGCGCCGAGGTGGAGCGGCCGCTCGATGGTGTACGCCGCGGTCTTGTACCGGTTGACCTTCATGGCGGCATCGATCGACTCGTCCGCCCGGGCCTCGTTGCTGATGTCGAGGAACTGCCCGCCGAGCACCTCGGTGCGCATCGCCGACCACACGGGGGAGATGCGAGCCGACGCGTCCGGGGTGATGCCCGATTCGCGGATCATGTCGTCGGCCCAGGCCAGGGCCAGATCGCCGAGGAGGATCGCGACGCCCTCGCCGAAGTGAGCGGAATCACCGCTCCACCCCCCGGCGCGGTGCTGTTCCGCGAACTCGACGTGGACGGTGGGGAACCCGCGGCGCGTCGTGGAGGCGTCGATGATGTCGTCGTGGACGAGGGCGCAGGCCTGCACCAGTTCCAGCGCGGAGCAGGCGCGGAGCACGGGCCCGGCCTCGGGGCCCCGGGCGTCGCCGCCCGCCCCGAGCCAGCCGGTCCACGCAAAGGCAGGACGGACCCGCTTGCCTCCGCGCAGAACGAAGTCCTCGAGCGTCGTCACGGCCTCGCGGTAGCCGCCGCCCACGGCGTCGACCAGGTCCTGCCGGCTGGTGAAGAAGTCGCGCAGCGCATTTTCGACCTCGGCCGCGAGGGCGGAGGGGCGCGTTCCAACGGACAGTGTTGCCTCCAGGATCGAAATTTCGCGTGCGCGCCGAGACCGGCGGCAGGCGTCGACACCACCATAGTGGGCGCTCGTCCGGGCGGCCGGTTGCCCGGATCCCGGGTGCCTGCGGAGACGCAGTGGGTGCATTGCGCCGGACACTACCTATGCTGGACGGGTGACATTCGATTCCGTCAGGGGGCGGGCCAGCGAAGGCTGGGTGACCCGCACCCCGTCCATCGTCGACCGGATCCGGTCGTCCGGCGACGGTCGGGTGCCCTTTTCCGTCGAGTTCTCGCCGCCGCGGGACGAGGCCGCCGAGGCCCGTCTGTGGCGCGCCGTCCGCGAGTTCGAGCGGATGGGTCCGGCCTTCGTCTCCATGACCTACGGTGCCGGCGGGTCGACGCGCGACCGCACGGTCCGCGTCACCGGACAGCTCGCCGAGGAGACCACACTCCTGCCGGTCGCGCACCTCACCGCCGTGTCCCACAGCGTCGACGAGCTGCGGTCGATGGTCGGCGCCTACGCCGACCGCGGAATCAGCAACATCCTGGTCCTGCGCGGCGACCCGCCCGGTGACCCGCTGGGCGAATGGGAGAAGCACCCCCAGGGCGTCGAGTACGCCGAGGAACTCGTCCGGCTCGTCCGCGACCTCGGTGACTTCCACGTCGGTGTGGCGTCGTTCCCGGAAGGCCACTACCGAGCGCCCGATCTCGCGCACGACACCCGGTACCTGGTGTCGAAGCTGCGGGCCGGCGCCGAGTACTCGATCACCCAGATGTTCTTCGACGTCGACGACTACCTGCGTCTGCGCGACCGGGTGACGGCGTACGACCCCGAGCAGGGCGCGAAGCCGATCATCCCCGAGATCATGCCGATCACGTCGCTGGGGTCGGTCCGCCGCATGCTCGAACTGTCGGGGTCGCGTCTACCGGCGCACCTCGAGAAGCGGCTGGCCACGGCCGCGGGCGACGGTCCGGAGGAGAACCGCGCCGCTGTGCGCGAGATCGGCATCGACCTCGCCACCGAGATGAGTGAACGTCTCATCGCGGAGGGTGCGCCCGGCCTGCACTTCATCACCCTCAACTTCGCGCGCGCCACCAGCGAGGTGCTCGCCCGGCTCGGCGACAAGGTCGGTTCGGGTGTGGCGGATCCGGCCCCGGTCACCCCGGCGCCGGTCAGCTGAGCGTCCGGCCCTTCCACCGGGTGCGCCCACGCCGATGACTGCGGTGTGACGACACGGTCAGCGCCGTCACCGCGGCCACCGACAGCGGGTGTGCGAGCGCGCCGGCCATGTCCGCGGTGGTGAGGCGGTCGCCGCGTTCGAGTGCCCGGGCACACAGCCGGGACGTCGTGGCCGCGAGATACCCCACCGCGCCCCACTGGCGGACCCGTCCCCGTCCTGCCGCGAGAGCCACCGGCGGCACCAGGTACGCCACGGTCGCCACACCGAGGACCGCGGCGGCGCCGGGGCGGGAGCCGAAGGCCGTCCACAGCCAGCGGTCGTAGCCGCGGCGCAGCGCTCCGGCGTCCTCGTACATCCGGCACGACGCCGACCGGCCGGCCACGACCAGCGTGGTCGCCCGCCCGCACCGGCGAAGCAGGCGTGCGATGTCGAGATCCTCGGTCACGCTGTCGGCGACGGCCCGGTGACCCCCGACGTCGCGGTACGCGGCGGCGTCGAAGACCATGAACTGCCCGCAGGCGACGGCGGTGGACGGGCGCCGCGAGCGGTTGGCGAGTCGGACGGGCAGCGTCGCCGCCCACGACCAGCCGAGCAGCGGCTGCACCAGGGCCTCGCCTGCCGACCCCGCCTGCTGGAACGGCCACGCGCAGACCAGGGCCGTGTCGGACGCGCGCAGGGCGGCGCAGGCGGCGGTCAGCGCGTCCGGGCGCAACCGCACGTCGGCGTCGAGGAACACGAGGATCCCGGTGCCTGCCCGGCCCTGCGCGAAGGCGTGCTCGCTCACCCGGTGGCAGGCCGCGGGTTTACCCACCCACCCCGGCGGCGGTTCCGCGGTTCCCCGCACCACCGAGAACCGGGGGTCGCCGCCGGCCGCCGCTTCCGCGGCCCCGGCCGTCCCGTCCGTGGAGGCGTCGTCGTAGACGAACACCCGGAGATCGTCGACCCCGCGCTGTTCCCGCAGGTCGCGGATCAGGCCCGGCAACCGGTCGCGCTCGTCCCGGGCCGGGACGCAGACCGTGACGGGTTCGGTGACCGGGCGGGCCGGAGTAGGCAGGCGCGGTGCGGAGCGCAGGTTGGCGGCGGCGACGGCGAGACCGAACACCGAGACCAGGGAGCCGAACCGGACCACCCGCTCGATCGGCGCAGCGGTCACACCTCCGAGTGGTCCCGTCCGCGACGGCTGCCGAGCACCGGTTCCTTGTTGCGGGCCATCCACGCCAGCGCACCGACGATGACGGCGACACCCAGCGTCACACCGGCCATGATGCCCGCCCAGCCCGCGAAACTGCGGGTGCTGGGATCCGAATAGCGCACCTCGGCCCGGATCGTCGACGTGTCGCCGGCGGGCAACTTCCACGACACGATCGAATCGCCCTCGCGGGTGCCGTTGGTGGTGGCGACGCGGGCCGGGAACGCGATCGTGAACTGCACGTCGGTGCCCTGAGCGGGGACCGAACTGAGATCGGCCTTCCCGTCGAGGGTCACGAGGTCGCCGGTCCGCTGGAGCGAGATCTGGAAACTTCCCGTGGCCTGCTCCGACATGGTGCCGAGCTGCTGCACGTCGCCGAACGTGAGGTCGCTGAAGAACGCCTGGCTGCCCACGTAGCCGTCCTTCTTGTACTCCTGGACACGCACCTTGTCCGACAGCGAGCCGGGGGGAGTGAGCTGGGGGCCCTTGTCCTGATCGTTCGCAGGCACGGCGGCGGCCACGATCTGGCCGGAGACCCGGTCGTCGGCGGACACGCCCATCGACACCTGAACCCGCAGGCATCCCGCGAGGAACGGTACGAGGAGAAGTCCGAGGACGGCGAGGGACGCGGCCCTCCGCGAGCGGGTCGAGGTCGGAACCGAAGGCAGCTGCACAGTCGTATCGTGCCAGGGGACCGGTTCGGTGTCAGGCGTGAGGGTGCGTGTCGCGGGCCCCGGGGCGCCGGACGCCCGGCCGCAGCAGCGAGACCAGCAGGGGAACTCCCAGGATTCCCATCGCGCACCACCCGTAGACCGCCGAATACCGCAACTCGGGGGCGTCCAGGAAGACGGCGTGGGCCAGCGCCGAACCCAGCCACGTCCACAGGAACAACCCGACCGGGACGCCGTCGCGGTGCCGGGTTCCCGTGCCGAAGCGACGGTCGATCCGGTCGACCGCGACCGCCATCACCGTCGCGACGACGAACCACCCCGCGTAGTTCGTCAGCGGAATGTGCTCGACCCCGGGCAGGCCGGCGTCGGTAACGCACCAGCGCCACTGGCCGTCCGCGACCATCTGCGGGTCCAGATACAGGTCCCAGCCGACGACGCCGACGGTCGTCAGCGCGACCCGGACGGCCCGCCGGTGCGGGCCGCGGGCGAGCGCCGACGCCACACACCACACCGGGTAGAAGCCGGCGGTCCAGGCGAACGGCACCACCAGGGGCACCCCGGCGAGCGCGGGACCGAGCCGGTCGACGCTGTAGTCGTAGCAGCCGTAGGGAAAGCCGGTCGCCGTCCCGGCGACCTCGGAGACCAGACCCAGCCCGGCCGTCACGACCACGAGTCCCACCGCCCAGCGTCCGCCCCGGGTCACGGCCGCATGGGTGATCGAGGCGGCGGCGAGCAGGACGACGACGAACACGGTGACGACGTCGCGGACCCCGCCGTGCACCAGCGGGTAGAGGATCTGCGCCGCGATCGCCGCCCCCGCGAGAACGGCGGGAACGCGGGAGGTCATCGCCGGCGCCACACGCGGGCCAGACCCTTTCGGTCGTCGCGGAGCGCGATCCGGGCGGCGCTGCGGCCGCTCGCGCCGGACACCCCGCCACCCGGATGGGTCGAGGCCCCCGTCAGGTACAGGCGGTCCGCCCCCGGAACCCGGTGCCCCGACAACTCGGGAAGGGGACGCCACATCATCATCTGGTCCAGCGACATCTCCACGTGCATGACGTTGCCGCCGAGCAAACCCATCTCGTCTTCGAGGTCCTGCGGAGACTGCACGTGCCGGTCGAGGACGGACTCGCCGAAACCGGGTGCCAGCGCGTCCATCTCCGCCACGATCCGATCGGCCTCCGGCGCGGCGAGGTCCGTCCACCGCCTGCCGCCGGTCAGCCGGTACGGCTGCCACTGCGACCACAGGGTCACCTGGTGCCTGCCCTCGGGCGCGATGGTGGGATCGAGTCCGCTGAAGCTCATCCCCAGCACCGCGGGCCGCGGCGGGAGCTCCCCGGCGAGCGCCGCCCCGTGCGCGAGCCGCAGCTGGGCGCGATCCGAGACCAGCAGCTGGAGCCCGTGGGTGACGGTGTCGTCGGGCGCACTCGGATAGGCGGGGAGCGCGTCGGTCGCCAGCCGCACCACCATCCCGATCCCCGGGCCGACGCGGATCCGGCGACGCCACCGGGCGAGCGTCTGCGCGTCGTACCCGCCGCGTTCGAGCAGGCCGAGGGTGGTCAGCACGTGGCAGCCCGCGACCACCGCGCGGGAGCGGATCTCGCGGCCCGACGACGTCCGGGTCGTCCAGGTGCCGCCGTCGCGGCTCAGCGAGACCACCGACTCGCCGAGCGTGACCGTCCCGGCGTCCGACCGCAGCCGAGAGGCGAGCGCCCCGGTCAGGGCTCCGCTGCCGCCGACGGCCCGGCCGGGCGGAACGGTGTGCATCAAGGCCGCGAACCCGACCATCGGCGCCGTCCCCGGCTCCGACATCGGCGGACCGGACTGGGCGCCGAACCATGCGAGTGCCGCCTTGAGTCGTTCGTCGTCGAAATACTCGTCGAGCAGTGCGTCGCCGGAACCGAGGAACTGCCGGGAGAGGTCGCTGCCGCCGCCGCCCGTGTCGAGCCCCCAGAACGACGAGAGCAGCGCGGGCGCGGTCGGCGGATTCGAGAACGCGCGCATGACGCGGGCGCTGCGCGGACCCCACACGTCCACGAACCGGCGGTACGCGTCGGCGTCCGCGGCCCCACAGGACTCCTCGATGGACCGGCACGTCCCCTCGAGGCTGCGGCGGAACACGATCCCGGGCCGGTCCGTCCCCGCGGGGGCGGGGGCGAACGCCCACGGATCGCAGTCGAGGTACCGCAGGCCGTGCGCGCCGAGGTCGAGTTCCTCGACGATTCCCGTGTGCCGGACCATGATGTGCGCGGACGACCCACGGTCGACCTTGTATCCGGGGAAGCGTTCCACCGTGGACACCGCGCCGCCGAGCACGGTGTCGCGTTCGATCACCTCGACCGACCACCCGGACCGCGCGAGGTAGCACGCCGACACCAGCGCGTTGTGTCCCGACCCGACGACCACCGCGTCGATCACAGGGGAAGCCCGCGTCCCAGCACCGCGAACGGCCGGTTGTCCCCGGCGAATCGGAAGTGGCGCAGGACATCCCGGAAGCCGAGGCGGCGGTACAGCCGCCACGCGCGGTTGTCCTCGTCCGCCACTTCCGGGGTGGAGAGCAGCACTCCGCGTTCTGGTCTGCGTTCGAGGAGGCGCAGGAGCAGGGTCTCGCCGAGCCGGTGTCCCTGGGCATCCGGGTGGACGTGGAGTTCGGTGAGTTCGAAGTAGTTGCCGAGGATCACGTCGATCTGGTCGCGGGTCCACCCGGTGTGGCGCAGACCGGAACGGACCTGCTGGTGCCACCACTGCTCGGGGGCCCCGCGGTATCCGTAGGCGATGGCGACGAGGCGGGCGGCCGCGTCATCGGTGGATCCGTCACCGGCCGGGACGAGTGCGCCGACGCCGCGCCACCCCGACCGCTGGAGGTGCTCGTTCCACATCGGCGCCCGGTGGTATTCGGTGCCGTGGGGATAGCCCATGGCGGCGACGTAGATCGACAGCGCCTCGTGCAGGCGGTCGCGGAACTGGGCGGCCGAGAGTTCGACCACGCGCGGAGTCTGGTCAGCGTTCGGTTCGACCGGTCTCACCTTTCTCTTGACGACGTGTCGGTGGGTCCAGCTATATTGAATAGGTCGAACAGATGTTCGATGGCGGGGATCCGGCGATGCTCGAGGGAAGCGAGCATCGCCGGCCCCCGGACTCACGACCTGACTACGCCCGGCGGGGTGGTTGCACCGGGGTTTTGGAGGTGTTCGAAGTGATGACGAACCCGGTCACGGGACCGACCTCTGGGAACTCGCACCGGCGGGGTGACGTACGCAACCCGGCCACGAGGCGCGGTTCGGTGCTGCTCGATCGCGCCGACGCGCTCCTCGCCCAATCGGTGGGGGCAGGTGGCCCGGCGGATCGATTCCACAGCGCGTACCTGGCCGCGTTGCGCGGCGCGGGCGCGGTGCTGGCCGCCTCGGAGGGGCCTGCGGCGGGGAGCAAGAGGACACGAACGCGTAACGCCTGGGTGCTCATGGCGCGCGCGGCGCCGGAGTTCGGGAACTGGGCCGACTACTTCGCCGGTCACTCGGGCACCCGCGCCGCCATCGAGGCGGGAATGTCGCGAACCCTCACCGATCTCGAGGCCGACGAGTTCTTCGTCGAGGTCGGGCGCTTTCTACAGGCCGTCGAAGAGCACATCGGACGTGGCGCAGGTCTCGATTTGCGGGCCTCCTGAGCGGCGGGCGGCCGGAAACGGCGGGAAAACGGTGAGGCGTCCGCGACATTGCGGTGCCCCGAACGTCGTTCGGTGCGGGAGTCCGTAAGGTTGGTGGGGAACTCGTACGTGGAGTAGGTGGTACGGGGATCGAACTGCTCGTATTATTAAATCTAGGTAGCCGCCAAAGTCGGTTACCCACCGTCTCGCACCGTGAGGCGGTGGCCAACACTCCAGTGCCGGGGGAGGTACCGTGCCACTCTCCGAGCACGAGCAGCGCATGCTCGACCAGATCGAGAGCGCTCTCTACGCCGAGGATCCCAAGTTCGCCTCCACTGTGCGAGGCGGTCGCATGCGTGCGGCATCGAGTCGTCGTCGATTGCAGGCGGTGGCCCTGTTCGTTCTGGGCCTGGTTCTGCTCATCGCCGGCGTCGCCCTTCCGATCAAGCCGGGCGGTTTTCCCGTCATCAGCCTGATCGGCTTCATCGTCATGTTCGGTGCCGGAGTCCTCCTCCTGTGGGGTGGAGGAAAGAGCAAGTCCGGACAGTCCTCGCGTGGTGGCTCGACCACGCAGGGTGAGACCGGCCGTGCCGAACGCGGTAAGCCCCGAAGCGGGCGCAAGAGTGGCGGATTCTCGTCGCGAATGGAAGACCGCTTCAAGAAGAGATTCGAGCAGGAGTAGTACGACCCGCTCGGCAGTTCAGTGGCGGCGTGGCATGTGATGCCACGCCGCCACTGCTGTCTCCGGGGCCGGCGCCCGGTCGCCCGGCGCCCACTCGTCCCGGTCGTGCCCGGTGGGTGGGGCCAGTGAATGCTCCCGCCCGCCAATCCCCACCCTCACCCACCCCGTTTCCCCACTTTCCTCCCTCGGGTCCGCGACAAGCCGTGGAGCAGGGGTAACGCACCCGTCCGGTGAGCTCTCACCTGGGCTTTTCCGGTGTGCCGTGTCGCTGTGTGCCGGGGCGCGATCGACGGTGCCCGTGGCGGTGATCACGTCGGGAATTTTCCCCCACCCACTCCAATCTGCGTTGACCAGCAAGTATTGGGCAAATAGGGGGACAACACGCCGTTATCTGCCTTGTGGGTGGGGGAAAGTGGGGTACTGTGGTGCGCAGCGGGGAGCGAAGGTGAACCGCCCGGGCATACGGCGTTCGATTTCGAACGCGGTGGGAGGTGTCGAGTGTTTCTCGGTACCTACACGCCGAAGCTCGACGACAAGGGGCGGCTCACGTTGCCCGCAAAGTTCCGGGATGCGCTGGCGGGAGGGTTGATGGTCACCAAGGGTCAGGATCACAGCCTCGCGGTGTATCCCCGGGAAGAATTCACCGCTCTCGCACGCAAGGCCGCGGCCGCGTCGAGAAGCGATCCGGAGGCGCGAGCCTTCGTTCGCGGACTGGCGGCAGGTACCGACGAGCAGCACGCAGATGCCCAGGGGCGCATCACCCTCTCGGCAGATCACCGTCGTTACGCGAGTCTCTCCAAGGACTGCGTAGTGATCGGTTCGGTCGATTTCCTCGAAATCTGGGATGCGCAAGCCTGGCAGACCTATGTCGAGGCGAACGAGGAGAACTACTCGCAGGCAACAGGAGTCGCGCTCGGCGAAATCGTCTGAGCGTGAACACGTCCCGGCGAATGCCGCGAGGCCTCTGTCCGACGGAACCCTGACGCACTTCCCCAGCGCCAGGTTTTCATTTCGGGCAGGGACCTCGAAGCATTCGCCACGGCAACTGGCCGACACGAGAAGTTCGAGCAGTGAACCCCGGCACCGGGCTTGTTCACCCGCACCGCAGAGCAGGAGCCGGAGGGATCATGGTGGATCACGAGGGGGAAGATTCCTCGCCCGCCGATGGTTTCGGTCACATCCCGGTACTGCTTCACCGCGCAGACGAACTGCTGGGCCCCGCTCTCACCGCGAACGACCCGCAAGGCGGGGGCGCCGTGATGATCGACGCGACCCTCGGCCTCGGCGGGCATTCCGAGCACTTCCTGCGGACCTACCCCCAGCTGAGGCTCGTCGCCCTCGACCGTGATCCGCACGCACTGGAGATCGCCGGCGGCCGGCTCGCCCCGTTCGCGGACCGGATCACGTTCGTGCACACCCGCTACGACGGCATCGAGGATGCGCTCACCCAGGCGGGTCTCTCCGCGCGGGAGTCGGTGCACGGCATCCTCTTCGACCTCGGTGTCTCCTCGATGCAGCTCGACGAATCGGATCGCGGGTTCGCGTATTCGATCGACGCGCCCCTGGACATGCGGATGGACCCGACCACCGGCATCACCGCGGCCGAGGTCCTCAACACGTACAGCCACGGAGATCTCGCTCGCATCCTCAGCACGTACGGCGAGGAGCGCTTCGCGGGCAAGATCGCGTCCGAGGTGGTCCGGCAACGCGCGAAGGAGCCGTTCACGACCAGCGCACCGCTGGTCGAACTGCTGTACCGCACCATTCCTGCGGCGACCCGCCGTACCGGGGGACATCCGGCGAAGCGGACGTTCCAGGCCCTTCGAGTGGAGGTCAACGGCGAGCTCGATTCACTGCGCGCCGCGGTACCGGCTGCACTCGACGCGTTGACCGTCGGGGGACGCGTCGTGTTCATGTCGTACCAATCCCTGGAAGACCGGGTCGTCAAGCAGGAAATCACCCCCAGGTCCAAGTCGAAGAGCCCGGAGGGGCTTCCCGTCGAATTACCGGGGATGGGACCGGAGTTCCGGATCCTCACACGAGGGGCGGAGCGCGCGTCCGAGCAGGAAATCGAAGAGAACCCACGATCAGCCCCGGTGCGGTTGCGCGCTGCAGAAAGAATTGCCAGGAGGTCGGCGGCATGACGGTTCAGGTGAGTTCCACCGAGATTCGGCCCGCGCGGGCGGACAACCGGTCGGGCGCGGCTGAGCGGGCGTACAAGAAGCGCACCCAGCGCGCGGCCGTGCACAACGGATCCGCGATCGCCGTCTCCGGCAAGAACCGCACCGGCACGCTCACCGCCCGCATTCCGTTCGTGGCGACGATCCTCGTTCTGCTCGCGACGGGCCTGGCCGTCACACTGCTGCTCACGACCCGGTCCGCGGAGGACTCGTACCAGCTGAGCGCCGCCCGCGCGCACAACCAGTCGCTCGCGGAGGAGAAGGCGGCGCTCCAGCGTGACGTCGAGACCGCCAACTCCGCCCCGAAACTGGCGGAGGAAGCGGCCAAGCTCGGCATGGTCCCCGCGAACGACCCGGCTCGGCTCGTCGTCCACCCCGACGGCAGCGTCGAGGTCGTCGGAAAACCGGCCCCGGCGTCGGGTGCGCCCGTGCCTCCACTCGACGCGGCCGCCCCGAACACCCAGCGTGGCAACTCCGTGGCTACCGCCCCGAATCGAGGGAGCACCACGCAGTCTCCGCGCGCCACGCCGCAGCCCGGCAATGGCACGGAGATCCAGGCGCAAGGTGAACAATTGGTTCCCGTGATCCCTTCGGCCGCCGCACCGACGACTGCTCCACCCTCCGGTGGTCGCCGGTGAGTCGAAGCGCACCGAGAAATCGTCCCCGGCGCCCTGCGGGCGCCGGGAGCGCGTCATTTCCGTTCAGGCAACGGATCGGGCGCGGACTGATGTTCTTGGCGCTCGGCCTCGCCGCCGTGCAGCTTCTGTGGATCCAGGTCATCGACGCACCGCAACTGTCCGCGGAGGCGGCGAACCAGCGCACGACCACCGAGGTGGATCCGGCGCTGCGCGGGTCGATCACCGACCGCAACACCAATCCCATCGCCTTCACGATGGAAGCGAAGGCGCTGACGTTTCAGCCCACGCGGGTGCGCAAGGAACTCGAGGAGGCGAAGGCCAAGAGCGATACCGCCCCCGACGTCGATTCGCGACTCGACGCGATCGCGAAGGAGATCCACGACCGGCTCGGCGACGCCGCACCGGAGAAGGATCTGAAGGAGAAACTGCACGGCGACGAGACGTTCGTCTATCTGGCGCGCAGCGTCGACCCGAACATCGCCGCGCAGATCAGCGACAAGTTCCCGGAGGTCGGCCTCGAACGCCAGGACATCCGCGAGTACCCGGGCGGGTCCCTTGCCGCCAACCTCGTCGGCGCCACCGGCTGGGACGGTCACGGACTGCTCGGCCTCGAGGATTCGCTCGACTCCACCCTCGCCGGCACCGACGGCTCCCAGACGTACGACAGGGGCTCCGACGGCGCGGTGATTCCCGGCAGCTGGCGTGACAAGCAACCGGCGGTGGACGGATCGAGCGTCGAGCTCACCATCGACTCCGACCTGCAGTACTACGTACAGCAGCAGGTTCAGATGGCCAAGGACAAGTCCGGCGCGAAGGACGCGTCGGCGGTCGTGCTCGACTCCCACACCGGTGAGGTGCTCGCGATGTCGAACGACAGCACGTTCAATCCCGCGATCGGGGTCGGCAACAACCCGCGAACGGTGGAGATGGGCAACCTGCCGGTGAGCACGCCGTTCGAGCCGGGATCCGTCAACAAGATCGTCACCGCGGCGGCCGCGATCGAGTACGGGCTGACCTCACCTGACGAGGTTCTCGAGGTTCCCGGCAGCATTCAGATGTCGGGTGTGTCGGTGAAGGACGCGTGGGACCACGGGGTCGCGCCGTACACGGCCACGGGCGTGTTCGGTAAGTCCTCGAACGTGGGCACCCTGATGCTCGCCCAGCGCGTGGGGGAGGACCGTTACGCGGACATGCTGTCCAGGTTCGGTCTCGGCCAGCGCACCGACGTCGGGCTTCCCGGTGAGAGCGCGGGCAGCGTCCCCAGCCGGGACCAGTGGTCGGGGGGCACGTTCGCGAACCTTCCGATCGGACAGGGCCTGTCGATGACCCTGCTGCAGATGACCGGCATGTACCAGGCGATCGCCAACGACGGTGTCCGCATCCCGCCGCGCATCGTCAAGGCGACGGTCGACGCGTCCGGCAACCGGACCGAGACGGAGGCGCCGGAGGAGGTGACGGTCGTCAGCCCGCAGACCGCGGCCACCGTCCGCGACATGTTCCGGTCCGTCACCCAGAACGACACGGGCAACCAGCGCGGCACCGGGGTGCAGGCCGCCGTCGACGGGTACCAGATCAGCGGCAAGACGGGCACCGCCCAGCAGGTCGATCCCGCGTGCAAGTGCTACTCGAACTCGAACTACTGGATCACGTTCGCCGGGATCGCTCCGGCCGACAATCCGCGGTACGTCGTCGGAATCATGCTCAATGCGCCGACACGCAGTGCGGACGGCTCCGGTGGGCAGTCTGCTGCCCCGCTGTTCCACAACATCGCGTCCTGGATGTTGCAGCGCGACAGCGTGCCGATGTCCCCGGACCCCGGACGCAGGCTGGTGCTGCAGGCCGATTGAGCGAAGGTCGGCCGAATCGGGTTCCGGGAGCGCTCGCGGTAATCTGACACGTCGGCCGTTCAGTGGACACGCGCATTTGCCGTGAACGCAGGGAACTGCCGAGGTAGCACGCTGTATCGATCCGTGCACTACGCCGTTGTCCGTGAGAGTCGACATCCGAGAGGAGCCCGGTGCCTGTTCCGTCCCGCCCGCAGTCGGCGTCAGTGGAGGCGAAGGTCACAGACGGTCTTCGCCCCGCCCAGCCGGTCCGTACCACGGTGAGCGCTCTGGCCGCGCTCGCCGGAGCGAGGGTCGAGGCACCCACCGGAACCGCCGAGCACGTGATCGTCACCGGGGTGGACCTGCGCGCCCAGGGGATCATGGAGGGCGATCTGTTCGCAGCCCTTCCCGGGGCCCGCGCGCACGGCGCGGAGTTCGCCGCCGACGCTCTCGGACGCGGAGCCACCGCGATCCTCACCGACGAGGCCGGATTCGCGCTGGTGTCCGCACTGGGCACCGACGCTCCGGTGCTCGTCCACGACGACCCGCGCGGCGTGCTCGGTGAGCTGTCGGCCACCATCTACGGTCGCCCCTCGGAGAAGATGCAGGTCATCGGCATCACGGGGACGTCGGGGAAGACCACCACCTCGTATCTCGTCGAAGGCGCCCTCAACGCGGCAGGCCGGACGACGGGTCTCGTGGGCACGATCGAGACCCGGATGAGCGGCCGCCGGGTGCCGAGCGCCCTGACGACCCCCGAGGCGCCGCAACTCCACGCGCTGTTCGCCGTGATGCTCGAGCAGGGGATCGACACCGTCGTCATGGAGGTGTCCAGCCACGCGCTGTCCCTCGGCCGCGTCGACGGAGTCCGCTTCGACGTGGGCGCGTTCACCAACCTCTCCCAGGACCACCTGGACTTCCACCGCGACTTCGAGGACTACTTCGCCGCCAAGGCGCGGCTCTTCGCGGCCGACTCGTCCGTGCACGCGCAGTACGCCGTCATCTGCGTCGACGACGTGTGGGGCCGGCGGATGGCCGAGGTCGCGCGCGGCGCCCACTCGATCGTGACGACGGTCGCGACGACGCCGGTGACCGACGGCGCGGTGTGGACGGCGGGCCCGGCGACGGTGTCGGCATCCGGCTCGCAGACGTTCGCGCTCACCACCGCCGAGGGCACGGCGCTCGACGTGGAACTCCGGATGCCGGGGCAGTACAACGTCGCGAACGCTTCGCTCGCCGTCGCGTTGTGCGCCGCGCTGGGCGTCGATCCGCGCGACGCCGTCGCCGGTATCGCCGGGGTCGACGTGCCGGGCCGGGTGCAGCGGATCGACCGGGGGCAGGATTTTCTCGCCGTCGTCGACTACGCGCACAAGCCCGCCGCGGTGGAGGCCGTGATCGCGACGCTGCGCGAGCAGGTCCGCGGCCGCGTCGCCGTCGTCGTGGGTGCCGGGGGCGATCGCGACGCGGGTAAGCGGCCCCTGATGGGCGCCGCGGCCGCGCGGGGAGCCGACCTGCTGATCATCACGGACGACAACCCGCGTACCGAGGATCCGGCGAAGATCAGGGCCGCGATCCGCGAGGGCGCCCTCGGGGTGCCCGAGTCCGAGCGGGGACAGGTGTGGGAAGTAGCGGACCGAGCGAAGGCGATCGCCGACGCCGTCGGCTGGGCGCAGGCAGGCGACGTGGTTCTGGTCGCAGGCAAGGGACACGAGATCGGTCAGGAGATACACGGGGTGAAGTACCCATTTGACGACCGCGACGTACTGGGCGACGCGATCGAGCGACAGGTCGGAGGAACGCGATGATCCCGATGACACTCGCTCGGATCGCCGAGATCGTGGGCGGCGAACTGCACGATGTCGCCGACCCGTCGGCCGAGGTGACGGGAACGGTCGAATTCGACTCGCGCAAGGTCGCCGGCGGCGGATTGTTCCTCGCCCTGCCCGGCGCCCGCGTCGACGGACACGATCACGCGGCAGCGGCGATCGAGGCCGGTGCGGTCGCGGTCCTGGCCGCGCGCCCGGTCGGGGTCCCCGCCGTGGTGGTCACCCCGACGCCCGGGGCAGGCCCGAGCAAGGCGATGGCGCTCGAACACGACACCGACGGATCGGGCGCCGCCGTACTCGCGGCCCTCGCGAAGCTCGCGCGCGCATCCGTCGACGACCTCACCGCGAAGGGGCTCACCGTCGTCGGCGTCACCGGCTCGGCAGGCAAGACGTCGACGAAGGATCTGCTCGCCGCCGTCCTGCGGCCCCTCGGTCCCGTCGTCGCGCCGCCCGGATCGTTCAACAACGAACTCGGCCACCCGTGGACCGCGCTGCGCGCGGACGCCGAAACGGGATTCCTGGTTCTGGAGATGTCGGCCCGGGACCGCGGCCACATCGCCTCTCTCGCCGCGATCGCGCCCCCGAAAATCGGGGTGGTCCTCAACGTGGGAACGGCGCACCTCGGCGAATTCGGTTCGCGGGACGCGATCGCCGCGGCCAAGGGCGAACTCCCGGAGTCGCTGCCCTCGGCGGAGGACGGTGGAGTCGCGATCCTCAACGCGGACGATCCGCTGGTGGTGGCCATGGCCCCGCGCACGTCGGCGCGGGTGGTGCTCGTCGGCCGCTCGGAATCCGCGCACGTGCGGGCCACCGACATCGTGCTCGACGAGAGGGCAAGGGCGCGTTTCACTCTCACGACGACGGCGGGCAGCGCTCCCGTCGAACTCGCCGTGCACGGTGAGCACCAGGTCGGAAACGCACTCGCAGCAGCCGCGGTGGCGCTCGAATGCGGTGCGCACCTCGACCAGATCGCGCAGGCGCTCTCCGGCGCCGCCGCCGTCTCGGGGCGCCGGATGGACGTCCGCGACCGGCCGGACGGTGTGACCGTCGTCAACGATTCGTACAACGCGAACCCCGACTCGATGCGGGCCGCCCTCAAAGCGCTGGTGTCGATGGCCAGGTCGGGCCGGGGAGCGGCGCGCCGGAGTTGGGCGGTGCTCGGAGAAATGGCCGAGCTGGGTCCAGAATCAGTGGTCGAACACGACGCCATCGGCAGATTCGCGGTCCGGCTCGATGTCAGCAGGCTGATCGTCGTCGGAACCGGCAGGCCCGCCCGGGCCATGCACCAGGGTGCGGTCATGGAAGGTTCGTGGGGTGAGGAGTCGATCCTCGTCCCCGACATCGCCGGTGCGGTCGCACTGCTCGAGAAGGAACTGGCGCCGGGAGATCTGGTGCTGGTCAAGGCGTCGCAGTCCATCGGATTGTGGGAGGTCGCGGACACGGTGTTGGCGGGAAGCACGGGACAGAAGGGTTCGGAGGCTACGCGGTGAGACAGATCCTCTTTGCGGCGGGCATCGCGCTCGCCGTCTCGATTCTGCTGACCCCCGTTCTCATCAAGGCCTTCTCCCGTCAGGGGTTCGGCCAGGAGATCCGCGTCGAAGGTCCGGCGAGTCACCAGTCGAAGCGCGGCACGCCGACGATGGGTGGCGTCGCCATCCTCGCCGGACTGTGGGCGGGCTACTGGGGTTCGCACATGATCGGCATCGGGTACGACGCGGACGGGCCGTCGGCGTCGGGACTCCTCGTGCTCGGTCTCACGACGGCGCTCGGCGGCGTCGGGTTCCTCGACGACTTCATCAAGATCCGCAAGCAGCGCAACCTGGGGCTGAACAAGACGGCGAAACTCGTCGGACAGCTCATCGCGGCGGTGGCGTTCGGCATCCTCGCGCTGCAGTTCCGCGGTGCGAACGACCTCACCCCAGGCAGCGAGCACCTGTCCTATGTGCGCGACATCGCGACGGTCACGATGGGCTCCGTCGTATTCGTGGCGTTCTGCTACCTGCTGGTGAGCGCGTGGTCGAACGCGGTCAACCTCACCGACGGCCTCGACGGGCTCGCCGCCGGTTCCATGAGCCTGGTGCTCGGCGCATACGTGATCATTACGTTCTGGCAGTACCGCAACGCGTGCGAGACGAGCCCCGGCAAGGGCTGCTACGACGTCCGCGACCCGCTCGATCTGGCCCTGATCTGCGCGGCCGGCGCCGGTGCGTGCATCGGATTCCTCTGGTGGAACGCCGCGCCCGCCAAGATCTTCATGGGCGACACCGGTTCGCTGGCACTCGGCGGCATGCTCGCCGGACTGTCGATCACGACGCGCACCGAACTGCTGATGGTCGTGATCGGCGCGCTGTTCGTCGCCGAGGCGGCGTCGGTGGTGATCCAGGTCGCGGTGTTTAGGTCGAGCCGAAGACGCGTGTTCCGGATGGCCCCGTTCCATCACCACTTCGAACTCGCCGGGTGGGCGGAAACCACGGTGATCATCCGTTTCTGGTTGCTGGCCGCCATCGCCTCCGCGATCGGGCTCGCGCTGTTCTACAGCGAGTACCTGGCAGCGATCGGGGGCTGACGCCGTGACAGAGGAACACGGCGGGCTCGACTGGTTGCGGGGCCGCAGTGTCCTCGTCGCCGGTGCGGGTGTGTCCGGCCGCGCCACCATCGAACCTCTTCGTGACCTCGGGGCCCACGTCACCGTCACCGACTCGAACGTCGACGCCCTCGCCGAATGCGCACGGCTGGGGGCGGCGACCGTCCCGATCGACGATCTGCTCGCCGAGCGGGAGCGGGTCGCCGAGTTCGCGCTGGTCGTGACGAGTCCGGGTTTCCGCCCGGACGCGCCGCTGCTCTCGGTCGCCGCCGGGGACGGGGTGCCGATCTGGGGCGACATCGAATTCTCGTGGCACGTGGACCGGGCCGGGCTCTACGGCCCGCCGCGGCGGTGGCTGGTGGTCACCGGCACCAACGGCAAGACCACGACGACCTCCATGCTGCACTCCGTTCTCGAGGCGGCCGGGTTGCCGAGCCTGGCCTGCGGCAACATCGGGCTCCCGGTGCTCAACGCACTGCGGCAGACCGAACCGCGGGCGGACGTGCTGGCCGTCGAACTGTCGTCGTTCCAGCTGCACTGGGCGCCGTCGGTCCGGCCGACTGCGGGCGCGATCCTCAACATCGCCGAGGATCACCTGGACTGGCACGGCGGCATGCAGCCGTACATCGACGCGAAGGCCCGCGCCCTGACCGGTGAGGTCGCGGTGCTCGGTCTCGACGACGAAGTCGCGTCCTCTCTCTTCTCCTCGTCCCTCGCAGCGCGCACCCTGGGTTTCCGGCTGGGGGTGCCCGCGCCGGGCGAACTGGGCGTCGAGGACGGCTATCTCGTCGATCGCGCGTTCGCGGAGGGCGAGCGGCTGGCCCCGGCCGACGGGATCACCCCACCCGGGCCCGCCGGACTGATGGATGCGCTGGCAGCGGCGGCTCTCGCCCGGGCGATCGGGGTTCCGCCTGCCGCCGTCGCAGCAGGCCTGGCCGCCCACGTGGTGGGCCCGCACCGGGCGGCGCACGTCGCCGACGTTGGGGGAGTGACGTTCGTCGACGACTCCAAGGCGACCAACCCGCACGCCGCCCGCCCGTCGATCCTCGCCCACGACCGGGTGGTGTGGATCGCCGGCGGTCTGCTGAAGGGTGCGCGGGTCGACGACCTCGTCCGGGAGGTGGCCGGCCGCCTCGCGGGCGCCGTCCTGCTGGGCCGCGATGCGAGGCAGATCGCAGAGTCGCTTGCGCGACACGCCCCCGAGGTTCCCGTGGTCACCGTGGAAACGGGAGACGATGCAGGTGTGAGTGCAGTCCCGCAGACCGCGATGCACCGGGTGGTGCTGCCGGCGGACACCGACAGCGACGCTGTGATGGGCGTCGTCGTGCGCGAGGCGGCTGCGCTGGCAACGGCAGGCGATGCCGTCGTCCTGGCGCCCGCGGCGGCGTCGCTCGACATGTTCGACAGTTACGGTCACCGGGGGCGCAGCTTCGCGGACGCCGTCGGCAGGCTCGACGAGTCGGACATCTCCAGGACACCGCGATGACCTCCGCCGGAGCCCGCACCCGCCGCGTCCCCGAAGGACAGCGGTCCCCGGCCCGCACCGCCGCCGCACCCGGGGTGGCCAAGCGCGCACCGTCGAGTCCGCGCACGCGGGCGGCCCCTCCCCGCAGCCCGCGCACCCGGATCGGGGCGTGGCTGTCGCGGCCGCTGGCGTCGTTCCACCTCGTCGTGACCATCGCGTTTCTGCTGACGGTCCTCGGCCTGGTGATGGTGCTGTCGTCGTCGAGTGTCGAGGCCTACGCCTCCGACGGCTCGGCCTACACCCTCTTCACCCGGCAGGCGCTGTTCGCGGCTCTCGGACTCGGCCTGTTCTACGCGGCGCTGCAGATCCCCGTCCGGGTGATGCGTGCCCTGTCGTTCCCGGCGTTCGCGGTCACGATCATCCTGCTGGTCCTGGTCCTCATCCCCGGGATCGGCACCGTGTCCCAGGGCACGCGTGGCTGGTTCGTGGTCGCCGGATTCTCGTTGCAGCCCGCCGAGCTCACCAAGATCGCGCTGGCGGTATGGGGTGCGCACATCCTGGCGTCGCGCCGCAGCGACATCTCCAGCGTCCGCGACATGCTGGTGCCGCTGGTTCCGGCCGCTCTCATCGCGTTCGTCCTGATCATCCTGCAGCCCGATCTCGGCACGACGGTCTCGCTGGCCATCATCCTGATGGCGCTGCTGTGGTTCGCGGGACTGCCGCTGAAGCTGTTCGTCGCCATCGTCGGCACCGGCGTCGCCGGAATCGTGATCCTCGCGCTCACCGCCGGCTACCGGTCCGCTCGCGTGCGCGAGTTCCTCAACCCCGGCTCCGACCCGCAGGGCATCGGATACCAGTCGCGGCAGGCGATGTACTCGCTCGCGGACGGCGGGATCCTCGGCCGCGGGCTCGGGCAGAGCCGCGCGAAGTGGAGCTACCTGCCGAACGCGCACAACGACTTCATCTTCGCGATCATCGGCGAGGAACTCGGATACCTCGGCGGCGCCGCGGTCCTCGGCCTGTTCGGGCTGTTCGTGTACACGGGCCTGCGCATCGCGGCCCGATCCGCCGACCCGTTCCTCCGGTTGCTCACCGGAACGGCGACCGTGTGGATCACCGGGCAGGCGTTCATCAACGTGGGATACGTGATCGGGCTGCTCCCCGTCACCGGGCTGCAGTTGCCGCTGGTGTCGGCGGGCGGAACGTCGACGGCCACCACACTGTTCATGTTCGGTCTCGTCGCCAACGCGGCGCGGCACGAACCGGAGGCGGTCGCGGCGCTGCACTCCGGGCAGGACGGCCCGTTCGGTCGTCTGCTGCGGCTCCGCAAACCGGAGGCGTATTCACCGGTGCGGGCGGACGCGGCGCGCGCAGAGGCGGTGCGCCGGGCCGAGGCCCGTCGCCGGGCCGGTCGCGAGATGGCCCCGCGGACCCGCAGCATCACATACGAGAAGGGCCGCCCCGAACGCGGCAAGGGCCGCACCCCCGAACGCGGTGCACGTCAACAGCGAAGCTCGGGTGGCCGAGCAGGAGAGCGAGGATTTCGTAGGTGAACGGCGACAAGCCCACCCTGTCGGTGATCGTGGCCGGCGGTGGTACCGCCGGGCACATCGAACCGGCCCTGGCCGTGGCCGACGCGATCAAGGCGATCGACGACACCGCGGTGGTGACCGCTCTCGGCACGGCGCGTGGCCTCGAAACCACGCTGGTTCCCGAGCGGGGCTACCCGCTCGAACTCGTTCCGCCGGTGCCGCTGCCCCGTAAACCCACCCTCGACCTGCTGCGGCTGCCCGGGCGCGTGCGCGCGTCGGTGCGCCGTACCCGCGAGGTGCTCGACGCGACCAATGCCGACGTCGTCGTCGGTTTCGGCGGGTACGTCGCGCTGCCCGCGTACCTCGCGGCAGGCCCCGGCCTGCTCCGCCGCCGGCGCCGCATCCCGATCGTCGTGCACGAGGCGAACGCCAGCGCCGGGATCGCGAACAAGATCGGCGCCCGCCGCGCCGCCCGCGTCCTGGCCGCGGTCGCCGGTTCGGGCGTGTCGGCACGGGGGCGCTCGGACGCCGAGATCCTCGGTATCCCGGTGCGGGCGTCGATCACCGGTCTCGACCGGGCCGCGTTGCGCGCGGAGGCGCGTGCACACTTCGGCCTCCCCGCCGACGGCCCGGTGCTGCTGGTGTTCGGCGGTTCGCAGGGCGCGCGGTCGCTGAACGAGGCCGTGTCAGGTGCGGCCGAGTCGCTCGCGGCGGCCGGGGTGGCCGTCCTCCACGCGCACGGACCGAAGAACACCCTCGACGTTCCCGCGACCCCGGGCGGCCCGCCGTACGTGGCCGTTCCCTACCTGTCGCGGATGGACCTCGCCTATTCGGCGGCGGACGCCGTGATCTGCCGGTCGGGTGCGATGACGG
Source organism: Rhodococcus sp. ACS1 (assembly GCF_002300155.1). Lineage (NCBI taxonomy): Bacteria > Bacillati > Actinomycetota > Actinomycetes > Mycobacteriales > Nocardiaceae > Rhodococcus > Rhodococcus sp. ACS1. The sequence continues at coordinate 523,528 of NZ_NSDZ01000010.1, forward strand.
TTGCCGAGGTGTCGGCGGTCGGCCTTCCCGCGGTGTACGTGCCGCTGCCACACGGCAACGGTGAGCAGGAACTGAACGCGCGGCCGGTCGTGGCCGCCGGAGGTGGAATGATTGTGGCCGACGGAGACCTGTCCGCCGGATTCGTCGCGGAGACCGTGATCCCCCTGCTGCGCGACCCCGCACAGCTCGAGGACATGGGACGACGCGCGGCCGGCGCGGGTCACCGCAGCGCAGCCGCCGAGGTTGCGCGCATCGTGATCGACGTGGCCGCGCAGACGAGGGGAACCCGATGACCGACCTGCCCGCGCAGTTGGAACGTGTCCACATGGTCGGGATCGGCGGCGCCGGAATGTCCGGAATCGCGAGGATCCTGCTGGCCAGGGGTGGACAGGTGTCCGGTTCGGACGCCAAGGAGAGCCGCGGCGTCCTCGCGTTGCGTGCCCGCGGCGCGCAGGTCCGCATCGGCCACGACGCCTCCGCACTCGACCTGCTGCCCGGCGGCCCGACCGTCGTGGTCACCACCCACGCCGCCATCCCCAAGGACAACCCGGAACTCGTGGAGGCGGCCCGGCGCGGGATTCCCGTGATCCTGCGGCCCGCGGTGCTGGCCTCGCTGATGCAGGGGCACCGCACCCTGCTGGTGTCGGGCACCCACGGCAAGACGTCGACCACGTCGATGCTGGTGGTGGCGCTGCAACACTGCGGGTACGATCCGTCGTTCGCGGTCGGCGGCGAACTCAACGAGGCCGGAACCAACGCCCACCACGGCAGCGGCGACGTGTTCGTCGCCGAGGCCGACGAGAGCGACGGTTCACTGCTCCAGTACGACCCGAACGTCGTCGTCGTCACCAACGTCGAGGCCGATCACCTCGACTACTTCGGAAGCCCCGAGGCCTACATCCAGGTATTCGACGATTTCGCGGCCCGGCTCTCGCACGGCGGGCTGCTCGTCGCCTGCCTCGACGATCCGGGGTCCGCGGCGCTCGCGCAGCGGGTGGCGGCACGGGGACTGCCCGGGGTGCGGGTGCTCGGCTACGGCAGCGCCGAGGATGCGGACGGGGCCTTCGCTCCGATCGACGGCGTCGAGGTCGGCGCGCGCCTGCTGAGTTTCGAGGCCAGGGACGTCGGCGGGGTACTGCAGTTCCAGCTGGCCGGGGAGCAGGCGCCGAGAACGATCCGGATGAATGTGCCCGGCAGGCACATGGCGCTCAATGCGCTGGCCGCGCTCCTCGCCGCCATGGAGGCGGGCGCCGACGTGGACGAAATCCTCGAGGGCATCGCCGGTTTCGGGGGAGTGCACCGCCGGTTCCAGTTCACCGGCCGCGAGCACGGGGTGCGTGTGTTCGACGACTACGCGCACCACCCGACCGAGGTGCGTGCCGTGCTCGGCGCCGCCGCCGATCTGGTGCGCCAGCCCCACGAGGCCGATCGCCGCGAATCCGAGGACTCGGTGCGCAGCGGCAAGGTCATCGTGGTCTTCCAGCCGCACCTGTATTCCCGCACAGCAACATTCGCCGAGGAATTCGGGCACGCACTGGACCTCGCCGACGAGGTCGTGGTCCTCGACGTGTACGGGGCGCGGGAAGAACCGCTCCCGGGCGTCAGCGGCGCCCTGGTCGCGCTGTCGGTGTCGAAGCCGGTGCACTACCAGCCGGACCTGTCGCAGGCGCCGCGTCAGGTCGCGGGACTCGCGTCCCCCGGTGACGTGGTGATCACCATGGGCGCCGGCGACGTGACGATGCTCGGGAACCAGATCCTCGACGCTCTGCGTGCGGCTCCGCACCACCACCCGTCGCGATGACGCGGGAGCGCCGCGGCCGGTCCGAGCGGCCGGACCGCCCTGTCCGCCGCGACGCCGCGCGCAGTCCGCAACCGGGCACGTCCGGCGCACGCGCCGCGGCGGGCGACCGGACGTCCTCGCGTCGGCGCAGCGCGATCGCCACCGACCCCGGCACGCGGCGCACCCGCGAATCGGCTTCGGCGGCACGGAAGTCCACGGCGGTGGAGACGCCGCGGCGTCCGTGGTACCGGCGGCCTGCGGTGATGGGTGTGGTCGGCGTCGTCGTGGTCGTGGCGCTCGGTCTCGTCGCGTGGTTCACGCCGCTGCTGTCGGTGCGGCAGACGGACGTCGCGGGGGCGACGTCGATTTCCGAGGAGCAGATTCGCCAGGCGCTGGCGGTGCCGCAGGGGCAGCCGCTGCTCCGGGTCGACACCGAGGGCGCGGCCCTGCGCGTCGCCGCGATCCCGAAGGTGGCGTCCGCCCGCGTGCAACGGGTGTACCCGTCCACCATCCGCGTCACGGTAACCGAGCGGGTGCCCGTCGTGTTCGTCGACAGCCCCGGCGGCACCCATCTCCTCGACGCGGAGGCCGTGGATTACGAGATCGCACCGCCGCCGCCCGGGGTGCCGCGACTGGTGACGGAGAAGCCGGGGTGGGGCGACCCGTCGACGGAGGCGGCGATCGAGGTGCTGGAGTCGATGCCGCCCCAGCTGCGCGGTCAGGTGGGACAGGTTGCGGCGAAGTCGATTTCGGATATCGCGGTGACACTGCTCGACGGCCGGATCGTGGTGTGGGGCGGCACGGAGAAGTCCGAGCGCAAGGCCGCGGTCACCCTGCCGCTGCTCACCCAGCCCGGGCAGACGTACGACGTGTCGAGTCCCGACCTGCCGACGGTGCGGTGAGGGGCCGTGACTCGGATGCGAAAGAGTTGCGGGCGAGTTCGTCAAATAACTCGGCGCGTCTCGGCGCGCCTAATGGCGTATCCGTATGACGGTGCATAGCGTTTCGCTCTAGTCGAGCAGCACTTGACATAACCGTAACCCTATGGTTGAGGTTGAGGCTTCAGACTGGGCTGATCTGTACGAAAGCGTGATACACACTCATGGAAGGCGAGAGCCGATGACGCCCCCGCACAACTACCTCGCCGTAATAAAGGTCGTCGGCATCGGCGGCGGCGGCGTGAACGCAGTCAACCGGATGATCGAGCAGGGACTCAAGGGAGTCGAGTTCATTGCCGTCAACACCGACGCGCAAGCACTGCTGATGAGTGACGCCGACGTCAAGCTCGACGTCGGCCGGGAACTCACCCGCGGGCTCGGCGCCGGCGCGGATCCCGAAGTCGGCCGCAAGGCCGCAGAAGATCACAAGGACGAGATCGAGGAAGTCCTCAAGGGCGCCGACATGGTGTTCGTGACCGCAGGCGAGGGCGGCGGCACCGGCACCGGTGGCGCACCGGTCGTGGCGAGTATCGCGCGCAAGCTCGGCGCCCTCACCGTCGGCGTCGTCACGCGCCCCTTCTCCTTCGAGGGCAAGCGCCGCGGCGGCCAGGCCGACACCGGCATCCAGTCGCTGCGCGAATCGTGCGACACCCTCATCGTGATCCCCAACGACCGCCTCCTGCAGCTCGGCGACGCCGCGGTCAGCCTCATGGACGCGTTCCGCAGCGCCGACGAGGTCCTGCTCAACGGTGTCCAGGGCATCACCGACCTCATCACCACCCCCGGACTGATCAACGTCGACTTCGCCGACGTCAAGGGAGTCATGTCCGGCGCGGGTAGCGCGCTGATGGGCATCGGATCCTCGCGCGGCGAGGGCCGGGCCATCAAGGCCGCGGAATCGGCGATCAACTCCCCGCTGCTCGAGGCGTCGATGGAGGGTGCGCGCGGCGTGCTGCTCTCGATCGCCGGTGGCAGCGACCTCGGTCTGTTCGAGATCAACGAGGCTGCGTCGCTGGTGCAGGAAGCCGCCCACATCGACGCCAACATCATCTTCGGCACCGTCATCGACGATTCCCTCGGCGACGAAGTGCGGGTCACCGTCATCGCCGCCGGGTTCGACGGCGGCACCCCCGCCCGCAGGCCGGTCGAGTCGGGTGCCGCCGGTCGCAGCGCCATCGGCGCCGGACGGGCGGGCGAGGTCGGACAGTCCGTTGAGCAGCAGAACAGCGAGCCGATGTCGGTGACCCGCGAGACGATCAGCTCGCACCAGAGCCCGAGCAGTCTGCCGCCGCTTCCCGGAAACGGGCAGTCCCGCGCGGTGCCGGTGTCCGACGAGGAGGGTGAAGACGAAGTCGACGTGCCCTCCTTCATGCGTCGTTGAGTTCGCCGACCGCCCCCGAGTTCAGGGTTCGCCGGGTCGTCACCACCCGCGCCGGAGGACACTCCGTCGCACCGTACGACACGTTCAACCTCGGTGATCACGTCGGCGACGATCCGGCCGCGGTGGAGGCGAACCGGCGCCGGCTCGCGGGCGAGATCGGCGTGCCGTTCGACCACCTGGTGTGGATGGAGCAGATCCACAGCCGCAACGTGACCGTCGTCGACGGGCCCACCGATACGCCGGTGCCCGCGACGGACGCGCTGGTGACGACGGTGCGGGGGCTCGCGCTCGCGACCCTCAGCGCCGACTGCGTCCCGGTGCTGCTGTCCGACGACGAGGCTGGGGTGATCGCCGCCGTCCACGCCGGCCGGATCGGCGCCCGCATCGGCATCGTTCCGCGGGTGCTCGACGTCATGGTGGAGCAGGGGGCGCGGATCGACCGGATCGGCGCGTTCCTGGGTCCGGCGGCGAGCGGCAGGCAGTACGAGGTGCCCGCGGCGATGCAGGCGGACGTCGAGAAGTTCCTTCCCGGCAGCGCCGTCCGCACTGCCAAGGGGACCCCCGGCCTGGACCTGCGGGCGGGTCTGCGGAAACAACTGCTCGACGCGGGTGTCGCCGGCGTGGCGGAGGATCCGCGCTGCACCATCGAGGACCAGACGCTGTTCAGTCATCGCCGCCAGGCCCCGACCGGTCGGCTCGCGGCGGTGATCTGGATGGATACTGGGCAGGACAGCGTGTGACGACTGCCGGCGATGCCGGCGAGAGATTCGGTGTGGGAGTGGAAACGATGAGCAGGGTCGGGGACATCGAGGCTGCGCTCGGCGCCGTGCGCGCACGGCTCGACGCGGCGTGCCGGGACGCCGGTCGCGACCCGTCGGAGGTCTCGCTCCTGCCCGTCACGAAGTTCTTCCCCGAATCGGACGCGCGGATCCTGTACGACCTCGGCTGCCGTGAATTCGGGGAGTCGCGAGAGCAGGAGGCCACGGCCAAGATCGCGGAGTTCCGCACCGCGGTGACGGACCCATCGGTGCGGTGGCACATGATCGGGCATCTCCAGCGCAACAAGGCGAAGGCCGTCGCGCACTGGGCGTATGCGATCCACTCGGTGGACAGCGAACGACTCGTCGGCGCCCTCGGCCGCGCGGCGGCCACCGCATTGGAGGCGGGGGAGCGGCCCGCGCCGCTGCGGGTGCTGCTGCAGGTCAGCCTGGACGGTGACCCGCAGCGTGGCGGCGCCGCGATCGCCGATCTCGATCGCCTTGCCGCGCAGGTGCAGTCGTCGCCGGGGCTCGAGTACCGCGGACTGATGGCGGTTCCGCCGATCGACGCCGACCCGGACGCGGCGTTCGAGGAACTGCACAACATACACGCGAGGTTGCAGCGCGACCATCCGGATGCGACGGAACTCTCGGCGGGCATGACGAATGATCTCGAGCACGCTGTCCGACACGGGTCCACCTGCGTGCGTGTCGGAACCGCGCTGTTGGGTTCGAGGCCTATAACCTCGAAATAGATCGCTCAGGTGATCGCCAACCCGTCCACACCGCTGCGACCGGTCGCAGTTGGATCCTGTCCGCCGCGCCAAGGAAGGTCGATCAATGAGCAGTCTGCACAAGTTCAAGGCTTACTTCGGCATGGTTCCCCTCGACGATTACGAGGACGAGTACCTGGACGAGCCGGAACCTGCGCGCAGGCCCGCTCGACCGGCGCGCGACAGTGGACGCGATCCGTACCTCGACCGTGACGACCGTGACTTCGCCGAACCGGCCTTCAGCAAGGCCGCCTACGCGCCCGGTCGCCGGGACGACCTCGACGACGACTTCGACCGGTACGAGAGCCCCCGGCACTCGTCCCGGGTCGAACCCGTGGCCGTCCGGTCGGCCCGTCCGAGCGCGAGCGGTGCTGTGCGCGGCAGCACCCGCGGCGCGCTCGCCGTCGACACGCGCTCCGACCGGGTCGAGAGCCGTCGCGGACCCCTCTTCGACGAAGGTGGCCCTCTGTCCAAGATCACCACGCTCCGTCCCCGCGACTACGGGGAGGCCCGCACCATCGGCGAGCGGTTCCGTGACGGCACCCCCGTCATCATGGACCTGGTCGAGATGAGCAACGCCGACGCCAAGCGCCTCGTGGATTTCGCCGCCGGCCTGGCGTTCGCACTGCGTGGTTCGTTCGACAAGGTGGCCACGAAGGTGTTCTTGCTCTCACCTGCAGACATCGACGTGTCCGCCGAGGAGCGCCGCCGCATCGCGGAAACCGGCTTCTACAGCCAGAAGTAAGCCGGGGAGCGGGGGAAACGACCATCGGGATCCGAACGTCCGACACGACGCGAGCCGCGACGGCTGTGGCGCAGAACGCCCTGGCCACGCGGCTCGTTTTGATCGGCCGGACATTCTCAGGCAGAGTGAAGGTGTGGCCTTGTTCTCGGTGATCTACTTGATACTGTTTGTCTTTTGGCTGCTACTCATCGGCAGAATCATTGTCGAGTTCGTACGGACCTTCGCACGAGACTGGCGGCCAACCGGCGTCGTGGTCGTCATTCTCGAAGCGATTTTTACGGTCACCGATCCACCGGTCAAACTGCTTCGGCGGTTGATCCCCCCGATCAATCTCGGTGGGGTGCGGTTGGATCTATCCATCATGGTCTTGCTGTTCATCGTCTTCATCCTGATGTCGATCGTTCAGGGACAAGCGCGTGCCGCGGGAGTGGTGTGACAGAATGGACCCCATTGATCCAGTCTTGTTTCACCGTTACGTAGACTGCGCTGTAACTGAATGCTTGCTAGACCGCCAAATGACGCGTGAAGGGATCCTTCCATGCCGCTGACTCCCGCTGATGTGCACAATGTCGCGTTCAGCAAGCCACCGATCGGTAAGCGGGGCTACAACGAAGACGAAGTCGATGCGTTTCTCGACCTCGTCGAGCAAGAGTTGTCGCGCCTGATCGAGGAGAACGCCGACCTTCGGCAGCGAGTAGGGGAGCTCGACAAGGAGCTCGCCGATGCGAAGAAGGCTCCCCGCTCCACGTCCGCAGCACCGACTCCCGCCCCCAAGGCGGAGCCGGCGCGCGTCGTCGAGCAGCCCAAGGCTCCGGCGCCCGCTCCGGCTCCGGCCGCCGCGGCTGCCGCCGCCCCCGCCCAGGGCGCCGACGCTCACATGCAGGCCGCCAAGGTCCTGGGTCTCGCCCAGGAAATGGCAGACCGGCTGACGAGCGACGCGAAGACCGAGTCCGAGCAGCTGCTCGGCAACGCGCGCACCAACTCGGAGCAGCTGGTCGGCGACGCGCGGACCCGCTCCGAGACGATGATCTCGGACGCCCGCCAGAAGTCGGAAGCACTGATCACCGACGCTCAGACCCGTTCCGAGACCCAGCTGCGCCAGGCCAAGGAGAAGGCCGACGCGCTGCAGGCGGACGCGGAGAAGAAGCACACCGAGATCATGGCGACGATCAACCAGCAGCGTTCCGTGCTGGAGGGTCGAATCGAGCAGCTCAAGACGTTCGAGCGCGAATACCGTGTGCGCCTGAAGTCGTACCTGGAGTCGCAGCTCGAGGAACTGGAGCAGCGGGGATCCGCGGTTCCGGTGGACGGCGGTCAGGATTCGTTCGCGCAGGGTGGATCGCAGTCCAATTACAGCCAGTCCTACGCCAAGGGCAATAGCTGACTGAGCGCGCGGTAGTTGCCCAGCCAGCGGCCCGGATAGAGGTTGAGCCGTGCTGGTCGTGACACTCGCTTTTGCAGCGGTGGGGTTCGCTCTCCTTGTGGTGGCTCTCATGACCGGTTCGGTCGTGTGGGCCTGGGGATGCATCGTGGTATGTGTCGCCGGAGCGGTCCTGCTGCTCGTCAGCGCCCTCGCGGGTAAGAAGGCCGCGGTCGTGCCCCGGCAACCCGCGAGCGGCGTTCCCGGTGAACGCGGTCCCGCAGCGGATACGGGCACGACACCCGGATCCGACGAGCCCGACTGAGTTGCCGTCCGGCGGTGGCGGCTAGACTGCATACAGCGAACAATTCAGTAACCGATTCGTGGCGACGATCCGGCCATCACCGGGGAGCCTTCGGAAGAACGGCCGGCACGCCGGCTCAGTAGAACCGAACGGGTGGGCCCGTCACAGCCCTGCACCGAGAGGCGCCCTCCGGGGTGCAAGCGGGGTGGTACCGCGGTGGTGACGCAGGAGGCGTCCCCGTCGTCCCCGTGCCGAGTACGTCAGGCACGAGGAGATCGCGGTGACCGACACCAGCAACGTGACCAGCAGCAACGAGTCGTACCCCAAGGTCGACTACGGCGTCTCCCAGGACGCCGGCGTCCGGTTCCCCCAGATCGAGCAGCGGGTGCTGGCCGGCTGGGACGAGGACGACACCTTCCGGGCCTCGGTCGCCCAGCGCGAGGACGCCCCCGAGTTCGTGTTCTACGACGGCCCGCCGTTCGCGAACGGTCTCCCGCACTACGGCCACCTCCTGACGGGGTACGTCAAGGACCTGGTGCCGCGGTTCCAGACCATGCGCGGCAAGAAGGTCGAGCGCCGATTCGGCTGGGACTGTCACGGGCTGCCCGCCGAACTCGAGGCGGAGAAGCAACTCGGCATCAAGGACAAGTCCGAGATCGACGTCATGGGTCTCGAGAAGTTCAACGAGTACTGCAAGTCGTCGGTGCTGCGCTACACGGACGAGTGGCGCGACTATGTGACCCGTCAGGCCCGGTGGGTCGACTTCGACAACGACTACAAGACCCTGGACCTCGACTTCATGGAGTCGGTCATGTGGGCGTTCAAGGAACTGTTCGACAAGGGCCTGATCTACCAGGGCTTCCGCGTGCTGCCGTACAGCTGGTACGAGCAGACGCCACTGTCGAACCAGGAGACGCGGCTCGACGACGCCTACAAGATGCGCCAGGATCCCGCCGTCACGGTCGACATGCCGCTCCGCGGTGAGGGCCCGCTCGACGGCGCCAACGCCATCATCTGGACCACCACCCCGTGGACGCTGCCGTCCAACCTCGCCGTCGCAGTGCACCCGGACATCGACTACGTGCAGGTCGCGGGCGGCGACGGGAAGCGTTACGTGCTCGCGAAGGACCGGCTGGGGCATTATGCCCGCGAACTCGGCGAGGCTCCGGAGGTGCTGTCCGAGCACAAGGGTTCCGAGCTCGTCGGGCTCAGTTACGACCCGCCGTTCGACTTCTTCGCCGGCCACGACAACGCGCACGTGGTGCTGTCCGCCGACTACGTGACCACCGAGTCCGGTACCGGAATCGTGCACATGGCACCGGCTTTCGGTGAGGAGGACTACGACTACTGCGTCCGCAACGGCATCGAACTGGTGCAGCCGCTCGATCCGGGCGGCAAGTTCACGGCGATGGTGCCGCCGTACGAGGGTCTCCTGGTGTTCGACGCGAACCCGGTGATCATCAAGGACCTCAAGGCTGCTGGAAAGTTGCTGCGGCACGAGACGATCGAGCACTCGTACCCGCACAGCTGGCGCAGCGGGCAGCCGCTGATCTACATGGCGGTCCCGTCGTGGTTCGTCGCGGTCACCAAGTTCCGCGAGCGCATGGTGGAGCTGAACCAGGACATCACCTGGGTGCCCGAGCACATCCGCGACGGACAGTTCGGCAAGTGGCTCGAGGGTGCCCGCGACTGGAACATCAGCCGCAACCGGTACTGGGGCAGCCCGATTCCGGTGTGGGTGTCCGACGACCCGGCGTACCCGCGCACGGACGTGTACGGCTCCCTCGACGAACTCGAGCGTGACTTCGGGGTGCGGCCGACGGATCTGCACCGCCCGATGATCGACGATCTGGTGCGCCCGAACCCGGACGACCCGACCGGGAAGTCGATGATGCGGCGCGTTCCGGAGGTCCTCGACTGCTGGTTCGAGTCCGGGTCGATGCCGTACGCGCAGGTGCACTACCCATTCGAGAACCGGGAGTGGTTCATCGGGGCGAGCGGAGCGACGGGGGATGACACTGCGCATTTCCCGGGCGATTTCATCGTCGAGTACAACGGGCAGACCCGCGGCTGGTTCTATACGCTGCACGTCCTGGCGACGGCGCTGTTCGATCGGCCCGCGTTCAAGACCGTTGCGGCCCACGGCATCGTCCTGGGCGAGGACGGCCTGAAGATGAGCAAGTCCAAGGGCAACTACCCGGACGTGAAGGAGGTGTTCGAGCGCGACGGCTCCGACGCCATGCGCTGGTTCCTCATGTCTTCGCCGATCCTGCGCGGCGGAAACCTCGTCGTCACCGAGCAGGGCATCCGGGAGGGTGTCCGGCAGGCGCTGCTGCCGCTGTGGAACGCGTGGAGCTTCCTGCAGTTGTACGCGCCGACGTCCGGTGAGTGGCGCACGGATTCGACGAACGTCCTGGACCGGTACATCCTCGCGAAGCTGGCAGGCACCCGAGACGTCATCACCGACGCGCTCGAGACGAACGACATCGCCGGGGCGTGCGACGAATTGCGCACGTTCTGCGACGCGTTGACGAACTGGTATGTGCGGCGGTCGCGTTCGCGGTTCTGGGACGAGGACGCCGAGGCCGTCGACACGCTGCACACCGTGCTCGAGGTGGTCACCCGGCTTGCCGCCCCGTTGCTGCCGCTCATCAGTGAGGTGATCTGGCGGGGGCTGACCGGCGGACGGTCCGTGCATCTCGCGGACTGGCCGGCCCAGGGTGAACTGCCCGCGGATGCGGAGCTGGTGTCGGCGATGGACGAGGTGCGGTCGGTGTGCTCGACGGTGCTGGGTCTGCGCAAGGCGCAGAACCTGCGGGTGCGGCTGCCGCTGCCCGAGGTGACGGTCGCGTCCGAGGACGCGGAGCGGCTGCGCCCGTACCTCGGTCTCATCGCCGACGAGGTCAACGTCAAGAAGGTCGACCTCACCACCGACGTGGACGTGCACGGCCGCTTCGAGCTCGTCGTCAACGCGCGTGCCGCGGGGCCGCGGCTGGGCAAGGACGTGCAGACCGTCATCAAGGCCGTGAAGGCCGGTGACTGGTCGGAGAATTCGGACGGCGTCGTCGTCGCCGCGGGGATCGAATTGCTGCCGGAGGAGTACACGCAGCGGCTCGTCGCCGCCGAACCGGAATCCACGGCGGCCCTGCCCGACGGGGCCGGTCTGGTGGTCCTGGACTCGGCGGTCACCGAGGAACTCGAAGCCGAGGGCTGGGCGAAGGACCGGATCCGCGAGTTGCAGGACGCGCGCCGCGCGGCCGGGCTCGAGGTGTCGGATCGGATCACCGTCGTCCTCGACGTGCCCGCGGAACGGCGGGACTGGGCGCTCGCGCACCGGGAACTGATCGCGGGCGAGATCCTCGCCGTCGAGCTGGAACTGGCCGAAGCGCCGGGCGATGCCGTCGAACTCGGTGAGGGTGTGCGGGCGGCGATCACGAAGGCGTGACCTGTCGGACCGGGCGGGTATTTTGCACCAGGTGAGTCGTCGGTGGGTGCTGCACCTCGACATGGACGCGTTCTTCGCGTCCGTCGAGCAGCTCACCCGGCCGACGCTCCGCGGCCGCCCGGTTCTCGTCGGCGGTCTCGGCGGACGCGGTGTCGTCGCCGGGGCCAGCTACGAGGCGCGGGTGTTCGGCGCGCGATCGGCCATGCCGATGCATCAGGCCCGGAGGCTGGTGGGCCCGGGTGCGGTGGTGCTGCCGCCGCGGGGCCGGCTGTACGGCATGCTCAGCAAGTCCGTGTTCGACGCGCTCCGCGGGCCGATGCCGGTGCTCGAGCAGCTGTCGATGGACGAGGCGTTCGGCGAACCCACCGAACTGGCCGGAGCGGATGCGGCCGCGGTGCAACGCTATTGCGAGGGTCTGCGGGCCCTGGTCCTCGGGGAGACGGGGCTCGTCGCGTCCATCGGGGCCGGGTCGGGGAAACAGGTGGCCAAGATCGCGTCCGGTCTCGCCAAACCCGACGGGATCACGGTGATTTCGCCGGACGAGCAGCACGCGGTGCTGGACGAGCTTCCGGTGCGGAAGCTGTGGGGCATCGGCCCGGTCGCGGAGGAGAAACTGAAGCGGCTCGGCATCGAGACCATCGGCGGTTTCGCGCGGACCCCCGAATCGGAGGTCGCGTCGATTCTGGGCACCACGATCGGACCGGGCCTGCACCGGTTGGCGCAGGGCATCGACAATCGGCCGGTCGCCGAGCGTGCCGAGTCCAAACAAGTCAGTGCGGAGACGACTTTCGCCACCGACATCGTCACGATGGCGGAACTGCGGGGCGCCGTCGAGTCGAGCGCGGCGTCCGCGTTCGTGCGCCTGCAGAAGGACGGCCGGGCCGCGCGCACGGTGGTGCTGAAGCTGAAGAAGTCGGACATGAGCATCGTGACGCGTTCGGTCACGCTGCCCTACGCGACACTCGACCGTCACATTCTGGTCGCGGCCGCGCAGCGTCAGGTGATCGACCCGATCGAACTCGGGCCGGTGCGTCTGGTCGGGGTGGGGTTCGCCGGACTGTCGACGGTGCGCCAGGGCTCGCTGTTCCCCGAACTGGACCTGGACGTGCCGGGATACCAGGAGTCGAAGATCACGGAGGCGGCCGGTGACGACGGCCTCTCCGAGCCCGTCCCGGCACCCGCCCGGGCGATCGACACCCGGTGGCATCCCGGTCTCGACGTGGCGCACCCGGACTTCGGCCACGGCTGGGTGCAGGGTGCCGGGCACGGTGTCGTGACCGTTCGATTCGAAACGCGCACAACGGGTCCGGGAAAGGCCCGCACCTTCAAGGAGGACGACGGGCAGCTCGAACCGGCCGATGTGGAAGGCTCGCTCGCGTGACCGGACCCGCCGCCCGAACGAGGGAGTGGAGACCGGCTCCACGAGAAGGTAGCCTCGGGCGCTGATGCCTACCCTTGGGTAATGTCGCCCGGGTAGCGAACGAGCTCAGATCGTCCGAGAACGAACACCGAGAATGAAGAGGTTATTGAGTTGAAGCTTCGTAAGATCACGGTTGCCGGAGTTGCAATCGCCGCAGCCCTCACGATGTCCGCGTGTGGCTCCGACGAGGGCGACACGGCGGCCAAGACCACGACGACGACTTCCGCAGCTGCCGAGACCTCGGAAGCCATCGAGGTGCCCACCGCGGCCGATCTCAACGCGCTTCTGGTGCAGGGCCTCGACCCGGCGACGCCGCTCGAGGTCAAGTCCGCGATGGTCGAGGGCTCGGAGCAGGATCCGGAGCTCATCAACCAGGTCGCCGCGGCCGCCAAGGCCAACAACGCCGAGGTCACCGTTCTCGACCCGGTCATCGACAACGGTGACGGCACCGCCAGCGGCCAGCTGCAGCTGACCGTCAACGGCCAGGTCCAGCAGGGTGGCGTTCCGGCCATCTTCGTTCCCGGCGAGAACGGAACGTGGAAGCTGTCGAAGATCACCGCATGCCAGATCGTGTCGCTCGCGCAGCTGACCTCGCCTGCATGCCCTGCCTGATTCCAGGCCGAACCGTGCGGTCCTGACGGATCGCCGCGTTCCCGCACCGATGCCGGTGTCCCCTCGGGGACGCCGGCATCGGTCGTCTACGGGGACCGGCTCAGCCGGCGGGTGCGGGCGGGAGCTTCGCCACGGCGGTGCTCGTCAGGTCGTTCAAGACGCCGGCGTCGATCGGGTCCTGTCCCGTCGCGACCAGTTGAGTGACGGTGCTGCCGACGACGACCACCACCACATCCGAGACGAGACTGACGCCCTCGCTGGTGGTGACGAGCCGGAACGCCGTCGACGCGTCGCCCGCGGGCTGCTGCTCGCGGCCCCCGATCCGGTACTGCACCTGTACGCCGTCGGCGTCCGTGCCGCTGTACTGGGTGCATCCCGGCAGCCGCTCCTGCACCGCGGCGATGGCCTGGGACGCGTCCGCGCCGGTGGCGTAGCTCGCCGCGTCCTGGTCGATGGTCGCGAAGCCCGGGCCGGTGAACCAGCCGGACGCCGAGGCCGCCGCTCCCGCGCGCTGGTCCGCGACCGGTGACAGCACCGCGCCGCAGTCCGCGGGATCCGTGCTCGACTTGTCGGAATCCGCCGACTCCGACGCCGGCGGCAACCCCAGATCGTCCTCGGGATCGGGCACCGGGGTGAATCCGACGGGAAGGTCGCCGACGTCGAGGAGCGCCGCCTTCAGCGCGGCCTGATCGGCGAACGATGTACCCGCCGCGTCCGGCGCGGCGGTCACCACCGGACCGAGCGGCTCCAGCGCGGTGGCGTCGCCCGCGTCGCCGGACGCGTTCGACGAGCACGCCGACAGCGCGAGCACGGCCAGCAAGGAGCAGTAGGCGGCGACGGGTCCGCGGCGCATCAGGAACCCCACCGGACCGAGTTCGACGTGGTCTGGTGCAGGCGGGTGGCGCCGTCGGGGTCGCTGTACTGCTGGTCACCGCCCACGGTCACGGTCCCGGACACCGGCAGCGGCAGACCGAGGTCGACGGTCATGGTGCCCGAGCCCTGCATCACGTACTGGTCGACGTTCAGCGTGCCTGCCTCTCCGGGCAGTTCCCACACGGGCGACTTCGGCTTCTGGTCGATCGTGTAGTCGATGGTGAGGCGGTTGCCGTCCCGCGCGGTCAGGGCGGCCACGGTCGTCTGGTCGAGGGCGATGCCGCTCATCACCTGCTGGCGGATCGTCCACTGGGCGCCCACGCCGACTGGTTCCGCCGGAAACGGGACCGTGCGGTACACGGCCTGGTAGAAGGCCTGCTCGATCGCGGAGCGGGCGATGTCCTGGGACTCGGCGTCCGGTCGCAGGCGCAGCGCCGTGATCGCACCGGTGGGATCGACGGTGAAGCCGGCGCCGGAACCGGCACTGGCTTCGAGCGCGCTGCCGAGGCGGCCGTCGGGGCTGGTGACGTCGCCGAGCGTGAGGTCGACGGTGGTGCCGCCGTCCGCGTCCTCGGTCGCCCGGCCGACGGCGGCGGTGAGGGGGAGCGTCACCTGGGGGGAGGAGAAGTCCTGGGCGGGCTGGTCGTCGATCTGCTGGAACACCTGCGCGTCCGTGGTCAGCTGGACGTCCTGCGTGACTCCCGCCGGCGGTCTCCGCGAGATCACCTCCCGCGGTTCCTCGCCGGGCTGGATCAGTTCGACGGTGGTGGCGGAGATCGGGACGGTCACTTCGGCGGGAGTGGACGTGGACCCTGCGGGGGTCGACTCCGAGGAGTCGCCGTCACCTCCGCACCCGGCGGTCAGAGCGACCAGGGAGAGGGTTGCGGCGAGCAGGCAGAATCCGGGTCGCAGAGCTTTCGAGAACAGTGGCACGACCCCAGGCTAGTGCGCGCGGGAGCGCGTGAACGGAGGCTTGCCTCCGTAGTGGATGATGAACGGGTGAGTCAAGACCCCACGGCAGAGAACGAGACCGACGCCGAAGACCGGAACGACGGTGACACGTCCGGCGCCGTAGCCCCCCGGCCGGCGAAGCATCAGCGCAGGCTGCTGCTGTTCGCGATCGCAGGGACGATCCTCGCGACCGACCTGCTGACGAAGATCCTCGCCGTCGCCAACATCGAGCCCGGCCGCCCGGTCTGGCTGATCGGGGACCTCGTCTCGCTGCGGCTCGTGCGCAACCCGGGCGCGGCGTTCTCCATGGCCACCGGCATGACGTGGCTGCTGACCCTCGTCGCCGTGGGTGTGGTGATCGGCGTCGTCCGGATCGGCCGGACGCTGCGGTCGCCGTGGTGGGCGCTCGGTCTCGGGCTGGTGCTCGGGGGCGCCCTCGGCAATCTCGTCGACCGGTTCTTCCGGGCCCCCGGAGTGATGCAGGGGCACGTCGTCGATTTCGTCTCCGTCGGCTGGTGGCCGGTGTTCAACGTGGCGGACTCCGCGATCGTGTGCGGTGCGATCCTGCTCGTCGTGCTCACGCTGGTGGGGCTGGAACCGGACGGAACACGTAAGGGGGTAGAGAAGTGAGGGAAACACGGTCGATGCCGGTCCCGGACGGGCTCGAAGCGATGCGGGTCGACGCCGGCCTCGCCCGGCTGCTCGGTCTGTCGCGCACCGCGGTCGCGCAGCTCACCGAGGAAGGCTCGGTGCTCGTCGACGGCGCGCCCGTCGGCAAGTCCGACCGGCTGTCCGCAGGCACCTGGCTGGAGGTGGAACTGCCCGAACCGCCGCGGCCGCTGACCATCGAGGCGGAACCCGTCGAGGGCATGGAGATCCTGTACGCCGACGACGACGTGGTCGCCGTCGACAAACCGGTCGGGGTCGCGGCCCACGCCAGCGTGGGGTGGACCGGTCCGACGGTGATCGGCGGCCTCGCCGCCGCGGGCTTCCGGATCTCGACGTCCGGTGCGCACGAGCGTCAGGGCATCGTGCACCGGCTGGACGTCGGCACGTCCGGAGTGATGGTGGTGGCCACGTCGGAGCGCGCCTACACACTCCTCAAGCGTGCGTTCAAGCAGCGGACCATCGACAAGCGGTACCACGCGCTGGTGCAGGGTCACCCGGATCCGAGCAGCGGAACCATCGACGCGCCGATCGGCAGGCACCGCAGCAACGACTGGAAGTTCGCCGTCACCGCCGACGGCAAGCCCAGCATCACCCACTACGACACGGTCGAGGCGTTCCAGGCGGCGAGCCTGCTGGACATCCACCTGGAGACGGGCCGGACCCATCAGATCCGCGTCCACTTCGCGGCGCTGCGGCACCCGTGCTGCGGCGACCTCACGTACGGGGCCGATCCGCGGCTGGCGGAGCGCCTCGGGCTGGAGCGCCAGTGGCTGCACGCCCGGTCGCTCGGTTTCGCGCATCCCGCGGACGGGCGGTGGGTCGAGATCACGTCCAAGTACCCGAAGGATCTCGAGGACGCTCTCGGGGTTCTGCGGGCGAGCTGAGGTGCGGCTCCCGCGCCCCGGCGGTGCCGCGGTGCCGGCAGTGCTCACCGTCGTCGTGCTGATCGCGGTGACGGTCGTGCTCGGGGCACTGAACCCCGTTCGGCGGGCGCCCGTGTCGACGGACACGCTGGGCCCGGACAACGGGGAAGCGGTGGCCGACTACCTGGCTCGGGCGGACCGATCGCTCGACGAGGCGGACGGTCGCCACGAGCACTGGGCGCTGGTCTCGTTCACGCGTCCGGTGACCACGGAGACCGTCCGGGGCGCCGCCCCCGGCACCCGGGTGTCGCAGGTGCTCTTCCGCGTGCCGCTCGACCGGGTGCAGACCCCCCTCGTGCCCGTGTCCGTCGCGGCAGGCGACGCGGCCCTCGCCCGGGCGAGCGTCCTGGCCGCCGGCCGCGTCCAGGCGATGACGGGAGAGACGGCGCGGCAGGCGCAGGTCGCGGCGGTCTCGTCGGCGGAACTCGCCCGGAACTGCGCGTGTGTGATCGGCGTCGTCGTCCGCGGTGATCACGACGCGCTGGCCGCGCTGCGGTCCGAACCGGACGTCCGGGCGGTCGAGGCGCTCGGCGCCGACGCCGTGGCCGGGCGGTTCGCTGTGCGCCCGCTGCTGCCGGAGCAGGTCGAGACCGTCGCGCCCGGCCCCGACGACGGGGCCGTCCCGGGGAGCGGTTCGTGACGGCGCGGAAGGCGGAAACCGTGGGCGCCGCCTGCGGAGTCGGCGCCTACGTGCTGTGGGGTGCGTTCCCCGCGTTCTTCGGTCTGCTCGGCCCGGCCGGGTCGGTGGAGATCCTCGCGCACCGCGTGGTGTGGACGCTCGCACTCATGTTCGTCGTCCTCGCGGTCTCGGGCCGGCTCCGCTCGCTGCGCGGGCTCAGCGCGCGCACCTGGCTGCTGGTCACGGCCGCGTCGACGGCCATCGCCGTGAACTGGGGCACCTACATCTACGGAGTCACGTCGGACCGGGTGGTCGAGACCGCGCTCGGCTACTTCATCAACCCGTTGGTGAGCGTGCTGCTCGGGGTCGTGATCTTCCGGGAACGGCTCGTGCCCGCCCAGATCGTCGCGCTCGCCCTCGCCGCCGTCGCGGTGATCGTGATCACCGTCGACTACGGGCATCCGCCGTACATCGCGCTCACCCTGGCCGCCTCGTTCGCGCTGTACGGGCTGTGCAAGAAGGTGATGCCGCTCGATCCGCGGACGAGCCTCACGGCCGAGGGCATCGTCGCCGCACCCGTCGCGGTCGGCTATCTCGTGTTCCTCGCCCTCACCGGCGCAGGCACGTTCCTGGGGTTCGGGGTCGGGCACACCCTGCTGCTGATGGCCGCAGGCCCGGTGACCGCCCTGCCTCTGCTGCTGTTCGGCGCCGCGGCGCAACGGGTGCCGTTGCGCACACTCGGCATGCTGCAGTACCTGACACCGGCGCTGCAGATGGCGTGGGGCGTCGCCGTTCTCCACGAGGACATGCCCGCGTCGCGGTGGATCGGTTTCGCCCTGATCTGGGTGGCGCTCGCGATCTTCAGTACCGATGCGCTGGTACGGGTCCGGCGCGAGCGGCGCAATCCCGCCCCGTCCCAGGCGCCCGTCCCGTAACTCGCGTCACGACTTCGCCGACACCCGCTGTCGGCGACCGGAGCTGTCGGTCCGAGGGCCTACACTCGTGAGGCTCCCAGACCTTCAGAGAGGCGCACGTGGCTGACTCGTTCGTACATCTGCACAATCACACCGAGTACTCGATGCTCGACGGTGCGGCCAAGGTCGGCCCCCTGTTCGAAGAGGCCGCGCGGCTGGAGATGTCGGCGGTGGGCATGACCGACCACGGCAACATGTACGGCGCCAGCGAGTTCTACAACGTGGCGAAGAACCAGGGCATCAAGCCGATCATCGGCATCGAGGCGTACGTCGCGCCCGAGTCCCGCTTCAACACCAAGCGTGTGCTGTGGGGCGACCGCAGCCAGAAGTCCGACGACGTCTCCGGTAGCGGCGCGTACACCCACATGACGATGGTCGCCGAGAACGCGACCGGTCTGCGGAACCTGTTCAAGCTGTCCTCGCTCGCGTCGATCGAAGGTCAGCTCGGCAAGTGGGCGCGAATGGACGAAGACCTCATCGCCACCCACCACGAGGGCATCATCGCGACCACGGGCTGCCCGTCCGGCGAGATCCAGACGCGGCTGCGACTCGGCCACGACCGCGAGGCGCTCGAGGCGGCAGCCAAGTGGCAGGAGATCTGGGGCAAGGACAACTTCTTCCTCGAGCTGATGGACCACGGGCTGTCGATCGAGCGACGCGTGCGTGAGGGCCTCCTCGAGATCAGCAAGAAGCTCGAGATTCCGCCGCTCGCCACCAACGACTGCCACTACGTCACGAAGGACGCCGCGGAGAACCACGAGGCGCTGCTGTGCATCCAGACCGGCAAGACGCTGTCCGACCCCACCCGGTTCAAGTTCGACGGTGACGGCTACTTCCTCAAGTCCGCCGCGGAGATGCGGGCCCTGTGGGACGACCAGGTCCCCGGCGCGTGCGACAACACCCTCCTCATCGCCGAGCGTGTCCAGCCGTACGACGACGTGTGGGCGCACCACGACCGGATGCCGATCTTCCCGGTCCCCGAGGGCGAGACGCAGGGCACCTGGCTGCGCAAGGAGGTCATGCGCGGGCTGGACCGCCGGTTCCCCGACGGACCGCCCGAAGAGTACCTGGCCCGCGCCGACTACGAGATCGGCGTCATCCTCGAAATGGGTTTCCCCGCCTACTTCCTCGTCGTCGGCGACCTCATCAACCACGCGCGCGAGGTCGGCATCCGGGTCGGCCCCGGCCGAGGCTCGGCCGCCGGTTCGCTCGTCGCCTACGCGATGGGCATCACCAACATCGACCCCATCCCGCACGGCCTGCTGTTCGAGCGGTTCCTGAACCCCGAGCGCGTGTCCATGCCCGATATCGACATCGACTTCGACGACCGCCGTCGCGGCGAGATGGTGCGCTACGCGACGGACAAATGGGGCAGCGACCGCGTCGCCCAGGTCATCACGTTCGGCACCATCAAGACGAAGGCGGCCATCAAGGACTCCGCCCGCGTCCAGTTCGGTCAGCCCGGTTTCGCGATCGCCGACCAGATCACCAAGGCGCTGCCGCCGCCGATCATGGCCAAGGACATCTCGGTGTCCGGCATCACCGACCCGAACCACGAGCGCTACAAGGAAGCGGTGGAGGTTCGCGCCCTCATCGACTCCAACCCGGACGTCGCGAAGATCTACCAGACGGCCAAGGGGCTCGAGGGCCTGATCCGTAACGCCGGCGTCCACGCCTGCGCGGTGATCATGTCGTCCGAACCGCTGATGGACGCGATTCCCGTGTGGAAGCGCGCCCAGGACGGCGCCATCATCACCGGCTGGGACTACCCGTCGTGCGAGGCCATCGGCCTGCTGAAGATGGACTTCCTCGGACTGCGGAACCTCACCGTCATCGGTGACGCCATCGACAACATCAAGGCGAACCGGGGGATCGAACTCGATCTCGACACCCTCGCGCTCGACGACACGGCCACGTACGAACTGCTCTCGCGCGGCGACACTCTCGGCGTGTTCCAGCTCGACGGCAGTGCGATGCGCGATCTGCTGCGCCGCATGCAGCCCACCGGCTTCGAGGACATCGTCGCGGTGCTCGCGCTGTACCGGCCAGGTCCGATGGGCATGAACGCGCACAACGACTACGCCGACCGCAAGAACGGGCGGCAAGAGGTCAAACCCATCCACCCGGAACTCGAGGAGCCCCTGAAGGAGATCCTGGCCGACACGTACGGCCTGATCGTCTACCAGGAGCAGATCATGCAGATCGCGCAGAAGGTGGCCGGGTACTCGCTCGGGCAGGCCGACATTCTCCGCCGCGCCATGGGTAAGAAGAAGCTGTCGGTGCTGGAGGAGGCGTACGCCGGTTTCCGCGAGGGCATGCTCGCCAACGAGTTCTCCGAGCCCGCCATCAAGGCGCTGTGGGACACCATCCTCCCGTTCGCCGGGTACGCGTTCAACAAGTCGCACGCCGCCGGGTACGGCCTGGTGTCGTTCTGGACCGGGTACCTCAAGGCCAACTATCCGGCCGAGTACATGGCCGGTCTGCTCACCTCGGTCGGTGACGACAAGGACAAGGCCGCCGTCTACCTCGCGGACTGCCGCAAGATGGGCATCACCGTGCTGCCGCCGGACGTCAACGAATCGGAGGTCAACTTCGCCTCCGTCGGTGAGGACATCCGGTTCGGCATGGGCGCCGTCCGCAACGTCGGTGCCAACGTGGTGGGCTCGATCATCAAGGCGCGCAAGGAGAAGTCCAAGTTCGTCGACTTCTCCGACTACCTCAACAAGATCGACGCGGCCGCCTGCTCCAAGAAGGTCACCGAATCGCTGATCAAGGCAGGCGGATTCGACTCGCTGGGCCACCCGCGCAAGGGGCTCATGCTCGTCCACGCCGACGCCATCGACGCGGTGATGGGTACCAAGAAGGCGGAGGCGATCGGCCAGTTCGACCTGTTCGGCGGCGACGACGCCGACGAGTCGATCGCCTCGGTGTTCAACGTGAAGATCCCCGAGGAGGAGTGGGACTCCAAGCACCGGTTGGCGCTGGAACGGGAAATGCTGGGACTGTACGTGTCCGGGCACCCGCTCAACGGTGTCGAGCACGTGTTGTCGGCGCAGTCCGACACCGCGATCCCGACCATCCTCGAAGGCGACATCAAGGACGGCACCCAGGTCACCGTCGGCGGCATCCTCGCGTCGGTGAACCGGAGGATCAACAAGAACGGTCTCACCTGGGCGTCCGCGCAGCTCGAGGACCTGACCGGTGGTATCGAGGTGCTGTTCTTCCCGCAGGCCTACTCGGTGTACGGGATGGATGTCACCGAGGACTCCGTGGTGCTCGTCAAGGCGCGCGTGTCGATCCGTGACGACCGGATCTCACTCATCGCCAACGACCTTGCGGTGCCGGACCTCTCGGCGGTGGGGGTAGCGAAGCCGTTGGCGGTCAGTCTGCCGCTGCGTCAGTGCACCAAGGACAAGATCGGCGCGCTGCGTCAGGTGCTGACCCGCCATCCGGGCACCTCGGACGTGCACGTGCGGTTGATCGGCGGCACCGAGGTCACGTTGTGGAAGGTGGACGACGTGCTCCGGGTGGAACCGTCGTCGGCGTTGATGGGCGACCTCAAGGCGCTGCTCGGACCGAGCTGCCTGTCCGTCTGATCGCTTCGATGGGTGAGGCTACGAGCGCGGCGGGAAGAGCCGCCGCGCCCACCACACCACGACGGCGGCAGCGGCGGCCGTGAGAACGGCCGCCTGCAGCGTCTGGGTGACGACGAGGATCGTGACGAAGACCAGCAGCGCGACTGCCAGGGCCTCCAGCTTGTAGAGGGGCCACTCGGTGCCGGCCAGATCGACGGTCCGGGCGGGGGTGCTGCGGGGCACATCGCGGCGCACCCAAGCGTCGTGTGTCGTCATCGCAGGTCACCTCACTGGAGTGGGTCGGGGGAGCGGACGGCCCCGCGTGCGATCAGGGTACTCGGAATCCGGAGTTCGGCGCAACGAACAAACGGATGCGGTCCTTCGCATGCGCGCTGGTTCGGTGGAATCGGTGGCGGGCTCTCGCGGATCAGGTGTTGACTGGACGCATGCCACTCACAGGTGAATACGAACCCAGTCCGTCCAAGTGGGCAGCGGATCAGGCCGAGTTGATGGAATCCACCGACGGGGCCGAGGGCACGACGTTGGGCGGCAGGCCCGTCGTCCTGCTGACCACCCGGGGCGCGAAATCCGGCAAGATCCGCAAGACGCCGTTGATGCGTGTCGAGCACGACGGGACGTACGCGATCGTCGCCTCGCTCGGCGGCGCCCCCAAGAACCCGGTCTGGTACTACAACGTGAAGGCCGAACCGCACGTCGAACTCCGCGACGGCTCGGCGACCCGCGACATGGTGGCCCGTGAGGTCACGGGCGACGAGAAGGCCACGTGGTGGGAGCGGGCTGTCGCCGCGTTCCCCGACTACGCCGAGTACCAGACCAAGACCGATCGGGAGATCCCGGTGTTCGTGCTCGAACCCGCCTGAGTCTCGCCCCGCCGCTGTCGTTCGCCGTTCGACCGTCCCCGACCGGAGGCCCGATGAGAGCGAAAACCGTTGCCGATCAACTGGTACGTCAACTCCAGGACGCCGGCGTCCGGCGGATCTACGGAATCGTGGGCGACAGCCTCAATCCCGTCGTCGACGCCGTCCGGCGTTCGGGCGGGGCGGACAACGGCGGCATCGACTGGATCCACGTCCGGCACGAGGAGGCCGCCGCCTTCGCCGCGGCCGCGGAGGCGCAGGTCACCGGCAAACTGGCGGTCTGCGCCGGCTCGTGCGGGCCGGGCAATCTGCACCTGATCAACGGTCTCTACGACGCGGACCGGTCCGGGGCGCCGGTGCTCGCGATCGCGGCGCAGATCCCGAGCGAGCAGATCGGTCTCGGCTACTTCCAGGAGACCCACCCGGACCGGCTGTTCGTCGAGTGCTCCCGGTACACGGAGCTGATCGGAAGTCCCGCCCAGGCCCCGCGCGTCATGGCGTCCGCCATCGCGCATGCGACCGCGCTGTCCGGCGTCGCGGTGATCACCCTGCCAGGTGACATCGCGGACCGCCCCGCCGAGGGGCGGGCGCCGTCGGTGCCGCGCACGGCTGCGCCGTCGGTCGTGCCGGACCAGTCCGACGTGCAGGCACTCGCGGACGCCGTGAACGCGGCAGGGAAGGTCGCGATCTTCGCCGGGGAAGGGGTGCGCGCGGCACGCGAGGAGTTGCTGGGCCTTGCCGACGCGATCGGTGCGCCGATCGGTCACACCCTGCGCGGCAAGGAATGGATCCAGTACGACAACCCCTTCGACGTCGGGATGACGGGGCTGCTGGGGTACGGGGCGGCGCACGACGGGATGCACGGCGCCGATCTCCTGCTGCTCGTCGGAACGGACTTCCCGTACAACCAGTTCCTCCCCGACGGCGTCCGCACCGCGCAGATCGACCGGGCCGCACAGCGAATCGGCAGGAGAACGGACGTCGATCTGGCGGTGCACGGCGACGTGGAGAGCACGTTGCGTGCGCTCGTCCCGCTGATCCGGCGGAAGGACGACCGCCGATTCCTCGACGACATGCTCGAGAAGCACCGGATGCTGATGAACAAGGTGGTCGGCGCGTACACGAAACCGGCCAAGCAGCGCGTCCCGATCCATCCCGAGTACGCCGCGTCGATCCTCGACGACCTCGCTGCCGACGACGCGATCTTCACCACGGACACGGGAATGTCGAACGTGTGGACGGCGCGCTACCTGACGCCGAACGGCTCGCGGCGTTTCCTCTCCTCGGCCCTGCACGGATCGATGGCGAACGCCCTGCCGCACGCGATCGGCGCCCAGGTGTGCGCGCCCGGCAGGCAGGTGGTGTCCGTGTCGGGCGACGGCGGGCTGTCGATGCTGCTGGGGGAACTGGTGACGGTCGCGATGTACCGGCTCCCGGTCAAGGTCGTGGTGTTCAACAATTCCACTCTCGGCATGGTCAAGCTGGAGATGCTGGTGGACGGGCTGCCGGATTTCGGGGTCGACGTCGCGCCGGTCGACTATTCGGCGGTGGCGTCCGCGCTGGGCATCTTCGCCCGCCGGATCGAGGATCCGGCCGACATCGAATCGGGTCTGCGTCAGGCGTTCGATCACGACGGACCGGCCCTCGTCGATCTCGTCACCGACCCGTTGGCGCTGTCGCTGCCGCCGACCATCACGGGTGGGCAGCTCACCGGTTTCGCACTGGCGTTGTCGAAGATGGTGATGAACGGGGGTGTCGGCGAGGCCGTGAAAATGGCGAAGTCGAACGTCCGGAACGTGCCGCGACCGTCCCAGTTCGATCCGCGCGGCTGAACCCGACTGGTATCCCATGGCCGGAGAGTGGGAACATATCCGGGTGTCCACATCGCCCGATACCGCAGCCCAGAACATCACCTCGCCCCTGACGGTGGGCGATATCGACGCGGCTATCGAGCGAATTTCCCACGTGATCGACGCCACCCCACTGCAGTGGAGCGACCGCCTGTCGACCCTGACCGGCGCGAACGTCTACCTCAAGCGTGAAGACCTGCAGGTCGTGCGCTCCTACAAACTTCGCGGCGCCTACAATCTCATGGCCCAGCTCGACGCCGCCGAGCGTGCCGCCGGAGTCGTGACCGCCAGCGCAGGCAACCATGCGCAGGGCGTCGCGTTCGCCTGCCGCACAATGGAAATCACCGGCCGCATCTACGTCCCGTCGAGCACACCCAAGCAGAAGCGTGACCGCATCCGTGCGCACGGCGGCGAGTTCGTCGAGCTGATCCTGACGGGGGAGACGTACGACGCCGCCGCCGCTGCGGCCGCCGCCGACGTGCGGCGGACGGGCGCGACGATGGTTGCGCCGTTCGACGACGCCCGGACCGCGGCCGGTCAGGGCACCATCGCCGCCGAGATCCTCGCCCAGCTCGGCGCGGCCCCCGATTCCGTCCTGGTCCCGGTCGGCGGCGGCGGGTGCATCGCCGGCATCGCCACCTACCTGCATGCGCACGCACCGCGCACGGCCATCGTCGGCGTGGAGCCGACGGGAGCGGCGTCGATGACGGCGGCCCTGGTCGCCGGTGGTCCCGTGACGTTGACGGAGATCGACCCGTTCGTCGACGGCGCGTCGGTGAAGCGGGTCGGCGACCTGCCCTACGCCGTGGTCTCCGCCCTCGGCGCCGAGGTGGTGACGCACACGTCGCTGGGCCAGGCCGGCGGGGCGTCCACGATCCGGCTCGATCCGGAGACGTTCGTGATGACCAACCTCGACGAGGGCGCGCTGTGCACCGCGATGCTCGAGCTGTACCAGAACGAGGGCATCATCGCCGAGCCCGCGGGCGCCCTGTCGGTGGCGGCCCTCGGGAACATCACGTTCGAACCGGGTTCCACGGTGGTGTGCCTGATCTCCGGCGGCAACAACGACGTCTCGCGGTACGGCGAGATCCTGGAACGCTCGCTGGTGAATCTAGGCCTGAAGCATTACTTCCTCGTCGACTTCCCGCAGGAGCCGGGCGCGCTCCGCCGCTTCCTCGACGAGGTGCTCGGCCCCGAGGACGACATCACCTTGTTCGAGTACGTGAAGCGCAACAACCGGGAGACCGGCGCCGCCCTGGTGGGTATCGAACTCGGTAAGGCCGAGGGGCTCGGCGAGCTGCTCGAGCGGATGGAGCAGTCCCGGATGCAGGTGGAACGCCTGGAGCCGGGGAGCCCCGCCTACCGCTACCTCACCTGAGCCGCTACTTCTGCAGCAGCCGCGCGACGACCTTGGTGTACAGCTCGGGCTCGGGCATGGGGAGCCCGAGCAGAGCGGCCAGGTAGATGCCGTCGCCGACGAGGCGCACGATCTCGGCCTGCACGGGATCGTCGATCTCGCTCTGGAGACCTTCGTCCCAGCCGCGCATCACTTCGGTAACGGCCTTCTGGATCTCGTCGTGCTGACCGTCGACGCTCCGTAGCGCGGCGATGGTCGAACGATAGAGGGCGAGTTCCTCGGTGGTGCTCGCGTCGGGAACCTGGAGATACCACTCGGACAGCGAGGTGCCGCCGGACACGGCGTCGGCGAGCTGGGCGTCCGCCCGCTCGCCGAGCCGGCGCACCATCGCGGCGAGAAGCGCTTCCTTGCTGGGGAAGTGGTAGAGCAGTCCGCCCTTGGACACCCCGGCCTCCGCAGCGACGGCTTCGAGGGTCACCTGGGCTATACCCACGTCGAGCAGCAGCTTCTCGAGGGCGTCGAGTATTCGATCGCGCGTACCGGCAGCCATGGTGAGGGACTGTACCCGGGAAATAACTTTACCGTCCGGGCGGTTCACGGTAAGGTAACGAAACTGTACCGGCCGGACGGTTCATCACGCTGCCGGCCCCAATCGGAAAGTCGCAGGAAGATAAATGTCTGTCTCCACGGATCGCGGGATCAACGACGCCTACGGCGCGCCAGGTCAGTCCTCCGCATCACGCCGAGACTGGCTCGGATTGGTCGTCCTGGCCTTCGCCGTCCTCCTGATCGCCGTCGACGGCACGGTGCTCGACCTCGCACTGCCGTTCATCAGCGCCGACCTCGAGCCCAGCAGCACGCAGCTGCTGTGGATCATCGACGTCTATTCCTTCGTCCTCGCCGGACTGCTCATCACCATGGGCACGCTCGGCGACCGGATCGGGCGGCGCCGGCTACTGCTCCTCGGCGCCGCCGGATTCGGTATCGCCTCGCTGATCGCGGCATGGGCGCCGACACCCGAGATGCTGATCGCAGCCCGTGTGCTGCAGGGAATCTCGGGTGCCACCCTGATGCCCGCGACCCTCGGCCTGATCCGCACGATCTTCGTCGACCCGCGCCAGCGGACCCTCGCCATCGGCGTGTGGGGAGCGATGGCCGGTGGCGGCACCGCGGCGGGCCCGCTGATCGGCGGCTGGCTGCTCGAGCACTTCTGGTGGGGCTCGGTGTTCCTGATCAACATCCCCGTGATGCTGGTGCTGATCGCCGTGGGACCGATCGTGATTCCCGAGTCGAAGGACCCCGCGCCGGGACGGTTCGACCTGCTCAGCGCGGCGTTGTCGATGACGACGATGCTGCCGCTGGTGTACGCGGTCAAGGAGACCGTGGTGCACGGCGTCGACCCGGTGCTCCTCGGCGTCGGTCTCGTCGGTGTCGTGTCGGGTGTGGTGTTCGTGCGCAGGCAGAAGTCGATGAAGGACCCGATGATCGACATCGGACTGTTCGCGAAGCCCGCGTTCTCGACCGCCGTCCTCACCAACCTGCTGTCCATTTTCGCGCTCGCCGGTGTGCTGTTCTTCGGCTCGCAGTACCTGCAGTTGGTGCTCGGCAACACTGCGTTCGAATCGGGTGTGCTGATGCTGCCCGGGATGCTGATGAGCGCGGTCACCGCGCTCGCAGCGGCCTGGATGGTGCGCCGGTGGGCCACCTCGCACGTGCTCGGCGGCGGCCTCGCCGTCGCGGGTGTGGGTGCGGCACTGATGCTCACGCTCGGCGTGGACGGTGCCCCGACGATGTTCGTGGTCGGCTTCGGTCTCGCCGGAGCGGGTGTCGGTATCGCGTTGACGCTGACGTCCGACCTCGTGGTGAGCGCCGTCGAGCCCGAACGGGCCGGCGCCGCCTCCGCGGTGTCCGAGACCGCGTACGAACTCGGCATCGCGCTCGGTGTCGCCGTGCTCGGCAGCGTCGTCATGGCGATCTTCCGGAACGGCCTCGACACGTCGATGCTGCCGCAGGAACAGATCGAGCCCGCCCAGGGCACGCTCGGCGCCGCGGTCGCGGAGGCTCAGCATCTTCCCGAGGCGGCGCGGGCAGTGTTCCTGGAGTCCGCGCAGTCGGCGTTCGTCGACGGCATGCACGTCGCCGCGGGCGCGACGGCCGTGATCCTGTTCACGACCGCGATCCTCGTCCTGCGGATGCTGCGCGACCGTCAGGGTGAGCTGTCGAGCACCACGAACGAGTGACCCGGTAGCACCGTCGCCGACCCGGTCCCGTCCTGCGTCGGCGGCTCCCACCACAGCACGGGGGAGCCGCCGACCGGGACGGTCACCGGTTCGGCACCCAGGTTGCAGGCGAGGCGAAGTGCGCCGCGGTGCACCACGATCCACTGCTGCGCCTCGTCGTAGTCGACGGACAGGTTCTCGAGCCACGGATCCGTCAGCTCGGCGCGCTCCCGCCGTAGCCGCAGCAGCGAGCGATAGCAGTCCAGCAGCCGGGCATGCGGCTGCCGGACCGGTTCGTCCCAGTCGAGCTTGGACCGCTCGAACGTCTCCAGGTCCTGCGGGTCGGGAACGTCGTCCGTGCTCCAGCCGTGCTCCGCGAACTCGGCCTTGCGTCCCTCCGCCGTCGCCCGCGCGAGGTCCGGCTCCGGGTGCGAGGTGAAGAACTGGAACGGGGTGCTCGCCCCCCACTCCTCGCCCATGAACAGCATCGGCGTGAACGGCGAGCAGAGCACGAGCGCCGCCTTCACGGCGAGCTGCCCGGAATCGAGATACGTGCCGGGCCGGTCGCCGGTCGCCCGGTTGCCGATCTGATCGTGCGTGCACGTGTACGTGACCAGCGAACTGGCAGGGGTCCGCCGCGTGTCCAGCGGCCTGCCGTGCGTGCGACCCCGGAACGTCGAGAACGTGCCCGCATGGAACCAGCCCTGGCGCAGGGTGTCCGCGAGGCAGGCCATCGAACCGAAATCTCCGTAATAGCCCTGCCTCTCGCCCGACACCGCAGCGTGGATGGCGTGATGCACGTCGTCGTCCCACTGGGCGTCGAGGCCGCAGCCGCCTGCCGACCGCGACGTGATCAGGCGCGGATCGTTGAGGTCGCTCTCGGCGATGAGCGTCAGCGGTCGCCTCAGGTGCGCGGACAACCGGCGGGTCTCGATGGCCAGATCCTCGAGAAGATGGGTGGCGGTGTGGTCGACGAGCGCGTGGACGGCGTCGAGTCGGAGCGCGTCGATGTGGAACTCGCGGAACCACCGCAGCGCGTTGCCGATGATGTAGCGGCGCACCTCGCCGCTGTCCGGTCCGTCCAGGTTGATGCTGCGGCCCCAGGTGTTGGCGCCCTGCGCCAGGTACGGGCCGTACCGGTCGAGGTAGTTCCCCGACGGTCCGAGGTGGTTGTAGACGGCGTCGAGGACCACGCCGAGACCGCGGGCGTGGCACGCGTCGACGAGGGTCTGCAGCCCGTCCGGTCCACCGTAGCCCTCGTGCACCGTGTACCAGAGGACGCCATCGTATCCCCAGTTGTGGGTTCCGTTGAACCCGTTGACGGGCATCAGTTCCACGAAATCCACGCCGACGCCGACGAGATGGTCGAGCCGGTCGACCGCGGCGGCGAAGGTGCCCTCCGGAGTGAACGTGCCCACGTGCAATTCGTAGACGACGGAGCCGGCGAGTTGCCGCCCGGTCCACTGCGAGTCGGTCCAGAGGCTCTCGTCGAGGGTGTGGAGCTGGGACGCGCTGTGCACGCCGTCGGGCTGGCGCGGCGACCGGGGATCGGGGAGCGGGGTGTCACTGCCGTCGAGAAGGAACGCGTACCGGGAGTCCGGTGACGCGTCGACGTCGGCCCGCCACCACCCGTCCGGTGACGGGGTCATCTCGTGGCGCCTGCCGTCGACCTCCACGGAAACCGATGTCGGGATCGGGGCCCATACCTCGAATGTGTGCACCCGATCAGCATGCCTCGGCCGGGCGGGCCGCGCAGGACAGTCAGCTCTCGGGCGTGCCGGAGTCCTCGACCTCCTCGATGATCTCGGCGCCGAGAACCGACAACCGGTGTTCCTCGGCGTCCTGCACGGTGCCGAAGTCCTGCTCCTCGAGCACGTTACGGTCCTTGTCGAGGTATCGATACGTAGCCATGTCCCCACGATGGCACACGGCGGCAGAGATGGCGGCGAGTCGGCCCTTTCGCCCCGCATCCGGAAGTAGCAAGCTGAGAGTACGGACTCGAACGTCGCGAGGAGCAGTCATGCACGTAGCAGTGGGAGACCGGTTGCACGTTCAAGGCCGGGTGGTCGGAGTGCACGAGACGACCGCCGAGGTCGTGGAGGTACACGGCGAGAACGGCGAACCGCCCTATCTCGTCCGATACGACGACGGCCACGAGGCCCTCGTGTTTCCCGGATCCGATGCCTGGGTGGAACACCCGAAGTCATAGGCATCGGGCGTTTCGCCCGGTCCAGGCGCGGCGGATCGCCGTGCCTCATTGGTTGCACGGTCGATGAATCGAATGCGTCTATCGTGAGACGGTGCCCGACTCCGCCAAGAGGCCCTACTCTTCGCCGCTGCGTGCGGAATCGGCGCGCCGGACCCGCCTCCTCGTCCGGGATGCCGCGGCCCGGTTGTTCACCGAACGCGGATACGTCAGCACCACGGTGCGAAACGTGGCCGAAGCAGCCGGGGTGTCGACCCGCACGGTGTTCACCGCGTTTCCGGGCGGCAAGGCGGAACTGTTCCACCAGGCACTGCACGCGGCGATTCAGGGCGAGACCGACGCCGCGCGTGGTGCCCGCACACCCCGGGACGGCGACCCGGTGGAGCGGATCCTCGAACAGATGGTGGGCTACAGCACCGACGTCCTGGAGCGGGCCGGAACCCTGATGGCGACGTCGATCGAATCCTCGGGGGCGGACGAGGACATGCGGCGGTTCGCCGACGAGGGCGCGCGGGCGTCCGCCGAGAATGCGATGACCCTCGCCGAGGGACTCGCCGCCCACGAACTGCTGCGCCCCGAGATCTCCGTCCAGCGGGCCGCCGACGTGCTGTTCACGGTCGTGTCGCCGCAGGTGTATTCGATGCTGCGCGTGCAGTGCGGGTGGGATGTCGACGAGTACCGGAACTGGGTGAAGGCGACGATCCGGGCCGGCCTGCTCTACTGAGGGCCGACATCCCCGCCTACGGCAACAGGATGAATTTGCCCGCCGCGTGCGGCTTCCGGAGATCGGCGTGAGCGCGCGCCGCCTCCGACAGCGCGTACGTGCGCGCGACCCGCACCCGCACGTCACCGTTGCCGGCGAGGTCGACGAGGGCGGCTCGGAAACGTTTACGCAGTTCCATGCCTTCCGGCCCCAGCGCCCCCACGATCCGGAACCCGGCCTCGCCCGCCCGTGTCCCCGGAACGGTGGTCACCAACCGCGACCGGTCCCGCACCAGGTCCACGGACACGTCGACGGCCTCGTCGCTGCCCGCGGTATCGATGACGGCGTCCACCCCGTCCGGTGCCAGGACACGGATCCGGTCGCTCAGGCCGTCCCCGTACGACACCGGGGTCGCGCCGAGCGACCGCACGTAGTCGTGGTTGCCGGGGCGGGCAGTGCCGATGATCGTGGCGCCGCGGGCCCGGGCCAACTGCACGACGAACGACCCCACGCCGCCTGCCGCGCCGTGCACGAGCAGCAGGTCGCCGGTGCCGACGTTCGCCGTGTCGAGGGTGTCGACCGCGGTGGCACCCACCGCGAGAAGTCCGGCGGCCTCGTTCCACGGCAACGACGCCGGTTTCGGGACCACCGAATCACCGGACACCACAAGCCGGTCCGCGTACGCCTCCGACAACGGGTACGCGATCACCTCGTCGCCCACCGCGATCGGGCCCCTCGGCCCCGTGGCGGTGTCACCCACCTCCGCGACGACGCCCGCCGCCTCGCTGCCCAGCCGCATCGGCAGGACCGCGGGATCGGCGCCGAACGCGCCGCTGTACAGCTTGTAGTCGATCGGGTTGACCCCGATCGCGCGGACCTCGATCACCACCTCACCCGGTGCCGGACCCGCCGGTTCCGCATCGACCAACGCGAGGACCTCCGGCCCTCCGTACGCCCGGGCAACCACACGTCGCATACACAGGCCAGTACCCCTGTGAGTACTTCTTAACCGCGGGCGGTTAAGAAGTACTCACGGGCCAGCAGCACCACGGGGTAGCGGGCGAACAGGGTGGACGTGTCGACGCGGCCGCCGGGGTGCGTCGCGGAGGTGAGCAGGTCGGTCCAGGTTCCGTCCGGGAGGGTCACCGCGGTGTCGGCCCAGCCGTCCTGTTGCAGCCCCACGCTGTGCCGGGTGGCCAGGGCCGCGACGTCCGGCGCCGATCCCTGGGGCCCGCGGGTGAAACCGATCAGGTGCTCGGCCGCGGTCCCCGATGCGAAGACCGGCGCGTACGTGCCGCCCACGAAGCTCCCCGGACGGTCCCGGCGCAGGCGCAGGGCCGTCCGTACGACGTGCATCTTCGCCGCGCCGGTGGCGTCGACCGGAGGGGTGCCCAGCCCCGCGAGCGCGGTCCGCCGCACGTCGTAGTCCACGGGGCGGCGATTGTCGGGGTCGACGAGCGAGTCCTCCCACAGTTCGGTGCCCTGGTACACGTCCGGGATCCCGGGCCCGCACAGCTGGAGGAGCTTCTGGCCGAGCGCATCGGACCAGGCGTGCGGCGCCAGTTGCGTGCACAGCGATCCGAGGGCCTTGCCGACGGTGCCGTCGATCACCGTGTCCAGCCAGCGGTGGAGGTCGCGTTCGAAGTCCTCGTTCACGTCGTTCCACGACGTCCGGGTCCCGGCTTCCCGGACGGCCTTCTCCGCGTACGCGTGGACGCGGTCACGGAAGTCGGGCACCTCGCCCGCGGCCCGGCCGTCGACCGGCCACACCCCGAACAGGTTCTGCCACAGGAACAGTCCGGTGGCGGGATCGGGGCTGGGGGCAATGCGCTCCCACTGGTCGACGCATTCGGCCCACAGGTCCGGCACCTGCGACAGGATGCCGATCCGGGCGCGGACGTCCTCGCCGCGTTTGGTGTCGTGCGTCGAGAGCGTCGTCATCGCCTGCGGCCACCGGGTGGCGCGCTCGGCCGCGGCGAGGTGGAATTCGGCGGGGGAGACGCCGACGTTCGCGGGGTTGCCGCCCACCTCCTGCAGCGACACCAGCCGGGCCGTGCGGTAGAACAGGCAGTCCTCCACGGATTTCGCCATCACCGCGCCGCAGACCTGCTGGAAGCGGGTGGCCGCCTCACCGCCGGCGATCAGGGCGGCGGCGAGGGCGGACAGCGCCGCGGACCGCCCCGGTTCGCGCCGCGCGGCGTCACCGATCACGCGGGTCGCGAGCCCGGCGAGCGGGCTGTAGTCGGACCGGTACACGGGCATCGCCGCGACGACGTCCACCACGGCGTCGCGCAGGTCAGGATCTGCGCAATCGGTGCCGGTCTCCGCGCGGATCGCGCGGACGAGGCGCCGGATCTCCGGGGCGAGGCCGGTGCTCGCGACGTCGCGTTTGATCGCGGTTTCGTGCCCGTGGATCCACGTCGCGTCACCCCGGTCGCCCGTGCGGGACGCCGACAGGGCGGTCAGCGCGGGAGCTCCCGACGGGTCGACGAACACGCCGCCGAGTTCGGCCAGTGCGTCGTAGCCGGTGGTGCCCTCGATCGGCAGGTGATCGTCCAGGGGTTCGGAGTGGCCGAGGATCTTCTCGATCACGAGCCAGCGGTCCGCGCCGATCACGCCGCGCAGCCGGTCGAGGTATTCGGCCGGATCGGACAACCCGTCGGGGTGGTCGATGCGCACGCCGTCGATCAACTCGTCCGCCACCCAGCTCCGCAGTTCGCGGTGCGAGGCCTCGAACACGCGGGGATCTTCCTGACGGATCCCGGCCAGTTCGCTGACCGCGAAGAATCGGCGGTACCCGATGAGCCCGGAGTTCCACGGAACCAGGCGGTACGCCTGCGCGTCGTGCACCGACTCCGGCTCGGTCGCGTCCGTGCCGGGGGCGATGGGGAACCGGTGCTCGTAGAACGCGAGCAGCGGCTCCGGTCCCGAGCGGTCGACGGTCAGCGACTCGAGGTCGGCGTCCGACCCGAGGACGGGCAGCGCGAGCCGTCCGCCCGCGCCGTTGTCTTCGCTCCAGTCGATGTCGAAGAAGTCGGCGTACCCGGAGCCGCGACCGTGCGTGAGAACGTCCCACCACCAGGCGTTCTCACGCGGATTCGCGACCCCCACATGGTTGGGGACCAAGTCGACGACGATGCCCATGCCGCGGCCGCGCAACTCCCGTGACAGCGCGGCCAGCGCCTCCCGGCCACCGAGGGCGGGGGACACGCGGGTCACGTCGGTGACGTCGTAACCGTGGGTCGAACCGGTGGTGGCCGTCAGGATCGGCGACAGGTAGACGTGCGAGATCCCGAGGTCGTCCAGATAGTCGGCGACGGCGGCGGCGTCCGCCAGGGTGAAGCAGTCTCCGCGCAGTTGCAGCCGGTAGGTCGCCGTGATCCCCATCGTCGTCCCCGGCTCAGGCGGTCCGGCGCAGCACGACCAGCGACCGGGCCTCGACCTGCAGCGAATTCCCGGCCTTGATCACCGCGTCCTTCGCCCCCGTCGGCACGGCGGTGTCGAGCACGACCGCCCACTCGTCGGCGTAATCGGAGTTCGGCGTGGAGAACTCGATCTCCTCGTCGTGCGCGTTGAAACACAGCAGGAACGAGTCGCCGACCACCCGCTCGCCGCGGTGGTTGGGTTCGGGGATGCCCTCGCCGTTGAGGAACACCGCAAGGGACTTCCCGAAACCACTGTCCCAGTCCTCGGGGGTCATCTCCTCACCGGACGGGGTGAGCCAGGCGATGTCACGGGTCTGGTCGCCGCTGCGGATGGGGGTGCCCTCGAAGAACCGGCGGCGGCGGAACACCGGATTCTTCATCCGCAGCGCGATGACCCGTTTGGTGAACTCGACGAGGTCGGCGTTGGTGTCCCCCAGCGACCAGTCCATCCACGACAGTTCCGAGTCCTGGCAGTACACGTTGTTGTTGCCCTGCTGGGTGCGGCCCATCTCATCACCGTGCGCGAGCATCGGCGTCCCCTGGCTGAGCAGGAGGGTGGCCAGGATGTTGCGGGTCTGCCGCCCCCGCAGATCGAGGATCTCCGGATCGTCCGTGGGTCCCTCGACGCCGCAGTTCCAGGACCGGTTGTGGCTCTCGCCGTCGTTGTTGTCCTCGCCGTTGGCCTCGTTGTGCTTCTCGTTGTACGACACCAGGTCGTGCAGGGTGAACCCGTCGTGGGCGATGACGAAGTTGATGCTCGCGCCGGGGCGGCGGCCGGTCGCCTCGTACAGGTCGGAGGAGCCGGTGAGCCGGGACGCGAATTCGCCGAGCGTCGCCGGTTCGCCCCGCCAGTAGTCGCGGACGGTGTCCCGGTACTTGCCGTTCCACTCCGTCCACAGTCCGGGGAAGTTGCCCACCTGGTAGCCGCCCTCGCCGATGTCCCAGGGTTCGGCGATGAGCTTGACCTGGCTGACGATCGGATCCTGCTGGACGAGGTCGAAGAACGCGGAGAGCCGGTCGACGTCGTGCAGTTCGCGGGCGAGCGTGGACGCGAGGTCGAAGCGGAAGCCGTCGACGTGCATCTCGGTGACCCAGTACCGCAGCGAGTCCATGATCAGCTGCAGGGTGTGCGGGTGCCGGGCGTTGAGGCTGTTCCCGGTGCCCGTGTAGTCCATGTAGTGCTCGGCGTCGCCGTCGACGAGCCGGTAGTAGGCGGCGTTGTCGATGCCGCGGAACGAGATGGTCGGACCGAGATGGTTGCCCTCGGCGGTGTGGTTGTAGACGACGTCGAGGATGACCTCGATGCCCGCCTCGTGGAACGAGCGGACCATCGCCTTGAACTCCGACACCGCGGCGCCCGGCTTCTCCGCCGACGAATACCCGGTGTGCGGGGCCAGGAAGCCGAACGTGTTGTAGCCCCAGTAGTTCCGCAACCCCTTGTCGAGCAGGGTCTGATCGTGCATGAACTGGTGCACCGGCATCAGTTCGATCGCGGTGACGCCGAGGTCGACGAGGTGGTCGATGATCACCGGATGCGCGAGGCCCGCATACGTGCCGCGAAGTTCTTCCGGCACACCGGGATGCGTCGCCGTCATGCCCTTGACGTGGGCCTCGTAGATCACGGTGTCGTGGTACGGGTGTTTCGGTGCGCGGTCGGCGGCCCAGTCGAAGAACGGGTTGATCACGACCGTCGTCATCGTGTGGCCGAGCGAATCGTGTCCGGGCAGTCCCGGCGCCGAGTCGGCCTCGGCTTCCGCTGCGCGTGCGTCCTCGGCGTCCTCCGCCTCGATGTCGTCGTCGGTGTCGACGATCAGCGGGTCGTCCCCGGATTCCTCGTCCCCGGCGTCCGCGAGGGCGTCCTCCGCGGACGCGTCGATGTCGTAGGAGAACAGGGACCGGTCGCCGTCGAATTCGCCGTCGAACGCCTTGCCGTAGGGGTCGAGGAGAAGCTTGCTGGGGTCGCAGCGGTGCCCGGCCGAGGGGTTCCAGGGGCCGTGGATCCGGTACCCGTACCGCTGCCCGGGCACGACGGTCGGCAGGTATGCATGCCACACGTAGCCGTCGACCTCGTCGAGGCGCACCCGCGTCTCCGT
This sequence comes from Rhodococcus sp. ACS1, assembly GCF_002300155.1. Lineage (NCBI taxonomy): Bacteria > Bacillati > Actinomycetota > Actinomycetes > Mycobacteriales > Nocardiaceae > Rhodococcus > Rhodococcus sp. ACS1. The sequence goes on from NZ_NSDZ01000010.1 coordinate 560,359, forward strand.
GCCGTCCTTCGCGATCAGGCACAGATCGACCGCCTCGGCGACCTCGGAAAACAAGGAGAAGTTCGTCCCGGCCCCGTCGTAGGTGGCGCCCAGCGGGTAGGCGCTGCCGGGCCACACGGGAATGGGCGTGGTGCCGGTCGACTCGCTCGCTTCCATATCGAGAACACTAGCCCGCGTTCGCGTCGCTCTCAGCCCGACGAGAGCGCACCGTCAGCCCCGGGTGGAGGTCCGTGCGGCAGCAAGCATTCCGGTTGTGATCTTCCGCACGTCCTCGCTGGTGCACACGTACGGCGGCATCGCGTAGATCAGGTTGCGGAAGGGCCGCAACCAGGTCCCCGCCGCCACCGCGGCGTCGGTTGCGGCCCGCATGTCGACGGGCTCGGAGAGTTCGATCACTCCGATCGCGCCGAGCACCCGGACGTCCCGGACGCCGGGCAGTTCCCAGGCAGGCGCGAGACCCGATTCGAGCCCCCGGCGCACGTCCTCGACCTCGCCGCGCCAGTCGCGCGACAGCAGGAGTTCGATCGACGCCACCGCGACGGCGCAGGCCAGCGGGTTCGCCATGAACGTGGGGCCGTGCATCAGCCCGCCTGCGTCGCCGGCGCTGATGGTCTCGGCGACGTCGGTGGAGCAGAGCGTCGCGGCGAGGGTCAGGTATCCGCCGGTGAGGGCCTTGCCGACGCACATGATGTCGGGGCGGGTCCCGGCGTGGTCCGCGGCGAACAGTTCGCCGGTGCGGCCGAAGCCCGTGGCGATCTCGTCGAACACCAGCAGGAGCCCGTGCTCGTCGCAGATGCGGCGCAGCTCCGAGAGGTACCGGGGGTCGTGGAAACGCATGCCTCCGGCGCCCTGCACCACCGGCTCCACGATGACGGCCGCCAGTTCGCCGGTGTGCGCGGCCACCAGGCGCTCGAACTCTGCGACGTACCGCGGGTCGAACTCGCGCGGCGGCGGTCCCGCGAAGACCTGCCGCGCGAGAACGTCCGTCCACAGGGAATGCATGCCGCCGTCCGGGTCGCAGACGCTCATCGGCGCGAACGTGTCGCCGTGATAGCCGCCGCGCCAGGTCAGCAGCCGATGCCGCTCCGGCCTGCCGCGACTGCGCCAGTACTGCAGGCACATCTTGACGGCGACTTCGACGGACACCGAACCGGAATCGGCGAGGAACACCTTGTCGAGTCCGTCCGGGGTGATCTCCACGAGCAGCTGGGCGAGCCGCGCGGCCGGTTCGTGGGTCAGCCCGCCGAACATCACGTGGCTCATCCGGCCGAGCTGCGCGGTCGCCGCCGCGTCGAGGACGGGATGCCGGTAGCCGTGGACCGCCGCCCACCACGAACTCATGCCGTCGACGAGTTCGCGTCCGTCGGCGAGTGTGAGGCGGGTGCCGCTCGCCTCGGCCACCACGAGCGGGGTGGTCGACGCGGGAAAGGCGCCGTACGGATGCCAGAGCAGGGAGGCATCGAGGGAGGTGATGTCGTCGGCGGACAGGCTCGGGGAGGTCACGGTCTCGACCCTAGCCATCGGAGGAAAAACGGGTCCACCCGGGTTGAACACCGTTCAAGTCGCGTATGGTGCCGAGTGTGAGTACCGACCACACCTTCACCACCTGGCTCGACGACGTCGAGGAGCGGCGGCGCGCTGCGGGACTGCGCCGCGAGCTGCGTCCACGCACGCCGGGCAGCGCGCTCATCGATCTGGCGTCCAACGACTACCTCGGGCTCGTACGGCACCCCGAGGTGCTGCACGGCGCGATGACCGCGCTGCGGCGGTGGGGCGCCGGGGCCACCGGCTCGCGACTGGTCACCGGTTCGACCACCGAGCACGAACTGCTCGAAACGGAACTGGCCGAGTTCGTCGGCGCCGACGCCGGGCTGGTGTTCTCCTCCGGATACACCGCCAATCTCGGCGCCGTCACCGCGCTGTCCGGCGCCGGAACGCTGATCGTCTCCGACGCGGGCAGCCACGCGTCGCTGGTCGACGCGTGCCGGCTGTCCCGGGCCAGGGTGGCCGTCGCACCGCACGCCGATCTCGACTTCGTCCGCAGCGCACTGGCCACCCGGCCGGAAGAGCGGGCGCTGGTCGTCACGGATTCGGTGTTCAGCGCGGACGGTGATCTCGCGCCCCTCGTCGACCTGCACCGCGTGTGCCGCGAGTACGGCGCGTTTCTCGTGGTGGACGAGGCCCACGGTGTCGGAGTCCGTGGCGCAGGGGGCCGCGGACTCGTGCACGAGGTGGGGCTCGCGGGCGAACCCGACATCGTCGTCACGGCCACGCTGTCGAAGTCGTTGGCCAGCCAGGGCGGTGTGGTGCTGGCATCGGAGAAGGTCCGCGCACATCTCGTCGACGCCGCGCGCACGTTCATCTTCGACACCGGACTGGCCCCGGCCGCCGTCGGTGCGGCCCGGGCCGCCCTCGCCGTTCTGCGGCGTGAACCGCACCGCGCCGACTCCGTCCTGAACCGCGCCCGGGATCTCGCGCGGTTCACCGGTGCCGCGGCACCCGAGTCGGCGGTGGTCTCGGTGATCCTCGGGGACCCGCAACGCGCCTTCGACGCTGCGGCCGCCTGCCGCGAGCAGGGGCTGCACGTCGGCTGCTTCCGGCCCCCGTCGGTGCCCGAGGGCACGTCGCGGCTGCGGCTCACCGCCCGCGCGACGCTCGATCAGGACGAACTGGCCCGGATCGAGTCCGTGCTCACCGACGTCCTGGCGGGGGCGTCGGCATGAGCATCCTCATGGTCACCGGAACGTCGACGGACGTCGGCAAGACGGTGGTGACGGCGGCGCTCGCGGCGGCCGCGCGCGAGGCGGGGCTGTCCGTCGCGGTGTGCAAGCCCGCGCAGACCGGGGTCGCGCCGGGAGAACCGGGCGATCTGGCGGAGGTGACCCGCCTGTCCGGTGTCACTGCGGTGGTGGAACTTGCCCGCTATCCGGAGCCACTGGCCCCCGACACCGCCGCCCGGCGCAGCGGCCTGCCGATGCTGCGGTGCGGCGACGTCGTCGAGTCGGTCCGCGCCCTCGCCGACCGGCACGATCTGGTCCTCGTCGAGGGTGCGGGCGGGTTGCTGGTGCGGATGGGCGCCGAGGGCTTCACGCTCGTCGATCTCGCGCTCACGCTCGGCGCACCGGCCGTCGTGGTCGCGGCGGCCGGACTCGGCACGCTCAACCACACCGAACTCACGACCCGGGCTCTGGCGGCGGCAGGGATCGCCTGCGCGGGCACGGTGATCGGGTCGTGGCCGGACGAGCCCGGACTCGCCGAGCGGTGCAATCTGGACGACCTGCCCGCGGTGACGGGCGTCGAACTGGCCGGCTCGATCCCGGCGGGCAGCGGCCGTCTCGACCCGGCGTCGTTCGCCGCGTCCGCGTCCACATGGTTCGACGGTACGTGGCTGAAGGCGACGATCACGGCTCGCTGAGCGGGACGGTCAGGATTCCGCGAGCACCGACAGCACGTTGCCTGCCGGGTCGGTGAACCAGGCGATGTCCGGCCCGTTGCCGCGCATGATTCCCTTGTCGTCCTGATCGAAACCGTCGTACCGCAGGAACCGGATCCCGCGTTCGATGAGCGCGTCGACGGCCTTCTCGACGTCGTCGACCGCGAAGTTCAGGATCGTGAACGTCGCAGGCGTGTGATCGGGTTTCGGGTAGATCAGCACCACGGGACCCTGGGGGAGATGCAGGCCCAGCAGGCCCATCTCCTCCTCGGTGACCTCGAGCCCCAGTGTGTCGCTGTAGAAGGATTTGGCCGCGGCGATGTCGTCGACGGCGAATCCGCTGAATGCTCTGGCGTTGTTCAACATGTCGGTCTCTCTTCCACTGCCGGTGGTCAGGACATCTCGGCGCGCGCCCGCGCGCTGAGCTGGATGATCTGAACGTAGTTGCCGTCGGGGTCGACGGCGGTGCCGAACCAGCTGCCGTCACGATCCTCGAGCGGGGACAGCCACGTCGCCCCGAGCTCGTCGAGGCGGCCGGCCGCGGCGCGGGCGTTGCCGACCTCGACGTTGAGGAGGACACGCCCGGGTTCGGGGTTCGTGTCGCCGATGTCGTCGCGCCGGTCGAGCATGACGTAGAAACCGTCGAAATCGAGGACGTCGTAGCCCGGTTCGCCGGGCGTGCGGTCGACCTTCGGCGAGAACGCGGCCGTGTACCAGTCCCGCAATCGTTCGGGGTGTGTGCTGGCGAGCAGGATGCTTCCGATGGTGGCGTCGGCCATGATTTCCTCCCGGTGAGGGTTCGGTTTCGGTTGTCCTACAGGTATCGACTCGGCCGCCCGGCGAAATTCATCGCCCCGGTTTTCCGCGGGCCGAAAGCTGCCCCGGGTTCCCGGAATATCGGTAGTGTGATTCAGGTCACGGATACATCCGGCTGGGTTGGGAGGGGTCACATGTCGACCTCCGAAATGCTCGAATTGAATCGCACCATCGACCGCCTCCGGCGCGCAGTCGGTTCGTTGCGAACGATGTACGGCGACGCCGCATCCGTGCGGCGGCTGAGCAACGATCTGGAGCGCCTCGAGATCGACGCGCGCGACCTCGACTCCTCGCCACCGAACGTCGTCCACCGCGAACCGGTGGAACGAATCAAGGTGTCGGACACCCCGTACGACGCGTCGATGTGGCTCGGTATCGATGACGAGGGGCTGGGCGGGCTCCACTACGAGCGCGGATGAGCGCGCCGCCGAAGAATTCCGAAAGTGCCGGTGTGGGGGCGCCGACGCGTGCCCGGATCGCGGAACGCACGCTCCGCACCGACCGGTGGTGGCTGGCGCCGCTGCTGACGGTGCTCGGCCTGTCCGTCTTCGTGGTGTACGCATCGGTCCGGTCGTGGGTCCGCACGGCGTACTTCGTCGAGGACTACCACTACCTGACGCCGTTCTACTCGCCGTGCCTGAGCGATTCGTGCGTGCCCGGTTCGAGCGACTTCGGGACACCCATCGGCGAGTTGCCGATGATCATCCCGCTGGGGTTCCTGGTGCTGCCGTTCCTGCTCGGCTTCCGGCTCACGTGCTACTACTACCGCAAGGCCTACTACCGGTCGGTGTGGTTCTCGCCGCCCGCGTGTGCGGTCGCGGAACCACACGGCAAATACACGGGGGAGACGCGGCTGCCGCTGATCGTCCAGAACGCGCACCGCTACTTCTTCTACGTCGCACTCGTCGTGTCGCTGATCAACACGTACGACGCGATCCGCGCGTTCCACGGCGCCGACGGCGGCTTCGGAATCGGGCTCGGCACCCTCATCATGGTGGGCAACGTAATCCTGCTCTGGGCGTACACCGTCTCCTGCCATTCCTGCAGGCACGTCACCGGCGGCAGGCTCACCCACTTCTCCCGGCACCCGATCCGATACCGCCTCTGGACCGGGGTCAGCAAACTGAACACCCGGCACATGCAGCTCGCCTGGACCACCCTCGCCACACTGATCGTCACCGACTTCTACGTGATGCTCGTGGCGAGCGGCACCATCTCCGACCTGCGCCTGATCAACTGACTTCACCGAAGAGGGAGTGGAATGACGGAAGTCGAACGGCACCAGTACGACGTCGTGGTCATCGGTGCCGGGGGCGCCGGACTGCGAGCCGTCATCGAGGCCCGGGAGCAGGGCCTGTCCGTGGCCGTCGTCTGCAAGTCGCTGTTCGGCAAGGCGCACACCGTCATGGCGGAGGGCGGTTGCGCCGCCGCGATGGGGAACGCCAACGAGAAGGACACGTGGCAGACGCATTTCCAGGACACGATGCGCGGCGGCAAGTTCCTCAACAACTGGCGGATGGCCGAACTGCACGCCCGGGAGGCTCCCGACCGGGTGTGGGAACTCGAAACGTACGGGGCCCTGTTCGACCGGACCCCCGACGGCCGGATCAGCCAGCGCAACTTCGGCGGTCACACGTATCCGCGGCTCGCGCACGTCGGTGACCGCACCGGGCTGGAACTGATCCGCACCATGCAGCAGAAGATCGTGTCGTTGCAGCAGGAAGATTTCGCCGCCACCGGCGATTACGAGGCGCGGATCAAGATCTTCGCCGAGTGCACCATCTCCGAGCTGACCAAGGACGGCGACCGGATCTCGGGTGCCTTCGGATACTGGCGCGAGAGTGGACGTTTCGTGCTGTTCGAGGCACCCGCCGTGGTGATGGCCACGGGCGGGATCGGCAAGTCGTTCAAGGTGACGTCGAACTCGTGGGAGTACACCGGCGACGGTCACGCCCTCGCTCTCCGCGCAGGCGCCAACCTCATCAACATGGAGTTCGTGCAGTTCCACCCCACCGGCATGGTGTGGCCGCCGAGCGTCAAGGGCATCCTCGTGACGGAAGGCGTCCGCGGCGACGGCGGGGTCCTGAAGAACTCCGAGGGCGAGCGGTTCATGTTCTCGTACATCCCGCCGGTCTTCAAAGGGCAGTACGCGGAGACCGAGGAAGAGGCCGACGGCTGGTACAAGGATTCCGACAACAACCGCCGCACACCGGATCTGCTGCCCCGCGACGAGGTGGCCCGCGCTATCAACTCCGAGGTCAAGGCCGGACGGCAGACCCCGCACGGCGGCGTGTACCTCGACATCGCCTCGCGGATGCCCGCCGACGAGATCGTCCGGCGGCTGCCGTCGATGTACCACCAGTTCAAGGAACTCGCGGACGTCGACATCACCAAGGAACAGATGGAGGTCGGGCCCACCTGCCACTACGTGATGGGGGGCATCGAGGTCGACCCCGACAGCGGGTCGTCCAGCGTCGCGGGTCTGTTCGCCGCGGGGGAGTGCTCGGGCGGGATGCACGGCTCCAACCGGCTCGGCGGCAACTCGCTGTCCGACCTTCTCGTGTTCGGGCGTCGCGCCGGACTGGGGGCGGCGGAGTACGTGAAGTCGCTGCAGGAGCGGCCGGTGGTCTCCGCGGCCGCCGTGGATGCGGCGGCGCGGATGCTGTTGTCGCCGTTCGATCCCGCGGTCGGGGAGGGCGGTACCACCGAGAACCCGTACACGCTCCACACCGAACTGCAGCAGACCATGAACGACCTCGTCGGCATCATCCGGAAGGAAGACGAGATCGTCCGCGCCTTGGAGAAACTCACGGAGATCAAGGGCCGGATCGGGGGCGTGGAGGTGGAGGGGCACCGCCAGTTCAACCCGGGATGGCACCTCGCCGTGGACCTGCGGAACATGGTGCTGGTCAGCGAATGCGTCGCGCAGGCGGCCCTGCTGCGCACGGAAAGTCGCGGCGGGCACACCCGCGACGACCACCCGAGCATGGAGGCGGAGTGGCGCAACACCCTGCTGGTGTGCAGCGTCGTCGGCGACATGTCCGCGCACCCCGATTCCGTGGTCCCGGACGTCACGGTCACCCGCGAGCCGCAGCTTCCGATGCGACCGGAACTGCTGGAGTTGTTCGACATCGACGAACTGGCCAAGTACTACACCGACGCCGAACTCGCGGAACATCCGGGAAGGACGGCCTGAGATGGGATACGACGCGCAGTTCCGGGTATGGCGCGGCGACGCCGACGGCGGCGCCCTCCAGGACTACTCCATTCCCGTCAACGAGGGTGAGGTGGTGCTCGACATCATCCACCGGTTGCAGGCGACGCAGACCCCGGACCTGGCGGTGCGATGGAACTGCAAGGCGGGCAAGTGCGGGTCGTGCTCCGCGGAGATCAACGGCCAGCCGCGGCTGATGTGCATGACCCGGATGTCGACGTTCACGGAGGACGAGGTGGTGACGGTGACACCGCTGCGGGCGTTCCCCGTCATCCGGGACCTCGTCACCGACGTGTCGTTCAACTACCAGAAGGCGAGGGAGATCCCGTCGTTCACCCCGCCGCCGGGACTCGGGCCGGGCGAGTACCGAATGCAGCAGATCGACGTCGAACGGTCGCAGGAATTCCGCAAGTGCATCGAGTGCTTCCTCTGCCAGAACACGTGCCACGTCATCCGTGATCACGACGACAACAAGCCGGCGTTCTCCGGTCCCCGCTTCTTCATCCGTGTCGCCGAACTGGAGATGCATCCCCTGGACACGGCGGACCGTCGTGACGCGGCGCAGGAAGACTTCGGTCTCGGGCTGTGCAACATCACCAAGTGCTGCACCGAGGTGTGCCCCGAAGGGATCAAGATCACCGACAACGCCATCATTCCGATGAAGGAACGGGTGGTCGACCGGCGGTACGACCCGATCGTCTGGTTGGGCAACAAGCTCTTTCGCCGTCGTTAGTGCCCTTCGGGCCCGTGAGTACTTGTTAACCGCCCGACGTTAATAAGTACTCACGGGTGCGTCAGCGCACGGCGTGGAGGTTGCGGGCGGTGGGCGATTTCTCGACCGATTCGGGGTCCGGGTCGGTGCCGAGGATCCGGTCGGCGGTTCCCGAGGTGGTGACGGTGAACCAGTAGTGCTCGTTCTTGTAGTGGTGATGGCGGTGGTTGCGCCAGATCGCGCGGTAGAGGCGGGAGTTCGGCTTGTAGTCGCTGTGGATGAGGTAGTGCGTCCATTCGTAGAGGACGCCCAGGACGCTCAGCACCACGAGGAAGGTCAGCCCGAGCCCGGTGCGGGGGAACGTGAACACTGCGAGCGCCACGAGAACCGGGATCAGCCACATCAGGGTCTGCCACGGAATGAAGACGAGCGGCACGTCGCGGGGATCGACGTGGTGCTCGCGATGCTTCCGGGCGAGGAGCGAATCGACGGTCAGGCCCAGGACCTTCCGGGGCTTCCAGTGCAGGATGCAGACGTGGATGACCCATTCGGCGAACGGGAACACCGCCAGCATCACCAGCGGCACGACGGCATCGGTGACCTGCCAGTCGCCGACGACGACGCGGGCGACCGAGGCAGCGGCGAGCATGCCGCCGATCATCCACGGGGACGGGTGGCGGCGGAACTGGTCTGCGGCGTCGCGGAGGGTGATCGACCTGCGCTGGCGGCGATCTGCGGGAGGTGTCGTGGTCATGTGTCCTTCTCCGAATCGTGGTGTTGCAGTGTGTCGATCACGGCGGTCACGGCCGCCGTCCCGAGGTCGAGCAGGGTGGTGGCGGTGTGCGCCGCGAGGTCTTCGTCGTGTGCGGAGATGGCGTCCGCAAGCCGGTGGTACAGGTCGGCGCGGCCGACCTCCGCGACCATCACGGCGGCCATCGCGGTCATGGTCGGTTCGTACGCGTTGCGGAGGCTGTTGAAGATGAGCCGGAACGCGATGGAATCGGCGGTGTCGACGACGCGCTCCCAGAAGGCCAGCGCGCCGACCTGCTGCGCGACGGGATCGCTCTCGGCAGCAAGGTGATCCACGGCCTCGCGGAGAGCTGCGGCCGACTTCTCGGTCGCCCGGTCCGCGGCGAGCCGGGCGATCTGCACGCCGATCATCCGCCGGGCCTCGAGGATGCTGCGGACCACCGCCCAGTCGGGTTCACCGCCGCGGATCAGCAGCTGGGACAGCAGTTCGGGCCCGCCGTGCTGCCGGAAGTCGCGGACCGAGGTGGCGTCGCCCTGCCGGACCTCGACGAGCCCGGCCTGGGCGAGTTTCTGGATCGCTTCCCGGACCGCGGGCCGGGACACCCCGAACGCCTCGGCCAGGCGCCGCTCGCTGGGCAGGGCCTCGCCGGCGGCGAGGTCGCCGCCGAGTACGCGCGCGGTGATCTGGTCGAAGACTTCGGTGGAGGCGGATTTCCGCGCGATCGGCTCGAACATCATGACCCGACACTAGAACGGCTACAGGTAAGAGGTCAAGTGGTCTTACCAGTGAATCTCAGCCGAACAGGCTCCGGACGAACGCGGTGGTGTCGGGCAGGGACGCGGGCATGGTCGTGAGGTGGCCCGTCGGATACGTCCGGAAGAGGAACTGCTGCCCGTTCGCGGTGAGGTCGGCGGTGAACTTCCAGGTGAGGGCGATGGGGACGACGTCGTCGAACAATCCCTGACCGATGAACAACGGCCGGTCGTAGCCCCGGACGGGGACTCCGAGCGTGGTGCGCAGCGCCGCCAGGACCGCCGGGTCGTCGAGGGGGCGCGACATCAACTGCCCGATGGAGATGCCGGCGAGTTGCGGGGCCGCCTCCTCGTAGCAGAGCGACTCGACACGATTCAGGACGTCGACGCCGAGCGGGGTGAGGTAGCTGTCGACGTCCAGGTCGGGCCGCGACGCGCGCAGTCCCGCGAGCGCGTACGCCACGAACACCGTGCTCCCGGTGAGGGGGATCTGCGGGAAACCTGGGCCGACGAGGGGCGCGAGGTTCTCCAGATTGGACGGGGCACCGGTGGCGACGGTGCCGCGGAAGTCGAGATCGGGTGCGTAGGTGGTGGCCATCGAGGCGGCGACGAGAGCGGCGTGGCCGCCCTGCGATTGACCGATCGCGACCCACCGGTTCGACAGGGACGGCGTGACGGCCCGCGCCGCGCGCACCATGTCGATCACGCTGTGCGCCTCGGTGGGTCCGTCCAGGTACGGGTGCACGCCGGGTGTGCCGAGGCCGACGTAATCCGTTGCGACGATGGCGTACCCCTGGTCGAGCCAGGCCTTGACGTACGGTCCGGCGAGTTTCCCCGTCACCGTCGGCGCGCACGCGTCGGCGATGCCGACCGTTCCGTGGGCCCAGGACACCACGGGCCATCCGCCGGGTGGCGCGTCACCGGGTGGCAGCAGGACCGCGCCGGTGCTGAGCGCGGGTTCGTTCATCGGCCCTGTCGTCCAGTACGTGACGTACGTGGCCTCGGCGACACCCGCCGGCCGCGCGTCCGTCGCCACCGGGGTCTCGGCGACGACGGCACCGGGATCGCCCACCGCGGTCTGCGCCGGCGCCGGCGTGGGCGCGGCGAGAAGCGACAGTGCGAGTGCCGCCGCGAGGGCCGTTCCGGCGCGGCGGCCGAGCGAAGACGTCATCGCGTCCGTCCCTGGGCCGTGGGAGGCGCCGCGCGGTCCGCGAGTGGCCGGCGCGGCGTCCACTCAATTGTGCCCGCTCACGGGCGGTGGGCGGAGTCTTTCAGTCGCGCGCGAATTCCGTCGACGAACAGCGACAAGCCGAAGTCGAACCGCACCGCCGGATCGCCGTCGAGGAGATCCTCGTCGTACGCCGCGATCTGCGACTGCGGGGCGTCGGGGGAGAGCGCGGCGCGGGTGAGAGCGCCTGCCGATTCCATCTGCGCCCGCGACTGCTCGTCGACCGTGTGGCCGAGGACGTAGTAGAGCAGCGAGTAGGACGACAGTTCGGCGTGTTCGCGGGACAGCCCGGATCGCAGACCCACGGCCGCGAAGCTTTCCCGGACCCGGGAGTTGGTCATGCGGGACGCGTAGGTGGCGGAGACCAGTTCGGCGCCGTCACGGTGGGCGAGCAGCGCTGTGCGCAGCCGATGCGCCAGTTCGGTGAACTCCGCGTCCCATCCGGGCGCCGTGACCGGGGCGTCGACGTCTTCGAGGATCTTGTCGGCGAGGGCACCGAGCAACGTCTGCTTGTTGGGGAAATGCCAGTACAGCGCGCCGGGCTGCACGCCGAGGGCCGTTGCGAGTCTGCGCATCGTGAGGTCGGCGAGGCCGAACTCGTCGAGGATGGCCATTGCGCCGTCGAGTACGTCGCCGCGTCGCAATTGCACTGTGTGATCTCCCAATCTCGTCGAAAAGCTTGCTCCGGCTTTGACAGTATTCCATCACGGATCTAACGTGAACACCGTTCAACTTGTACGGTGTTCAATTTTTCGGTTCCGTCGACTCACGGCACGTGATCGGCCCGTTTTCCAGGAGATACGTGTGACCTCGGCCCCGGTACAGACAGACATTCTCGCCCTCGCGCGTGAGCAGGTTCTCGAGCGCGGCGAAGCGCTGAACGAGAGCCAGGTGCTCGAAGTCCTGCAACTTCCCGACGACCGCCTCGAGGACCTGCTCGCCCTCGCGCACGACGTGCGGATGAAGTGGTGCGGCCCCGAGGTCGAGGTCGAGGGCATCATCAGCCTCAAGACCGGCGGCTGCCCCGAGGACTGCCACTTCTGCTCGCAGTCCGGGCTGTTCCAGTCGCCGGTGCGCGCCGCGTGGCTCGACATCCCGTCGCTCGTCGAGGCCGCCAAGCAGACCGCCAAGTCCGGTGCCAGCGAATTCTGCATCGTCGCCGCCGTCCGCGGGCCCGACGAGCGGCTGCTCGCCCAGGTCGCCGCTGGTATCGAGGCTATCCGCAACGAGGTCGACATCCAGATCGCCTGCTCGCTGGGCATGCTCACCCAGGAACAGGTCGACCAGCTCGCCGCGATGGGAGTGCACCGCTACAACCACAACCTGGAGACGTCGAAGTCCCACTTCCCGAACGTCGTCACCACCCACACGTGGGACGAACGCTGGAACACCCTCCGCATGGTCCGCGAAGCCGGCATGGAGGTGTGCTGCGGCGGCATCCTCGGCATGGGTGAGAGCCTCGAGCAGCGCGCCGAGTTCGCGGCCAACCTGGCCGAACTCGAACCCGACGAGGTCCCGCTGAACTTCCTCAACCCGCGTCCGGGAACCCCGTTCGGCGACCTCGAGGTGCTGCCGGCGAGCGAGGCCCTCAAGTCGGTGGCCGCCTTCCGGCTCGCGCTGCCCCGCACCATCCTCCGCTTCGCGGGCGGCCGCGAGATCACCCTCGGCGACCTCGGCGCCAAGCAGGGCATCCTCGGCGGCATCAACGCCGTGATCGTCGGCAACTACCTGACGACCCTCGGCCGTCCGGCGGAACAGGACCTCGACCTGCTCGTCGATCTGCAGATGCCGATCAAGGCCCTGAACGACACCCTGTGACGACCATGGAGACGACCGCGGGCGACGCCGACGGCCTGGAGGAGCGCTACAACCCGTACACCGGCCGCCGCGTGGTGGCCGGTGTGGACGACGCGGTCCCCACCGCCGCGCAACTCGGGCTGGAACCGCCCCGCTTCTGCGAGGCGTGCGGCCGCCGGATGGTGGTGCAGATCAGCCCCGACGGCTGGTGGGCGAAATGTTCCCGCCACGGTGTGTTCGACTCGATCTGCCGCGGACGGCGGTAGCGTCGCACGCGTGACCACGCTCCCGCGCTTCAGGGTTCGATCTGCCGCCGGAATCTTCTGCGGGACGGTGGTGGCGAGCGCGCTCGCCGGGGTGCTGTGGGGACTTCTGGCACCACCCGAACATCTGCTGGTGGTGTCCCCCGACCGCGGGGTGTCGCTGACGGGGGAGAGCGTGCACCGGTTCGACGCGGTCGGGATGTTCGCGTGTGCCGGCCTGGTGGTCGGCATCCTCACCGCGGTCTCGGCGTGGACGGCGCGGCGAAGTCGCGGACCGGTGGCACTGGGCGCTGTACTCGCCGGCAGCGTGGCCGGGGCCTGTGTGATGGCCCTCGGCGGCATCGGTGTGGCGGCCCTGCGTTTCCCCGATCCCGACACCTCGACCGCCGGTGCCGTCGTGGCGGTCGCGCCGGGGATCGGGACCCCGCTGGTGCTGATCTTCCAACCGCTCGTCGCGTGCGTCGTGACGTTGGTGCTCGCCGCGCTCAACCCGTACGACGATCTCGGCGTCGGTGATGCGCCGGTCGAACTCGACGAGCCGGAGGAGCGCGACGCGACGGTGACTTCGTGACGCTTACCGGGTGACGGAGGCCTGCATCCGGACGTCACCGAGCAGGCGCCCGCTGGCGAGAGCGCCGATGCGGCGGGTCGCGAAGCGGGTGCTGACCGACGACACCCAGTTCATCAGCCCGGAGACGACGCTCGGCGGTGTGCTGCGCCGGTCCAGGGCTCGCAGCGCCGTCGCGACCACCTGGTCGGCGGTCTGCATGCGGCCGACGGCGGCGTCGTCGGAGCCGACGACGTCGAAGAATTCGGTGCGGGTGGGGCCCGGGCAGACGGCGAGCACGGTGAGGCCGGTTCCTCGCGCCTCCGCCCACAACGCCTCGGTGAAGTTCAGGACGAACGCCTTCGTCGCCCCGTAGACGGCCATGCCCGGTGTCGGCTGGAACGCGGCGGTGCTCGCCACGTTGACGAGTGCGCCGCGTCCCCGGAGCAGGTCGGGCAGGAACGTGTGCGACAACTCGACGAGGGTGGTGACGTTGAGCTGGATCTCGGAGGTCAGCCGCTCCAGGTCGGCGGACGCGAAGTCTCCGTGCGTCCCGAATCCCGCGTTGTTGATCAGCGAGTCGACGCGGATGTCGCGCGCGGCGAGTTCGCTGCGCAACCGCGCGCCTGCGCCGGGTGCCGCGAGGTCGAACGGGAGCACGGTGACCGTCACGTGGTGTGCGGCGCGGAGTTCGGCGGCGAGTTGTTCGAGCCGGTCGGCGCGCCGCGCGACGAGGACGAGGTCGGCGCCGCGCCCGGCGAACCGGCGGGCGAATTCGGCACCGAGGCCCGCGCTCGCGCCGGTGATGAGGACGGTGGTTCCGGATGCGTCGAAAGGCATGTCTGCTCCTAGCGGTGGGGTGATTCCGAATGTAGTCAGTGCCATCTATGTAGTCAATGACAACATTTTGCTAGGCTTGCGCCGTGTCCGCCGCCGAACAGCCCTACCACCACGGGAGTCTTCGCCAGGTGCTGCTCGCACGCGCCGAGAGCACCCTCGAGCGGGACGGCGTCGACGGCCTGTCCCTGCGACAGCTCGCCCGAGAGGCCGGGGTCAGTCACGCCGCACCCAGCAAGCACTTCCGCGACCGTCAGGCGCTGCTCGACGCACTCGCCGAATCCGGTTTCCGGCGGCTCACCGCCGCCCTCGAACGCGCGGTCGACCAGGCCGAACCCCATGCCCGGGCCCGCTTCGCGGCGCTCGCCGACGCCTACGTGACCTTCGCGCTCGCGCACCGGGAGTTGCTGGCCCTGATGTACGGCAACAAGCACGCGCCCGGGGCCGCCTCCCAGGTCGTGGAGGCGGGCCACACCTCGATGGACCTGACGGTCCGGATCGTCACCGAGGCCCAGGCCGCGGGCGACATCGGACCCGGGGACGCCTCGCGCATCGCCCTGGTCGCGTTCGCGACCTTCCACGGGATCGCGACCCTCGCCGCCGGGGGAATGCTCGACGACGCGCCGGTGGACGAAGTGGTCACCGCCGCATCCGACACGTTCTGGCGGGGTCTCGCCCGGGCGTGACACCGTCTCCCGGCGATCTCACAGCGCACTCCCGTCGCAGTCTCGAGTACTGGCGCTTACCTGGAGTCGGAAATGTCGATCCCCAGGAGGCGAAGATGATGCGTACCGACGAAGCCGGCTCGGCCCGTGGTGTCGTGGTGGTGACTGCCGCCGGCAGCGAGCAGGGCAGGCGTACCGCGCAGGAGTTGCTCGATTCGGGCTGGTGCGTTGCGGTCACCGCACGCACGGTCGCGGAACTGGCCCGGATCATGCCGGGCATGTCCGGTCACCGACTCCTCGCGGTCGCCGCCGATCCGGACGACCCCCGCCAGGTCGAGCAGTTTCTCGACCGCGTTCTCGGCCGCTTCGGCCGCATCGATTCGGTGCTCGGCGCGGAGCCCTCGGTCGCGTCGGCGTGGCGGCGGCGCACCACGCAAGAAGGTGGATCCGCGGCCGCCTGACGATCGGATTCAGCTCGGCGGTCGAAGCGCCGCGAACTCGTCCGTCACCCGCAGGGTGGAGTCGGTGAAGCGGTAGAGGGCGGCCGGGCGACCGCCGGTGCGGCCGGACGGTGCTGTGTTGCCGGTGGGGGTCAGCACCCCGCGGCGTCCGAGGACGCGCTGGAGGTTGGTCGCATCCACCTGGTAACCGAGTGCGGCGCAGTAGATTTCGCGCAGCGTCGACATGGAGAACTCGTCGGGCGCCAGACCGAACGCGATGTTGGTGTAAGAGAGCTTGGCCGCGAGGCGGGTCCGGGCGTGCCGGACGACGGTGCCGTGGTCGAACGCCATCTCGGGCAGGGCGGACACCGGATGCCACGCGGTGTCCGGCGGCAACTGCGGGTCGGCGGGGAGGGGGACGAGCCCGAGGAACGTCGACGCGATGGTGCGCGGACCGGGCACCCGTCGCGGATCGCTGAACACCGACAGCTGCTCGAGGTGCGAGACCTCCTGCACGTCCACCTTCTCGGCCAGCTGGCGTCGCGCGGACGTCGTGAGGTCCTCGTCTTCGTGGAGGAGTCCGCCGGGCAGCGACCATGCGCCGGCCTGCGGATCGAGGGCCCGTTGCCACAGCAGCACGGCGAGCTCGCCGGTGCCCGCCGCGTGACGCGCATCACCGCTGTGACCTGCGGCGATGTGGTCGGGAAAGTGGCGAACCTGGAACACCGCGGTAAGCACTTCATGCGTGGTGTTACTATTGGGCATGTTTTCGATCCTAAGTCGAAAACCTCGATTGCGGAAATTCGGGCCAGCCCGCCCGAGTTCACGGTGAAGGAGCAAGCCATGACGACCACGACGTTGTGGGCGGGTACCAACCCGCAGATTCAGGACGGTCCCGGCGGTTACGCGGGCGTCGAGGCGAGCGAAGAGTGGGCTGCCGAGATCAAACGGCTGGCGCGTGAGCGGGGAGCAACCCTCCTCGCACACAACTATCAGTTGCCCGCCATCCAGGACGTCGCCGACCACGTCGGCGACTCGCTGGCACTCTCGCGCATCGCGGCCGAAGCCCCCGAGGACACCATCGTGTTCTGCGGCGTGCACTTCATGGCCGAGACCGCGAAGATCCTCAGCCCCGCCAAGACGGTGCTGATCCCGGACGAGCGCGCGGGCTGCTCGCTCGCCGACTCGATCACCGCCGATCAGCTGCGCGAGTGGAAGGCGGAATACCCCGACGCCGTCGTCGTCTCGTACGTCAACACCACCGCCGAGGTGAAGGGTCTGACGGACATCTGCTGCACGTCGTCCAACGCCGTCGACGTGGTCGCGTCGATCGACCCCGACCGCGAGGTCCTGTTCCTGCCCGACCAGTTCCTCGGCGCCCACGTCAAGCGCGTCACCGGTCGCAAGAACATGCAGATCTGGGCCGGCGAGTGCCACGTCCACGCCGGCATCAACGGCGACGAGCTCACCGCGCAGGCCAAGGCGCACCCCGGTGCCGAACTCTTCGTCCACCCCGAATGCGGCTGCGCCACCTCGGCGCTCTACCTCGCCGGTGAAGGATTCGTGCCCGAGGACAAGGTGAAGATCCTGTCGACGGGCGGCATGCTCGACGCCGCCCGCGCCACCGGGGCCAAGCAGGTTCTGGTGGCCACCGAGGTCGGGATGCTCCACCAGTTGCGCAAGGCCGCGCCGGAGGTCGACTTCCAGGCCGTCAACGACCGCGCGTCCTGCCCGTACATGAAGATGATCACCCCCGCCGCCCTGCTCCGCTGCCTGCTCGAGGGCAAGGACGAGGTTCACGTCGATCTCGCGACCGCCGAGCGTGCCCGCAAGTCGGTGCAGCGGATGATCGAGATCGGAAACCCGGGCGGCGGCGAGTGAGCAGCCCGGCCCGGGGGATTTCCTGGGAAGAGCACGCCGACCTCGTAGTGGTGGGCGGTGGTGTGGCCGGACTGACGGCCGCACGCACCGCCTCACTGCGCGGGCTGACCGTGCTCACCGTCAGCAAGGGTGGGGCGACGGACACCGCGACGCAGTACGCGCAGGGCGGCATCGCCGTGGTCGGTGACGCCGTCACCGATTCGGTGGACTCTCACGTCGCCGACACGTGCGAGGCCGGCGTCGGCCTGTGCGACGAGGACGCCGTGCGGTCGATCGTGGCCGGCGGCCGCGACGCCGTGGCCGCATTGACCGATCTGGGTGCGGTGTTCGACCGCGGCCGCGACGGCACCGTGTCGCGCACCCGCGAGGGCGGGCACAGCACCCGGCGGATCATCCACGCCGGCGGCGACGCCACCGGCGCGGAGGTGCAGCGCGCGCTGGGCGCGGCCGGGCTTCCGGTCCTGTTCGACAGTTCCGCGGTCTGCGTGCTCACCGATGCACGCGGAGTCACCGGGGTGCTCGTCGACTCCCCGCGCGGCCTCGGCGTGATCCACACACCCGCCGTTCTCCTGGCGACCGGCGGACTCGGGCAGTTGTACGCCTGTAGTACCAACCCGCCCGGCGCCACCGCCGACGGCATCGCCCTCGCACTCGACGCAGGCGCGGCCGTCGCCGATCTCGAGTTCGTGCAGTTCCACCCGACCGTGCTGTTCACCCCCGGCGGTCTCGGCCGGCGCCCGCTGATCAGCGAGGCCGTCCGCGGCGAGGGCGCGATCCTCGTCGACGCCAACGGCGATTCGGTGACCGCCGGCGTGCATCCGCGCGGCGACCTGGCACCCCGCGACGTCGTGTCGCGGGCCATCGCGTCGCGGCTGCGGGAACTCGGACACGACCACGTCTACCTCGACGCGCGTCACCTGTCCGGGTTCGCGCAGCGGTTCCCGACCGTGACGGCGTCCTGCCTGGAAGCCGGGATCGACCCGCGCGAACAGCTGATTCCGGTCGCCCCCGCCGCCCACTACTCGTGCGGCGGCGTGGTCACCGACGTCTACGGACGCACCTCGGTCCCCGGCCTCTACGCGGCGGGGGAGGTGGCCCGCACCGGGCTGCACGGCGCGAACCGGCTGGCCTCCAACAGCCTCCTCGAAGGCCTGGTGGTCGGCGAACGGGCCGGCGCCGCAGCCGTCGAACGCGCCGACCTACGCGTCGAGGCGGCCGATCCCGGCCGCCACGCACTGCCGTCCGCGCCGCGGGAACTGGTGCAGCAGTTGATGACCGGCAACGCCTCCGTCGTCCGGGACGGCGCAGGCCTCGAGGCGGTCGCCGCCGCCCTCGCCGCCGCGCCGCGCACGGTGCCCGAGGGACAGACCGCGCTCGAAGACGCCGCGCTGACCCTGACGGCGGCAGCGCTCGTGCTCGCCGCAGGCGCGCGCACCGAAAGTCGCGGATGCCACACCCGCAGCGACTACCCGGAGACGTCCGGCGAGTGGCGCCGCAGCACGCACGTGCGCCTGCGCGACGGCGAACTCGAGCTTCTCCAACCCCAACTGACAGGAGTGCTGTGATGGCCGACCACGTCCTTCCCGGCGGTCTGGATGCGGACGAGGTCCGTACGCTCGTGCGCCTCGCCCTGGACGAGGACCTGCGGTACGGACCCGACGTGACGTCCGCGTCCACGGTCCCGGCCGACGCGGTCGCCAAGGCGTCCGTGGTCTCCCGTGCGCACGGTACCGTCGCCGGCCTCGACGTGGGACTGCTGGTGCTCGACGAGGTGATCGGGGCGGGCCGCTACGAGGTCCTCGACAGGGTCGCCGACGGCACCCGGATCGTGCCCGGCCAGGCCGTGCTGACGGTGTCCGCGCCCACGCAGGGACTGCTCACCGCGGAACGGACGATGCTCAACCTGGTCTGCCACCTGTCCGGCATCGCCACCGCCACATCCGCGTGGGTGGATGCGGTCGAGGGCAGCGGGGCGAAGATCCGCGACAGCCGCAAGACGCTGCCGGGACTGCGGTCGCTGCAGAAGTACGCCGTCCGGGTGGGCGGCGGCGTCAACCACCGCATGGGTCTCGGCGACGCCGCGTTGATCAAGGACAACCACGTCGCCGCCGCGGGTTCGGTGGTGGCGGCACTGCGGGCCGTCCGCGCCGCGGCGCCGGACATCGAATGCGAGGTGGAGGTCGACAGCCTCGCGCAACTCGACGAGGTACTCGCCGAGAACGTGGAACTGGTGCTGCTCGACAACTTCCCGCTGTGGCAGACGCAGATCGCGGTGCAGCGCCGCGACGCGAACGCCCCCGCCACCAGGCTGGAATCGTCGGGTGGTCTCACGCTGGACGTCGCGGCCGAGTACGCCGCGACCGGAGTCGATTACCTCGCGGTCGGCGCGCTCACCCATTCGGTGACCGTGCTGGATCTCGGCCTCGACATGTGACCCCACCCGTGAGTACTTCTCAACCGCCGGCGGTTGAGAAGTACTCACGGGTCAGACGGCACGGCGAATCGTCGCCAGGAACGTGGCCGCGACGAAAAACAATCCGGAGAACGTCCGGTTGGTGGCCCGCTGCTGGCGCGGTGAACGCATCAGCCGCAGGACCTTCGACGCCAGGCCGGTGTAGCCGGTCATGACGGCGACGTCGACCGCGACCATGGTGGCGGCGATGATCAGGTATTGGGGGAGCAGCGGCGCCGACGGGGTGATGAACTGCGGGAGCACCGCAAGCATGAAGACGACGGCCTTCGGGTTGCTGGCGTTGACGAGGAAACCGCGCAGCGTCATCGCGGGCCCGCTGGTCTCGGCGACCTCGCCGTCGACGCCGGACACATCGGTCGCGCTCGCCCGCCACTGCCGGACGCCGAGATACACCAGGTACGCGACGCCGAACCACTTGATCACGGTGAACGCGAGGGTCGAGTTCGCGAGCAGGGCTCCGAGCCCCGCGGCGACCACCGCGATCTGCAACAGCAACCCCAGCTGGAGACCGGCGATGTTCCAGTAGCCGCGCCGCAACCCGAATCGCATTCCGGTGGCCATCGACGCGATCGCGCCCGCACCCGGCGACAGGCTGATCACGCAGGACGCCCCGAGCACTGCACACCACATCTGCCACGACACGAGCTGATCGTACGTCGCGTCCCGCGGTGTTCCCGTTACGGGGGATTCGTGCAGCTGAGGGGCGGATCGACGAGGGAACAGATTCCGGCGCGACGGCCCGGTTCGTAGCCGGGCGGGAGCCCGTTCGCGACGACGTCCCGGTAGGTCGCCACCGCATCGGTCGGCCGCCGCGTGAGGGTGGGATCGGTCAGAGCGTCGACGGTGAACAGGCCGAACCGGGGACGGAACGTGCCCCACTCGTAGTTGTCGGTGATCGACCAGTAGTTGTATCCGATCACCGGTGCGCCGTCGGTCCGCGCCCGCTCCATCCAGTAGAGGTGATCGCGGAGATGATCGGACCGGGTGTAGCCGTCCGGGCGGGGTTTCCCGTCGTCGGTGGGCATGCCGTTCTCCACGACGTACAGCGGTAGTCCCGGGAACTTGCGGGTGTACCGCATCAGGGCGTGGTAGATGCCGTCCGGTTGGGGACTGATGTCGTAGAACGCGTCGGTGATCGCGCTCACCGCGGTGAGGTTGTCGAGGGAGAGGCCGTAGTAGTAGTCGACGCCGAGGAAGTCGAGTTTGTCGCGGACGCGGTCGACGAATGTGGTGTCGAGCGCGTCCATGGCGGCCGGGACGTACGCGAGATTGCTGCTGACCCGGGCGCCCGGGTCGTTCTCGTGGATCAGGTCGTATGCGCGGCGGTGGACCTCGACGAGCCGGTCGAGCATCCGCGGCGCCCGGTCGGGGCCGATGCCGCCGAACGACAGCTCCTTCTGCACGTACACGGTCGGCTCGTTGATCGTGATCCAGAGCGCGCCCACACCGGAATAGCGCTCGATCACCTTCTGCGCGTTCGCGAGCCAGTCGTCGACGATCTCCGGGTTCACCCACCCTCCCCGGTCGGCGACCCATCCGGGGTACACCCAG
This sequence comes from Rhodococcus sp. ACS1, assembly GCF_002300155.1. NCBI lineage: Bacteria > Bacillati > Actinomycetota > Actinomycetes > Mycobacteriales > Nocardiaceae > Rhodococcus > Rhodococcus sp. ACS1. Next base: position 581,719 of record NZ_NSDZ01000010.1, read on the forward strand.
TGGTCGAGGGTGATCATCGGGGTCATGCCGCGGCCGGTGATCTCGCGGACGACGTCGTCGTAGTACCGCAGCTCGGTCTCGTCCCACACGCCCGGCGCGGGCTGCAGGCGCGCCCACTCGACGCCGAACCGGAAGACGTCGACACCCAGGTCCGCTGCGCTTGTGATGTCCTCGGCGTACCGGTGCCGGAAGTCGACGGAGGTGCCGATCACGTCGTGGGTGCGGCCGGAGTCGGAATACCGCCGCCAGTTGCTGTCCGGGGAGGAACCCTCCGACTGGAACCCGGACGTCGCCACACCCCACAGGAAGTCGTCGGGGAGAGGGGCGGCGTGCACCGCGGCGGCGGGGCTCAGCAAGCACAGCAGGACCGCGCCGGCACCCAGGAGTCGCGTGGGAGTCCGCACCGGCCGAACAGTAGCGGAAACGCTGTCCCGAGTGCGCCGATTGGGGGATACTGGCGAGTAGGACTACCCGCCAGTAGGAGGCGCGTCATGGTCGACACCTCAGCTCCGAAGGTCACCGAGGAAGAAGCACGAGCAGTCGCAGAGGAGGCGAGGGAATCCGGCTGGGACAAACCCTCCTTCGCGAAAGAACTGTTTCTCGGACGGTTCCGGCTGGATCTGGTTCATCCCTTCCCACGGCCGGCTGCCGAGGACGCCGCCAAGGCCGAAGAATTCCTCGTTCGCCTCCACGCATACTGCGAGGAGATGGACGGCAGTGTCATCGAATCGCAGTCCCGCATTCCCGACGAATACGTCCGCGGCCTCGCCGACCTCGGGTGCTTCGGCCTGAAGATCTCGGAGGAGTACGGCGGCCTCGGACTCTCCCAGGTCGCGTACAACCGGGCGTTGATGCTCGTCGCGTCGGTGCACCCGAGCCTCGGCGCGCTGCTGTCGGCCCATCAGTCGATCGGCGTCCCCGAACCGCTCAAGCTGGCCGGCACCCCGGAGCAGAAGCGCGAATTCCTGCCGCGCTGCGCCCGCGGCGCCATCTCCGCGTTCCTCCTCACCGAACCCGACGTCGGGTCCGACCCGGCGCGGCTGGCGTCCTCGGCGGTACCCATCGAGGGCGGTGCCGCCTACGAACTGGACGGCGTGAAGCTGTGGACGACCAACGGCGTCGTCGCGGAACTGCTCGTCGTCATGGCGCGGGTACCGAAGAGCGAAGGCCATCGCGGCGGCATCTCCGCCTTCGTCGTCGAGGCGGACACCCCGGGAATCACCGTGGAACGGCGCAACGCGTTCATGGGACTGCACGGGATCGAGAACGGTGTCACCCGTATGTACAAGGTGCGCGTTCCGCGGGAGAACCTGATCGGGCGGGAGGGCGACGGATTGAAGATCGCACTCACCACCCTCAACGCCGGCCGGCTGGCGATTCCGGCGATGTGTGCGGGCGCAGGCAAGTGGTCGCTGAAGATCGCCCGCGAATGGTCCGGTGTCCGCGTCCAGTGGGGCAAAGCCATCGCCGAGCATGCGGCCGTCGCCAACAAGCTGTCGTTCATGGCCGCGACCACGTACGCGCTCGAGGCGGTCGTGGACCTGTCGGCGCAGATGAACGACGAGGGTCGCAACGACATCCGGATCGAGGCGGCGCTCGCCAAACTGTGGTCGTCCGAGATGGCCTGCGTCATCTCCGACGAGCTGATCCAGATCCGCGGCGGTCGCGGATACGAGACAGCGGCGTCGCTGGCCGCCCGCGGTGAACGGGCGGTGCCGGTGGAGCAGCTGGACCGCGACCTGCGCATCAACCGGATCTTCGAGGGGTCCAGCGAGATCATGCGGTTGCTGGTCGCGCGCGAGGCCGTGGACGCGCACCTCACAGCGGCGGGCGATCTCGCCGACCCGCACGCCGACACCGGTGCGAAGGCCCGGGCGGCGGCCAAGGCGAGCGGCTTCTACGCGAAGTGGCTGCCGCAACTCGTGGCGGGCAAGGGACAGGTGCCGACGTCGTTCGGCGAATTCGGCGTCCTGGCCAAGCACCTGCGTTTCGTCGAACGGCACTCCCGCAAGCTGGCCCGCTCCACGTTCTACGGAATGGCCCGGTGGCAGGCTGCCCTGGAGAAGCAGCAGGGCTTCCTCGGCCGGGTCGTCGACATCGGCGCCGAACTGTTCGCGATGTCCGCCACCTGCGTCAAGGCGGAGATGCAGCGGGAGGAGAACGAGGCCGAGGGCGCCGCGGCCTACGAACTCGCCGACGTGTTCTGCCGACAGGCGGCGCTGCGGGTCGAGAAGTTGTTCGACGGTCTGTGGCACAACACCGACGACGCCGACAAGCAGGTCGCGCGCTCGATCCTCGAAGGACGGTACGCGTGGCTGGAGCGGGGAGTGGTCGACCCCAGCGAAGGCACCGGCCCCTGGATCACCGAGTGGACGCCGGGCGCGTCGACCGAGGAGAACCTGGCGAGGAGGTTCCTGCACTCGACCCGTCTCTAGGCCGCCGGATTCCCGCGGCCGGGACGACGCGCAGCACAGTGCGGCACCCGCCGGCGTCACGCCGGCGGGTGCTGTTGCATGCGCGGCCACCGAACTTGAAACCCGGTCGGCCGCCGACCGGTGAAAACGGGGTGCGCCTATCCTGGATAATCGGTGTCGAGCCCTGTTCTCCGCAGAACAGTCCGCTCGTCCGAGACACCGTGTCCCGACAGTCGCAGAGAGGACCTCTCATGCTCGCCCGCACCGACCTTCGTGGTCGTACCCCTTCCACGGCCGAACTTCGCGCCGCACTTCCTCGAGGTGGAGTGGATGTGGACGCGGTCCTGCATCAGGTTCGCCCCGTCGTCGAGGCGGTCCGTGAACGCGGCGCCGACGCCGCCCTCGAATTCAGTGAGAAGTTCGACGGCGTCCGCCCCGCGCAGGTGCGGGTGCCGCAGGCCGAGCTGGACCGCGCCCTCCACGAACTCGACCCCGCAGTCCGCGCCGCCCTCGAGGTCGCGATCGAACGCACCCGCAAGGTCCACGCCGACCAGCGCCGCACCGACACCACCACCGAGGTCGTCCCGGGTGGCACCGTCACCGAACGGTGGGTGCCCGTCGACCGCGTCGGGCTGTACGTCCCCGGCGGCAACGCCGTCTACCCGTCCAGCGTCGTGATGAACGTGGTGCCCGCGCAGGCCGCCGGCGTCCGCTCGCTCGTGGTGGCGTCGCCACCGCAGTCCGAGTTCGGCGGTCTGCCGCACCCGACCATCCTCGCCGCGGCCGCCCTGCTGGGTGTCGACGAGGTGTGGGCCGTCGGCGGCGGTCAGGCCGTCGCCCTGCTCACCTACGGCGGCACCGACACGAACGGTGCCGAACTCGCCCCCGTCGACCTCATCACCGGCCCCGGCAACATCTACGTGACCGCCGCCAAGCGCCTCTGCCGCGGCCTGGTCGGCATCGACGCCGAGGCGGGCCCCACCGAGATCGCGATCCTCGCCGACCACACCGCCGACCCGGTGCACGTCGCCGCCGACATGATCAGCCAGGCCGAGCACGACGTGATGGCCGCCAGCGTGCTCGTCACGTCCAGCGTCGAACTCGCCGACGCCGTCGACACCGCCCTGGCCGCGCAGCTCGAGATCACCAAGCACAAGGAGCGCGTCACCGCCGCGCTGTCCGGCACCCAATCGGGCACCGTCCTGGTCCCCGACGTCGAGGCCGGGCTGCGGGTGGTCAACGCGTACGCCGCCGAGCACCTCGAGATCCAGACCGAGAACGCCACCGCCGTCGCCGCGAAGGTGACCAGTGCGGGCGCGGTGTTCGTCGGGCCGTGGGCGCCGGTCAGCCTCGGCGACTACTGCGCCGGGTCCAACCACGTCCTGCCCACCGCGGGCTGCGCCCGGCACTCCTCGGGCCTGAGCGTGCAGACGTTCCTGCGCGGCATCCACGTGGTCGACTACTCCGAATCCGCGCTGAAGGAGGTCTCCGGCCACGTCATCACCCTCGCGAACGCCGAGGACCTGCCCGCGCACGGTGAGGCCGTGCGGCTGCGGTTCGAGGCGCTGCGGTGACCGCCGCGAACGTGCCCGGTTCGTCGATCGGGGTCGACGCCCTGCCGATCCGCGACAATCTGCGCGGCAAGTCGGCGTACGGGGCGCCGCAGCTGACGGTCCCCGTTCAGCTGAACACCAACGAGAACCCGCACCCGCCGACGAAGGCGCTCGTCGACGACGTCGCGGAGTCCGTGCGGGAGGCCGCACGCGAACTGCACCGCTACCCGGACCGCGACGCGGTGGCGCTGCGCACCGACCTCGCCGCGTACCTCGTTCGCCAGACCGGGGTGCCGGTCACGGTCGACAACGTGTGGGCGGCCAACGGGTCCAACGAGATCCTGCAGCAGCTGCTGCAGGCGTTCGGCGGTCCCGGTCGCAGCGCGATGGGATTCGTGCCGTCGTACTCGATGCACCCGATCATCGCGGACGGCACCGAGACCGAGTGGCTGCCGATCTTCCGGCGCGCCGACTTCGCGCTCGACGTGGAGGCCGCGACCGCGGCGATCGCCGAACGCAGGCCCGACGTCGTGTTCGTCACCAGCCCCAACAACCCGACCGGGCACAGCGTCGGCATCGCGGAACTGCGCCGTGTCCTCGACGCCGCCCCCGGCATCGTGATCGTCGACGAGGCGTACGCCGAATTCTCCGACGCACCGAGCGCCCTGACGCTGATCGACGAGTACCCGTCGAAGCTGGTGGTGTCGCGGACGATGAGCAAGGCGTTCGCGTTCGCCGGCGGCAGGCTCGGATACCTCGCGGCCGCACCGGCATTCATCGAGGCGCTGCTCCTGGTCCGGCTGCCGTACCACCTGTCGGTGGTCACGCAGGCCGCTGCCCGCGCGGCGTTGCGGCACGCGAACGAGACGCTCGGCAGCGTGCACGCCCTCGCGGCGGAGCGGGTGCGGGTGTCGAAGGCATTGGAGGACACGGGTTTCCACGTCATCCCCAGCGACGCGAACTTCATCCTGTTCGGTGAGTTCACCGACAGTGCCCGAGCCTGGCAGGCCTACCTCGACCGCGGAGTGCTGATCCGGGACGTCGGGATCCCCGGATACCTGCGCGCCACCGTCGGGCTGGCCTCCGAGAACGACGCCTTCATCGTGGCGAGCGACGAGATCGCCTCCACCGAACTCACCAGCTCAGGAGACCGAGGATGACCGACCGCATCGCCCGCGTGGAGCGCACCACCAAGGAATCGAGCATCACCGTCGAACTGAACCTCGACGGCACCGGCATCGTCGACGTCTCCACCGGGGTTCCGTTCTTCGACCACATGCTGACCGCGCTCGGCTCCCACGCGAGTTTCGACCTCACCGTCCACGCGAAGGGCGACATCGAGATCGAGGCGCACCACACGGTCGAGGACACGTCGATCGTGCTCGGACAGGCGCTCGGGCAGGCCCTCGGCGACAAGAAGGGCATCCGCCGGTTCGGTGACGCGTTCATCCCGATGGACGAGACGCTCGCCCACGCGTCGGTCGACGTGTCCGGGCGACCGTACTGCGTCCACACCGGCGAACCCGAGCACCTGCTGCACGCCGTCATCGGCGGGTACCCGGGGGTGCCGTACGCGACCGTGATCAACCGGCACGTGTTCGAGTCGATCGCACTCAACGCGCGCATCGCCCTGCACGTGCGCGTGCTCTACGGGCGCGATCAGCACCACATCACCGAGGCCGAGTTCAAGGCCGTCGCCCGTGCACTGCGTGAGGCCGTCGAACCCGATCCCCGCGTCACGGGCGTGCCGTCCACCAAGGGCAGCCTGTGAACCGGACGCATTCGTGAGCGTCGTCCTCGTCTACGTCCTGTTCATCGCCGCGGGTATCGCGGCGGGCGGCGCGTACTCCATGTGGAAGTTCAACAAACTGGCCTCGGGCGTGCTGCTGGCACTGGCGGTGCTGGCAGCCGTGGCGGGCGTTCTCAGGTTGCTGTAGTGCCGGTCGCAGTGGGGGAGCGCCGCGGCCTGCTCCGCACCCGCGGTCTGCCCACCGCGATGGTGATGGGCGCCGCGGCGTTCGGCGGCTGGGCGGTGCTGCTGCCGGTGGTTCCGCTGATCGTCTCGCTGTCCGGCGGCTCGGACACTCTCGCCGGCAGCGTGACGGCCGTGTTCATGGCCGCGACCGTCGCCACCCAACTCGGCGTGCCCCGGCTCCTGCGTAGATGGGGGCACCGGTGGGTGCTCGCCGCGGGCTGCATGCTGCTGGGGCCGCCGTCGCTTCTCCTCCTGCTCTCCACCGAGGCGATCCCGGTGCTGGCGGTGTCGGCCGTCCGGGGATCGGGCTTCGGCATGCTCACCGTCGCGAGCAGTGCGCTGGTCGCGGAACTCGTTCCGCGGCAGATGCTCGGCCGCGCGACGGGTGCGCAGGGAATCGCGGTGGCCGCCGCGCAGATGGTCGGGTTGCCGGCGGGGCTCGCGATCATGGCGCACTGGTCCGCGACCCCCGTCTTCGTGATCGGCGCTCTCATTCCCGCGCTCGCGGTCGTCGCGGTCACGCGGCTCCCCGCGATCCACGCCCCCGCGGATCGCGCGTCGCACGATCGCATCCCGCTCGCCGCCGTGTTGACCCCGTGGCTGTCGATCGCGATCGTGGCGGCCGCGTTCGGCGGTCTGTCCAGCCTGCTGCCGATCGCGATCTCGGAGCGGGCGTCGCTCGCGGGGGTGATCCTCGCCGTGTCGAGCGGGGCGACGCTGATCGGGCGGTACGCCGCGGGATCGTTCTCCGACCGGCTCGGGGTGGGCCGTGCCCTGATTCCCGCCCTGACGTTCGTGTGCCTCGGCCTGGTCCTGTTCGCCGTCGCCGCGGCGGCAGCGGCGCCCGTGCCGCTGCTCGTGTGCGCGGCGCTGGCATTCGGGTTCGGGTTCGGTGCGGTGCAGAACGAGTCGCTCGTCATGATCTTCACCGCCGCGGGACCGGCCCGATTCGGCTCGGCGAGCGCCGGATGGAACATCGGGTTCGACGCCGGCACCGGGTTCGGTTCCCTCGCGCTCGGAGCCGTCGCGTCGGTGGCCGGGTATTCCTGGGTGTTCGGGGTCGCGGCGACGGCGGTCGCGGTGGTCCCGGCCGCCGGAACGGTCGTCGGCCGCGCCCTCCGGCGTCGTTCGGCCGCCGGATAAGGTTGTGTCATGACCGTCTCCACGATTGCCGTCCTCGACTACGGCTCCGGCAACTTGCATTCGGCCACCCGCGCTCTGGCCCGGACCGGCGCGCGCGTCGAGGTCACGTCCGATCACAAGGTCGCACTCGCGGCCGACGGTCTCGTCGTTCCCGGCGTCGGCGCCTTCGCGGCGTGTATGGAGGGGCTCCGCGCGGTGCGGGGGGAGCGGATCATCGGTCAGCGTCTGGCCGGCGGACGGCCGGTCCTGGGGATCTGCGTCGGCATGCAGATCCTCTTCGAACGCGGCGTCGAGTTCGGCGTCGAGGCGGAAGGCTGCGGCGAATGGCCCGGCACCGTCGAACGGCTCCAGGCCGACGTGCTGCCGCACATGGGGTGGAACACCGTCGAGGCACCGGGCAACAGCACGCTGTTCGCCGGTATCGATCCCGACACCCGGTTCTACTTCGTCCACTCGTACGCTGCCCAGACCTGGGAACTGCCGACGCCGGAGCGGCTGGCGCCGCCCGCCCTGACCTGGGCCGATCACGGCGGCAAGTTCCTCGCCGCCGTCGAGAACGGCGCACTGTCCGCCACCCAGTTCCACCCCGAGAAGTCCGGCGACGCGGGCGCTGAACTGCTCCGCAACTGGGTTCGCAGTCTGTGACCGAACCCGGGGACGGGCGCGGCGACCTGTCGATCGGCAGGCTCGCCGTGTACGCGATGGGCGCCGCCACCGCGGTCCTGGTCCTCGCGACCGTGATCATTCTGGTGCTGAAACCGGGCCCCGTCCTCGGGCTGATCGTCGGGTTGCTCGGCGTCGCCGGTGCGATCGCCGCCATGGGTTACGTGTCGAAACGCATGACCCGCAACGCCTACGGCCGCGACCCCGAGGACCCGAAGCCGGGTTCCGACCGCTGAGCGACTAGGGTTGTCGCACGTGAGCCTGGTCCTTTTGCCTGCTGTAGATGTCGTCAACGGTGAAGCTGTTCGCCTCGTCCAGGGGGAGGCAGGAAGCGAGACCGGATACGGCTCGCCTCGTGATGCCGCCCTCGCATGGCAGAACGACGGTGCCGAGTGGGTCCACATCGTCGACCTCGACGCCGCCTTCGGTCGCGGCTCGAACCGTGAACTCCTCGCCGACGTGGTGGGGGAACTCGACGTTCAGGTGGAACTGTCCGGCGGAATCCGCGACGACGCGTCGCTCGAGGCCGCACTGGCCACCGGCTGCGGTCGCGTCAACCTCGGCACCGCCGCCATCGAGAACCCCGAGTGGTGTGCCCGCGCCATCGCCAAGTACGGCGAGAAGATCGCCGTCGGTCTCGACGTGCGCCTCGTCGACGGTGAGTACCAGCTTCGCGGCCGCGGGTGGGTCACCGAGGGCGGGAACCTGTGGGAGACCCTCGCCCGGCTCGACAAGGACGGCTGCTCCCGCTACGTCGTCACCGACGTGAGCAAGGACGGCACTCTCACCGGCCCCAATCTCGAACTCCTCGCGCAGGTCTGCGCGGCCACCGACGCCCCCGTCGTCGCCTCGGGTGGTGTGTCCACCATCGACGACCTCCGGGCGATCGCCGGACTCGTCGACCAGGGCGTCGAGGGATCCATCGTCGGCAAGGCGCTGTACGCGGGGCGGTTCACCCTCCCCGAGGCGCTCGCCGCGGTCTCGGGCTGAGTTCGCGCCATGGCCCTGTCCCGCGATCCCCGGGAACTCCTCGCCGTTGCCAGTGAGCTGCTCGACGGAGTGCACGACCGGTTCGTCTCCGGGGTGGGTGCGCCCAGCGCCGTCCACAAGGGCCCCGACGATTTCGCGACCGCCGTCGACCTCGAACTCGAGAAGCGGCTGACCGGCGAGCTGCGTGACCGGACCGGCATCGACGTCCACGGCGAGGAGTTCGGCGGACCCGACCTCGACAGTGGACCCGTCTGGGTGCTCGACCCCATCGACGGCACCTTCAACTATTCGGCCGGTCTGCCCACCGCGGGCACGCTGCTCGCGCTCCTCGACGACGGGGTTCCCGTTCTCGGTCTCACGTGGCTGCCGCTCGTCGGGCGGCGCTACGCGGCCGTCGCGGACGGCCCGTTGCTCGAGGGCGGTCAGCCGCTGCCGAGTCTCGGCCGCACGTCGCTGGCGTCGTCGATCGTGGGCTTGGGGGCGCTGAACATCGACAGTCGCGGGCGGATCCCCGGCGCGTACCGGCTGCAGGTCCTCGCGCAGCTCAGCCGGGTGTCCTCGCGGATCCGGATCCACGGGTCCACCGGCGTCGACCTCGCGTTCACCGCGGCCGGAATACTCGGCGGTGCGGTGGTGTTCGGCCACAATGCGTGGGACAACGCGGCCGGTGTGGCGCTGGTGCGCGCCGCGGGCGGTGTGGTGACCGATCTGGGCGGCAAGCCCTGGACGGTGACGTCCGATTCGGTGCTCGCCGGAGCGCCCGGGGTGCACGGCGAAATTCTCGATATCCTCGGATCACTGGGTGATCCCCGTTCCGAGCCTTCAGGAGGGCGTACGCAATGACTCTGGCGGTTCGAGTGATCCCGTGTCTGGACGTCGATGCCGGACGCGTCGTCAAGGGCGTCAACTTCGAGAACCTGCGGGACGCGGGCGACCCCGTCGAACTGGCGGCCGCGTACGACGCCCAGGGCGCCGATGAGCTCACGTTCCTCGACGTCACCGCGTCGACCGCCGACCGGGGCACCATGCTCGACGTGGTCAGCCGGACGGCGGAACAGGTGTTCATCCCGCTCACGGTCGGCGGCGGTGTCCGCACCGTCGAGGACGTCGACCGGTTGCTGCGTGCCGGCGCCGACAAGGTGAGCGTCAACACCGCCGCGATCGCGCGGCCCGAGTTGCTCCGCGAACTGAGCGAACGGTTCGGCTCCCAGTGCATCGTGCTGTCGGTGGACGCGCGCACCGTGCCGCAGGGCCAACCGGACACACCGTCGGGGTGGGAGGTCACGACCCACGGCGGCAAGCGCAGCACCGGCATCGACGCGGTCGAGTGGGCGGTCCGCGGCGCCGAACTGGGCGTAGGGGAGATCCTGCTCAACTCGATGGACGCGGACGGCACGAAGGCCGGTTTCGACCTGCCGATGATCCGCGCGGTCCGCGCCGCCGTGCACGTGCCGGTGATCGCCAGTGGGGGAGCGGGCGCCGTCGAGCACTTCGCACCCGCCGTCGGAGCCGGCGCGGACGCCGTCCTCGCCGCCAGTGTCTTCCACTTCGGCGACATGACGATCGGCGACGTCAAGAAGTCCATGCGTGCAGAAGGGATCACCGTCCGATGAGTCTCGACCCGGCCATCGCGTCACGGCTCAAGCGCAACGAGGCGGGACTGTTCAGTGCCGTCGCGCAGGAAAGGTCGACGGGCGACGTCCTGATGGTGGCGTGGATGGACGACGAGGCGCTCGCACGCACCCTCGAGACCCGTAAGGGCACGTACTATTCCCGCTCCCGTCAGCAGTACTGGGTGAAGGGCGAGACGTCCGGTCACACGCAGTACGTCCACGAGGTGCGGCTCGACTGCGACGGCGACACCGTGCTGCTCGTCGTCGACCAGGAGGGGGCGGCGTGCCACACGGGCACGCACACCTGCTTCGACTCGGACGTCCTGCTCGCCGCCGACTAGCGCAGCGGCCCTCGGCGGGATGTTCGTATGCCCTCGGGCAGGATGTCCGCATGCCACTTATTCAGATCAGTCAGACGCCGGGGCTCACGGCGGAGCAGAAGCGTGCCACGATCGAGGCCGTCACGAAGGCGTACGCCGACGCGACGGGTAAGAATGCGGCGACGGTGTGGGTGACGATCACCGAGGTGCCGCGCGACAGCTGGGGAGTCGGCGGGACGCCGCTGGGGTGAGCTGTCGGGACGCCGCTGGGGTGAGCTGTCGGGACGCCGCTGGGGTGAGCTGTCGGGACGCCGCTGGGGTGAGCTGTCGGGACGCCGCTGGGGTGAGCTGTCGGGACGCCGCTGGGGTGAGCTGTCGGGACGCCGCTGGGGTGAGCGGCGGTCAGGCCTTGCCGGTTCCCGAGGCGATGCTCTTGTCGAGTTGGGTGAGCATGGCGCCGGACAGTTCGGACAGTTGACGGACCTGGTCGGCGGAGAGGCCGTCGAAGATCAGTGACCGGACGGATTCGACGTGCGGCGGCGCGGCCTCGACGACCTTGGCCATGCCTTCGTCGGTGAGGACGGCGTCGGAGCCGCGGCTGCCGCGGATGCTTTCGCGGCGCACCCAGCCGGCTTTCTCCATTTTGGTGACGACGTGGGACAGCCGGGACAGGGACGCGTTGGCGCGCTGTGCGAGCAGGGACAGCTGCAGGCGCCGGTTCGATTCGCCGGACAGTGAGGCGAGGACGAAGTACTCGAAGTGGGTGAGTGCCGAGTCGCGTTGAAGCTGGGTGTCCAGTGCGGCGGGGAGCCGGGTGACCAGTGCGATGAGGGTGAGCCAGGCCTCCTGCTGCTCTGCGTCGAGCCATCGGGTGCCGGGCTCTGTCGACGTGCCCTCGTCGTTACCACTCATCGGTGGTGTCCTCCGTCCGTACGTCGCTCCACGCGTGTGCAGCGTGTCCTCCATAGTTAGCACGCCGCGGGGCCGATTCGTGCCCGGGGAATAGTTGCCGCGCCCACGGGTTGACTCCTATAGTAACTTGAAGGTTCAACATTGAGGCGGCGGTGATCCGGCCGGCGTCCTCGATGAGGGATCTCGATCCGAAGGAGTCGCGATGACCGCCACCATGCCCGCACTGTTCCTCAGCCATGGTGCGCCACCGCTGGTGGACAGCGACCTGTGGGTGTCGCAGCTGGCGAAGTGGGCGGGCGACCTGCCACGGCCCAAGGCCATTCTCATGGTGTCGGCACATTGGGAATCGGCGCCGCTCACGATCGGATCCACCACCACCGGCACCCCCCTCGTCTACGACTTCGGGGGCTTCCCCGAACGGTTCTACCGGACCACGTACGAGTCGCCCGGCGCCCCCGAACTCGCGGCGCAGGTCGTGTCCCTGATGCCGGACGACGAGACCGTGTCGCACCAGCCGCATCGCGGCCTCGACCACGGCGCCTACGTGCCGTTGACGGTCATGTACCCCGATGCCGACATCCCGGTCCTCCAGATCTCGCTACCGACCCTCGATCCGCAACGGCTGCTGCACCTCGGTGAGCGGCTGCGTCCCCTGCGCGAGCAGGGCGTGCTGATCGTCGGGTCCGGATTCACCACCCACGGACTGCCGTTCCTGCGCGACCCGTCACCCGACGCGAAGGCGCCGGGCTGGTCCTCGGAGTTCGACGCCTGGGCGGACGAGCGTCTCGCCGCGGGCGACGTGGATTCGCTGATCGATTTCCGCTCGCTCGCGCCGGGCATGCCCTACGCACACCCGACGATCGAGCACTTCGCGCCGCTCTTCGTCACGCTCGGCGCGTCGAGCGACCCCGAGCAGATTCCCCGGCAGGTGATCGACGGTTTCTGGATGGGACTGGCCAAGCGGTCGATTCAGGTGTCCTGACGCGTCCGGAGGAAGGCTAGTGCCTGATCACCGTGCGTGTTCGCGCGGAACTCGCTCGAGATGACCTCGAGCACGGTGCGGTCGGTGTCGATGACAAACGTCGACCGCTTGACCGGGGCGAGTTTGCCGAGCAGTCCGCGGCGCACGCCGAACTGCTCCGCGACGGCTCCGTCGGCGTCCGACAGCAGCGGGTAATCGAAGGACTGCGCCTGCGCGAACGACGCCTGCTTCGCCACCGCATCGGTGCTGATCCCGGCGCGCGACGCCCCCACGGCGGAGAACTCCGTTCCGAGGTCCCGGAAGTGGCAGGCCTCGGCGGTGCAGACCGGCGTCGACGCCGCGGGGTAGAAGAACAGCACGAGGGGGCCGTCCTCGAGGAGGCTCGACAGCGATCGTTCGATGCCGTCCTGATCGGGCAGGGTGAATTCCGGTGCGAGCTGACCTGGCTTCATGGGTGCCGAGGCTACCCGCGCACGCAGACGGTGCGAGTGCGCCTGGGATGATGGTCGGCATGCACGGCGAGCCCACCACGATTCCCGCACCCGAGTCCGCCGCCACCCCGGCCGACGGCGGGTCCGACTCGACCACCACACGTGAGCAGTTCCACGCTCTCGCCGCCGAACACCGGGTCGTCCCGGTGACGCGCAAGGTGCTGGCAGACGCGGAAACACCGTTGTCTGCTTACACCAAGCTGGCGGCGAACCGGCCCGGCACCTTCCTGCTCGAGTCGGCGGAGAACGGCCGATCGTGGTCGCGATGGTCGTTCATCGGCGCGGGCAGTCCCGCCGCACTGACCGTCATCGACGGTGAAGCAGCCTGGTACGGCAACGTTCCCGCGGGCGCGCCGTCCGGCGGCGATCCGATCGCCGCCCTCGGCCAGACCCTCGAACTACTCCGAAGCGAGCGGCTGCCCGATCTGCCGCCGCTGACCGGCGGCATGGTCGGCTTCCTCGGGTACGACGCGGTGCGGCGCATCGAGCGCATCGGCGAGCACGCCACCGACGACCTGCAGATCCCCGAGATGGTGATGCTGCTGGCGACGGATCTCGCGGCCGTCGACCACCATGAGGGCGCCATCACCCTGATCGCCAACGCCGTCAACTGGGACGGCACGGACGAACGCGTCGACGAGGCCTACGACTCCGCGGTGGAGCGGCTGGACCGGATGACACACGCCCTGTCGGCCCCGGCGTCGTCGACCGTGTCCACGTTCGCGAAACCCGCCCCCGACTACCGCCGTCAGCGCACCACCGAAGGGTTCGGCGCCGACGTGCAGAAACTCGTCGGCGACATCGAGGCCGGCGAGGCCTTCCAGGTGGTGCTGTCGCAGCGCTTCGAGATCGACTGCACCGCCGACCCGATCGACGTCTACCGGATGCTGCGCGCGTCCAACCCCAGCCCGTACATGTACCTCCTCAACGTGCCGAACGGCGACGACGAGACCGCGTTCTCGATCGTCGGCTCGAGCCCGGAGGCGCTGGTGACCGTGTCGGAAGGCGTGGCCACCACGCACCCGATCGCGGGCACCCGGTGGCGCGGGCACACCGAGGAGGAGGACATCCTGCTCGAGAAAGACCTGCTCGCCGACGAGAAGGAGAACGCGGAGCACCTGATGCTCGTGGACCTGGGTCGCAACGACCTGGGGCGCGTCTGCGAACCGGGCACGGTGAAGGTCCACGACTACCGCCACATCGAGCGGTACAGCCACGTGATGCATCTCGTCTCCACCGTCACCGGTCACCTCGCGGACGGCAAGCAGGCCCTCGACGCCGTCACCGCCTGCTTCCCGGCGGGAACCCTGTCGGGAGCGCCGAAGGTCAGGGCGATGCAGCTGATCGAGGAACTCGAACCCACCCGCCGCGGCATCTACGGCGGCATCATCGGGTACCTCGACTTCGCGGGCGACGCCGACACGGCCATCGCGATCCGCACCGCCCTGATCAAGGACGGCATCGGGTACGTCCAGGCAGGCGCGGGCGTCGTCGCCGACTCGAACCCCGAATACGAGGACACCGAGGCGCGAAACAAGGCGATGGCGGTGCTCAGCGCGATCGCGGCGGCGCACACGCTGAAGACCCTGGGAGGCGACACGCAGTGAGCGACGCGTCGGAGCCGGCCCGGGACCCCGCGCGGGCGGGGCGCCGCCGATCGATGATCGCGGTGCTGCTCCTCGCCGTCGCCGCAGTGTGCCTGTGGGGCGCCTCACGGATGACGTGGGTGGAGGTCACCTCCTCCGACGGGCTCGGCGAGGAACGCACGTCGGTGCTCGTGGGCGGCACGTGGGCGGCGGCGCTCACGCCGCTGGCGCTGACCCTGGTCGCCGCGATCGCCGCGTCGTTCGCCGTGAAGGGCTGGGCCCTGCGCGTGCTGGGTGTGCTCGTCGCGGTGGTGGCCGTCGCGGCCGCCGTCCCGGCGGTGGGGTTGCTCGTGTCCGGCGCCTCCGACGACGAGGCGGCTCGGCTGGCCGAGCTGCCGGGCCGGGCCGAGGTCCAGTCGGTGTCCGTGCACGCCGGACCCGCCGTTTTCGTGCTGGTGGGGGCCCTGGCGGCGCTCGCCGCCGCGGTGGAACTGGTCCGCAGGCCGAGGGTGCGGGCGGGGTTGTCCTCCAAGTACGACAGCCCGGGTGCGCGACGTGACGCAGCGAAGAAGGCCGGTGCCGATTCCGCCGACGGTCCCGTCACCCAGCGCATGCTCTGGGACGCCCTGGACGCGGGGGAGGACCCCACGGTGGAAGACAAGAAAGCCGAACCTGTCGACCAAGTTGACGGTTCGGACGATGACCCGGGTACCCGGACGTAAACACAATCAGAGTGCCATCTAGGCTGGCTTCACCCCTGATGATGTTCCTCACATCGGGTTTCTGCCCAGAAAGGACTCGGGCCACGATGACCGTTCTCGACTCGATTCTCGACGGGGTGCGCGCCGACGTCGCCGCCCGCGAAGCCGTCCTTGACTTCGCCGCAGTCAAGGCTGCCGCCGCCGCCGCACCGCCGGCCCTCGATGCCGCGGCCGCCCTGCTCGAGCCGGGCATCGGAGTCATCGCCGAGGTCAAGCGCGCCAGCCCCTCGAAGGGTGCGCTCGCCGACATCGCCGATCCCGCCGAACTGGCCGCCGCCTACCAGGCCGGTGGCGCCCGCGTGATCAGCGTGCTCACCGAGGAGCGCCGGTTCCAGGGGTCCCTCGCGGACCTCGACGCCGTCCGCCGCGCGGTGAGCATCCCGATCCTCCGCAAGGACTTCATCGTCGGGCCGTACCAGATCCACGAGGCCCGCGCGCACGGCGCCGACATGGTGCTGCTCATCGTCGCCGCCCTCGAGCAGGACGCGCTCGCGTCGCTGATCGACCGGACGGAGTCGCTGGGTATGACGGCCCTCGTCGAGGTCCACACCGAGGAAGAAGCGAACCGGGCGATCGAGGCGGGCGCCAAGGTCATCGGTGTCAACGCGCGCAACCTCAAGACGCTCGAGGTCGACAAGAACACGTTCGGCGAGATCGCTCCCGGGCTGCCCACCGAGATCATCAAGATCGCGGAGTCCGGGGTGCGCGGCACGGCCGACCTGCTGGCGTACGCCGGTGCGGGAGCCGACGCGGTGCTGGTCGGCGAAGGCCTCGTCACCAGCGGTGATCCGCGCAAGGCGGTGGCCGATCTGGTCAACGCCGGCGCGCACCCGTCCTGCCCCAAGCCGTCGCGCTGAGGTAGCCCCGGCGGACCTGACCCGGACGGCGGCGGAACCCGGCCTCGAGGCAGACTGGACCTGTGACTTCACGTAATCAGGAAACCGTCTTCAAGGGTGGCAATCTGCCGCCTGCCAGCGCCGGAATCGCCGAGCGTACGACGCACGACCCCGATGCCGGAGGACACTTCGGCGTGTACGGCGGACGGCATGTGCCGGAGGCCCTGATGGCGGTGATCGAGGAGGTCACCGCCGAGTACGAGAAGGCGCGCGGCGACGAGTCGTTCCTGAACGAACTCGACCGCCTCCAGCGCGACTACACCGGCCGTCCGTCCCCGATCTTCGAGGCGACGCGGATGAGCGAGTTCGCCGGTGGGGCGCGGCTGATCCTCAAGCGCGAAGACCTCAACCACACCGGCTCGCACAAGATCAACAACGTGCTCGGGCAGGTGCTGCTCGCCAAGCGCATGGGCAAGACCCGCATCATCGCAGAAACCGGTGCCGGCCAGCACGGCGTGGCCACCGCCACCGCCTGCGCGCTCCTCGGTCTGGAATGCATCATCTACATGGGCGCCGTCGACACCGAGCGGCAGGCGCTGAACGTCGCCCGCATGCGGCTGCTCGGATCGGCGGTCGTGTCCGTCGAGTCGGGGTCGAGGACCCTGAAGGACGCGATCAACGAGGCGCTGCGCGACTGGGTCACCAACGCCCACAACACCTACTACTGCTTCGGCACCGCCGCCGGACCGCACCCGTTCCCGACCATCGTCCGCGACTTCCAGCGCGTCGTCGGTCTCGAGACGCGGGTCCAGGTGCAGGCGCTGACCGGCCGGCTGCCCGACGCCGTGACGGCGTGCGTCGGCGGCGGGTCCAACGCCATCGGCATCTTCCACGCCTTCCTCGACGACCCGTCCGTGCGACTGGTCGGGTACGAGGCCGCCGGTGACGGCGTCGAGACCGGAAGGCACGCCGCCACGTTCGCGGGAGGCACCCCGGGCGCGTTCCAGGGCGCGTACTCGTACCTGCTGCAGGACGAGGACGGCCAGACCATCGAGTCGCACTCGATCTCCGCGGGCCTCGACTACCCCGGGGTCGGCCCGGAACACGCGCTCCTCAAAGACATCGGCCGCGCCACCTACGAGCCGGTCACCGACTCGGAGGCCATGGACGCGCTGCGTCTGCTGTCCGAGCGTGAGGGCATCATCCCGGCCATCGAGTCCGCCCACGCCGTCGCCGGTGCACTGCGACTGGGCCGCGAACTGGGGGAGGGCGCGATCATCGTCGTCAGCCTGTCCGGGCGCGGCGACAAGGACATGGACACGGCAGCCAAGTGGTTCGGACTGTTCGATCCGGACGACTCGACCGAGACCACCACGACTGACAAGGAAGGTTCGGCCAAGTGAGCGAACGACTCTCGCGCCTCGCCCCGACGTTCGCGCAGTGCCGCGAGGAGAAGCGTGCCGCGCTCGTCGGGTACCTCCCGGCCGGGTTCCCGACCGTGCAGGAATCCATCGACGTGTTCAAGGCGATGGTCGAATCCGGTTGCGACATCGTCGAGGTCGGCATAGCCTACTCCGACCCGGTGATGGACGGACCCACCATTCAGGCGGCGGCCGAGACGGCGCTGAAGAACGGCGTCCGGGTACGCGACGTGTTCACGGTGGTCGAGGCGATCGCCTCCGTCGGCGGCAAGGCCGTCGTGATGACGTACTGGAATCCGGTTCTGCAGTACGGCGTCGACAAGTTCGCCCGCGATCTGGCGAGCGCAGGCGGCCTCGGGCTGATCACCCCCAACCTCATCCCCGAGGAAGCCGGCGAGTGGATCGCGGCGTCGAAGGAACACGACCTCGACCGGATCTTCCTCGTCGCGCCGTCGTCGACCGAGGAGCGTCTCGCGATCACCCTCGACGCCAGCAGCGGGTTCGTCTACGCCGCGTCCACGATGGGTGTCACCGGCGCCCGTGACGCCGTGTCGTCGATGGCACCCGAACTGACGGCCCGCATCCGCGCCCACTCGGACATTCCGGTGGGTGTCGGACTGGGTGTCCGCTCCGGCGCGCAGGCCGCCGAGATCGCCGCCTACGCCGACGCGGTCATCGTCGGATCCGCGCTGGTCACCGCGGCGGAGAGCGGTCTGGACGCGGTGCGCTCGCTGACGGAGGAACTCGCCGAGGGCGTTCGCTCCGCTACCGTGGCGTCGTGACTTCCACTGTGGACGTACTGGCCTACATTCCGAGTCCGCCCCAAGGTGTCTGGTATGTCGGACCGGTGGCCCTGCGCGCGTACGCGCTGTTCATCATCGTCGGGATCGTCGTCGCGATCGTGTGGGGCGACCGTCGCTGGGTCGCCCGCGGCGGCGAGAAGGGCACCGTCCTCGACATCGCCATCTGGGCGGTGCCGTTCGGCCTGATCGGCGGCCGCCTCTACCACGTGATGACCGACTGGCCGACGTACTTCGGGGAGGGCGGCGACCCCGTCGACGCCCTGAAGGTGTGGCAGGGCGGCCTCGGCATCTGGGGCGCCGTGGCGCTCGGCGGTGTCGGTGCCTGGATCGGTTGCCGGCGCCGCGGCATCCCGCTGCCGGCGCTCGGCGATGCGGTCGCGCCCGCCATCCTGCTCGCGCAGGCGATCGGACGGCTCGGAAACTACTTCAACCAGGAACTCTACGGTCGCGAGACCGACGTTCCGTGGGGGCTCGAGATCTTCGAGCGCCGCAACGACGTCGGCCAGGTGTCTCCGCAGCTGATCGACGGGGTGTCCACCGGCGAGGTCGCGTTCGTGGTGCATCCGACGTTCCTGTACGAGGCACTGTGGAACGTGCTGATCGTGATCCTGCTCGTGTGGGTCGATCGCCGATTCCGCATCGGGCACGGCCGCCTCTTCGCCCTGTACGTAGCCGGGTACTGCGCCGGGCGCTTCTGGATCGAATTGATGCGCAGCGACCACGCGAGCCTCATCGCCGGTGTCCGCGTGAACTCGTTCACCTCCGCCCTGGTGTTCGTCGCGGCCGTGGTGTACTTCTTTGCTGCCACGAAGGGGCGCGAGGATCCGGCCGACCTGCGGCCTGTCGACGGCGAACCGGTCGCGGACGGCACCGCACCGGCGGAGCCGGACGAGACCGCACCGGCGAAGGGGGAGAAGAAGGTCGAGGGCAGGGACGAGGACGGGAAGGCGTCCGCATCGGAGTCGGTATCGGACGACAAGGCCGCGAGCACTGCGAGTGCCGGCGGGGATGCGGGCACGAAGACCATCGACAGCAAGAAGGATGACGCGAATGACTGAACCGGGGAAAGCATCCGACGATTCCGGCAAGGGTGCATCCGAGGACGCACACAAGGTCGACCTGGGTAAGAGCAGCGACGGCACCGAGAACAGCAGCGACTCGAGCCTGCCGCCCGAATTCGGCTCGCCCTTCGACTACGACGCCACCGCCGAGGCCTCGCTGTCCCAGCCGCCCGCCACGTCCGACGCGACGCCGTCACCGGGGTCGTCCGGAACGGGACCGGGCTGGGACACCTATTCGGGTGTCGGTAACGGCCCGGGCTGGGGGTCGACGCCCACCTACCCGTCGCCGGGCGGAACCGAGCCGACGGCCCCGTTCCCGAACGTGGGCGAGCCGACTTCGCCGACCGCGCCGTACACCGGGTACGAGAAGCCCCAGCAGCCGGACGGTCCGACCTACGGGGCGCCGGATCCGAATTACGGCGCGCAGTACGGGGCTGCTCCGCAATCGCCGCAGGACTACCAGCAGCCCGGGTACCAGCAGCCGGGGTACGGACAGCAGCAGGGTTACCCCCAGCAGGGGTACCCGCCGCCCGGGTACGCCCCCGGCTACAACGCGTACGCCGATCCGTCGGCGCCGTTCGGCAGGCACCCGCTGACGGGTGAGCCGTACTCCGACAAGTCCAAGTTGACCGCCGGGCTGCTGCAGATCTTCCTCGGCGCGTTCGGCGTCGGGCGGTTCTACCTGAACCAGCCCGGCATCGCCGTGGCGCAGATCGCCGTGACGTGGCTGACCTGTGGAATCGGCGGCATCTGGCCGCTGGTCGACGGCATCATGATGCTGACCGGGAGCGTGAAGGACCAGTACGGACGGCCCCTGCGGGACCAGTGACGATCCCCGGACACCGTGTGGCCCGTGTTGCTGATGCGACACGGGCCACCGCCCGTTCCGGGCCCGATTCGGCATATCTTGCCGGGTATCGGTCCTGGTAAGCTGAGCGCGCCGGATGTATGTCCGGTAACAACCTTCACGGGCCGATGCTGTCCCGGTAGACCCCCGAAAAGCAGTTAGCGCCCGTCGTGGCGACCCCGCTAGCGGAGGCCGCCGACAGCACGTGCGGAGCGCACACACTGGTGGTCTTCCCGGCCGATGTGGAGGTATATCGGTGCTGTTCTCGCAGTTGCCCGGTCCCCAGGGCTTGTACGACCCGGACCAGGAAGTCGATTCCTGCGGTGTCGCCATGGTCGCGGACGTGCACGGCCGCCGCTCCCACTCCATCGTCTCCGACGGCCTCCTCGCTCTCGAGAATCTCGAGCACCGCGGCGCGGCGGGATCCGAACCGAACAGCGGCGACGGCGCCGGCATCCTGCTCCAGCTCCCCACCGAATTCTTCGGGGCTCTCGCCTCGTTCGACCTCCCCGCGCCCCTGGACGACGGCAGCAGCACGTACGCGGCGGGCATCTGCTTCCTCCCGCGGGACCCGCAGGCGCGGGCGGCCGCGCAACGACGCGTGTCCGACCTCGCGGACGAGGAGGGCCTCCAGATCCTCGGCTGGCGTCCGGTGCCCGTCGATCCGGACGGCGCGGATGTCGGCTCGACGGCCCGCGCCTGTGCTCCGCACATGAGCCAGTTGTTCGTCGCCGGACCCGCCGTCGGCGGGATCCGGCCCGGCGGGCTCGACCTCGACCGTCTGGTCTACCCGCTGCGCAAGCGGGCCGAGCAGGTCACCCCCGACATCGAGTCGGAGGGCAGCGGCGTGTACTTCCCGTCGCTGTCGAGCCGGACGATCGTCTACAAGGGAATGCTGACCACGTCCCAGTTGGCGCGGTACTTCCCGGACCTGCGCGACCCGCGGATGGCGAGCGCGATCGCGATCGTGCACAGCCGGTTCTCGACCAACACGTTCCCGTCCTGGCCGCTCGCGCACCCGTTCCGGTTCGTCGCGCACAACGGGGAGATCAACACGGTCCGCGGCAACCGGAACCGCATGCGCGCCCGCGAGGCGTTGCTGTCGAGTGCGGTGATCCCGGGCGACCTGCGCAGGCTGTATCCGATCTGCACCCCCGACGCGTCGGATTCGGCGTCGTTCGACGAGGTGCTCGAACTGCTGCACCTCGCCGGCCGCAGCGTGGCGCACGCGGTGATGATGATGGTGCCGGAGGCGTGGGAGAACGACACGTCGATGTGCCCGGACCGGCGGGCGTTCTACCAGTTCCACGCGTCGCTGATGGAGGCGTGGGACGGACCGGCGTGTGTGACGTTCACCGACGGGACCGTGGTCGGCGCCGTGCTGGACCGCAACGGCCTGCGCCCGGGACGCTGGTGGCAGACCGTCGACGGGCGGGTGGTCCTCGCGAGCGAGAGCGGTGTCCTCGACGTCCCGCAGTCGGAGGTCGTGGCCAAGGGCCGCCTCGAGCCGGGGCAGATGTTCCTGGTCGACACGTCCGAGGGCCGCATCGTGCCCGACGAGGAGATCAAGATGCGGCTCGCGGCGGAGTGGCCGTACGCCGAGTGGCTGTACGCCGGTCTGCTCGAACTGAAGACGCTGCCGGATCGCCCGCACGCGCAGCACAACCACGAGTCGGTGGTGCGGCGGCAGGTGGCGTTCGGGTACACCGAGGAGGATCTGCGCATCCTGCTCGCCCCGATGGCCACGTCCGGCGGCGAGCCACTCGGTTCGATGGGGACGGACACGCCGATCGCCGTCATGTCGCAGCGGTCGCGGCTGCTCTACGACTACTTCGTCGAACTGTTCGCGCAGGTCACGAACCCGCCGCTCGACGCGATCCGCGAGGAGATCGTGACGTCGCTGTCGCGGGTCATGGGTCCGGAGCAGAATCTGCTCGAGCCGACCGCGGCGTCGTGCAGGCAGATCGTGCTGCCGTGGCCGGTGCTCGACAACGAAGAGCTGAACAAGATCATCCACGTGAACGCGGACGGCAACCATCCCGGGCTCGCCGCGGCGGTGCTGCGCGCGCTGTACGACGTCGAGCGCGGCGGTGCGGGGATGGCCGAGGCGATCGAGGAGTTGCGGGCGCAGGCGAGCGCCGCCATCGCGGACGGCTACCGGACGCTGGTGATCTCGGACCGCGACTCCGACCACACCCGCGCGCCGATCCCGTCGCTGCTCGCGGTCGCCGCGGTGCACCATCACCTGGTGCGGACGAAGGAACGCACCAAGGTGGCGCTGGTCGTCGAATCCGGTGACGCCCGCGAGGTCCACCACCTGGCGCTGCTCATCGGGTACGGCGCCGCGGCCGTCAACCCGTACCTCGCGATGGAGTCGATCGAGGACCTCGTGTCCGAGGGCGAACTCACCGGCGTCGAGCACACGATCGCCGTGCGGAACTACCTCACCGCGCTCGGCAAGGGTGTGCTCAAGGTGATGTCGAAGATGGGCATCTCCACCGTCGGTTCGTACACCGCGGCGCAGGTGTTCGAGGCGATCGGCCTGGACCGCGACCTCGTCCACGAGTACTTCACGGGCACGGTCAGCAAGCTGGGCGGCGCCGGTCTCGACGAGATCGCCCGCGAGGTCACCGTCCGCCACCGGCAGGCGTACCCGGACAACCCGGCCGAGTTCGCCCACCGGCGGCTCGAGGACGGCGGCGAGTACCAGTTCCGCCGCGACGGCGAACTGCACCTGTTCACCCCGGAGACGGTCTTCCTGCTGCAGCACGCCACCCGCACCGGTCGGCACGAGGTGTTCGCGAAGTACAGCGAGGAGGTGAACAGGCTGGCCGAGGCCGGTGGCGCACTGCGCGGCCTGTTCACGTTCCGCGAGGGCGTGCGCCCGCCCGTGCCGCTGGACGAGGTGGAACCGGTCGAGCGGATCGTCACCCGGTTCAACACCGGCGCGATGAGCTACGGCTCCATCTCCGCCGAGGCCCACGAGACGATGGCCGTCGCGATGAACAATCTCGGCGGACGCTCCAATACGGGCGAGGGCGGCGAGAACGTCGACCGTCTGTACGATCCGTCGCGCCGCAGCGCCGTCAAGCAGGTGGCGAGCGGGCGGTTCGGCGTCACCAGCGACTACCTGATCAACGCCAGCGACATCCAGATCAAGATGGCGCAGGGCGCCAAGCCCGGTGAGGGCGGCCAGTTGCCGGCGTACAAGGTGTATCCGTGGGTCGCGGAGACCCGGCACTCGACGCCGGGGGTCGGGCTGATCTCCCCGCCGCCGCACCACGACATCTACTCGATCGAGGATCTCGCGCAGCTGATCCACGATCTGAAGAACGCCAACGACCGGGCCCGGGTCCACGTGAAGCTGGTCAGCTCGGTGGGTGTGGGAACCGTCGCCGCCGGCGTCAGCAAGGCGCACGCCGACGTGGTCCTCATCTCCGGGAACGACGGCGGAACCGGCGCCACCCCGCTGACGTCGATGAAGCACGCCGGGGCGCCGTGGGAGATCGGGCTGGCCGACGCCCAGCAGACACTCGTGCTCAACGGTCTCCGCGATCGCATCACCGTCCAGTGCGACGGCGGGATGCGGACCGGACGGGACGTCGTGGTCGCGGCGCTGCTGGGTGCGGAGGAATTCGGGTTCTCGACG
Organism: Rhodococcus sp. ACS1; assembly: GCF_002300155.1. Lineage (NCBI taxonomy): Bacteria > Bacillati > Actinomycetota > Actinomycetes > Mycobacteriales > Nocardiaceae > Rhodococcus > Rhodococcus sp. ACS1. Next base: position 605,739 of record NZ_NSDZ01000010.1, read on the forward strand.
GCCCCGCTGATCGTGGCGGGCTGCATCATGATGCGGGTGTGCCACCTCGACACCTGCCCGGTCGGTGTCGCCACCCAGAACCCGGAGCTGCGGAAGCGGTACACCGGCAAACCGGAATTCGTGGAGGAGTTCTTCCGGTTCGTCGCCGAGGACGTGCGCCGGTACCTGGCGAACCTCGGGTTCCGCAGCATCGACGAGGCCGTCGGTCACGCCGACGTCCTCGAGACCGCGCAGGGGATCGCCCACTGGAAGAACCGCGGACTCGACCTCACCCCGATCTTCGCCGTGCCCACCGGGCCGGACGGGGAGCCGCTGCCGCAGCGGCGCCGGGACCGCGACCAGGACCACGGTCTGGACCGGGCACTGGACCGCACGCTCATCCAGCTGGCGGAGGGTGCCCTCGAGGACGCCCACGCCGTGGAGATCGAGATGCCGGTGCGCAACGTCAACCGGACCGTCGGCACGCTGCTCGGCGCGGAGGTCACCCGCCGCTACGGCGCCGCCGGGCTGCCGGACGACACGATCCGGCTCACGTTCACCGGCTCGGCGGGGCAGTCGCTCGGCGCGTTCCTGCCGCCGGGCATCACCATCGACCTGACCGGGGACGCCAACGACTACGTCGGCAAGGGATTGTCGGGTGGGCGGATCGTGGTCCGTCCCGCCGACGACGTCCTGTTCGTCCCGGAGACGCAGGTGATCGCGGGCAACACCCTGCTCTACGGCGCCACCTCCGGGGAGGTCTATCTCCGCGGACGCGTCGGCGAACGCTTCTCGGTGCGCAATTCCGGTGCGTCCGCCGTCGTGGAGGGTGTCGGCGACCACGCCTGCGAGTACATGACGGGTGGGCGGGTCGTGATCCTCGGACCGACCGGACGGAACATGGCGGCCGGCATGTCCGGCGGCATCGCGTACGTCCTCGACCTGGACCCGGAGGACGTGAACCAGGCGATGGTGAAGCTGATGCAACCCGACCCGGACGATCTGGACTGGTTGCGCGGCGCCGTCACCCGGCACCACCGGTGGACCGGTTCCGCGGTCGCGGCGTCGGTGCTCGCCGACTGGCCCCGGCGGTCCGCGCTGTTCACGAAGGTGATGCCGGTGGACTACCAGCGGGTGCTGGACGCGACCCGGATGGCGAAGGCGGAGGGACTCGACGTCGACACCGCGATCATGGAGGCGGCACGTGGCTGATCCCCAGGGCTTTCTGCACATCGTCAAGAAGGAGGCGCGCAAGCGTCCGGTCGCGGAGCGGATACACGACTGGAACGAGGTGTACGCGCCGCAGAGTTCCGCGGAGCGGTCCGCCGAGGTGTCCGAACAGGCCGCGCGGTGCATGGACTGCGGAATCCCGTTCTGCCACTCGGGAAGTGCGGGCTGCCCGCTGGGCAACCTGATCCCGGAGTGGAACGACCTCGTGCGGCGCGGCCGCTGGTCGGCGGCGAGCGAGCGGCTGCACGCCACCAACAACTTCCCGGAGTTCACGGGCCGGGTGTGCCCGGCGCCGTGTGAGTCGGCGTGTGTGCTTTCGCTCGCCGACACGCACACGACGGGCAGTGTCACGATCAAGCGGATCGAGCAGGCCATCGCGGACGTCGCGTGGGAGTCGGGGACGGTGGTGCCCACACCGCCGATGATCGCCACGGGACGGAAGGTCGCGGTGGTCGGTTCCGGTCCGGCCGGTCTGGCGGCGGCTCAGCAGCTGACCCGGGCGGGGCACGACGTCACCGTCTACGAGCGCGACGACCGGCTCGGGGGACTGCTGCGGTACGGCATCCCGGAATTCAAGATGGAGAAGGCAATTCTCGATCAGCGCCTGATGCAGATGCGCGCCGAGGGAACCCACTTCGTCACCGACTGCGAGGTCGGCGTCGACCTCACCGTGGAGCAGATGAGCGCGAACTTCGACGCGGTCGTGCTCGCGATCGGTGCGCTGCGGGCCCGCGACAACACCACCGTCGAGGGCCGGGAGCTGAACGGTATTCATCTCGCGATGGAGCACCTCGTCACCTCGAACAAGGAATGCGAGGGCGACGGTCCCGCGGACATCACCGCCAAGGGCAAACACGTCGTCATCATCGGCGGCGGCGACACCGGCGCCGACTGCCTCGGAACGGCGCACCGCCAGGGCGCGCTGTCGGTGACCCTGCTGGACTACAACCCGGAGTTGCCGACCGAACGGGACGAGGAGGCGACGCCGTGGCCGGCGTGGCCGATGGTGCTGCGGACGTCGCCCGCGCACGCCGAGGGCGGTGTCCGCCGGTACCAGGTCGCGGTGCAGCGGTTCCTCGGCGATGCGAACGGGAACGTCCGGTCCATGGTGCTCGCCGAGGTCGAAGTCACCCGCGAGGACGGCAAACGCATCATCACGCCGGTCGGCGAGGAGATCGAATTGCCGTGCGAACTGGCACTTTTCGCGATCGGCTTCGAGGGCGTCGATCTCGGTCCGCTGCTCGACGACTACGGGTTGTCGCCGACCCGGCGCGGAGCGCTCTCCTGCGGCCCGGACTGGCAGACCACCGCACCCGGGGTCTTCGTCTGCGGGGACGCACATCGCGGCGCATCGCTCGTCGTGTGGGCGATCGCGGAGGGCCGGTCCGCGGCGCACGCCGTCGACGTGTACCTGACAGGGGCGTCGGACCTCCCGTCGCCGGTGCATCCGACGGCGCTTCCGCTGGCAGTCGTCTAAATGGAGAAGGGCGCGCGGGGCGACTAGGCTCGAGGCCGTGAACCGACGCACGAAGATCGTATGCACACTTGGACCTGCTACCGCCACCGGTGACCGTATTCGCGAACTCGTCGAAAGCGGTATGGACGTGGCGCGGCTGAACTTCAGCCACGGCGAACACGCCGATCACGAGGAGAACTACAAACGCGTGAGGGCGGCCTCGGACGCGACGGGCAAGGCGGTCGGTGTCCTGGCCGACCTGCAGGGCCCGAAGATCCGGCTGGGCCGGTTCGCGGAGGGTCGCACCACGTGGGCCAACGGTGAGGAGGTGCGGATCACCGTCGACGAGTGCGAGGGCACCCACGACCGGGTCTCGACCACCTACAAGCAGTTGGCGGAGGACGCCAAGCCGGGCGATCGGCTGCTGGTCGACGACGGCAAGGTCGGTCTCGTCGTCTCCGGTGTGGAGGGCAACGACGTGATCTGCCGGGTCACCGAGGGCGGCCCGGTCAGCAACAACAAGGGTGTGTCGCTGCCGGGGATGAACGTGTCGGTTCCGGCGCTGTCGGAGAAGGACATCGCGGACCTGGAGTTCGCGCTCGGGTTGGGTGTCGACTTCATCGCGTTGTCGTTCGTGCGGTCCCCGGCGGATGTGGAGCTGGTGCACGCGGTGATGGACCGGGTGGGCCGGCGGATCCCGGTGATCGCGAAGCTGGAGAAGCCGGAGGCGATCGACAACCTCGAGGCGATCGTGCTGGCGTTCGACGCGGTGATGGTCGCCCGCGGTGACCTGGGGGTGGAGTTGCCGCTCGAGCAGGTGCCGCTGGTGCAGAAGCGGGCCATTCAGATCGCCCGGGAGAACGCGAAGCCGGTGATCGTGGCCACGCAGATGCTGGAGTCGATGATCGAGAATTCGCGGCCGACCCGCGCGGAGGCGTCGGATGTCGCGAACGCGGTGCTCGACGGTGCGGACGCGGTGATGCTGTCCGGTGAGACGTCGGTGGGGAAGTACGTGATGGAGACGGTGCGCACGATGGCGCGGATCGTGGAGGCGGTGGAGAACGAGTCCACCCAGGTGCCGCCGCTGACGCACGTGCCGCGCACCAAGCGGGGTGTGATCTCGTACGCGGCCCGCGACATCGGGGAGCGCCTGGATGCGAAGGCGTTGGTGGCGTTCACGCAGTCCGGGGACACGGTGCGCCGGTTGGCGCGGTTGCACACGCCGTTGCCGTTGCTGGCGTTCACCCCGTTGCCGGAGGTGCGCAGCCAGTTGTCGCTGACGTGGGGGACGGAGACGTTCATCGTCGATCCGGTGGACAGTACGGATGCGATGGTGCGGCAGGTCGACAACGCGTTGCTGGGGTTGGGCCGGTATCAGAAGGGTGAGCTGGTGGTCATCGTGGCGGGGTCGCCGCCCGGCACCGTAGGCTCGACCAACCTGATCCACGTCCACAGAATCGGCGAAGAGGACCACTAGGTGAGCGAAGTCGCGGCGAAGACCGATCTCCAGACCCTGCTCGAACTTCTCGATCTCGAGAGGACCGGGGAGGACACGTACCGAGGTCGGCATCCCGCGCAGGTGGGTAGCCGGACGTTCGGCGGCCAGTTGATCTCCCAGGCACTGGTCGCCGCCGGCCGCACCGTCAGCGGCGAGCGCGCCGTGCACGCAGTCAACGCCCACTTCATCCGCGGCGGAAACGTCAAGGAACCCATCGAGTACCGCGTCGAGCGGCACCGCGACGGGCGGGCCTTCGCGAATCGCCAGGTCACCGCCCTGCAGGACGGTCAGGAACTGTTCGTCATGCTGGCGGCGTTCCAGGACTGGGGCAAGGGTCTCGAGCACGCGGTCGAGGTGCCCGACGTCCCGTTCCCGGACACGCTGCCGCCGCTCGGCGACCACTTCCAGGGTTACGAAGACCGGTTGAAGATGTTCGTCGACGCGCTCAAGCCGATCGACATGCGGTACGCGAACGACCCGTCGTGGATCATGAAGGGCACGGGGGAGAAACTCACCCACAACCGGGTCTGGATGAAATCGGACGGCGACCTTCCGGACGACCCACTCATTCACGTGGCCGTCATGGGCTACTCGTCGGACACCACGGTCCTGGACTCCATCATCACCACCCACGGCCTGTCGTGGGGGCTGGACCGGATCGTCGCGGCCACCGTGAACCATTCCATCTGGTTCCACCGGCCGTTCCGCTTCGACGACTGGACGTTGTACGCCACCGAGTCGCCGGTCGCGGCAGGTTCCCGCGGTCTCGCGACGGGGCGCTTCTTCTCCCTCGACGGGGAGTTGCTGGCGACGGTGGTCCAGGAGGGGCTCATCCGGCACTTCCCGCCGCGCCAATAAGAGCAGTGCCATTCCGTTGCCACCGAACGGCTTTGAACGGCAGTTCAACCGGTGGCCGCGGCGTATGGTCGGTCTGGAATCACCGAAACGGAACGGACGTGCACCATGAGCGCAGACGAACCCGAGAAGAAGGCCGGCCGGCCGGCCGAGAGCGAAGTTCCCGTGCCCGACGACGAGGCGCTCGCCGAAGCCAGGAAGAAGGTGGAGGAGATCGACGCCCGCTACGAGCCGGGGGCCCGCGAGACGGTCGTCCTGCCCGGCTCCGGCGGCACGGTGTCGGGAACCGCCTTCGACGACTACGTCGACGACGACGGCAATCTGAAAGAGCCTGAACCCGAGAAGGACTCGTAGAACCCCCTGTCGCCTGGGGACCGTTCACCTCGCCCGATGTCCACCCGCGCGGCCGAAACCGCGCAAATGGGACATCGGGCGGTCTGTGTCTTCCGGGTCGACGCGTGTCCTGCGCGGATCTCTCGCCCATCACCGACCTCCGGGGTTAGACTTCGCCATCTTTTCTGGTGAGTTTCACCTCGTGATCGGGGATATGGGTCGTGGACTGGAACAACGTCGTATGGGACAGCTCGATGTGGCTGCTCAAGGCATACGTCATGACTGTCGTCGCGTTCGTCGTCGTGGTGATACTGCTCGCGCGGTTCACCAAATGGGGTAGGCAGTTCTGGCGCTTCGCCGCGCCCTACTTCGATCCGCGGCGCAGCCTCAAGCCGTTGACCATCCTGGCGGCGCTGCTGCTGTCGACGGTCTTCGCGGTGCGCATGACGGTGCTGTTCTCCTACTGGTACAACGACTTCTACGATTCGATCCAGAACCTGGACGAGCCGGCGTTCTGGCACTTTCTCCGGGTGTTCGCCATCCTGGCGACGGTCCACGTGGTCCGTGCCCTCGTCGAGTACGTGATCGGGCAGACCCTCGACATCGACTGGCGGACATGGCTCAACCACCATCTCGTCGACGACTGGCTCGACAGCCGCGCCTACTACCGCGACCGGTTCCTCGGCGACGCGATCGACAACCCGGATCAGCGCATCCAGGCCGACATCACCAACTTCGTGACCACGTCCCGCTCGCTGTCGATGGGCGCGGTGACCGCGGTGCTGTCGATCGTGTCGTTCACGGGGATCCTGTGGGACCTGTCCGGCCCGATGACCGTGTTCGGCGTCGAGATCTCGCGGGCGATGATCTTCCTCGTCTACATCTACGTGCTGGTGACCACGGCGGTGGCGTTCTGGATCGGCAAGCCCCTCATCAAGCTGAACTTCCTCAACGAGAAACTCGGCGCCAACTTCCGCTACGCGCTGATCCGGGTGCGGGAGTACGGCGAGAGCATCGCGTTCTACCGCGGCGAGAACGTCGAGCGGCGCACCCTCGCCGGACGGTTCGCGGACGTCATCCGGAACATGTGGCAGATCGTCTTCCGGACGTTGAAGTTCAGCGGCTGGAACCTCACCGTCAACCAGACGGCCGTCATCTTCCCGTTCCTGGTGCAGGGTCCGCGACTGTTCACCGGCCAGGTGTCTCTCGGTGACGTGATGCAGACGTCGCAGGCCTTCGGTCAGGTCCACGACTCGCTGTCCTTCTTCCGCGAGTCGTATGCTGACTTCGCCAGTTTCCGCGCGACCCTCATCCGACTCAACGGCCTCGCCAACGACAACCTGCACGCCGCCGAACTTCCGGTCCTGAGGACCGGCAAGTCGGGCGACGATCTGCAGGTCGAAAAGCTGGACGTGCGCATCCCGACGGGGGAGACCCTCATCGAGGGCCTCGCGCTCACCGTGACCCCCGGGCAGTCGCTGCTGGTCAAGGGGCCGTCCGGTTCGGGCAAGACTACGTTGCTCCGTACCCTCGCGGATCTGTGGCCATACGCCGACGGCACGGTGTCGCGGCCGTCGGGGGAGGCCATCTTCCTGTCCCAGCGCCCGTACCTGCCGCTCGGGTCGCTACGCACCGCCCTGGCCTACCCGAAGGAGCCGACGGCGTCCGACGACGTCGTGCGTGGTGCGCTGTCGAGGGTGTCGCTCGGCAATCTGAGTGATCGGCTCGACGAGACCGCCGACTGGACGCGGATCCTGTCGCCGGGCGAGCAGCAGCGTCTCGCGTTCGCGCGGGTGCTGATCGCCCGTCCAGCGGTGATCTTCCTCGACGAGGCCACGTCGGCGATCGACGAGGGCCTCGAGCACACGCTCTACACCCTGCTCAGGACCGAACTCCCCGACAGCATCGTGGTGAGCGTGGGGCACCGCAGCACGCTCAACCAATTCCATTCCCGTGGTGTGGAACTCGAAGGGGAAGGGCGGTGGACGGAGTCGGAGCTGGTGGGGTGACGGGCGCGTCCAGCCGGGTGGTGAACTGCAGCACCCGGTAGGGGTCCCCGGTCGTCGTGTTCCATTGCGACACAAGCAGATGCAGTTCGTCCAACGTGGACGCCGGGTGGACGTATCCGCCGTAGATCTGCGCCCACGTGCCGTCCGCGGCTCCCCAGTCGCCGCCGGCAACCTGCACCGTCGGCTCCGACCACCGTCCGTCGATGCGCTGCGCCGTGCGGGTGACGATCGCGTAGGCGGTGGGGTCGAAGTAAGCGAGGACCCAGGTGCCGTCGATCCGCCGCAGGCACATCTCCCCGACGGGACCCGGCAAGATCGGGGTCGCGGGCTGTCCCCACGCCCACCCCGTGCCACGGTCCCAGCCCCAGTCTGCGTAGGCTCCGGGTTCGAGGATCCGCGCTTCGGGGACTCGGCGCAGGATCATTCCACCCGGATTGGTGCGGTCGAACGCACTCGAGACGACATAGACGTAGCCCTCGTGCCGTTCCATCGTCCACAGTTGGTCGAGCGAACCGCCGCGGTTGTCCCACCGGGCGCGTGTCCGGTGCCAGCGCTCGCCGCCGTCGTCGGACCAGGCGAGATACGTGAAGTTCGTCGGCCACCCCTGCGACGCCCACGAGTGCACACTGACGACGGACAGGTAGGTCCGGTCGCCGATCGTGACGGCGTCCGCGGGAACCACGGTGAACTCGCTGCCCGCCGATTCCCGGTCGGGTGATTCGCGGACGTCGTGCGCGTTCGGCAGGATCTCCCTCGCCGTCCGGCCCCCGCCCGCGGAGTCGAACTCGATGCCGCCGCGGAGATCGGTTGTGGTGGAGCGCAACATCACGGGACTGCGCCACCCCCGGCCGCTCCGGCCGCGGGAGCTGAACGTGTCGCCGAAGAAGAACGCGACCCGGCCGTCGGACAGGCGCACCGGACAACCGAGGTCGGTGCCGTGCACACCCCATCGCCGCGTCGCCTCGCCGGTGACCTCCTTCACGTAGGTTGCTGCCGGTGTGGTGGTGCTGCCCGGGATACGCACTCCCTACTGTCGGTGACTTCGCGTGGTCGGGGAATTCTGGTGGTCAGGACGTCTTGCGGTAGGACTCGGCGAGTTCGTCGGCGCGATCCCACAGCGACCAGTCGACTTCGCGGCCGTCCAATTGCGCTTCGACGACCTCGAGCCCCGCGTGCCAGCCGGCGGCGTGCGCGTAGGCGGATTCCTCTTCCTCCACGGTGTGGGTGAGCGTCAGCCAGCAGCCGCCGCTGCCGTCGGGAACGAGTTCCCAGTGCAGCGTCTCGGCGTCCCACAGGTATTCGAGGATGTGCGCGGGATGCACCGAGATGACCGTTCCGGTGGTGGTCTGATCTGCGGGCAGTCCGAACCGGCGCACCTGCTCCGGTGTCACCCGGAAGACGAGGTCGGCCCCCGGGGTGAGGTCGAAGTCGACGTCGGCGGGAAACCAGTCCTTCAGGTACTGCGGGTCGGTGAGAACACGCCACACCTTCTCCGGCGAGTGCGAGAGCGCTTGCTGGAATCGAAGGGCTACCCGCCCGTCGTAGGTGAAAGTGACGGTGCCGAGCTCCATGGGTGACCTCCGTGCTCGAGGGCGTACCTGTCCCACCATGGTACTGGCAGGACGCCGCAGATCCCCAGGATCGGGCACAAAAAACCGCCGCTACCTGCGGGTCGTCAGACGTCGCCGGGGGAGATGCCCAGACGTTGTAAACGGACCGGGTCGGCCAGGATGTCGATCCGGACGATCTTCCCGCCGGAGACGGTGAACGCCATGACCGAGAACGTCTTTCCGTCGGGCGCGGTCACCACCCCGGGTGTGCCGTTCACCAGGGCGAGCCGGCCGAAAGGAGCGAAACGCGAGAACGTGAGGGCCTGCTCGCCGACTGCGCGGGATCCGCGCACCACGTCGGCTCCGTCGGCGCCGCGGTCGGCCCGCAGGACGATGTCCGGGTCGAGCAGGGCGAGGAGGTCGTCGAACCTGCCGCCCCGCGAGGCGGTCATGAATGCCTCGACCACCTCGCGCTGCCGGGTCGGGTCGGTCTCCGGGGCGTGCCCCGATCCCTGGACTCGCCGGCGCGCCCGGCTTGCGAGTTGCCGCGTCGCGGCGGGCGTGCGGTCGGCGATCGGGGCGATCTCGTCGAAGGACAGGGCGAACATGTCGTGCAGCACGAAGGCGAGCCGCTCGGCGGGCGCCAGCGTGTCGAGAACGACCAGCAGCGCGAGACCGACGGAGTCGCCCAGCACCGCCTCGTGCTCGGGATCGGTCCCGTCCACCTCGCGAACGATCGGATCCGGAACATGGACCTCCAGGGGATCCTCGCGCCGCGCCTTGCGGGATCGGAGCATGTCGAGGCAGACCCGCCCGACGACCGTCGTCAGCCAACCACGCAGGTTCTGCACCTCGGACGTCTCGGCGCGACTGAGTCGCAGCCAGCCCTCCTGCACGGCGTCCTCCGCTTCGCCGATCGAGCCGAGCATCCGGTACGCGACCGCCGACAGATGCGTCCGGTTCTCCTCGAAGCGGTGCGCCAGAACTTCTTCTGCGTCCATCTGTCACATTCTCCCATCGCGGTTCGTCATACCAGTGACCAACGAAAACAAGCCGGTGTGACATCTCACCACCCGAATTCCTTTGGAGGCAGGCAATCATGAAAGCCCGGATGACCAACCCCGCGATGATCGTTCCCGACGCCATGAAGTCTCTGCTGGCGCTGGGGAAGGCCACGGCGAAGGCGAACGTGCCGCCGGTGACCCACGCCCTCGTGCACCTGCGGTCGAGCCAGATCAACGGCTGCAGCGTGTACGTGGACATGCACGCGCGTGAGCTGGAGAAGGAAGGCGAGACCAATCAGCGGATCTTCGCGGTGGCGGCGTGGCGGGAGGCCCCGTACTTCAGCGACGCCGAACGTGCGGCCCTCGCGCTGGCCGAGTCGATGACCCGGTTGAGCGATCGCGCGGACCCGGTGCCCGACGAGGTGTGGGCCGAGGCCGCCCGGCACTACGACGAGGAGCAACTCGCGTCGCTGGTGCTGTCGATCGCCGGCGTGAACCTGTGGAACCGCATCAATGCCGCCACCCGGCAGGTCGCGGGCGGGCAGTGGTGACAGGGACGCCGTAACGGGGGCGACATGCGAATCGCAGGTCAGAGAATGCATCTGACCTGCGATCGCGGGATGATCCCGGCGGTGCCCTCGGTGAGACTCGAACTCACACTGGACGGGTTTTGAATCCGTTTCCTCTGCCAATTGGGATACGAGGGCGTGTTGCGCTGTACCACTGTAGAAGATCGCCGCCGGGAGTCAACCACCGGTACCCTTCTAACGTTCGCTCCCCGCGCCGGGGTCGTCCGAGCAGAGGAGAATGGTGGCCATGAACGCTCCCCAGCAGCAAGGTGTGCCGTCGCAGCCGCGACGGGTCGTGGTGGCCGAGGACGAGGCGCTGATCAGGCTCGATCTGGTCGAGATGCTGCGGGAAGAGGGCTACGACGTGGTTGGTGAGGCGGGGGACGGGCAGGCCGCCGTCGACCTGGCGGTGGAGCTGAAACCCGACCTCGTGATCATGGACGTGAAGATGCCCCGCCGCGACGGCATCGACGCGGCCTCCGAGATCGCGGCGAAACGTATTGCGCCCGTGGTCATTCTCACAGCGTTCAGTCAGCGCGAGCTGGTGGAGCGGGCGCGCGACGCCGGGGCGATGGCCTATCTCGTCAAGCCGTTCTCCACGGCCGACCTGGTGCCCGCGGTCGAGTTGGCAGCCAGCCGGTTCAAGGAGGTGACTGCGCTCGAGCGGGAGATCTCCGATCTGTCCGAGCGGCTGGAGACCCGCAAGATCGTCGAGCGGGCCAAGGGTGTGCTGATGGACAAGCAGTCCTTGACCGAGCCCGAAGCGTTCAAGTGGATCCAGCGGGCCGCGATGGACCGCCGGTCGACGATGAAGGCGGTCGCGCAGGTGGTGCTCGAGACCCTCGGTGGGGAAGCCCCCACCAGCTGACCGGCGAGATCGGCGGCAGCCGACGCGTTTTCGCCCGGGCCGTCTTCCGTTGGTGGCGGGTCAGTCGCCGGCGGGGAAGTCCGCGGAGCGGCTGACGTCGGCCCAGGCGAGGGCCTCGGCGGCGCGTTCGCGGGACGACTTCTCGGCCATCGCGACGGCGCCTGCCCCGAGCAGCAGGCGCAGTGGGGCGTCCTCGGCGGCAACCACATCCATGATGATCCGCGCGGCCCGTGCCGGATCCCCAGGCTGGGTGCCGTCGGAGTTCTCCCGGTAGCGGTTCATCGCGCCGACCGTCGCCTCGTAGTCGGGCCCGACGGAGCTGCGTTGCATCGACGAGCCCTGCCAGTCGGTGCGAAACGCCCCGGGTTCCACGATGAGCACCTTCACCCCGAACGGTCTCACCTCGGCCGCCAGCACTTCGGAGAAGCCCTCGACGGCGAACTTCGCGGCCTGGTAGGCGCTCAGCCCGGGTGTGCCGCCGACGCGGCCTCCGACGGAGGAGAACTGCACGAAGCAGCCGCTGCGCTGCTCGCGCAGGATGGGCAGCGCAGCCCGCGTGACGTTGACGACGCCGAAGAAGTTGGCGTCGACCTGCTGCCGGAAGTCGTCGTCGGCCATTTCCTCGATCGGGACGCTGTTGGCGTAGCCGGCGTTGTTCACCACGACGTCGAGGCCGCCGAACTCCTCGACCGCGGTCGCGACGGCGTCGCGGGCGGCCGCGGCGTCGGTGACGTCCAGGGCGACCGTCCGAACCCGGTCGCCGTACGTGTCGATCAGGTCGGTCAGCTGTTCGGGTCTGCGGGCGGTGGCGACGACGTTGTCGCCACCGCGCAGGACCGCGGTCGCGAGTTCCTGGCCGAAACCGCGTGAACTACCGGTGATGAGCCAGGTCTTGGCCATGAGAGATCCCATTTCTGCTTGCAACTGACTGGTTGGATGCTTACGGGATCCATGGAACACCTGCGCGGCGTAGCTGTCAACCAACTGGTTAGTTGATAGTGTGGACGCATGGTCCGTGATGCAGAGGCAACGAAGAAACGATTACTCGATGCGGCGGCGGCCGAATTCGCCGAATTCGGTATCGCCGGGGCGCGGGTCGATCGCATCGCCCTCGCCGCCAAGGCGAACAAGTCGATGATCTACGCCTACTTCGGCGACAAGGGGCAACTGTTCGACGCCGTCTTCGCCGCCCACGTGGTGGCGTTCACCGAGCAGGTGCGCTTCGACGCCACCGACCTCCCGGGCTACGCGGGACGCTCGTTCGACCTGTACGAGGACAACCCGGCGACGCTGCGGCTCGCCACCTGGTACCAACTCGAACGGCCCGACGGTGAGCCGCTCCAGGTGGTGGTCGCGTCCAACCGGTCGAAGCTCGCCGATATCGAGCGGGCGCAGAAAAGTGGTGTGCTGCCAACCCGATTCGCGCCGGTGGAGCTGCTCGCCGTCGTCCGGTCCGTCGCGATGTCCTGGCACACGCAGACCCCGGAACTCGGCGCCTCGGCGCCCGCGGACCGGGCCCGCCGGCGCCAGGTGGTGGTCGAGTCCGTGCGCCTCCTCGTCGGCGCCTGACGCTCGCCACGCTACGGCCGCGTAAACACTCGTCGTAATCAGATCACAGTAAGGTCACGAGCCTTTCCGGACCGATCGCGAAAGCCGCCGGACCGCTAGCGTCTGATCCCACAGCGGACGCCAACTCGGGTGGCGCCCGCACACAGGTGATCTAAGGAGAGTTTGGATGGCTAAACGGACCCTCGTGCGGGCGGCCGCGGTTCTCGGCGCGGCATCTCTCGCACTGGCAGGTTGTAGTTCGGACAGTGGCGACGACTCCGCGAGCGGGAGTGACAGCTCTGCCTCGGCCACCACTGTTTCCACCGACTGCACCCCCGAAGAAGCGGCGGCAGCGGGTGCCCCGTCCACGGCGCCGCTGAAGATCGGCACCCTGCTCCCCGACACGGGAAGCCTCTCCTTCCTCGGACCGCCGATGGTGGCGGGCACCCAGCTCGGCGTCAACGACGTCAACGCGGCAGGAGGGGTTCTCGGCCAGCCCGTCCAGCTGATTCCCGGCGACTCCGGCGACACCACCACCGATACGGCGAACACCACGGTGGACCGCGAACTGGCGGCGGGCACCCAGGTGATCATCGGTGCGGCGTCGTCGTCGGTGTCGCTGAAGGTCATCGACAAGGTGTCCAGCGCCGGCGTCGTGATGTTCTCCCCGGCCAACACGTCCGACCAGTTCGTCTGCTACCCGGACAAGGGGCAGTACTTCCGCACCGCCCCCACCGACGTCCTGCAGGCTCAGGCTGTGTCGCAACTCATCTCGGACGACGGCGGTCAGCGCGTGTCCATCCTGGCCCTCAACGACCCGTACGGCACCGGGCTCGCCGACAACATCCAGAAGAACCTCGTCGACGCGGGCATCCCCGAGGACCAGATCCAGAAGATCATCTACGACCCCAACGCGCAGTCGTTCAACTCCGAGGTCGACCAGGTCAAGGACTTCGCGCCCGACGCCGTCGCGGTGGTGGGATTCGAGGAGTCGGCGAAGATCATCACCCGGATGCACGAGGTCGGCATCGGCCCGTCCGACGGCATGAAGGTCTACGGCGTGGACGGCAACATGGGTAACGCACTCGGCGAGTCGGTGGCGGCGCCGCTGCTCGACGGCATGCAGGGCACCACCCCGCTCACCGACGTCGGCCCGGCCTTCCAGGATCGTCTCAAGGGCATCAACCCGGGGCTGATCGACTTCAACTACGCCGGTGAGTCCTACGACGCCGTGGTCATTGCCTCGCTCGCCGCGGAAGCCGCGAAGTCGACGGCGGGTCGCGACATCGCCGCGAACATCAACAACGTCACCGAGGGCGGCACGCCGTGCACGTCGTACCAGGAATGCCTGCCGCTCGTGCAGGCCGGAACGGACATCGACTACAACGGCATCACCGGCAAACTCGACTTCGCCGCAGCCGGCGAGCCGTCCATCGGTTCGTACGGCAAGCTGAAGTTCGGTGCCGACAACAAGCTGACGACGGACGGGTACATCGTCGTCGGCGGGTGATCGCACTCGTCTGAAACGAACTGTGGGCCAGGGAAACCTGGCCCACAGTCGTGTCCGGATCCGCTGGGACTACTTTTTCTCCTGGCTGCCCGCGAGGGTGCCGAGGTACAACTCGATCACCTTCGGGTCGTGCATCAGGTTGGGCCCCGAGTCGGTATAGGCGTTGCGGCCCTGGTCGAGGACGTAGCCGCGGTCGCAGATCTGCAGGCACCGCCGGGCGTTCTGTTCCACCATGATCACCGAGACACCCGCCGCGTTGATTCTCTTGCAGCGGATGAACACCTCGTCCTGGAACATCGGGGACAGTCCGGCGGACGGCTCGTCGAGCAGCAGCACGGACGGATCCATCATCAGCGCCCGGCCCATGGCGACCATCTGCCGCTCACCGCCGGACAGGGCGCCCGCCTTCACCTTCTTCCGCTCGACGAGCAGCGGGAACAGGTCGCCGACGAACGCGAACCTCTCCGCGAAGCGCTTGGGGCGCAGATACATCCCCATCTCGAGGTTCTCCTCGATGGTGAGCGACGGAAAGACGTTCTGCGTCTGCGGGACATAGCCGACGCCCTTCTGCACGAGAACGTGGGCCGGTTTGGACGTGATGTCCTCACCGCGCAGGGTCACCGAGCCCTCACGCACCGGGATCAACCCGAACAACGACTTCAGGAGAGTGGACTTGCCGGCGCCGTTGGGGCCGATGATGCCGACGATCTCACCCTCGCGCAGGAAGAAATTGCATTCGCGGAGGATGTTGACGCCCGGGATATACCCGGCCACCACACCGTCCGCGCGGACGAGGGCACCCTCGGCGAGCCGGGCGTGCTCCTCGGGTGTGGCCGCGAATTCCGCTGGGGTCGGTTCGGTCATGAGTTCTCACGCCTCAGGTCGGTGATGTCGGGTTCGGAGAGGTCGCCGCCGGTCTCGAGGGTTTCGGCCTCGGCGCTCTCGAGTGCCTCGGCCAGAACGGCCGTCGCGCCCACCGGATTCCCCTCGTCGTCGAACTCGAGTGCCTGATCGTGGTGGCTGCCCAGGTACGCGTCGACCACCGCGCTGTTGGACGAGAGGTGTTCCGGGGTGGATTCGGCGATCACACTGCCCTGCGCCATCACCACCACCCAGTCGCTGATGTCGCGGATGACGTCCATGTCGTGTTCGACGAACACCACGGTCATGCCCTCGTCCCGAAGCGATTTGATGTGGCCCAGCAGGCTCTGGGTGAGCGCCGGGTTCACGCCGGCCATCGGCTCGTCGAGCATCACCACGGTCGGCTCGGTCATCAGCGCCCGCGCCATCTCGAGCAGCTTGCGCTGACCGCCGGACAGCGAACCGGCGAGATCGTCGGACTTGGTGTCGAGTGTGAACCGCGCGAGCAGTTCGTTGGCCCGTTCGGTGACGGCGCGTTCCTGCGCCTTCCACGTCCATGGCAGCAGCGTGTTGACAATCCGCTCGCCGCGCTGCCCGGTGGCGCCGAGCCGCACGTTGTCGAGCACCGTCAGCTTCGACAGCGCCTTGGTGAGCTGGAACGTGCGGACGACACCGCGGCGGGCCACCTGGTGCGGATACATCCGGCCGAGGGACTGGCCGTCCATCGACCACGTACCGCTGTCCGGCCGGTCGAAACCGGTGAGCAGGTTGAACAGGGTGGTCTTGCCCGCGCCGTTCGGACCGATCAGTCCGGTGATGCAGCCGCGCTGGATCTCGAGATGCGCCACGTCGACGGCCTTGAGCCCGCCGAATGTGCGGGACACGTTGTCGACGAGAAGGATCGGGTCGGGTTTGGATGCGCCGGGGGAGTGCGGGACGTCGGTGAAGATCGAGGCCCGTTGCTCGGCGGTGAGCACCGTGTCGGTCTGCAGATGATCCGGCAGTCTGTGGTCAGGCATTGAGCTGCACCTCCCGCTTGTTGCCCAGTATGCCCTGCGGCCGGAAGACCATGAGCACCGCGATCATGATGCCGAGCAGGACGAAGCGCATGGCCCCGACCTGCTGTTCCGTCAGCGGCAGCAGCGGCTCCGGACCGGAGATGGCCTGGCGCAGCAGTGCGTCCGGGATGGCCAGCAGGAACCAGAACAGCATCGCTCCGACCACCGGTCCGAAGACGGTGGCCGCGCCGCCGAGGATGAGGGCACCGAACGCGAAGAACGTCTGGGCGGTGGAGTAGAAGTCGGGGTTGATCGACTTGGTCTGCAGTGCGTTGAACACACCGCCGAGCCCGCCGATCATGCCGCCGAGGACCAGCGCCTGCATCTTGTAGACGAAGACGTTCTTGCCGAGGGCGCGCGCGGCGTCCTCGTCCTCGCGGACCGCCTTGAGGACGCGGCCCCACGGGCTGTGCGTGAGGAGGTACACGAACCCGCACAGCACCAGGACGAGAGTCCAGCCGACGACCATCGACCACAGGTCGTCGCCGTAGAACTTCACCCCGAGGAAGTTGTACTGCTTACCGGAGTCGAACGGGCTGAGCGTGGTGAACGGATCGGCGAAGCCGAACAGGCCGTTGGTGGAGCCGGTGATCGAATCCGAAGCGGTGGAGCGGAATATCAGCCGCAGGATCTCGGACGCGGCGATCGTGACGATGGCGAGGTAGTCGGCCCGCAGCCGCAGCGTCGGGATACCGAGGACGACGGCCAGCAACCCGGCGGCGACGAGACCGACGAGGATGCCGACCCACAGCGGCTGCTGGTAGGTGACGGTCATGATCCCGACGCCGTAGCCGCCGAGGAGTGCGAAACCGATCTGACCGAAGTTCAGCAGCCCGGCGTAACCGAAGTGCAGGTTGAGGCCGATTGCCAGCAGCGCGTAGAAGATCGCGGACGGGCCGATCAGCTGGGCGAGCGAGACCTGGAGTGCTCCTGCGATGTCCATGCCCTCACCCGATCCTTTGCCGGCTGCCGAGAATGCCCTGAGGCCGGACGACCAGGATGACGATCAAGATGAGCAGTCCTCCGATGTACTTGAGGTCGGGGTTGATCACCAGCGTCGACAGCTGGACGAGCAGACCGACGATCACACAGCCGAGCAGCGCGCCGTAGGCGGTGCCGAGTCCGCCGAGGGTGATGCCGGCGAACATCAGCAGGAGGAGTTTGAAACCCATCTCCCACTGCACGCGGCCGCCGAGTTCGGAGATGCCGAACAGGACGCCGCCGAGCGCGGCCAGGCCGCCGCCGAGCCCCCACACGAAGCGGATCACCCGTTCGACGTCGATGCCGGAGGACGCGGCCAGGTCGCGGTTGTCGGACACCGCCCGCATGGCCTTGCCGATGCGCGTCTTCTGCAGCAGCAGGGCCACTCCGACGAGGACGACGAGGCTGATTGCGATGCACACGAGGTTGGCGTCGGTGATCGCGATCGGACCCCAGTGCCGCTCCACCTGCGCCTGGTAGTCGACGAACGGCTCCGCGCGATCGGAGAAGAAGATCAGGATCAGGTAGCGCAGGGAGATCGCGAGCCCGATGGACACCACCAGCTGGGCTATCAGGCCGGTCTTGCGTTTTCGCAGCGGTTTCCAGATCGCGGCGTTGTTCAGCAGGCCGATCAGGATCCCCACGAACACCGCGAGGACGGTGGCCGGGATCAGCTGCACACCGAACGTCACGTTGATCACCCACGCCGCGACCGCGCCGAGGGTGACGAGTTCGCCGTGCGCGAAGTTCGTCAGGCCGGTGGTGCCGTAGATCAGGCTCAGCCCGACACCGGCGATGGCGATGACGAGACCGAACCGGAGTCCGTCGATGGTCTGGCGAATCAGTTTCTCGTAGAACGGCACCCCGGAACCGGTGCGGGCCTCGCCGAACGAGAAGATCACCGTGTTGGTGCGACCGGCCACCACTTCACGCTGCACCGTGCCCTGCACGCTGACATTGTCGGGAAGCGAGTCCGCCACGATCTCGAACGTGTACGTGCCGGGCGCGACCTGGACTTCCCAGCGGCCGTTCGCCTCCGACGTCGCCTTCGCCACCTCGTTGCCCGACGAATCGAGAGCGCGCACCTCGACGTCCGCGAGCCGTTCGCCGGCGTTGTTCAGATTGCCGCTGACCCGCACCGCGTTCTCCGGGGGCGCCGGTTGCTGACTGGTTGCGGTCGGTGGGGGCGGTGGGGTGGGTTCCTGCGCCGCCGCGGGACCGCCGAAGGCGATCGCCGCGACGAGGCCGAGTAGGACGAGGACGAACGCACGGCCGAGTTGCCGGGTGACCGGACCTCGTCTCGTGCGGTTCCTCGCGGATGTCGGTCGCGTACTCACTGCTGGGAGTCGCTTCCTCACGGTTGGGGCCACGCAGGTCCTCCGGAAACGTGTAGATCGGTCAGGAACGTGCTGCGACGGGCTCGACTACCGCCCGTGCCGCAATTTCCGGACTCTAACGGCTCCGGTCGCGCGAAATGGGGTTCTCGGATTTCCGGCACGTTTCGGTTGGGTATCGAACCATCCGGCTGATCGGTGTCGGATCCGCTCCCTAGACTGGGCAACCGTGAGCCCTGCAACCACCCCCCGGTCCACCACGTCCCCCGCGTCCGGCGCAGCCGCGCCGTCCGACGATCGCCCCACCCTGATGCTGCTCGACGGCCATTCGCTGGCCTTCCGTGCGTTCTACGCCCTGCCCGCCGAGAACTTCAAGACGCACAGCGGTCAGGTCACCAACGCCGTCTACGGGTTCACGTCGATGTTGATCAACCTGCTGCGCGACGAACAGCCCACCCATGTGGCGGCGGCGTTCGACGTGTCCCGGCAGACGTTCCGGGCCGAGAAGTTCCCCGAGTACAAGGCCAACCGCAGCAAGGCCCCGGACGAGTTCAAGGGGCAGGTCGAGATCACCAAGGACGTCCTCGGGGCCCTCGGCATCCCGGTGATGGCCGAGGAGGGCTTCGAGGCCGACGACGTCATCGCCACGCTCACCACCCAGGCGGAGGTGCTCGGGTACCGCGTCCTGGTGGTGACCGGCGACCGGGACTCGCTCCAGCTCGTGACCGACGGGGTGACGGTGCTCTACCCGAAGAAGGGCGTCTCGGACCTCACCCGGTTCACGCCGGCGGCCGTCGAGGAGAAGTACGGGCTCACACCTGCGCAGTACCCCGACTTCGCGGCCCTGCGCGGCGACCCGAGCGACAACCTGCCGGGCATCCCCGGGGTGGGGGAGAAGACCGCCACCAAGTGGATCAAGGAGTACGGCGATCTCGTCGGGCTGGTCGACAACGTCGACAAGGTTCGGGGCAAGGTCGGTGACGCGCTGCGGGAGAACCTGCCGAACGTCCTGCTCAACCGTGAGCTCACCGAGATGGTGCGCGACGTCCCGCTGCCGTACACCCCGGACCAGCTGATGCTCGCCCAGTGGGATCGGGAGAAGATCCACGCGCTGTTCGACGACCTCGAGTTCAAGGTGCTGCGCGACCGGCTGTTCGCGACGCTCGCCCCGGTCGAAGCCGAGGCGGAGGAGGGCTTCGAGGTGCGCGGCAGTGCGCTCGAGCCGGGTGCGGTCGCGGACTGGCTGTCGGCGCACGCGTCGGCGGGCGAGCGGTCCGGGGTGTCGGTGGTCGGCACCCGCACCCCGTACGGCGGCGACGTGACGGCGATCGCCGTCGCAGCCGCCGACGGCGAGGGCGCGTACATTGCCACCGCGTCCGCCACCCCGGAGGACGAGAAGGCGCTCGGCGACTGGCTCGCGGACGCGACCCAGCCTAAGGCCCTGCACGAGGCCAAGTGGGCGATGCACGCGCTGCGCGGACGCGGCTGGATGCTCGGCGGTCTCACCAGCGACACCGCGCTGGCGGCGTACCTGGTGCGCCCCGGGCAGCGGACGTTCAACCTCGACGACCTGTCGCTGCGCTACCTGCGCAGGGAACTGCGAGTGGAGGAGACCGGGCAGGAGCAGCTGTCGCTGCTCGACGACGCCGATCAGGTCGACGCCGAAGCCGCCGAGACCGAGATTCTCAGTGCCCGCGCCGTCCTCGACCTCGCGGCCGCGCTCGACACGGAACTCGAGAACATCGAGTCGACGGCCCTGCTGTCCGAGATGGAGTTGCCGCTGCTGGCGGTGCTGGCCGACATCGAGGCGTCCGGTATCGCCGTCGACGGCGACCACCTGCACGACCTGCAGAGCCGGTTCGCGGCCGAGGTGTCCGAGGCGGCGGAGGCGGCCTACGGGGTCATCGGCAAGCAGATCAACCTCGGGTCACCCAAGCAGCTGCAGGTCGTGCTGTTCGACGAGCTGGAGATGCCCAAGACGAAGAAGACGAAGACCGGCTACACCACGGACGCCGAGGCGCTGCAGAACCTGTTCGAGAAGACGTCGCACCCGTTCCTCGAGCACCTTCTCGCGCACCGCGACGCGACGCGGCTGAAGGTGACCGTCGACGGTCTGCTGAAGACGGTCGCCGAGGACGGCCGGATCCACACGACGTTCAACCAGACGGTCGCCGCCACCGGCCGGTTGTCGTCCACCGAGCCCAATCTCCAGAACATCCCGGTGCGCACGGACGCGGGCCGTCAGATCCGTGACGGGTTCGTCGTCGGCGAGGGCTTCGACTCGCTGCTCACCGCCGACTACAGCCAGATCGAGATGCGGATCATGGCGCACGTGTCCGGCGACGAGGGCCTGATCGAGGCGTTCAACACCGGCGAGGATCTGCACAGCTTCGTCGGTGCCCGCGCGTTCGGCGTGCCGATCGAGGAGGTCACCCCCGAGCTGCGCCGCCGCGTGAAGGCGATGTCGTACGGGCTGGCGTACGGGCTCAGCGCGTTCGGTCTGGCGGCGCAGCTCAAGATCTCGACCGAAGAGGCCAAATCGCAGATGGAGGCGTACTTCGCCCGGTTCGGTGGGGTGCGTGACTACCTGCACGAGGTCGTGGAACAGGCCCGCAAGGACGGCTACACGTCGACGCTGTACGGGCGCCGCCGCTACCTGCCCGACCTCACCAGCGACAACCGCCAGCGGCGGGAGGTCGCCGAGCGTGCCGCGCTCAACGCCCCCATCCAGGGCACGGCCGCCGACATCATCAAGGTCGCGATGATCGACGTGCAGCGTTCGCTGCGCGAGGCGGGTCTGAAGTCGCGCATGCTGCTGCAGGTGCACGACGAACTGGTGCTCGAGGTCGTCGAAGCGGAACGGGACCAGGTGGAACAGCTGGTCCGCGACAAGATGGCCTCGGCCATCGAACTGTCGGTGCCGCTCGACGTGTCCGTCGGCACCGGTCGCAGCTGGGACGCCGCCGCGCACTAGGCGGCGGTCCTCCGCTCGGTTCGGCCGCGGCGGTCCTACGCCCTATTCGGCGGGGGCCTGCTCGGCGATCTGCTTGCGCACCTCGTCCATGTCGAGGGCCTTGACCTGCGTGAGAAGATCCTCGAGCGCCGCGGGCGGCAGCGCACCCGGCTGACTGAACACCAGCACACCCTCGCGGAACGCCATGATGGTCGGGATCGAGCGGATGTTCGCGGCGGCGGCGATGCCCTGCTCCGCCTCGGTGTCGACCTTGGCGTGTACGACGTCGGGGTGCTGCTCCGACGAGGCCTCGAAGGTGGGGGCGAAGGAGCGGCACGGTCCGCACCACGATGCCCAGAAGTCGACCAGAACGACGTCGTTGCCGGTCACGGTCTCGTCGAAGTTCTGCTGAGTCAGAGTCTTGGTGGCCACGAGGGTCCTTTCGATCGGTGGGTCTGCCTGTGCAACGCCGCGTCGCCGTCGATTCTTCCCTGCGGGTTCGTCAGCCGGTGCGCTCCGTGTCCCGGAACGTGCGGCGGTACGCCTGCGGGGTGGTGTGGCGCAGCCGCAGGAAATGCTGCCGCAGCACCGCGCCACCGCCGAAGCCGACGCGTTCGGCGATCACGTCGACCGAAAGGTCCGAGTTCTCGAGCAGGTGCTGCGCGGCCAGCACCCGCTGGTCGCTGAGCCAGCGGGCCGGGGTGGTTCCGGTCTCGGCCTGGAATCGTCGCGCGAACGTCCGGGGCGACATGTTGGCCTTGGCCGCCACCGCGGTCACCGTGAGGTCGAGGGCGAGGTGCTCGGTCATCCAGTCGAGCAGCGGCCCGAGGGTGTCGATCGTCGTCGACGGCAGCGGCATCGCCACGTACTGCGCCTGGCCGCCGTCGCGGTGCGGCGGGACGACCATGCGCCGGGCGATCACGTTGGCCACCTTGCTGCCCTGTTCCTTGCGCACGATGTGCAGGCACAGGTCGATGCCGGCGGCGGTGCCGGCGCTGGTCAGGACCGGATCGTCGTCGACGTAGAGGACGTTCGGGTCGACGGTGGCCGCCGGGTGGAGTTCGGCGAGCCGCCGGGCGTGCCGCCAGTGGGTGGTGCACTTGCGTCCGTCCAGCAGTCCGGCGGCCCCGAGCACGAACGCGCCGCTGCACAGGCTGGCGACCTTGGCGCCGCGGTCCACCGCGGCCCGGAGTTTGTCGAGGAGAGGATCCATGTGCGGGGCGGGCTCCTTCGCGCACAGGTAGGAGCCGTCGTCCTCGGCGTAGGTGCCGCCCGCGGGAACGACGATGAGGTCGGCGTCGTCGAGCCGGTCGAGATCGTACGGGACGTCGATGCCGTATCCGAAACGGGTGCGGATGGGTTCCGGTGAGCCGGCGACGAGGGAGAAGTCGTAGGTGGGCAGGCCGTCGTCGGATCGGTCGAAACCGAACACCTCGCAGGCGACGCCGAGTTCGAACGCCTCGGTGAGCGGCATGAGGGGTACGACGACCTTTTTCAGCACCAACCCAGTATGGCAGGAAAACGATCAACTATGTCTTTTCTGCCACTTTTGCTCGGAGGCCGAGAGAACCAGGCTGAAGGCATGACAATCCTGGTCGTGGTACTCCTCGTGTTCCTGGCGCTCGACGCGCTGGCGCTCGCCGGCCGCACGCCCGACACCCACAACGAAGTCATCCAGCACGGAGACTTCCGGTTTTGAGAGGGAATCCGGCGGTCCAGTACGCGGGCACGGCGCTCGCCTGGGGCGCGAGTTTCCTCTTCATCAAGGTCGGTCTCGAAGGCCTGTCCTTCACCCAGGTCGTGCTGTGGCGACTCGTGTTCGGGGCGGTGACCCTCGGCGCCGTCCTCGGAATCACCCGGACGCGGTTGCCGCGCGAAGCGGCGACCTGGGCGCACCTGTCGGTGCTGGCCGTCGCGCAGTGCCTGCTGCCGTGGCTGCTGTTCAGCTGGGCCGAGCAGAGCATCAGTTCGGGGCTGGCCAGCATCTACAACGCCACCACACCGCTGATGACTATGTCGGTGGCCCTGGCATTCCTGCCAGGGGAGAAGCTCACGGACGCAAAGTTGTTCGGTCTCCTGCTCGGGTTCACGGGTGTGGTCGTGGTGCTGGCGCCGTGG
The DNA here is from genome assembly GCF_002300155.1 of Rhodococcus sp. ACS1. Classification (NCBI taxonomy): domain Bacteria; kingdom Bacillati; phylum Actinomycetota; class Actinomycetes; order Mycobacteriales; family Nocardiaceae; genus Rhodococcus; species Rhodococcus sp. ACS1. Next base: position 629,453 of record NZ_NSDZ01000010.1, read on the forward strand.
CAGTCGGGGATTCTCGGCAGCGTCCCCGCCCAACTCGCGTGCCTCGGCGCCACCGCGTCCTATGGCGTGGCACTGGTCTACCTGAGGCGGTTCATCCTCCCGCGCGGCGTGAGCACTCCGACCATCGCGTTCATGCAGGTGTCGATCGCCGCAGCCGCCATGGTGCTCGCCACCCCGTGGGTCGCGAGCACACCGATGCACCTGACCCCCGCGATCGTCGCGTCGATGATCGGGCTCGGGGCGTTCGGCACGGGACTGGCGTTCGTGTGGAACACGAACGTGGTGCGCGGCTGGGGGCCCACCGCGGCGTCCACCGTCACCTACCTGACCCCGGTCGTCGGCGTCGTGCTCGGCGCGGTCGCGCTCGACGAGCACATCTCCTGGAACCAGCCCGTCGGGGCGCTCGCGGTGATCGCGGGAATCGTCGTCACCCAACGGTCTTCGCGAAGGGCCGCCGCGACGATCACCGCGCGCACACCGTGATCACGGGGGTGCCGTCACCACCCACTCGCGTTTGGCGTCCCCGTCCCACCGGCGCACCACCGACGCCCGGCCGACGATGTCGCCGCCGTCGAGCAGCCGCGCGGCCTCCGGGATCTGATCCGCAGGCAGTCGCCGCGCGAGGGTCACGTGCGGCGTCCACTCGCCCGGCCGGATGTGCGGCGTGACCTCCGTGGCATGTTCCGCGAGATCGAACACGCTGCGGTGCAGGGACAGCAGGGCCTTCGACGGCACCACCAACCGGGACAGCGTGACGTGCCTGCCCCCGAACATCACGAGCCCGCCCAGCCGGATGTGGAACGAGGGCGTCGCGATCCGGCGGCCCAGCAGTTCGTCGATCTCGGGTGGGATATGGCGTGCCACGAACAGGGTGATGTGGGGCCGATTCGATTCGGCGCGAACCCGGGTGCGGCTGGGCATCCCCGCATCCCACAGGCGTTGCCACTCGGCGCGCACGGCAACGTCGGTCGCTTCGTCGAACAGCAGTTCCACCGACTGGACCATGGTAGGCAATGATGGCCTCATGAGCGGTGCTACGGCAAACATTTCCGGTACCCGGGTCGGGGTGCTCCTCGGCGACGGCATCGGTCACGAGATCGTTCCGGCGACCCAGCGGGTGGTCTCGGCCGCGGTGACCGCGGCGGGAGGCGGCGACGTCGACTGGGTGGAACTGCCCCTCGGCCTGGGCGCCATCGAGTCGCACGGAACGCCGATCCCCGACTCCACGCTGTCCGCGCTGGACGAACTCGACGCCTGGATCCTCGGTCCGCACGACAGCGCCGCCTACCCGGAGCCGTTCCGCGGCCGGCTGACCCCGGGCGGGGTGGTGCGCAAGCGTTTCGACCTCTTCGCCAACATCCGCCCCGCGCGCTCGCTCGAGGGCGTCGCCTCGACGGTGCCGGACATGGACCTCGTGATCGTCCGGGAGAACACCGAAGGCTTGTACGCGGATCGGAACATGTTCGCCGGCAGCGGCGAGTTCATGCCGACTCCCGACGTGGCGCTGGCCGTCGGCGTCGTGACACGGCGGGCGTGTGAGCGCATCGCGCACACCGCATTCGCGCTGGCGCGCACAAGGGCCCGCCACGTCACGATCGTGCACAAGGCCAACGTGCTGTCGATGACCACCGGACTGTTCCGCGACGTCTGCCGGGAGGTGGGGGAGCGCCACTACCCGGACGTGCGGATCGACGACGAGCACGTCGACGCCATGACCGCGCACCTCGTCCGCAGGGGGCGCGACTTCGACGTCGTGGTGACGGAGAACATGTTCGGCGACATCCTGTCGGACCTGACGGGCGAGCTGTCCGGTTCGCTCGGCACGGCCCCGTCGATCAACAGTTCCGAGACGAAGGTGATGGCGCAGGCGGCGCACGGAGCCGCCCCCGACATCGCGGGACGCAACCGGGCCAATCCGACGGCCCTGATGCTGTCGGCCGCGATGATGCTCGAGTGGCTAGGGGACCGCCGCGCCGACCGGCATCTCGGCGGCGCGGCCCACCGTATCCGCGACGCGGTCCGTGCGACGATCGCCTCCGGGGTCGCCACAGCTGACCTGGGTGGACTCGCGTCCACCAGCGAGTTCACCGAGACGGTCCTCGCCCGGACACTGCGTCGCTGAAACCGCCGCCACGGGCCGGGTCAGGCCGTTAATGTTCGGTAACGACGTCCGCAGTTGCGGGTGTCGTGACCTACCGTTCGACTAGTCGGAGTTCGAGAGTTCTCCGTCGCCGTAGCTCGCTCGGTGTACCACGATTCTTGGAGGACATGCCAGTGTCTGGTCGATCCGTCTTCGCGCGAGGCCGCGTGGCCCGCACCATCTGTGCACTGGCGGGTGGCAGTGCTCTGCTGCTCGCCGGCTGCGCCAGCAACACCGAGGGCGGCGGCTCGCCGTCCGGAGAAGACACCGTCGCCGTGGAAGTCGACAAGGTGGATGCCATCGCGGCGACACTGCCCGAGAAGATCGCCTCGTCCGGCAAGATCATCGTCGGCGTCAACATTCCCTACTCGCCCAACGAGTTCAAGGATCCGAGCGGCAAGATCGTCGGCTTCGACGTCGACCTCGTGGACGCTGTGGGCAAGGTGCTCGGCGTGACACCGGAGTACACCGAAGCGGACTTCGACAAGATCATCCCGTCGATCCAGGCCGGCAGCTACGACATGGGTATGTCGTCGTTCACCGACACCAAGGAACGCGAGCAGTCGGTCGACTTCACCACCTACTTCAGCGCCGGAGTGCAGTGGGCGCAGCCCGCCGGGAAGTCCGTCGACCCCACCAACGCGTGCGGCCTCCGGGTGGGCGTGCAGACGACCACCATCGAGGACCTCGAAGAGGTGCCCGCCAAGAGCGCGGCGTGCGTCGCCGCCGGTAAGCCGCCCATCGAGATCGTGAAGTTCGACAGCCAGGACGACGCGGCCAACGCCGTCGCCCTCGGCAAGGTCGATGCGATGTCCGCCGACTCGCCCGTCACCGCGTATGCGATCAAGCAGAGCGACGGCAAGATCGAGGCCGCGGGCGAGGTCTTCGACGCCGCGCCGTACGGCTGGCCCGTCGCGAAGGGCTCGCCGCTCGCGCAGACCCTCCAGCAGGCGCTGCAGCACCTCATCGACGACGGCACCTACCGGACGATCGCGGAGAACTGGGGTGTCGAGGCGGGCGTCATCACCACCTCCCAGATCAACGGCGCCACGAGCTGAGCGGTTGACGAGTGTCTGACGTGGAGAAGGCTCCGGGGCGGCCGGGCACCGAGACGGGGCAGGAACCGGAACCCATCAAGGCGATCCCCCTGCGGCGGCCCGGCCGGTGGATCGCCGCGATCGTCGTCGGCCTGCTGCTGGCGCTGTTCGTCAACGGTGCGCGCACCAACGAGGCGTACCGCTGGGACGTCTACGCCCAGTATCTGTTCGACGCCCGGATCTCGGCCGCGGCGTGGAACACCATCCAGCTGACGATCCTGTCGATGGCCATCGCCATCGGCCTCGGTGTCGTGCTCGCCGTCATGCGGCTGTCGCCGAACCCGGTTCTGAAGGCGGCGTCGTGGGGATACCTGTGGATCTTCCGCGGGACCCCGGTCTACGTGCAGTTGGTGTTCTGGGGGCTGTTCCCGTCCATCTACAAGCAGCTTGATCTGGGAATCCCGTTCGTCCACCAGTTCGTGCACATCGACCTGCAGGGAATCAACGCGGCGTTCCTGTTCGCGGTGATCGGGCTGGGACTCAACGAGGCCGCGTACATGGCCGAGATCGTCCGCGCAGGCGTGAACTCGGTCGCCGAGGGGCAGACCGAGGCGTCGGTGGCGCTCGGCATGACGTGGTCGCAGACGATGCGTCGCACGGTTCTGCCACAGGCCATGCGGGTGATCATCCCGCCCACCGGCAACGAGCTGATCAGCATGCTGAAGACGACGTCGCTGGTCACCGCGGTGCCGTACAGCCTGGAGTTGTACGGACGTGCCAGGGACATCTCGGGTGCGAACTTCCAGCCCATCCCGCTGCTGATGGTCGCCGCCACCTGGTACCTCGCCATCACGAGCCTGCTCATGATCGGCCAGTTCTACCTGGAGCGGTACTACTCGAAGGGCGCGTCCCGCAAGCTCACCCCGCGGCAATTGCAGGCGCTCGCCGATGCGCAGGGCAAGCCGCTGGTGATCGAACCCGGTCCCGAAACCCTGCCCGACACACCCGGAGGGGAACGAAAATGACGCCGATGGTCAAGGCGGACCGGGTCTGCAAGAACTTCGGGGCGCTGAAGGTGCTCAAAGGTGTGTCGCTCGAGATCGGCGCCGGCCAGGTCCTGTGCCTGGTCGGGCCGTCCGGTTCGGGCAAGTCGACGTTCCTGCGGTGCATCAATCACCTCGAGCAGGTCAACGCCGGCCGGCTGTACGTCGACGGCGAGATCGTCGGGTACTCCGAGCGGGGCGGCAAGCTCTACGAACTCCACCCCCGGGCGGCGGCGAAGCAGCGCCGCGACATCGGGATGGTCTTCCAGCACTTCAACCTCTTCCCGCACCGGACGGCGCTCGAGAACATCATCGAGGCGCCCATCCAGGTGAAGAAGCTGAGCAAGAAGAAGGCGCTCGAGCGGGGACGGGATCTTCTCGACCAGGTGGGCCTGAGCGAGAAGGCGGACGCGTACCCCGCGCAGCTGTCGGGTGGTCAGCAGCAGCGCGTCGCCATCGCCCGCGCGCTGGCGATGGACCCCAAGCTGATGCTGTTCGACGAGCCGACGTCCGCCCTCGACCCGGAGTTGGTCGGGGAGGTGCTCACCGTGATGAAGGATCTCGCGGCCGGCGGCATGACGATGGTCGTCGTCACGCACGAGATGGGCTTCGCCCGCGAGGTGGCCGACCAGCTGGTGTTCATGGACGCCGGCGTCGTCGTCGAATCGGGCGATCCCCGCGAGTTGCTGGCCAATCCGCAGCACGACCGCACCAAGTTGTTCCTGTCGAAACTGCTCTAGTGGCCTCCGGCCCCGTGAGTACTTCGTAACCGCCGGCGGTTAAGAAGTACTCACGGCTTGCGGCAGCTGAAGATGGCGGTGCCGGGGAAGATCTGTCCCCGCAGCGGGCTCCACTGCCCCCATTCCCGGTCGAGCCACTCGGGCCACTCCGGCTCGATGATGTCGCGCACCTCCAGCCCGGCCGCGACGATCTCGCGGACCCGGTCGCCGATGGTCCGGTGGTGCTCGACGTAGGTGGGGACACCGTCGCCGTCGACCTCCACGTAGGGCGTGCGGTCGAAGTAGGGCAGCGAGGCGGTGAGCCCGCGCGGACCCGGATCGTCCGGGAAGATCCAGCGGATCGGGTGGTTGACGGCGAACACCCACAGCCCGCCGGGGCGAAGGACCCTTGCGACCTCACTCATCACCTGCTGTGAGTCCGCCACGAACGGAACTGCACCAAAAGCCGAACACGCGATGTCGAAGCTCGCGTCGGCAAAGGGGAGGTGCTCGGCTCCGGCATGAACGAGCGGCACGGCCGGGCCGCCCGCCCGCATGGCCTCGACCCCGCGGGTCAGCATCGACATGGACAGATCGAGCCCGACGGCCCGGGCGCCCTGGCCGGCCAGCCACCGCGCACAGGGTGCGGAACCGCAGCCCACCTCGAGGACGTCCTTGCCCGCGACGTCACCGAGGAGGTGGTAATCGCCTTCGTGGAGCCCCTCCGGGCACCAGACGAACTCACCCTGGGACGAGTCCACGCCGAGGAACTCGCCGTGCGTGCGGTGGTAGTCGTCCGCGTCGGCGTCCCACCAGGCCCGGCTCGCGCGTTCGCTGGACTCGGAGTCGACGCGGACGCGGCTCACCCCCGACGTTCCGAGGACGCTGTTGGCGGTGCCGTGGCGGTCGTCTCCGGCGGAGAGGGGAGAATCGGACGGGCAAGGATCGGGCATGGGCAACAGAGTAGAGCGTGGGAACGTGCCCGGGTTTGCCCAGCTTGCCCACGGGCGCGTAGCCTATTCCACGCGAGTGTCTATGTGTGCGGCATCGGATTCGGTTCAGTTCGAGTTTGTTCGGTTCCAGTCGGGTGTCGTTCCTTGCGCTTGCGGTGATCTGATTCGGCGGGAATGTTTTCGTCGGTTCAGGTTGCTTGTCCGACAGAACACCATCAACCGACCACAACCCGTCCGGAGCAACTCAACACATGCCCTCCACCACCGTGACCTCGCCGCAGGTAGCCGTAAACGACATCGGCTCCGCCGAGGACTTCCTCGCCGCCATCGACGCAACGATCAAGTACTTCAACGATGGCGACATCGTCGAAGGCACCATCGTCAAGGTCGATCGTGACGAGGTCCTGCTCGACATCGGTTACAAGACCGAAGGCGTCATCCCTTCCCGTGAGCTCTCCATCAAGCACGACGTCGACCCCAACGAGGTCGTCTCCGTGGGCGATGAGGTCGAAGCTCTCGTCCTCACCAAGGAGGACAAGGAAGGCCGACTGATCCTGTCGAAGAAGCGCGCTCAGTACGAGCGTGCCTGGGGCACCATCGAGGAGCTCAAGGAGAAGGACGAGGCCGTCAAGGGCACCGTCATCGAGGTCGTCAAGGGCGGCCTGATCCTCGACATCGGCCTGCGTGGCTTCCTTCCCGCTTCGCTCGTCGAGATGCGCCGTGTCCGCGATCTGCAGCCGTACGTCGGCAAGGAGATCGAGGCCAAGATCATCGAGCTCGACAAGAACCGCAACAACGTCGTCCTCTCGCGCCGCGCATGGCTCGAGCAGACGCAGTCCGAGGTTCGCAGCGAGTTCCTGCACCAGCTGCAGAAGGGCCAGGTCCGCAAGGGCGTCGTGTCCTCCATCGTCAACTTCGGTGCCTTCGTGGACCTGGGCGGCGTCGACGGCCTGGTGCACGTGTCCGAGCTGTCCTGGAAGCACATCGACCACCCGTCCGAGGTTGTCGAGGTCGGCACCGAGGTCACCGTCGAGGTTCTCGACGTCGACCTGGACCGCGAGCGTGTCTCCCTGTCGCTCAAGGCGACCCAGGAAGACCCGTGGCGTCAGTTCGCCCGCACGCACGCCATCGGCCAGATCGTGCCCGGCAAGGTCACGAAGCTGGTTCCGTTCGGTGCCTTCGTGCGCGTCGAAGAGGGAATCGAAGGCCTCGTCCACATCTCCGAGCTGGCCGAGCGCCACGTGGAGGTTCCGGACCAGGTTGTCGGCGTCAACGACGATGCACTCGTCAAGGTCATCGACATCGACCTCGAACGTCGTCGCATCTCGCTGTCGCTGAAGCAGGCCAACGAGGACTACAACGCCGAGTTCGATCCGTCCAAGTACGGCATGGCGGACAGCTACGACGAGCAGGGCAACTACATCTTCCCCGAGGGCTTCGATCCCGAGACCAACGAATGGCTCGAGGGCTTCGACAAGCAGCGTGAAGAGTGGGAGAACCGCTACGCCGAGGCTGAGCGTCGTCACAAGATGCACACCGCTCAGATGGAGAAGACCGCTGCAGACGAGGCCGCCGAGGCTGCCACCGCTGCTGCCGGCTACTCCTCCGAGTCGGGTGCCGGCGACGCCGACGCCGCTTCGTCCTCCAGCTCCTCGTCGTCCGAGTCTGCCGGTGGATCGCTGGCCAGCGACGCACAGCTCGCTGCTCTGCGCGAGAAGCTGTCGGGCAACGCCTAGCAAGTCCGCCTGACTCGTCAGGCACAGCCGAAGACCCCGCCCCTGCACTGCAGGGGCGGGGTTTCGCCGTTGCGGGACCCCTCACTGTGACTGCGCTGAATACGACTGTGGCCCAACCTCTTCGGAGGTCGGGCCACAGTGCGTGGGTGGTGCTCGGACGCTCAGTTCGCCGTTGCGGGAATCCAGTAACCGGACGAGGACTGCACCTCGGCGCGCTTGCGCATCGTCGCGAAGCTGTGCCTGCCTTGGCTGATGAGTGCCGTGAGCCAGGTCCGGCGATGCTCGGCGAGCGCGGAAGCCACCTCGGGGATCTCGATGCAATGCACCCCGCCTGCAGTGCCGAGGCGGTGCCGACCGAACTGGTTGCGGTGATCGCGCATGGCGTTCCTCTTCTTGGAGAAGGTGCAGGTCGGTGCGTTCGCTCGAACATAACCGAACGTGTCGGACTTCTGTGGTATTTGGGGCAGGTGAGTCTGCTGAGCGGGAAGTGGGTGGAGATCTGGGAGGGACGTGCGTCGTCGTTGCGGGCGGGTGCAACACTGGGGGCGTGTTGAGAATCGGCCTCACTGGAGGCATAGGAGCCGGTAAGTCCACCGTGTCGAAGGTCCTCGCCGAACTCGGGGCGGTGATCGTCGACGCCGATCTGATCGCGCGGGAGGTCGTCGAACCCGGAACGCCCGGCCTCGCTGCCCTCGTCGACCGGTTCGGCGCGGAGATCCTGACAGCGGACGGCGCGCTCGACCGGCCGGCCCTGGCGGCCCGCGCCTTCGCCGACGAAGAATCGCGGCTGGCGCTGAATTCCATCGTCCACCCGCTGGTCGGGGCGCGCACCACCGAGACGATCGAGTCGGCGCCGGAGGACGCCGTGCTCGTCCAGGACATTCCGCTGCTGGTCGAGGGCGGCATGGGTGCCGCGTTCCACCTGGTCGTCGTCGTGTTCGTCGACGCCGAGGACCGGGTGCAGCGACTCGTCGGATCGCGGGGGATGTCCGAGACCGACGCGCGGGCGCGGATCGCAGCCCAGGCGGACGACGATCAACGGCGGGCGGCGGCCGACGTCCGGCTCGACAACAGCGGCGCCCCGGGTGCGCTCGAGCCGGAGGTCCGGGCACTGTGGGCCGAGCGTCTCGTGCCCTTCGAGTCCAACATCCGCACGCGGACCGTCGTCCGTGTCCTGCCCGAACTCGCCTCGCCGAATCCGCAGTGGCCTGCCCAGGCCGACCGGTTGATCGCCCGGTTGCGGCTGGTGTGCGGCGACCGCGCCGTCCGGATCGACCACATCGGGTCGACGGCCGTGGAGGGGTTGCCTGCCAAGGACGTCCTCGATGTCCAGGTGACGGTCGCGAACCTCGCGGTCGCGGACGAACTCGCGGAATCACTCGCGGGCGCCGGGTTCCCCCGCATCGAGCACATCACCGCCGACGACCCGAAGCCCTCGTATCAGGGCGGCGAGACCGATCCGGCTCTGTGGGGCAAGCGAATCCACGGCGGCGCCGATCCGGGGCGGCCCGTGAACATCCATCTCCGGGTCGAGGGGTGGCCCGGGCAGCAGTTCGCGCTCGTGTTCCGGGACTGGCTCCGCGCGGACACCGACGCCCGCGCCGAGTACCTCGCGGTCAAGGAGGCCGCGGCGGAGAAGGCGGCCGGTCACACCGACTATCAGGACGCGATCACCGCCTACGTCGACGCGAAGAGCCCGTGGTTCGACCGCGCGTATCACCGGGCATGGGAGTGGGCCGAGCGAACCGGCTGGAGCGCGTAGGTCACCGCCAGTCGATCGGCATGCCGATCGAGGCCAGCCAGCCGCCGAGGTCGTGGCCGTGTGCGGCGATTCCGTCGATCGCCGTGGTGGCGGCGAGGATCGCCTGCTCGGCCGTCGCGGCGTCGAGCAGGCCGGCGCGGTGCGCCTCCATCAGTTCGTCGACGTCGAGGAGTTCGGTGTCGCGGCCGGTGCGGATGACCAGATCCAGGTAGTGGTCCTCCGACTTCCACACGTTCTCGCCGCGGGTGAACGTGCCGATGTCGACGTAGTGGTCCTGATCGCGCTGGTGATACGGGTGGTAATGGAAGATCGACGCGCGCAGCCCCAGGTCGGGGAGCAGCCACGACTCCAGGTAGTGGAACTGCCGGTGGTCGGAGGTGCGTGCCATGTACAGCCCCCACGGCTCGACGCGGTAGTGGTCGACGTGACGGACGAAACCCTTGGGGTCGGTGTTGGTGTGGTCGCGGAGGTCGAAGTACTCGACCTTCGGTGGGTGGATGTCGTGAGTCGCGCCTGCCATGGCAGGGAACCTACCGCGATTTTTCAGCCGGCGGAGATCGCCCGGGAAGTTTGTCGGCCCCCCGGCCTACCCTGGTTGCATGGCGTTTGCATCCGAGCACCCCGTGGTGGCACATTCCGAGTTCCGTCCCATCGGGGAGATCGAGCGGTCGGAGGCGCGTTTCGAGGTCGTCAGCGACCACAAACCGGCCGGCGACCAGCCGACCGCGATCGCGGACCTGGAACGCCGGATCAACGCGGGTGAGAAGGACGTGGTCCTGCTCGGCGCCACCGGTACGGGTAAATCGGCCACCACGGCGTGGCTGATCGAGAAGGTGCAGCGACCCACGTTGGTGATGGCGCCCAACAAGACGCTCGCCGCGCAGTTGGCCAACGAGTTGCGCGACATGCTGCCCAACAACTCCGTCGAGTACTTCGTCTCGTACTACGACTACTACCAGCCCGAGGCGTACATCGCGCAGACCGATACCTACATCGAGAAGGACTCGTCGATCAACGACGACGTCGAGCGTCTGCGGCACTCCGCGACGTCGAGCCTGCTGTCGCGGCGGGACGTGGTCGTGGTGGCGTCCGTGTCGTGCATCTACGGTCTCGGCACTCCGCAGTCGTACCTCGACCGCTCGGTGCAGCTCGAGGTCGGTGTGGAGGTGCCGCGCGACGCCCTCCTGAGGTTGCTGGTCGACGTGCAGTACACCCGCAACGACCTGGCGTTCACCCGCGGATCCTTCCGGGTGCGCGGTGACACGGTCGAGATCATTCCCTCGTACGAGGAACTGGCGGTGCGGATCGAGTTCTTCGGCGACGAGATCGAGGCGCTGTACTACCTGCATCCCCTCACCGGGAACGTCGTGCGGAAGGTCGACTCGGTGCGCATCTTCCCGGCGACGCACTACGTCGCCGGTCCCGAGCGGATGGAACGCGCCGTCAAGGACATCGAAGCCGAACTCGAGGAGCGGCTCGCCGACCTCGAGAACAAGGGCAAGCTGCTCGAGGCGCAGCGGCTCCGGATGCGAACCCAGTACGACCTCGAGATGATCAAGCAGGTCGGGTTCTGCTCCGGCATCGAGAACTATTCGCGGCACATCGACGGTCGTGGACCGGGCACGGCGCCCGCCACGCTGATCGACTACTTCCCGGAGGATTTCCTCCTCGTCATCGACGAGTCCCACGTGACGGTCCCGCAGATCGGTGCGATGTACGAGGGCGACATGTCGCGCAAGCGGAACCTCGTCGAATTCGGGTTCCGGTTGCCGTCGGCCACCGACAACCGCCCGCTGACGTGGGAGGAGTTCACCCAGCGCATCGGGCAGACGGTGTATCTGTCGGCCACGCCGGGCAAGTACGAGCTGGGGCAGGCCGGCGGCGAGTTCGTCGAGCAGGTCATCCGCCCGACCGGTCTCGTCGACCCCAAGGTGGTCGTCAAGCCGACCAAGGGGCAGATCGACGACCTGGTGCACGAGATCCGCGAACGTGCGGACCGTGACGAGCGCGTCCTCGTCACCACGTTGACGAAGAAGATGGCGGAAGACCTCACCGATTACCTCCTCGAGCTCGGTATCCGGGTGCGGTACCTGCACTCGGACATCGACACGTTGCGGCGCGTCGAGCTGCTCCGGCAGCTGCGGCTGGGGGAGTACGACGTTCTGGTGGGTATCAACCTGCTGCGTGAGGGTCTCGACCTGCCCGAGGTCTCGTTGGTGGCCATCCTGGACGCCGACAAGGAGGGCTTCCTGCGGAGTTCGACCAGCCTCATCCAGACGATCGGCCGGGCGGCTCGTAACGTCTCCGGTCAGGTGCACATGTACGCCGACAAGATCACCGACTCGATGCAGCACGCCATCGAGGAGACCGAGCGGCGTCGGGAGAAGCAGGTCGCCTACAACGAGAAGATGGGTGTCGATCCGCAGCCGCTGCGGAAGAAGATCGCCGACATCCTCGACCAGGTCTACGAGGAAGCCGACGATACGGCCAGCGGCGTCGACGTCGGCGGTTCCGGACGCAACGCCACCCGCGGGCGTCGTGCGCAGGGCGAGGCCGGACGCTCGGTCAGCGCCGGCGTGTACGAGGGCCGCGACACGAAGTCGATGCCCAGGGCGGAGTTGGCCGACCTGGTCAAGGAATTGACCGATCAGATGATGAACGCCGCCCGTGATCTGCAGTTCGAACTCGCCGGGCGGCTGCGCGACGAGATCGCCGATCTGAAGAAGGAGTTGCGCGGCATGGATGCCGCGGGCCTGAAATAGCGAGGGCGCCGAGGCAGTACGGTCGCACAGCAGTACGGTCGCACATATGGATGCACACAACGCAGGTCGCACCGCCCGGTCCCTGGAATTGCTTCATTCGCTCAGCTATTTCGTTCCCGAGGTCGAGGAACGGCTGGTCGAGGCGGGGTTGGAACCGGGTCGGATGAGCTACTTCGCCGGACGTTCCGCGCCGATGGGCGCGGTCGGTGCCGGTGTTGTCACGGCGACGTTCTTCAACTTCAGCCCCGCCGCGGTCGCGTCGATCATTCCGCGTGCCTGGGGTCTGGCCACGCCCGCGGCGATCGTCGAGGCCCGGTACCGGGCGGTCGGCGAGGCGTATGTGCGACTGCTCGGTGAATCGGTGACGACGTCGCCGGAGATGGCCGAGGCGGCCGAACTGGCGTCGATTGCGGCGCGGGGTATCCCGGGTGTCGAGGGCAGGCCGCTCTGCGCGGGCTACACGGAAGTGGAGTGGCCGGACTCACCGCACGTCGCGTTCTGGCATGCCCTCACCGTGCTGCGGGAGTACCGCGGCGACGGTCACATCGCTGCGCTGCAGACGGCGGGTCTGAGCGGACTCGAATCGTTGATCACCCACACCGCGACCGGGTACGGGTTCCAGAAGAAGTTCGCGATCACCCGCCGCGCCTGGACCCAGGAGCAGTGGGACTCCGCGTGCGACAGTCTGCGTGACCGGGAAATCCTGGACGCCCGGGGCGAACTCACCGCCGAAGGCACGGAACTGCGGGAACTGGTCGAGGATCTCACCGACGATCTCGCGCTGGCTCCGTGGGCGGCACTGGGGGAGGACGGGGCGGCCCGGCTCGTCGAACTCGCGACCCCGTGGCGTGACGCGATCGTCGCGGCGGGAGTGTTCCCGGCCGGCGTGTTCGGTCCCAAGGTCGCCGTGTCCCGCTGACACCGATCACAGCCCGGGCGCACGGAAAATGTGATCCGTCATGCACCGGGGATATCCCCTGTGGCATGTGTTGCAAATGCACCTATGAGGGCACCGGGACGGCTAGGGTCAGCGCAGTGGCTGCTGGGTCCCAGGCATGAGCTGTGTCCGGACCCCGGCCAATTGACCACCGCAGACATGGAGGAATGAATGAGCGCCTACCGGACCGTTGTCGTCGGAACCGATGGCTCCGAGTCGTCGTTTCTGGCCGTCGAGAAGGCTGCCGCCATCGCGGGGGACGCCGGTGCCAAGCTGATCATCGCCTGCGCGTACTACCCGGCCGATCCCAAGGACGTCGGGCAGGCCGCCGACGCGCTCGGTGACGAGGCCTACCAGATCACCGGTTCGGCCCCGACATACGAGATCCTGCGCACCGCGAAGGAGCGCGCCCACGCCGCCGGCGCCAAGGAGGTCGTCGAACGCGCCGTCGTCGGTGCCCCCGTCGAGTCGTTGCTGAACCTGGTCGACGAGGTCGAGGCCGGTCTCCTGGTGATCGGGAACCGTGGACTCAACACCCTCACCGGGCGGCTCCTCGGGTCGGTTCCGTCCGATGCCGCACGCAAGTCGACATCCGACGTCCTCATCGTCCACACGGTGCGCTGACACCGGACCGATCAGCAGTAATTCGCCTCGGCGGCATCGAGATACACCTGCGCCACCTGTTCGGTGGTAAGACCGGAATCCGACGTCGCCGAGGCGAACTGCGCCATCGGCGTCAGATGCGCGAGAATCGTCGCCTCGTCGGTCCCCTCGGACAGCTGACCGCAGATCCCGTTGGCGAGCGCCAGGACCGTGTCGTCGGGCGGCGCCGGAATCCCGGCCGCGACCAGTGACTCCTTGTAGCGCAGACCACGGGCATCCAGGTGTGATGCGGCGGTGGTGGATGCCGCCGAGGCGGTGGGCGGCGGGTCGGAGGCGGTGGCCTCCGAGCACGCGGTCAGCGCAAACGTGGTGAGGGCGAGACCACACCCGATCAGCCGACCGCGACCGCCCGCGGTCACGACAGGATCCCGACCTCTGCCGGGCCGAGTTCGGACAGCACCGCGGGCAACGTCTTCGTGTGCACCACACCGAGTCGTTGCGTCGCACGGGTCAGGGCGACGTAGAGGTCGTTCATACCCCGTGGCGACTCGTCGAGAATGTCCTGAGGCTCGGCGATGAGCACCGAGTCGAATTCCAATCCCTTGACGTCACGCACCGTGAGGACGCTGACGGTGTCCGACCTCAGGTCGGCGAGCGCGGCGACCAGGTCGTGGCCGCCGATCACCACGGTGGTGCCCGGTCCGGTTTCCCGGGACACGCAGGTGCGCACGGTGTCTGCCAGTTCGGCCTCGGACACTTCCAGGGCCCACGGCGCGAAACCGGATTCGCGCACCGACCGCGGCACGGTCTGCTCGGCGTCGATCTCGGCGAGAACCCGCCGGGCCGACGTCATGATCTCCGCCGGTGTGCGGTAGTTGACGGTCAGTTCCGTCAGCTTCCACCGCTTCGCGACATACGGTTCGAGGATCCGCTGCCACGACGACGTTCCCGCCGGGTCGCCGGTCTGCGCGGTGTCTCCGACCAGCGTCATCCAGCGATTCGGTATGCGCCGCATCAGCATTCGCCAGGCCATCTCCGAGAGTTCCTGCGCCTCGTCGACGATCACGTGACCGTAGGTCCACGTTCGGTCGCCGGCGGCGCGCTCCGCGGTGGTCTGGTGCTGCCCGACGTCGTGGCGTTCGGCGAGCTGGCTGGCGTCGATCAGGTCGTACGCCATCAGGATTTCCGGGTCCAGTTCGTCCTCGAGATCCTGCGGCGCCGAACCGGTCAGGATGTCCAGGGCGCCCTGGGCGTCCGCGATCTGTGCCCGCCACTGGCGACGGGCGCGCTCCCGCTCGGCGGCGTCGTCGACGCCGAGGAGTTCCGCCAGTTCGTCGAGGAGCGGGGCGTCGGCGGCGCTGAAGCCGCGCATTCCGGGGCGGTGCAGCGAGTCACGTTGCGCCTCCGTCAGATTCGGAGCGGCATCGGCCAGCCGCTTCGGTGAGGCGTACAGCTCGGCGAGGACCTGCTGCGGCGACAATTCCGGCCACAGCGCGCTGATCGCCGTCATGATGTCGGGGTCCTCACGCATCTCGTCGCGCATGTCGGCGATGTCGTCCCGGCTCAGCAGGTTCCCGCCGTCGACGACGTTGGCGCCGAGGGTGTCCGCGAGTTGTTGCGCGAGCGCCTCGATGACCGAGGAGACGAAGACGGGACGGGCCAGGTTGTGCGGGCGTCTGGACGACCGCGCCCGGCCACGAGCGCGGGTGACGACCTTGCGGTCGAGAGTGATCCGATAGGTGTCGAACGTCAGTTCCACGGGCCGCGACGGCACTTCCTGTCGATCCCGGACCGCCTTCTTGAGAACGTCCAGCATGTCGAGCGAGCCCTTGATCTCGCCGGCGTCGAGGCTGTCCTCGACGGTGGCGCGGACACCGGGGTAGAGGTCGCCGATGGTGGAGAGCAGCACACCGGTCTCGCCGAGCGACGGCAGCACCTGGCCGATGTAGTCGAGGAACGTGGCGTTGGGGCCGATGATGAGGACGCCGGCCTTCGCGAGCTGCTGGCGATACGTGTAGAGCAGGTAGGCGGCGCGGTGCAGAGCGACCGCGGTCTTGCCGGTTCCGGGACCGCCCTGGACCACGAGCACGCTCTTGTGCTCCGACCGGATGATGGCGTCCTGCTCGCCCTGGATCGTCTCGACGATGTCGTTCATCTGGCCCGTGCGGGCAGCGTTCAACGCCGAGAGCAGCGCGCTCTCACCCGCGACGCCGTCCGAACCGGTGACCGTGCCCGCGGCCTCCGCGGCCGCCAGGTCCAGGTATTCGTCGTTGACGGCGGTCACTCGGCGGCTCCGCGTGCGGATGTGCCGTCGGCGGGTGACGCCGTCCGGGGCGGCCGGGGTCGCGAGATAGAACGGGCGGGCAAGGGGCGCACGCCAATCGAGGAGCATCGTCTCGTAGTCGTTCTCCTCGTCGAGGATGCCGAGGCGGCCGACGTAGCGGTGCTCGCCGTCGAGGTCGATCCGGCCGAAGCACAGTCCGTTCTCGGCGGCGTCGTATTTGGCGAGGTCTTCGGTGTAGAGCTGATTGAAGGACTCGCGCTCGCTCCGCGCCTGCGGGGTGCCGCCGGTTTCGAGCAGTACACGGCTCAGCCGGTTCGCCGCGTACTGGCGAAGGCCGTCCAGTCGGGTGTAGAGCATCGTCACGTACTGCTGCTCGAGCTCGCGCTCGTCGCGTGACGTGTCCTCGTCGGGCAAGAGGTCTCCTTGACTGGTTCGGCTGCAACCGGATCGGCTGCAAAAGTGCCTGGACAGTCTAGTCGGCCCCGGAGGTGTGTCGCTGACTTCGCAGGTCAGCGGCGATCTCCGGGGCCGATCAGATCGAATATCCGGCGCGGGCCGGGTCAGTGGGACAGTTCGTCCCGCTTCGCCCTGGCCTTCTCGAGCGCGGTTTCCGCTTGCTTGCGGGCCCGCTTGCTCAGCACCTCACCGCGTTCTGCGGCGGTGCCTGCCCATTCGCCGCCCTTCTCGCGGGCGACCTCGGCCAGTTCCGGGCCGTGCTCCTTCGCCGCCTCGACGAGTTCCGCGCCGCGTTCGCGGGCGACGTCCGCCCACTCGGCGCCGTGTTCTTTCGCGACCTCTGCCCATTCTGCGCCGTGTTCCTTCGCGACCTCCGCCCATTCGGCGCCGCGATCCGCCGCGACCTTCGCGAGTTCGGTGCTACGGTCTTTCGCGACCTCGAGGAGGCCGGACCCACGCTCGGCGGCCTCGCCGGACAGGATGCGGGCGCGCTCCGACGCCGCGGCCAGGGCCTCTCCGATCTCGGGGCCGTGATGGTCGTGACCGGAGCCGAGGGGCAGGGCCGCGGCCACGGTCTCCTGTGCGTGCCGGGCGGCGCGGCGTCCACGCCAGCCCAGTGAGGGCTTGCCCTCGGTGTCGACGGCGGCGATGAGCAGTCCGCCGAGCAGGCTCACGTTCTTGAGGAACTGAGTGCGCTGAGCCGCCCTCTTCGCGGGGTCGGTCTCGTTCCAGAAGTCGTGCCCCACAACGGTAGTGGGCACGAGGCTGCCTGCGAGCGCGAGTGACGCGAGGCGCGGTGCCTTCCCGGTGGCGAGGAGCACTCCGCCGCCGATCTGCACGGCGGCGTTGATCTTGACCAACGTCTCCGGGTCGGACGGGATCTTCTGCGTGACGGACCCGGGAAGCGCCTCGGTGGACTTGTCGATCAGTGGTGCGGCGGCCTGTGCTTTCTGCGCCGGATTTCGAAGTGCATCGATCCCTCCGCTGATGAAGATCGCGGACAGCAGTGGGCGAGCGATACGACGGACGAGCATTCCTGGCCTCCCAATCTCGAGTTCTCCCGTCTCACACTAACGAGAGTTCTGGGCAGTCGTCGGCGTACAACTGTGTTGCCGAACCGACGGTCCGCCCATTCACCAGTACCCAGGGAGGCCGATCGCCAATCGCGGACCGTGCGGTGCGCGATCGGCGATCGGATGCGGTCACCAGCCGCGCTCGCGCCACTCCCCGAGGTGGGGGCGCTCGGCGCCGAGGGTGGTGTCGTCACCGTGGCCGGGGTAGACGACGGTGTCGTCGCCGTAGCGGCCGAAGAGCTTGGTTTCGACGTCGGTGAGCAGTGATGCGAACTTGCCCGCGTCGGCGGTCTTGCCGACGCCGCCGGGGAAGAGGGAGTCGCCGGTGAACAGGTGGGTGCGTCCGCTGCCTGCTTCGGTGAGTGCGAGCGCGACGGAGCCGGGGGTGTGGCCGGCGAGGTGAATCACGTCGAGGGTGACCTCGCCGACGGTGACGGTGTCGCCGTCCTCGAGGAGGCGGTCGGGCCGGACGGGCAGTGCGTCGGCGTCGAGTGGATGGGCGGCGGTGTCCACGCGGGTGGCCGCCGCGACGTCCTCGAGCGCCAGCCAGTGGTCGCCGTGCTGGTGCGTGGTGACGATCAGGTCGAGCGACGGCGCGTGTTCGCCGATAAGTTGGTTGACGCGGTCCGCCTCGTTGGCGGCGTCGATGAGGATGGATTTTCCGGTTGCGGAACAGACGACCAGGTACACGTTGTTGTCCATGGGGCCGACGGACATCTTCGTGATCGTGGCTCCCGGAACCGTGCGGCGCTGCGGCGCCGAACCGGGGGAGACGTGGCCGGTGTACGAGTCTTCTATCACCATGGGCTGCTCGGTCATGATGGGGAGGCTACCGTCGAATACAGGCAGGTGAGTGGCAGGGCGGCCATCCGTCCCCCAGAACGTGTCGGTGCCCCGGCTTACCATGGCACGGCCAGAGGGCTGAGCGTCCACGTGCGTCCTCGGCTGTCGAACAATGAAGGGACTTGGAGTGGCGGATCGCCTTATCGTGCGGGGTGCCCGTGAGCACAATCTGCGAGGGGTCGATCTCGATCTGCCCCGCGACAGCCTGATCGTGTTCACCGGGTTGTCGGGCTCGGGCAAGTCGAGTCTGGCGTTCGACACGATCTTCGCCGAGGGCCAGCGACGCTACGTCGAGTCGCTGTCGGCGTACGCGCGCCAGTTCCTCGGTCAGATGGACAAGCCCGACGTCGACTTCATCGAAGGTCTGTCGCCGGCGGTGTCCATCGACCAGAAGTCGACCAACCGGAACCCACGGTCGACGGTCGGCACCATCACCGAGGTCTACGACTACCTCCGTCTGCTCTATGCCCGGGCCGGCACCGCACACTGCCCGGTCTGTGGGGAGCAGATCGCGCGGCAGACGCCGCAGCAGATCGTCGACCAGGTTCTGGAGATGGAGGAAGGCACCCGCTTCCAGGTGCTCGCCCCCGTCGTGCGTACCCGCAAGGGTGAATTCGTCGACCTGTTCGACCAGCTCAACATGCAGGGCTACTCACGTGTGCGGGTCGACGGCGTGGTGTATCCGCTGTCCGAACCGCCCAAGCTCAAGAAGCAGGAGAAGCACGACATCGAGGTGGTCGTCGACCGCCTCACCGTCAAGGCCGGTTCCAAGCAGCGGCTCACCGATTCCGTCGAGACCGCGCTGCGGCTGGCGGAGGGCATCGTCGTCCTCGACTTCGTCGACCGCGAGGAGAATGCCGCAGACCGGGAGCGACGGTTCTCGGAGAAGCTGGCGTGCCCCAACGGCCACGCGCTGTCCATCGACGACCTCGAGCCCCGGTCGTTCTCCTTCAACTCCCCGTACGGTGCCTGCCCCGAGTGCACCGGCCTCGGAATCCGCAAGGAGGTCGACCCGGACCTCGTCGTTCCCGACCCCGAGTTGTCGCTCGAGGACGGGGCCATCGCGCCGTGGTCGATGGGGCAGAGTTCCGAATACTTCGGTCGGCTGCTGTCCGGCCTCGGCGACATTCTCGGCTTCGACATGAAGACGCCGTGGAACAAGCTCCCGGCGAAGGCGCGTCGGGCGATCCTCGAGGGCAGTGAGGAGCAGGTCCACGTCCGCTACAAGAACCGGTACGGGCGTACCCGTTCCTACTACGCCGAGTTCGAGGGCGTCATGCCGTTCCTGCACCGCAGGCTCGAGCAGACCGAGTCCGACCAGATGAAGGAACGCTACGACGGCTACATGCGGGACACCCCCTGTCCCGCGTGCGGGGGTGCGCGCCTGCGTCCCGAGATCCTGTCGGTCACGATCGCGAACGAGAAGTTCGGGATGAAGTCGATCGCCGAGGTCTGTGAACTGTCGATCTCCGATTGCGCCGACTTCCTGAACAGCCTCACGCTGGGCAGCCGCGAGGAGGCCATCGCCGGTCAGGTGCTCAAGGAGGTCCAGGCCCGACTCGGCTTCCTCCTCGACGTCGGCCTCGAGTACCTCTCCCTCGCCCGCGCCGCCGGCACCCTGTCCGGTGGCGAGGCGCAGCGCATCCGTCTCGCCACCCAGATCGGCTCGGGTCTGGTCGGCGTGCTGTACGTGCTCGACGAGCCGTCGATCGGTCTGCACCAGCGCGACAACCGGCGTCTCATCGAGACCCTGACGCGCCTGCGCGACCTCGGGAACACGCTGATCGTGGTCGAACACGACGAAGACACCATCCGCACGTCCGACTGGGTGGTCGACATCGGACCGCTCGCCGGCGAGCACGGCGGCAAGGTCGTCCACAGCGGGCCGTACCAGGAACTGCTCGACTGCGAGGAATCCCTCACCGGCGCCTACCTGTCGGGCCGCAGTCACATCGAGATTCCCGCGATCCGCCGTCCGGTCGATCGCAAGCGGCAGGTCACGGTCGTCGGCGCGCGCGAACACAACCTGGGCGGCATCGACGTCAGCTTCCCTCTGGGCGTGCTCACGTCGGTCACCGGCGTGTCCGGGTCCGGTAAGTCGACGCTCGTCAACGACATCCTCGCGACGGTCATGGCGAATAAGCTCAACGGCGCGCGGCAGGTGCCCGGCAGGCACACCCGCATCAACGGGCTCGACCAGCTGGACAAGCTCGTGCAGGTCGACCAGTCGCCGATCGGCCGCACCCCGCGGTCCAACGCGGCCACCTACACCGGGGTGTTCGACAAGATCCGCACCCTGTTCGCCGCCACCACCGAGTCGAAGGTGCGCGGCTACCAGCCCGGCCGGTTCTCGTTCAACGTCAAGGGCGGCCGGTGCGAGGCCTGCTCCGGCGACGGCACGCTGAAGATCGAGATGAACTTCCTGCCCGATGTGTACGTGCCGTGCGAGGTCTGCCACGGTGCCCGGTACAACCGCGAGACGCTCGAGGTCCATTACAAGGGCAAGACCATCGCCGAGGTCCTGGACATGCCGATCGAGGAAGCCGCGGAATTCTTCGAGCCCATCACGTCGATCCACCGCTACCTCAAGACCCTCGTCGAGGTCGGTCTCGGGTACGTGCGGCTCGGTCAGCCCGCGCCCACGCTGTCCGGTGGTGAGGCGCAGCGCGTGAAGCTCGCCGCCGAACTGCAGAAACGTTCGACGGGCCGCACGGTGTACATCCTCGACGAGCCCACGACGGGTCTGCACTTCGAGGACATCCGGAAGCTGCTCGGGGTCGTCAACGGGTTGGTCGACAAGGGCAACACGGTGATCGTGATCGAGCACAACCTCGATGTGATCAAGACGTCCGACTGGGTGGTCGACATGGGGCCGGAGGGTGGGTCCGGTGGCGGAACCGTCGTCGCGCAAGGCACCCCGGAGGACGTGGCGCAGGTTCCGGAGAGTTACACGGGACGGTTCCTCGAGAATGTCCTCGCGGTGCCGGCACCCGTTCCGGCGAAGTCGAAGGCAGTCAAGTCCTCGCCGACGCGGAAGTCCGCGTCGGCGAAGAAGACTGCCGCGGCCGCCACGGCGACACCGCGTAAGCGGGCGCCGAAGAAGGCCGCAGCAGTCAGCTGAATCCGGTCAGACTCTCGCGGCCGCGTCGATCGCGGTCGCGAGGTCTGCGGGCCGCGACCACATCGGCCAGTGTCCCGTCGGCAGATCGACGTAGTCGACCTTCGCGATCTGCGCGAGTTCGGCTGCCATCGGATGACCCGCTACGGCCATCTGCTGGATGACCTCCGACGGGAAACTGGTGCAGATCACCGTGGTCGGCACGTCCAGCCGCCTGCTGTCGGTGAGTTCGACCGTGTCCCTCGCAGGTCCGGCGGGCATGGGCACCGCCCGGTTGCGGAACGTGTCGAGCGTGTCGTCGTCGAGTCCGTCGAGACTGCTGCCTTCGGCCTCGAGTTCGGACCACGACGGCAACGGAATCTCGGCGACCGCCGGGTCGAGATCGTCGCGCAGCGCGGTGCCGCTCTGCACTGGTCCCGAGTCGACGTAGACGATGCGGGCGAGTCGGTCGGGCACCCGATCGCTCACCGCGTACGCAACCGGCCCCGCGCCGCTGTGCGCCACGAGCACCACCCGCTCCGACGACGGTGTGTTCGTGATGGCCTCCGTGATCGCGGCGACGTGGTCGTTCAGCCGGACGCCGGTGCGGTCGCTGCCGGTGGAGTCGAGTCCCGGCAACGTCACCGCGGTGACGTGATGTCCCCGCCGGGTCAGGTCGGATTCCACTGCCTCCCAGGCCCAAGCGCCGAGCCAGAATCCGGGGACCAGAATGATGTGAGTGCCTGTGCTGCCGTGTACTTCGCTTGTCCGAGTCATGAGACAAGAGTGAACCCGCAACGGTGACATCAGCGTGTCACCGTATTCGTCACAGTCGCATAACGGAATCGGTCCGACGAGAATCGGGACATTGTCGTGGACGTTCGGCAGACTGCCCTCATGGACCGCCCCGCACGCCTCCACGCCCTGACGGAAGAATTGCGCCGCGCGGGTGACCGGGGCCGGACGGCAGAGCAGTTGGCGGCGCAATTCGAGGTGACGCCCCGCACGATCAAGCGGGACATCGTCGTACTGCAGTCCTCGGGCGCCCCGATCCGGGCCACTGCCGGACCGGGTGGGGGATACGGGATCATTGGGAACGGCACGTTGCCGCCGGTGAATTTCACTCCCGCTCAGGCGGTCTCGGTGGCTCTCGCCCTCACGGCCTTCCGTGATGCGCCGTTCGCGACCGACGGGCGGGCCGCGCTCGCCAAGCTGCTCGACGTGATGGACGCGGAGTCGAGGGAGCGGGTGGAGCAACTCGGCGGGAAGGTGTGGATCCGGCGAGAGACCACCGGAGGAAGTGCGGAACCCCGCATCCGACGCGTCGTCGAAGACGGTGTGCAGCGCGAACTGATGGTGTCCCTGCGGTACGTCGACCGGGACGGCGGCCGCACCGAGCGGGTCGTCGAACCGCACCTTCTCGCGCACACGCGGGGGTCGTGGTTCCTCGTCGCGTGGTGCCTGAGCCGGGCGGGTGTGCGCTGGTTCCGGTTGGACCGGGTCTCCGACGCCACCCTCACCGGCCGGTCGTTCGTCCCGCGCGATCCGGACCTCTTCGGCGAACCGCCTGCCGACGCGCGCACCGTGTTCGACCGGTGAGGGGCGATCAGAGCGCGCGGGCGGCCGCCACGGATCGGTTCACCAGCGAGACGAGAACCGACTCGTCGACGTCGGCGAGTTTCTTGACGTAGAGGCAGCCCTTGCCGACCTTGTGCTTGCCGAGCGCGGCGAGTTCGGCCTCGTGCTCGGTGAAGTCGAGGGAGAGATACAGGGTGAGTGCCGCCGCCCGCGGCGAGAATCCGATCAGGGCGGTGTCGCCCTCGTGGCCGCTGGCGTACCGGTAGTAGCGGGAGCCGAATCCGACGATGCTGGTTCCCCACATCGCGGCGGGCTCTCCCGTCGCGGCGGTGAGCAGTTCCACCAGTCGTGCGCTGTCGGCGCGCTTCACCGGGTCGACGACCGTGGCGAGAAACTCGTCGACGCCGGCCGAAGTCTGCTCGGTCTTGTTGCGGCCCGCCATCTCAGTACCCCGCCATCTCGGTGCCTGCCGTCTCTCAGTACACCGGTCCGGTGTACTTCTCACCCGGACCCTTGCCGGGCTCGTCCGGGTGCGAAGACGCTTCGCGGAACGCGCGCTGCAGTGCCTGCAGGCCTTCGCGGATCGGCCCCGCGTGCGGTCCGAGGTACTCGATGGACGCGGTCACCAGGCCGGCGAGGGCCGTGATGACTCGTCGGGCCTCGTCGAGGTCGCGGTGGGGGCTGGAGTCGGGGTCGGCGTCGGACAGGCCGAGTTTCTCGGCTGCCGAACTCATGAGCATGACCGCGGCCCGGCTGATGACCTCGACCGAGGGAACGTCGGCCAGTTCCCGGACGTCGGTATTCTGGTCACCGCCGCTCACGGTGCCGTCGTTCGGGGTGTCATCGATGTTGTCCGTCATGCCCTAGAGGATTCCACCAGCGGCCGATGACATGGCGGCCAGGTGGCCGTGGGACGCAACGTCCCGGCATCGATTAGCTCGCGACGTGCGCAAATGTTACCCTTGGTGCAACGACCGCCTTCGGATTTGTCGGGGGCAGCAAGTGGAGTCCGACTCCCACCTCTGCGCGGCAGGTAAAACTGCAGCTCAGTGGTCCGGTCGCTCGGTCCGAGGTTACTCGGCTCGAGTTCCTCGAGTGTGAGGAGATGAGGGATCGGCGTGAGCCGTGAGTTCGTCTGATCGGTCGACATCGGGCCCCGCATGGTGAGAGTCATTCACCGCAGCGGGGCTTTTTTGTTGGGAATCCGGGCGTACGGGCTGCTGGCGGTCTCGAGACAAGACCGTTCAACCTAGGAGGCCCCATCAGCACTGAGACCCGCATCAACGATCGCATCCGAGTTCCCGAGGTCCGCCTCGTCGGACCCGGAGGTGAACAGGTTGGCATCGTGCGTGTTGAAGATGCACTCCGCTTGGCCCTCGAGGCCGATCTCGACCTGGTCGAGGTGGCCCCCGACGCTCGCCCGCCGGTCTGCAAGATCATGGACTACGGCAAGTTCAAGTACGAGGCCGCGCAGAAGGCTCGTGAGTCGCGCAAGAACCAGCAGCTCACGGTCATCAAGGAGCAGAAGCTCCGCCCCAAGATCGATGATCACGACTACGAGACCAAGAAGCGCAATGTCGTTCGCTTCCTCGAGGCCGGATCCAAGGTCAAGGTCACGATCATGTTCCGCGGACGTGAGCAGTCGCGTCCGGAGCTCGGTTTCCGGCTTCTGCAGCGTCTCGGTGCAGACGTCGCCGATCTCGGGTTCGTGGAGACGTCCGCCAAGCAGGACGGTCGAAACATGACGATGGTGCTCGCTCCGCACAAGGGCGCGAAGACCCGTGTCAAGGCGCAGGAGAGCGCCGCCGCGCCGCCGGCGCAGCGGGCAACTCCCGCACCGGCACAGGCTCCGGCGACACCTGCGGAGCAGGCGGGCGGCACTACGCCCGGCGAAGCGCCGACCAGCTAGTCCGACTACACCAGCACGACCCGGATCACCGTCCGGATACAGAGAACTGAGGACTCCATGCCCAAGTCGAAGACCCACAGCGGCACCGCGAAGCGATTCAAGGTGTCCGGCAGCGGAAAGATCCTGCGCCAGAAGGCCGGTCGCCGCCACCTGCTCGAGCACAAGGCCACCAAGGTGACCCGTCGCCTCGATGGCGTGGCTGTCGTCAGCAAGGCTGACACTCCTCGCATCAAGCGCCTGCTCGACATCTGAGTCGACACCCCTTTTACTGACCACCCGGGGCAGCTCACCGCCCCAAGATTGACAGGATTTTTCAGTGGCACGCGTAAAGAGGGCGGTAAACGCCCAGAAGAAGCGTCGTTCGATTCTCGAAGCCTCCAGCGGCTACCGCGGACAGCGCTCGCGCCTGTACCGCAAGGCCAAGGAACAGCAGCTCCACTCGCTGACCTACGCCTACCGTGACCGCCGTGCGCGCAAGGGCGACTTCCGCAAGCTGTGGATCACGCGTATCAACGCCGCTGCACGGGCGAACGACATCACGTACAACCGCCTGATCCAGGGTCTGCGTCTGGCCGAGATCGAGGTCGACCGTAAGAACCTCGCCGAGCTGGCAGTGTCCGACGCCGCGGCATTCGCCGGCCTCGTGGCCCTCGCCAAGGCAGCCCTTCCGGCTGACGTGAACGCTCCGGCCGGAGAAGCAGCCTGAGTCTCGCACCCGGGCCTTTCGAGCCTCGGAAACGACCCGTGGACCCGCTCACCGAGCGCACCCCACGGGTCGTTTCTGCTGTCAAGCTGCTGCGCACCGCGGAACGACGCAAGGTTGGGCGCTTCCTGGTGGAGGGGGAGAACTCCGTCGGCGAGGCACTCGCCACCCACCCGGTGCACGACCTCTTCTACACCGCGGACGCGGAGCAGCGGTACTCGACGCTGATCGACTGGGCGCACGCCGTGGGTGTCCGCACGTCGCTGGTGACGGATCGGGCGGTTCGTGCGCTCAGCGACACGGTGACCCCGCCGGGTCTCGTCGCGGTGTGCGATCTCCTCGACGTTCCGCTGGCCGAGGCGATGGGTCCCGGAACCCGCCTGCTGGCGGTTCCCGTCGCGGTCGCGGAGCCGGGCAACGCGGGCACCGTCATCCGGGTCGCGGACGCGGTAGGTGCGGACGCGGCGATTCTCGCGGGCGACAGCGTCGACCCGCACAACGGAAAATGTGTCCGGGCGTCCGCCGGAAGTCTCTTCCACCTTCCGGTGGTGCGTGAACGGGACACGGCCGCGGTTCTCGACAGCATCAGCGCGGCGGGCATCCAGTTGCTCGCCACGGCGGCGGACGGCGAAGTCGATCTGGACGACGCCGACGAACTCCTGGCCCGCCCCACGGCGTGGTTGTTCGGCAACGAGGCCCATGGCCTCGATGCGCCCACCGCGGCGCGAGCGGACCACCGGGTGCGGATCCCGATCCACGGTCGCGCCGAGAGCCTCAACCTGGCGACGGCGGCGTCGATCTGCCTGTATTCGAGCGCCCGGGTCCAGAACCGCAAGCGAACCGACAGCTGAAACGGCGAAAATCGGATCGCATAGGATTTGACGGCGAGCTGTTCGGTTTCGTCGAGAGTGTTGACTGAAAGAACGTAAGGAGTGGCACCGGTCGTGGCTAAAAAAGAGGGCGCTGCCTCCACGGGGGTCGAAGGCGGCGCGATCGATGCGAGTGCGCTCACCGAGGACGCCCTGACCGCGGCGGCGGAGAGCGCCGAGAAGGCGTTCGCGTCGGTGGCGGATCTCGACGACCTGGCGAAGGCCAAGGTCGAGCACATGGGCGACAAGTCGCCGATCGCCCTCGCCCGCCGCGGACTGGGAGCCCTTCCGGGCAAGGAGAAGGCCGACGCGGGCAAGCGCGTGAACGTCGCCCGCACTCGGATCAGTGCGGCGTTCGACGAGCGCCGTGCCGTGCTGCTCGCCGAGCGCGACGCCGCCGTTCTCGTGGCCGAGGCCATCGACGTGACGCTGCCGTCGCAGCGTCAGCCGGTGGGTGCCCGCCACCCGATCAGCATCATCTCCGAGCAGGTCGAGGACGTGTTCGTGGCCATGGGCTGGGAGGTCGCCGAGGGGCCGGAGGTGGAGACCGAGCACTTCAACTTCGATGCCCTGAACTTCCTGCCCGATCACCCCGCGCGGACGATGCAGGACACGTTCCACATCGCACCGGAGGGTTCGCGACAGGTGCTCCGCACGCACACGTCGCCGGTGCAGGTGCGCACGATGCTCTCGCGCGAGGTGCCGATCTACGTGGTGTGCCCCGGACGGACGTTCCGCACCGACGAACTCGACGCGACACACACCCCCGTCTTCTCCCAGGTGGAGGGGCTCGCGGTCGACAAGGGCCTCACCATGGCGCATCTGCGCGGCACGCTCGACGCGTTCGCCCGCGCACTGTTCGGTCCCGAGACCCGCACCCGGATGCGCCCGAACTACTTCCCGTTCACGGAACCGTCCGCCGAGGTGGACGTGTGGTTCCCGAACAAGAAGGGCGGCGCGGGCTGGGTCGAGTGGGGCGGCTGCGGAATGGTCAACCCGAATGTGCTGCGCGCCTCCGGAATCGACCCCGACGTGTACACCGGGTTCGCGTTCGGCATGGGGCTCGAGCGCACACTCCAGTTCCGGAACGGGATCCCGGACATGCGCGACATCGTCGAGGGCGACGTGCGGTTCACGCTGCCCTTCGGTGTCCAGGGCTGACCCCGCGTCACCCGGATCCCGTCCACCACAGTCACGACATCTTCACGAACGAGAGAGCTGAGCAGACGTGCGAGTAGCGCAATCCTGGCTGACCGAGATCCTGCAGCGTGCCACCCCGGACTGGGACGTCACCGCCGAGGAACTCGACGCAGGTTTCGTCCGGGTCGGGCTCGAGGTCGAGGAAGTCGACCGGCTCGAGCCCGTCGACGGCCCCCTCGTGGTCGGCAAGGTTCTCGAGATCACCGAGCTCACCGAATTCAAGAAGCCGATCCGCTTCTGCACGGTGGATGTGGGGGCGGCCGAGCCGCAGGGCATCGTGTGCGGCGCCCGGAACTTCGCCGAAGGCGACCTCGTGGTGGTCGCGCTCCCGGGCGCGGTCCTTCCCGGTGGTTTCGCCATCGCGTCCCGCAAGACGTACGGGCAGGTCTCCGACGGGATGATCTGCTCGGTGGCCGAACTGGGCATCGGCAAGGATCACTCGGGCATCCTCGTCCTCGAGCCGGGCACCGCACTCCCGGGTGCGGACGCCAACGAGTTGATGGGTCTGCACGACACGGTCATCGAACTCAACATCACCCCGGACCGCGGCTACTGCTTCTCTGTCCGCGGGCTCACCCGTGAACTGGCGTGCGGGTTCGACCTGGACTTCGCCGACCCCGCCGCGGTGCCGCCGTCTCCGGCGGACGGGGAGGCGTGGCCGATCCGCGTCGAACCCGAGTCGAAGGCGACGCGCTTCGCCGCCCGCCGGGTGACGGGTATCGATCCGAATGCGGTGAGTCCGTGGTGGCTGCAGCGCCGGTTGCTGCTGTCGGGTGTCCGGCCGATCTCGCCGGCCGTCGATGTCACCAACTACGTTCTGCTCGAACTGGGCCAGCCGCTGCACGCGTTCGACGCCGCGAAGATCAGCGGCGAGCTCGTCGTGCGCCGCGCGGTGGAGGGGGAGAAGCTGACGACTCTCGACGAGACCGAGCGCGTCCTCGATCCCGAGGACGTCGTGATCGCCGACGATTCGGGGGTCCTGTCGCTGGCAGGCATCATGGGTGGCGCGTCCACCGAGGTCGGACCCGGAACCACCGACATCCTGCTCGAGGCGGCCACGTGGGATCCGCTCGCGGTGTTCAAGACCGCGCGCAGGCACAAGCTGACGAGCGAGGCGGGCAAGCGTTTCGAACGCGTCGTCGATCCCGAGATCCCCGTTGCGGCACTGGACCGCGCTGCCGCACTGCTCGTCGACATCGCCGGCGGACGGGTCGAGTCGGCGCTCACCGACATCGGCGAGGTCACCCCGCACCAGCCCATCCACATGGACATCGACCTCCCCGACCGCGTGGCGGGCGTCGACTACCCCACCGGCACCGCGGCACGCCGCCTGACGCAGATCGGCTGCAACGTCGAGGTCGGCGTCAGCGACAGCGGGCACGGCCAGCTCGTCGCGGCCCCGCCGTCGTGGCGGCCCGACCTGGTACAGCCCGCCGACCTGGTCGAGGAAGTGCTGCGCCTCGAGGGTCTCGAGAAGATTCCGTCGGTGCTGCCCGCGGCCCCCGCAGGTCGCGGGCTGACGCCGACGCAGCGCCGCAAGCGGGCCGTCGGCCGCGCCCTGGCGTTCTCGGGGTACGTCGAGATCCTTCCCCCCGTCTTCCTGCCCACCGCAGTCTTCGACACGTGGGGGCTGGACCCGGAGGATCCGCGCAGGAACACCGGCCGGGTGCTCAATCCGCTCGAATCGGATCGGCCGGAACTGGCCACGACGTTGCTGCCCGGACTGCTCGAGGTCCTCGCCCGCAACGTCTCCCGCGGTCAGCGCGACCTGTCGCTGTTCGGCATCGCGCAGGTCGTGCTGCCCGGCGCGGACACGAAGCCGGTCGCGGCGCTGCCGGTGGACCGTCGTCCGACCGACGAGCAGATCACGGCGCTGCTGCAGTCGCTGCCGGATCAGCCGGTGCACGTGGCGGCGGTGCTCACCGGGCAGCGTGAGCCGAGTGGTCCGTGGGGCGCGGGACGCGCAGCCGACGCCACCGACGCGTTCGCCGCAGCCCGCACGGTGGCCGCCGCGGCCGGTGTCGAGCTGGAGTTCCGCGCGACGCAGTACCTGCCGTGGCACCCGGGCCGGGGCGCGGAACTTCTCGTGAACGGCGTAGTCGTCGGACACGCGGGCGAGTTGCACCCCGCGGTGCTCGAGCGCGCCGGGCTTCCCCCGCGGACGAGTGCCGTGGAGATCGATCTGAGTGCCCTGCCGCTGGTGGAGAATCTGCCTGCGCCGAAGGTCTCGCCGTTCCCCGCCGTCCTTCAGGACGTGGCGGTCGTCGTCGACACCGCGGTTCCCGCCGCCGAGGTCCAGGCGGCCCTGCGGTCGGGTGGCGGGGAACTCCTCGAGGACATCCGGTTGTTCGACGTGTTCGAGGGTGAGCAGGTCGGGGAGGGCCGGAAGTCGCTGGCGTTCGCGCTGCGATTCCGGGGCGCCGACCGCACTCTGACCGAGGACGAGGCGAGCGCCGCTCGCGATGCCGCGGTCGCCGCGGCGACCGCGGCGGTGGGTGCCGAACTGCGCAGCTGACCCGTAGCCTGGGTGGAGGGCCCGGGACGGTGAGGAGCAGGCGATGACCGAGGTGCGCGACGTCGTGGCGGCGGCCAGTCAGTTGACCGACGCCGAGTTCCTCGAGGTGGTGCGTGCGGTGGCCGCCGGACGTCCGGGTCTCGGCGCGCTTCTCGCGGCCGTGGACGTGGGTGCGGCGATTCCGGCCGAGGATCCGGTGACCGCGGAGGTCGTGCCCCACATCGTGCTGGGTGTGCCGGAGCCGGACTACACCCCGGGCGGTGTCCCGACGTTCGACCGCGTACGTGAGCGGATCGAGGGACGGTTCGGCACGGCGATGGGCTCCTCGGAACTCGCGCACGACAGCCCGTCGGGGCAATCGCTGGAGGATGCGTGGGAGAAGCGGGAGAAGGCGGGTAAGGCCAAGCTCGACGAGATCCGGCGGTCGCTCGGCAAGCAGTGACCGCGGTTTCCGTCCCGCCGAAAGACCACGTTGTGTATTAGCTTGCATGATGATGCATAATCAATCGTATGACTGAGCACGCGGGAAAACCGATCAGGATTGCCGTCGCCGGCGCGAGCGGATACGCCGGTGGCGAAGTGCTGCGTCTGCTGCTGGGGCACCCGTCGTATGCGGACGGTTCGCTCGTCATCGGCGCGCTCACCGCCGGCGGCAACGCCGGCTCGACCCTGGGCTCACACCATCCGCATCTGCTTCCCCTCGCCGACCGAGTGCTTGAAGACACCACCGTCGACACGCTCTCCGGTCACGACGTGGTGTTCCTCGGTCTGCCGCACGGCAATTCGGCGCAGTACGCGAAGGACCTGCCCGAGTCCACGGTCATCATCGACTGCGGCGCGGACTTCCGGCTGACGAACGCCGAGGACTGGGAGCGGTACTACAAGAGCCCGCACGCAGGTAGCTGGCCGTACGGACTTCCGGAACTTCCCGGTGCCCGCGAGAAGTTGGCGGGCGCCACCCGCATCGCCGTCCCCGGGTGCTTCCCGACGGTGTCGAGCCTGGCGATGGCTCCCGCGGTCGCGGCGGGCGTCGTCGAACCGCGGGTCACGATCGTCGCGGTGACCGGCGCGTCCGGCGCGGGACGTGCCCCCAAGGCCGATCTGCTCGGCTCCGAGGTGATGGGTTCGGTCCGCGCGTACGGCGTCGGCGGCGTGCACCGCCACACACCGGAGATCATCCAGAATCTCTCCGAACTCGCCGGTGAGCGTGTCACCGTGTCGTTCACCCCCGTGCTGGCGCCCATGCCGCGCGGCATCCTCGCCACCTGCACCGCGGTCACCACGGCGACCGAGGACGAGGTGCGCGCGATCTACGAAAAGGCTTACGCGGACGAGCCGTTCGTGCACGTGCTGCCCCAGGGCGTGCTGCCGCAGACCGGGGCGGTCATCGGATCGAACGCGGTCCAGATCGCGGTGACGGTCGACGCCGACGCCGGACAGATCGTCGTGATCGCCGTGATCGACAACCTTGCGAAGGGCACCGCCGGGGGAGCGGTGCAATCGATGAATCTTGCGCTTGGACTACCCGAGACCGCCGGTCTCTCGACAGTGGGAGTTGCCCCGTGAGCAGTGACAGCACGATCGATCCGCACCCGACCCGGGAAGTCGCCGGCGGCACCCTGGTCCGCAGCCAGGGGGTGTCGGGGCCCGCGGGCTTCCGCGCGTCCGGGATCAAGGCGGGTATCAAGGCGAGCGGAAACGCCGACCTGGCCCTCGTCCTCAACGAGGGGCCGGAACTCGCGGCGGCGGGCGTCTTCACCGCGAACAAGGTGAAAGCCGCCCCCGTGCTGTGGTCGCAGCAGGTGCTCACCACGGGCAGGCTGCGCGCCGTCGTGCTCAATTCGGGTGGTGCCAACGCGTGCACGGGTGCGGGCGGATTCCAGGACGCGCACAAGACGGCCGAGGAAGTGGCGTCGGCGCTGAGCAACTGGGGCACCGAGACCGGTGCCGTCGAGGTCGCGGTGTGCTCGACCGGTCTGATCGGCGACCGCCTGCCCATGGACAAGGTCCTGACCGGCGTCACGGAGGCCGTCCACGAACTCGCAGGCGGAATCTCGGGTGGCACCGACGCCGCGTACGCGATCATGACCACCGACACGGTGCCGAAGCAGGCCGCCCTGCATCATGCGGGCAAGTGGAACGTCGGCGGGATGGCGAAGGGCGCCGGCATGCTGGCGCCGGCGCTGGCGACGATGCTGTGCGTGGTGACGACAGACGCCGTCGCGACCGCCGCTCAACTCGACGCCGCGCTGCGGGCCGCCACCCGGCTGACGTTCGACCGACTGGACGTCGACGGTGCCACCTCGACCAACGACACCGTGCTGCTGCTCGCGTCCGGTGCGAGCAACGTGACACCCACCCAGGACGAACTGAACGCGGCCGTGACGGCCGTCTGCGACGATCTGGCCGAGCAGATGATGGCCGACGCGGAGGGCGTCACCAAGCGGGTGCAGGTCACCGTCAGCGGCGCGGTCAGCGAGCACGACGCGCTGATCGGGGCCCGGACGGTGGCGCGGGACAGCCTCGTCAAGACGGCGCTGTTCGGTTCCGACCCCAACTGGGGCCGGGTCCTCGCCGCGATCGGCATCGCGCCGATCGAACTGGACCCCGACAAGATCTCGGTGTCGTTCAACGGCGCCCCCGTCTGCATCGACGGCGTCGGCGCCCCGGGTGCGCGGGACGTGGACCTGAGCGACATCGACATCGCCCTCGACATCGACCTGGGTCTGGGCGAGCACGCGGTGACCATCCGGACCACCGACCTCTCGCACGCCTATGTCGAAGAGAATTCGGCGTATTCGTCATGACAGCGGCCAGCGAAGCGCTCACCGGCATCACCGATCACCAGAAGGCACACGTCCTGGCGGAGGCGCTGCCGTGGCTGCAGCAGTTCCGCGACAAGGTCGTCGTCGTGAAGTACGGCGGCAACGCCATGGTCGACGACGCGCTGAAGACGGCGTTCGCCGCCGACATGGCGTTCCTGCGGACGGTCGGAATTCAGCCGGTCGTCGTGCACGGCGGCGGCCCCCAGATCAATGCCATGCTCGGAAAGCTCGGCATGACAGGGGAATTCAAGGGCGGCTTCCGCGTCACCACCCCCGAGGTGATGGACGTCGTCCGGATGGTGCTGTTCGGTCAGGTCGGCCGCGAACTGGTCGGGCTGATCAACGCCCACGGACCGTACGCCGTCGGGATCTCCGGCGAGGACGCACATCTGTTCACCGCCACCAAGCGCACCGTGATGGTCGAGGGCAGGCCGACGGACATCGGACTCGTCGGCGACGTCACGACCGTGAATCCGGAGGCTGTTCTCGACCTCATCCGCGCGGGCCGAATTCCCGTGGTGTCGACCATCGCCCCCGACTCGGACGGTGTGGTGCACAACATCAACGCGGACACCGCCGCCGCCGCGCTCGCCGAGGCCATCGGCGCCGAAAAGCTCGTGGTCCTCACGGATGTCGAAGGGCTGTACACGAACTGGCCGGACCGCGATTCGCTGGCCACCGAGATCGACGTGGACGCGCTCGCGCAACTGCTGCCGAGTCTCGACGCAGGCATGGTGCCCAAGATGGAGGCCTGCCTGCGCGCGGTCCGCGGCGGGGTACCCACCGCGCACGTCATCGACGGCCGCCTCGCGCATTCCGTTCTGCTCGAACTGTTCACCGGCGAGGGCATCGGCACGATGGTCACGCCCGCCCCGACTTCACCTACCGAGGGAGTTGCCCCATGACCGGAACCCCGGAACTCCAGCAGCGCTGGTCCGGCGCCCTGATGAACACGTACGGCGTCCCCCGGGTGGCACTCACGCGCGGTCAGGGTGCGGTGCTCACCGACGCCGACGGCAAGGAGTACGTCGACTTCCTCGCCGGCATCGCCGTCAACATCCTCGGGCACGCACACCCGGCGATCATCGAGGCCGTCACGGCGCAGTTGTCGACCCTCGGTCACGTGTCGAACCTGTACGCCAGCGAGCCGGCGATCGAACTGGCCGAGAAATTGCTGTCCCATCTGGGCGCACCCGGGCGCGTGTTCTTCTGCAATTCCGGCACGGAGGCCAACGAGGCGGCGTTCAAGCTCGCGCGGGCCACGGGACGATCGAAGATCATCGCGGCGGAGAACTCCTTCCACGGCCGGACGATGGGCGCTCTCGCGCTCACCGGGCAGGCCGCCAAGCGGGCGCCGTTCGAGCCGATGCCTCCGGGTGTCATGCACGTGCCGTACGGCGACCTCGACGCACTCGACAAGGCCGTCGACGCCGACACCGCAGCCGTGTTCCTGGAGCCGATGATGGGCGAGGGCGGAGTCGTCGTTCCGCCGGAGGGATACCTCGCAGGCGCACGGCAGATCACCGCCGATCGCGGCGCACTGCTCGTGCTCGACGAAGTGCAGACCGGGATCGGCCGCACCGGCTGGTTCTACGCTCACCAGGCGGTCGGGATCGTGCCCGACGTCATGACTCTCGCGAAGGGCTTGGGGGGCGGGATGCCGATCGGCGCGTGCATCGCCACCGGCGCGACCGCGGACCTGTTCGGGCCGGGCAAGCACGGCACGACGTTCGGCGGGAATCCTGTCTGCGCGTCGGCGGCGCTCGCCGTGCTGCGGACCATCGCCGAGGACGACCTCATCTCCCGCGCCGACACGCTCGGCAAGACGCTGTCGGCAGGCATCGAAGGTCTCGGCCACCCGCTGATCGACCACGTCCGCGGCGCCGGACTGCTGCTCGGCATCGTCCTCACCCAGGACGTGGCCCCCGCGGTGGAGAACTCCGCCCGCGAGGCCGGATACCTGATCAACGCCGCGCAGCCGGGCGTCGTCCGGCTCGCTCCGCCCCTCGTCCTCACGGACGAGCAGGCCGAAGGATTCGTCGCGGCGCTGCCTGCGATCCTCGACAACGCGCAATCGGCCGCTCAGCCGGGAAAGCAGTGACGACCGTGGTGAAACACTTTCTCCGGGACGACGACCTCACCCCCGAACAGCAGGCGGAGGTCCTCGAACTCGCCGCCAGGCTGAAGAAGGCCCCGTTCGCCGAACGTCCGCTCGAGGGCCCCCGCGGGGTCGGCGTGATCTTCGAGAAGAACTCCACGCGTACCCGGTTCTCGTTCGAGATGGGCATCGCGCAGCTGGGCGGTCACGCGATCGTCGTCGACGGGCGCAGCACCCAGCTCGGCCGCGAGGAAACGTTGCAGGACACCGGCCGCGTCCTGTCGCGGTACGTCGACGCCGTGGTGTGGCGCACGTTCGGGCAGAAGCGGCTCGAGGCGATGGCGTCCGGCGCCGACGTCCCGATCGTCAACGCGCTGTCCGACGAGTTCCACCCGTGCCAGGTTCTGGCCGACCTGCAGACCCTCGCGGAGCGGAAGGGCTCGCTGAAGGGTCTGAAGCTCACCTACCTCGGTGACGGCGCCAACAACATGGCGCACTCGCTGATGCTGGGCGGTGTCACCGCAGGCGTCGACGTGACCATCGCCAGCCCCGAGGGATTCGCACCCCTGCCCTGGGTGGTCGACGCAGCCCGCGCGCGGGCCGCCGACACCGGCGCGACCATCACCCTCAGCGAGGATCCGCAGGCGGCGGTCGTCGGAGCGGACGCACTCGTCACCGACACCTGGACGTCGATGGGCCAGGAGAACGACGGACTCGACCGGGTCGGCCCGTTCCGCCCGTTCCAGATCAACGAGGCGCTGCTCGCGAGGGCCGATGCCGATGCGGTGGTCCTGCACTGCCTGCCCGCCCACCGCGGCGAGGAGATCACCGACGCGATCCTCGACGGACCGCAGAGCGTCGTCTGGGACGAGGCGGAGAACCGCCTCCACGCGCAGAAGGCACTGCTGGTGTGGCTGCTCGCACAACGAACCGGGGACCGTCCGTGAATGCGGCACCGCCGCAGCGCGCAGGTGCGGCACCGCCGCAGCGCACAGGTGCGGCACCGCCGCAGCGCACAGCGAACGCGGCAACGGCGCCGACCCGGGCGGGTCGGCAGGCGCGCATCGTCGCGATCCTGTCGAACAACCCGGTCCGCAGCCAGACCGAACTCGCGGCGCTGCTCGCGGCCGAAGGCATCGATGCCACCCAGGCCACGTTGTCGCGCGACCTCGAAGAACTCGGTGCCGTGAAACTCCGTGCCGCCGACGGTGGCGCCGGGGTGTACGTGGTGCCCGAGGACGGAAATCCCGTCCGCGGCGTCTCCGGCGGAACCGACCGGCTGTCGCGGTTGCTGGGGGAGCTACTGGTGTCGACCGATGCCAGTGGCAACATGGCGGTGCTGAGAACTCCCCCGGGGGCAGCGCACTATCTGGCGAGCGCACTCGATCGGGCATCATTACCTGACGTCGTGGGAACCATCGCGGGGGATGACACCATTCTCGTGGTGGCACGCGAGCCGCTGAGCGGGGCGGAACTCGCGGCCAAGATCGAATCCCTCGCCTGACAACTGAATCATCTCTACAGATCTTCAACCTAAGGAGCACAAGGACCATGGCCGATCGCGTCGTACTCGCCTACTCGGGCGGGCTGGACACCTCAGTCGCCATCAGCTGGATCGGCAAGGAGACCGGCAAGGAAGTTGTTGCTGTCGCCATCGATCTCGGCCAGGGCGGCGAGGACATGGAGGTCGTGCGCCAGCGTGCACTCGACTGCGGTGCGGTCGAATCGGTCGTGGTGGACGCGCGCGACGAATTCGCCGACGAATACTGCCTGCCGACCATCCAGGCCAACGCCCTCTACATGGACCGCTACCCCCTCGTGTCGGCCATCAGCCGCCCGCTGATCGTCAAGCACCTCGTCGAGGCCGCGCGTGCCCACGGCGGCACCACCGTCGCGCACGGCTGCACCGGCAAGGGCAACGACCAGGTCCGGTTCGAGGTGGGCTTCGGATCGCTCGCTCCCGACCTCGACGTCATCGCACCGGTCCGCGACTACGCATGGACCCGGGAGAAGGCGATCGCGTTCGCCGAGGAAAACGAGATCCCGATCAACGTCTCCAAGAAGTCACCGTTCTCGATCGACCAGAACGTGTGGGGCCGCGCCGTGGAGACCGGGTTCCTCGAGGACCTGTGGAACGCGCCGACCAAGGACGTCTACGACTACACGCAGGATCCGACCGTCAACTGGCAGGCCCCGGACGAGCTGATCATCAGCTTCGAGGCCGGACGCCCCGTCGCGATCGACGGCAAGCCCGTCAGTGTCCTCGAGGCGATCCAGGAACTCAACCGCCGCGCAGGCGCCCAGGGTGTCGGCCGCCTCGACGTCGTCGAGGACCGTCTCGTCGGCATCAAGAGCCGGGAGATCTACGAGGCTCCCGGTGCCATGGTGCTCATCAACGCGCACCAGGAACTCGAGCACGTCACGCAGGAACGCGAACTCGGTCGCTACAAGCGTCAGACCGAGCAGCGCTGGAGCGAGCTGGTGTACGACGGCCTG
Organism: Rhodococcus sp. ACS1; assembly: GCF_002300155.1. Classification (NCBI taxonomy): domain Bacteria; kingdom Bacillati; phylum Actinomycetota; class Actinomycetes; order Mycobacteriales; family Nocardiaceae; genus Rhodococcus; species Rhodococcus sp. ACS1. Next base: position 667,091 of record NZ_NSDZ01000010.1, read on the forward strand.
TGGTTCTCCCCGCTGAAGGTCGCGCTGGACACGTTCATCGAGAAGACGCAGGAACGCGTCTCCGGTGACATCCGGCTGGTGCTGCACGGCGGTGCGATCATCGTCAACGGCCGCCGCAGCAACCAGTCGCTGTACGACTTCAACCTGGCCACCTACGACGAGGGCGACACGTTCGACCAGTCGTACGCCAAGGGATTCGTCCAGATCCACGGACTGTCCTCGAAGGTCGCGGCGAAGCGCGATCTGGGTCTCTAGGTATGAGTGCTCACGGCACCAACGAAGGAGCCCTCTGGGGTGGCCGGTTCGAGTCCGGACCGGCCGCCGCCATGGCGGCGCTGAGCAAGTCCACTCACTTCGACTGGGTGCTGGCCCCGTACGACGTGCGCGCCTCCCAGGCGCACGCCCGGGTGCTGCACAAGGCCGGCCTGCTCGGTGACCAGGACCTGGCGACGATGCTCGACGGTCTCGGCAGGCTCGCGGCCGACGTCGCGAGCGGCGAGTTCGTCCCGAGCGAATCCGACGAGGACGTGCACGGGGCGCTCGAGCGCGGTCTGATCGATCGGGTCGGTCCCGAGGTCGGGGGACGCCTGCGCGCCGGGCGTTCGCGCAACGATCAGGTGGCGACGCTGTTCCGGATGTGGCTGCGGGACGCCGTCCGCCGCGTCGCCGAGGGTGTGCTCGACGTCGTCGACGCCCTCGCCACGCAGGCCGCCGCGCACCCCTCCGCGGTGATGCCGGGCAAGACCCACCTGCAGGCCGCGCAGCCGGTGCTGCTCGCGCACCACCTGCTGGCGCACACGCACCCGTTGCTCCGTGACGTTCAGCGGCTGCGGGACTTCGACGTGCGGGCGGCCGTGTCGCCGTACGGTTCCGGAGCACTGGCCGGATCGTCGCTCGGACTCGATCCGGAGGCGATCGCCGCGGAGCTCGCGTTCGATTCGTCGGCCGAGAACTCGATCGACGCCACGTCGTCGCGGGATTTCGCGGCCGAGGCGGCGTTCGTGCTCGCGATGATCGGCGTCGACCTGTCGCGGATGGCCGAGGAGGTCATCCTGTGGAGCACTCCGGAATTCGGCTACATCACGCTCGCCGACGCCTGGTCGACCGGCTCGTCGATCATGCCGCAGAAGAAGAACCCCGACGTGTCCGAGCTGACCCGCGGCAAGTCGGGCCGGCTGATCGGCAACTTGACCGGTCTGCTGGCGACGCTGAAGGCGCAGCCGCTCGCGTACAACCGGGATCTGCAGGAGGACAAGGAACCGGTCTTCGATTCGGTGGCGCAGCTCGAGTTGCTGCTCCCGGCGATCACCGGACTGGTCTCCACCCTCGAATTCCACACGGATCGAATGGCGGAACTGGCACCGGCGGGCTTCACGCTGGCCACCGACATCGCCGAGTGGCTCGTCCGTCAGGGCGTCCCCTTCCGCGTCGCGCACGAGGCTGCGGGGGCGTGTGTCCGCGTCGCCGAGGCGCGGGGCGCCGGACTCGAGGATCTCACCGACGAAGAACTCGCCGGAGTCGATCCGGCTCTCACCCCGGACGTGCGGGAGGTGCTCACCGTCGAGGGCTCGATCGCCTCGCGTAACGCCCGCGGCGGTACGGCCGGTATCCGTGTGGCCGAACAGTTGGGCGGGGTCCGTCAGCTGTCCGAGTCGCTGCGCGAGTGGTGTCGATGACACCGGCGTCGGACGCCCCGGATTAGGGGCTGTGTGACGCGTCGAGCGCAGTAGGGTGAGGGCGGGCGGCAGCGAGACGTGCGTCACGGTTCGAGAGTCTGGGAGAGTGTTCGTGGGACTGAATACCGAAACGGTGATGGGCCCGATCCGTCGCGTGGTGGCGACGGCGCAGAACGGGTTGGAGGTGGTTCGTCTCGGCGGACTCGAGACGGACCTCACCACATCGCCGTTCGAGGTGGTCGAACGCGCACCGATGTATCGGCTCCGACGGTATTTCCCCGACACGGACCCGGCCGACGCCGGACCCCCGATCGTCCTGGTCCCGCCGATGATGATGTCGGCCGACGTCTACGACGTCACACGGGACCAGGGCGCGGTCGGCATCCTGCGCTCGATGGGGATCGACCCCTGGGTCGTCGACTTCGGTTCGCCGGATTCCGAAGAGGGCGGCTGGGATCGGAATCTCGCCGACCACATCGTCGCGATCAGCGAGATCATCGATCAGGTGCGGTCGCACACCGGGCGTGACGTCTATCTCTCCGGATATTCGCAGGGCGGCATGTTCGCCTACCAGGCCGCCGCGTACCGCCGCAGCCGCAACATCGCCGGGCTCGTGACGTTCGGCAGTCCGGTCGACACGCTCGCCGGGCTGCCGTTCGGGATCCCGGCCGGGTTCGCCACCGACGCCGCGGGTTTCCTCGCGGACCACGTCTTCAACCGGCTCGCGGTGTCGGGGTGGATGGCCCGCACCGGGTTTCAGCTCCTCGACCCCGTCAAGACACTGAAGTCGAGGTTGGATTTCCTCCGTCAGTTGCACGACAGGGAAGCGCTGTTGCCGCGGGAGCAGCAGCGACGGTTCCTCGCGACCGAGGGCTGGGTTGCGTGGTCCGGTCCGGCCGTCGCGGAGTTGCTCAAGCAGTTCATCGTGCACAACCGCATGATGACCGGCGGGTTCGTGATCAAGGACCAGGTGGTGTCGCTCGCGGAGTTGACCTGTCCGGTCCTCGCGTTCGTGGGAGAGGTCGACGACATCGGTCAGCCGTTGGCCGTCCGCGGCATCCGCCGGGCCGCCCCACGTGCGAACGTGTACGAATCGACGTTGCGGGCAGGGCATTTCGGTCTCGTGGTCGGCTCGGCCGCGGCGACCCACACGTGGCCGACGACCGGCAAGTGGGTGCTGTGGAACGAGGGGCTGGGGCCGCGCCCCACCAACATCGAGCTCATGCGCTACGACGAGCACTTCGGTAGCGAATCCGGAGTGTCCATCAGCGACCGCATCATTCACACCGTGGCGTCGGTCGCCGAGGTGGGTGTCGGTGTCGGCAAAGGAATCAGCGACTTCGCGTCCGGCGCGTTGCGCGGCACGGTGGAGCTGTCCGGCGAGGCCACGCGGGCGCTGCCCCGGCTGGCCCGGCTCGGCCAGATCCAGCCGCACACCCAGATCTCGCTCAGCCGGTTGCTGGCCGAGCAGCGCCGAAAGGCGCCGGGCGGCGAGTGCTTCCTCTTCGACAATCGCGTGCATACCTACGAGGCGGTCAATCAGCGGATCGACAACGTGGTCCGCGGTCTGATCCAGGCCGGTGTCCGTCCCGCCGCTCACGTCGGCGTCGTGATGCAGACGCGCCCGAGCGCGCTCGCCGCCATCGTCGCGCTGTCCCGTCTCGGTGCCGTCGCGGTCCTCCTGCCCCCGGGGCGGGAAGTCCACACCGCCCTCCGAATCGACGGTGTCGAGCGCATCGTCACCGATCCGGAGAATCTGGACGCCGCGCTCGCCACCGGCATCCAAGTGCTCGTGCTCGGCGGCGGCGCCCAGCGCAATCTCGACGTGGATGCGTCTGCAAACGTCGTCGATCTCGAGAAGATCGACCCCGACGCGGTGACGTTGCCGGGCTGGTACCGGCCCGATCCCGGACTGGCCCGCGAATTGGCGTTCATCATCTGCAGTGAGTCCAACGGGCACTGGGAGACCAAGCAGATCACGAACTACCGGTGGGCGCTGTCGGCGTTCGGAACGGCCTCGGCTGCCGATCTCGACCGCGGTGACACCGTGTATTGCCTTGCGCCTCTGCATCATTCGTCGAGCCTGCTCGCCGCGATCGGTGGCGCCGTGGCGGGTGGATCGCGGATCGCGCTCTCGCGCGGACTCGACCCCGAGCGGTTCGCCGAGGAGGTCCACCGCTACGGCGTCACAGTGGTCAGCTACACGTGGACGATGATGCGCGAGATCCTCGACGCCGAGAACCTCGCGCTCGACGGAAGCCACCCCGTCCGGCTCTTCATCGGATCCGGAATGCCGCAGGGCTTGTGGCGCCGCACGACGGAACGATTCGCACCGGCGAAGGTCCTCGAGTTCTACGCCTCCACCGAGGGCGACGTGGTTCTCGCGAACGTCGCAGGCGCGAAGGTCGGGGCGAAGGGGCGGCCCCTGCCCGGCAGCGCCGAGGTGCGGCTCGCGGCCTACGACCCGATCGCCGGCCGGCTGCTGGAGGACGAGCAGGGATTCATCCGCGAATGCGAGGACGACGAGGTCGGTCTGCTCCTCGGCAGGGCGGGCGTGCACGCCGAGATGTCCGGCGGCGCGATGCGGGGAATCTTCGCCGCGGGCGACGCGTGGATTCCGACGGAGAACCTCTTCCGCCGCGACGCCGACGGGGACTACTGGCTGGTCGACCACAGGAAGACCGTGATCGCGACTCCCCGGGGCGCGGTGTTCACCCAGCCGATCGTCGACGCGCTCGGGTCCGTCGATCGTGTCGACCTCGCGGTGGCCTACGGGGTCGCGGTCGGCGGTCGCACGCTGGCCGTTGCCGCGTTCACCCTCCGCGACGGGCCGCCGCCGAGACTGGCGGAGATCTCCGACGCGCTCGACGCGCTTGCTCCCGCGCTGCGGCCCGACATCATCCAGGTGGTGGGGGACATCCCGCTGGGGTCCTCGTACCGCCCGAATGCCGATGCCCTGAGCGCTGCCGGCCTGCCCAAGCCGGGAACCCGTGTGTGGTACGCCGATCCGGAATCGCACCAGTACCGGCGGCTGACCAAGGCGGTGGCCGCCGAGTTCGAGGACGGCTCCGCCGGAGTGCCCGCCGGCGCGCGGTAGCCTGACACTGCTCACCCGAACGGTTGGAGAGGACTTCCGTGGTTATTGATCCGACGTTGCTCGGCATTCTCGCGTGCCCACAGGACAAGGGTCCTCTGCTGTTGGTCGGAGACGAGTTGCTCTACAACCCTCGCCTTCGGCGGGCGTATCCCATCGAGAACGGGATCCCCGTCCTGCTGATCGACGAGGCCAGGGACGTCGACGCGGCCGAGCACGAGACGCTGCTCGCCCGGGCGGCCGGCGAGGCCTGATCACACCGGCAGATCGCCGGTGAGATAACGCTGCAACGTCGGGGCGACGATCGCGACCAGGTCGTCGACGGGCAGCGACGCGAGTGGCTCGATTTCGAGGATGTACCGCGTCACCAGCACACCGGCCATCTGCGATGCCACCAATTGCATGCGCAGCATGCCGGTTCCGGGTGGTTCGTCGACGCGCGGTCCGAGGTCTCGGAGCACGACCTCGAGGAGGAACGTGCGGATGAGGGTCGGTTCGTTCCCCGCCATCGCGGACCGGAACGCCGCGACCACGGCGGGCTTGTGCGGCGACTCCCAGACCGAGAACACGGCCCGGGCGAGGCGGCTGCCGATCTCGTCCGGCGGGGTGTCGAGCACCGGCGCGATCACCTTCGTCGGGTCCACCGGAATGTCCACCGACGCGAGGAACAGTTGTCGCTTCGTTCCGAAGTAGTGGTGGACCAGAGCGGAGTCGACGCCCGCCCCGGAGGCCACGGAACGGACGCTGGTCTTGTCGAAGCCGTTCTGTGCAAACAGTTTTCGTGCGGCAGTCAGTATCCGTGACCGCGTGTCCGGGTTGCCCGGGCGTCGTCCGGTCCGCAGCCCGGGGGCGCCGTCAGTGCGTGTCGCGGGGTCGGTCATGGTGTGCGGCGCCTCAGCGTCGCGGCGCCCAGCGACAGTGCGAACAGGGCGAAGGCGGCGACCACCGCCAGGTCACGCCACATGAGGCCGGTCGCCCCGGGGTGGGTGGCGACCTGTTGCAACGCCTCGACGGCGTAGCTCAGCGGGAGGACGTTGCTGATCCACTCCAGCCAGGTGGGGAGCTGATCCCGTGGAACGAGGAGCCCGCACAGGAAGAGCTGGGGAACCACGACCACCGGCATGAACTGCACCGCCTGGAATTCGGTGCGCGCGAACGCGCTGCACAGCAGACCGAGTGCCACGCCGAGGATCGCGTTCAGCACGGCGATCAGCAGCACCCACGTCACGCTGCCCTCGGTGGTGAGGCCGAGAAATCCGAACGAGACCGCACACGCCAGCGCCGCCTGCGCCGCAGCGGCGCTGGAGAACGCCGCGGCGTAGCCGCCGAGCAGGTCGAGTTTGCCCATGGGCGTCGTGAGCAGGCGTTCGAGGGTGCCGGACGTCCGTTCGCGTTGCATCGCGATCGACGTGACGAGGAACATCACGACGAACGGCAGGATGCCCAGCATCGTGATCGCGACGCGCTCGAACAGCGATTGCTGACCGGGCGGCGCCGGAACGTTCTGATACAGGAAGTACAGCAGCACCATCAGCAGGCTGGGCACCACCAGAATCATGGCGACCGTGCGGTGATCCGTCCGCAGTTGCGCGAGGATCCGGCCCGCCGTGGCCGCGAAGATCGTGACGTTCATCAGTTCTCACTCCCGACATGTGATGCGCGGATGAGGTTCAGGAAGGCGTCTTCGAGGCTCGTCTCACCGGTCTGTTCCCGGAGCCCGCCGGGGGAGACCTGCGCGAGAACGTAGCCGTCCCGCATGAGCAGGAGCGACGCGCAGTGTTCGGCCTCGTCCATGACGTGGCTCGACACCAGCAGAGTGGTGCCGGCGGCGGCGAGTTCCTCGAACCGCTCCCAGAGTTCGACGCGCAGGAGTGGGTCCAGGCCGACGGTGGGTTCGTCGAGGACGAGGATCTCGGGGCGCGCCACCAGCGCGCACGCCAGGCTGACCCGGCCCAGCTGCCCACCCGACAGATCTGCCGCCTTCTGGGTGGCGAAGCGCGTCAGCCCCACCGCGTCGACCGCTTCGGTGACCGCGCTCGACGGCTGACCGTAGAGCGCGGCGAAGTAGGCGACGTTCTTCCTGACCGTGAGGTCGGCGTACACGCTGGGGGACTGGGTGACGTACCCGACGCGGCTTCGCAACGAGACCGAGCCTGCGGGGGACCCCAGCACGGTGACCGTCCCGGATTCCACGATCTGAGTGCCGACCACGCACCGCATCAGCGTGGTCTTTCCGCATCCGGAGGGTCCGAGGAGGCCGGTTATGGATCCGCTCGGCACCTGGACGTCGATGCCGTGCAGCACCTCGTTCCTGCCTCGGCGCACGTGCAGATCACGGATGTCGATCGCTGCACTGCCATTCATGGCGGGCCTCAATTCATCACTGGGTGAATTCATTGTGTGATGAATTATGCGACCGTCGGGGTGGCGGCGTCAACGGTTGTGGAGAATCGGGACGTGACCATCGATCGACTCGACCGGGCGGAACCCGTGGACGCCGCGCACATCGTCCTCGGATCCACGCTGATCGTCGGCGACGTCCGGATCCGCATCGTCGAGGTGGAGGCGTACGGCGGCGAGAAGGACGGCCCGTGGCCCGACCCGGCTTCGCACTCGTACCGGGGGAGGACGCCGCGCAACGAGGTGATGTTCGGCCCGGCCGGGCACCTGTACGTCTACCGCAGCTACGGGATGCACTTCTGCATGAACGTGTCCTACGGGCCGGTCGGCACCGCGGGCGGAGTGCTGCTGCGTGCGGGCGAAGTGCTCGACGGGTCCGCGACGGTCCGGGCACGCAGACCCCGCGTGACGAGACCGGCCGACTGGGCGCGCGGGCCCGGCAACCTGGGGTCCGCGACCGGCGTCACCCTCGCCGAGAACGGTGCGGCACTGTTCGAAACCGATTCGCCCGTTCGGCTGGAGGTTGCGGATTCGGACGGCTGGGTGAGCGGCCCGCGGGTCGGGGTCAGCACGGCCGCCGACCGCCCGTGGCGCTTCTGGATTCCGGAGTCGCCGGCGGTGTCCGCGTACCGGAGAAGCCCGCGTGCGACGCCCGCCGACGAGCGGATGGGATGATCGAACCCGTGACTGAGAACATCATCGATGAACTGACCTGGCGCGGGCTCATTGCCCAATCAACCGATCTGGACGCGCTGCGCCGTGATCTCGACGCCGGACCGGTCACGCTCTATGCCGGTTTCGATCCGACCGGACCGAGTTTGCACGCCGGCCATCTCGTGCCGCTGCTCGCGCTGAAGCGATTCCAGCGCGCGGGCAACCGTCCCATCGTGCTGGCGGGTGGCGCGACCGGTCTGATCGGCGATCCCCGCGACGTCGGTGAACGCACGATGAACTCCGCCGACACCGTGGCGGAATGGGCCGATCGGATTCGGGGTCAGCTCGAACGGTTCGTCGAGTTCGACGACTCGCCGAGTGGCGCCGTCATCGAGAACAACATGAACTGGACCGGCAAGCTGTCGGCCATCGACTTCCTCCGCGACGTGGGCAAGCACTTCTCCGTCAACGTGATGCTCGCGCGGGACACCGTGAAGCGTCGCCTCGAAACCGACGGCATGTCCTACACCGAATTCAGCTACATGCTGCTCCAGGCCAACGACTACCTGCACCTGCGACGCAGCCACGGTTGTTCACTGCAGGTCGGCGGATCCGATCAGTGGGGCAATATCATCGCCGGCGTCGAGCTGAACCGGCGCGTCGACGCCGAATCGGTTCACGGTCTGACAGTCCCGCTCGTCACGTCGGCGGACGGCAAGAAGTTCGGAAAGTCGACCGGAGGCGGAAGCCTGTGGCTCGACCCGGAGATGACGAGCCCTTACGCGTGGTACCAGTACTTCGTGAACACCGGCGACGCCGACGTGATCAAGTACCTGCGGTGGTTCACTTTCCTCACCGCCGAGGAGCTGGCGGAACTGGAGACGGCCACCGCCGAGCGGCCGCATGCCCGCGAGGCCCAGCGCCGGCTCGCCGCCGAGATGACGACACTCGTGCACGGCGAAGCCAACACCCGTGCCGTGGAGCTCGCGAGCCAGGCACTGTTCGGCCGCGCGGAACTGCAGGACCTGGACGAGCCGACGCTCGGCGCCGCCCTTCGGGAGGCGTCCGTCGCAGAACTCGCGCCGGGCGAGCCGTCCAGCATCGTCGACCTTCTCGTTCTCAGCGGCTTGTGCGAGAGCAAGGGTGCGGCCCGCCGCGCTGTGAAGGAAGGCGGCGCCTCCGTCAACAACCAGAAGATCTCCAGTGAGGACTGGACTCCCGAATCGGGCGATCTGCTGCACGGGACGTGGCTCGTGGTTCGGCGCGGAAAGCGCAACTTCGCCGGCGTCAAAGTGTTGTCGAACTAGCGTGCGGCGGGTCACAGCGGCGTAATTCGGACCTACTCCGTCCGGTGGCCCGCGCGTAGCGCGGGCCACCAGCGGATTTCACGTACCGGATGCCTTTGACCAGGGGATTTGACGCTCCGTTTTCATTCGCGTAACTTATTCCAGGTCAGAGCGACACGGACACCAACCCCGACCGAGAGGCCGGGGACACGAGGTTGGACGCAGGCGCCTGAACTTCCCGAGAACACCGAGCAAGTTTCGATGCTTTCGAGATGTCCTGATCGCCCCGGTTTGCGCCGGGACGCGGCAGGAGATAAGTTGGAACGGTTGCCCCGGAGCGGCTGAAGTTGATACTTCGGCAGTGATGGTGTGCGCGTGTTCTTTGAGAACTCAACAGTGTGTCGATGAATGTCAGT